>QZKF01000055.1 GCA_003599455.1 Comamonadaceae bacterium
AGTCAATCTCACCTTCCAGCGCCTGCAGCCAGTTGCATTCCTGTACGCGCATGGAGACGGCCACTTGCTCCGCCGGCACCATGTTCCATTCCAAGCTTGGCAGCTGCGGCGCCTGCGCGGGGTCCGGTCCCATGTACGTCCACAACACGCCGTTGCGCTCGCGCACCGGGTAGGACCCAATGCGCATGGCCGATGGCATGCGAGAGTTGGCCGGTTCCGCCGGCATTTCCAGGCAGCGCCCCTCGACAGTGAATTTCCAACCGTGGTAAATGCAGCGCAGACCCCCCTCCTCGTTGCGCGCCAGCACCATCGGCGCGCCCCGGTGCGGACAGGCATGGTCAACGAGCCCCACCTGACCACTGCTGTCACGAAAAGCTACGAGGTCCTCGCCCAGGAGACGGACGCGATACGGCTGACCGTCGGCTTCAACGTTCTTCGCCAGCAGGAACGGGATCCAGTACAGGCGCATCAGGCGACCCATCTCCGTCCCTGGACCCACACGGACCAGCCGCTCATTGTCTTCACGTGTCAGCATTTGCAATCATCCTTGTTTGGTCGTACCATTGAACAATCGTATCACCACTTCCGATGTTTCGTCAACGCCGGCGCCGACCGGTAAGCCCAAGATCAATCCCCACCATGCAAGCCCTTTACCTGTTGTTGCGCCAGATCCGCCTTGAGGCCGAAGGCACCGCGTCCTTTGAGCTGGTCGACCCCGATGGGCGGGAACTGCCGCCATTCAGTGCCGGGGCCCATGTCGATGTGCAAATCCCTGGTGGTCCTCGCCGCAGCTACTCTCTATCGAGCTCCCCAGCCAACCGCGAGTGCTACAGGATTACTGTCCGGCGCGATCCGGCCAGCCGAGGCGGCTCCGCTTGGTTCCACGAGCAGGCGAGGGTCGGTATGCGGCTGGAGGCACACGGGCCGCGCAACGAATTCGAGCTAGAAGAGTCGGCAACACACAGCGTTATGCTTGCTGGCGGCATCGGCATCACGCCTCTGTTGACCATGATCGGGCGGCTCAACGAGCTCGGTCGCGGCTGGAGCCTGCACTACTCCACGCGTCACATGGCGGAGATGGCTTTCACCTGGGAGCTGAACCGACTGCAGGCCCAAGGAGACTCCGAACTACACCGCTATGCCACTGCCAACGGGGGCGCCCGCATGGACCTGCGCGGGATCATCGCCTCAGCCCCGGCCGGCAGCCATTTCTACTGCTGTGGTCCAGCCGCGATGATCGATGGCTTCCTCGACGCCACGAAGGCGCTGCCGCCCAGCCACGTTCACTACGAACGGTTCAGTGCCACGCAGGCGGCCGCCACAGATGGTGGTTACCAGCTGCGACTCATGCGCGACGGGCGCAGCCTGCGCGTAGTGCCTGGCCGATCAATGCTGGACACGCTGCTGGACGCTGGGGTCGACCTGCCCTATTCCTGCACACAAGGCATCTGCGGCAGCTGCCGCGTCAATGTCTTGCACGGCCAGCCGGACCACCGCGACGAATGCCTGAGCGATGAGGAGCGTGCCAGCAACCGTGTCGTCATGCCGTGCTGCTCAGGGTCGCTCGGACCCGTGCTTACACTCGACCTGTAGGCCCGGCCCGCCGCTTCAAACGCCCCGCCAGCGCTGCAGAACTTCCTCGGGCGCGACAGAAGCTGTGGGCGCCGGCCCTTGTATGGCTGAGGGCGTGCGGGAAAAGCGCGGCGCGGGTGCCGTATGCAGGATGCCGTCGAGCTCCACGAAGTTTCCACGCGCCTGGTTGTGCGGATGCGCGGCCGCTTCGCTCAATGGCAACACCGGAGCGAAGCAGACGTCGCTGCCCTCCAGCAGTTCGCACCATTGGGCGCGCGTGCGGACCTTGATGCGGCTGGCGATGGCATCGCGCAAGGCGGGCCATCGGGCGCGGTCGTTCTGGGCATCTCGCAAATCCGCTGGCAGATCGATCTTCTCGCACAAGAGGGCGAAGAACTTGGGCTCGATCGGCCCCAGGGACACGTAACCGCCATCCACCGTCTCGTACACCCCGTAGTAGGGCGCACCGCCATCCAATGGGTTGCTGCCGCGCTCCTCGGTGTGCCTGCCAAGAAGGGCCTGGGACTGAAACAGGCTCATGAGGGAAACCACGCCATCGCAGATAGCGGCATCCACCACCTGCCCCTGTCCGCTGCGGCGCGCCTCGAGCACAGCTGCAAGTATGCCAACGACCAAGTACAAGCTGCCGCCGCCATAGTCGCCGACCAGGTTCAGCGGCGGCACAGGCGCCCCACCTGGTTCGCCGATCGCCGCCAGAGCGCCTGCGAGGGCGATGTAATTGATGTCGTGCCCCGCTGCGTGCGCGAGCGGTCCTTGCTGACCCCACCCTGTCATGCGGCCATAGACGATGCGCGGATTGCGCTGCGCCACGGCGTCCGGGCCCAAACCGAGTCGCTCCATGACACCGGGCCGGAATCCTTCGACCAGCACGTCGGCTTTGGCCAACAGTTCCAGAATCTGCGTGTTGGCCTCAGGGTCCTTCAGGTCCAGCAGCACCGTCTGCCGGCCGCGGCCGATGATGTCATTCCGGTTACCCAGGCGGGCGTCCGGACGATCCACCCGGATTACCTCCGCACCCATGTCCGACAGCAGCATGCAGGCGAACGGTCCTGGGCCGAGACCGGCGAACTCGACGACGCGCAGTCCCGCCAGAGGACCGACACGAGCGGGATGGGAAGAAGTTGTCATGAGAGAAGTCCTTTCGATGCGGCTGTTGAAGGCCGCCCATGGGACGGCGGCAGTTGCCATTTACACACCTCAACTATACAATGGCCCAACCATTGACAAACGTAAAACGCAAGACTCTGTTTCGTGTTCCAAGTCCAAGCCGCTCATCCTTTCCGCATGCCTGTCGAACGCCAACGCCTCCACACCCGCTCCGTCGAATACAACGGCTATCGACGCGCCGACGGCCTCTGGGATATCGAAGGCGAGCTGCGTGACTTGCGGCACTACGACACGCAGGTGTACGAGAAAGACCTGCTGCCAGCGGGTCAGTTCGTGCACCGCATGGCCATCACGGCCACCGTTGACGACGCCTTGCTGGTGCGTGAGATCACCAGTCGAATGGCCGACACACCGTTCCATTTCTGCAAAGAGGTGGAGGACAGTCTGCAAGCAATCGTTGGCGTTCACATGGGAAAAGGCTGGCGCCTTGCCATCAACGAACGCCTGGGTGGCGTGGAGAGCTGCACCCACCTGCGCGAACTGCTGATGAACATGGCAACGGCAGCCCTGCAGACCATTCCCACCTGGCAAGCGCAGGAGCGACGTCGCCTGGGTGAGCCGGCGCCAGATGAGCTCCCACATTTCCTGGGCCAATGCCATTCGTGGCGGCTCGATGGGCCGGTGGTGATGAAGTACCAACCCCAATTTTTTCAACCCAACGCAACCACCGGCAAGGGGCCGGCCAAGGAGTGAACATGCCTGAAACCGAAATGTCCAAACCCCGGGGCATGTACTACGAGGACTTCGAGATCGGCAAAACGATCGTCACGTCCCGTCGCACCGTCACCTCGACCGACATCGTCAACTTCGCCTGCCTGTCGGGTGACCACAATGCACCCCACATAGACTACGAGTTCTGCAAGACGCAACCCTATGGCGAGCCGATCGCTCATGGGCCCCTGGTATTGGCGATCGCCGGAGGCCTGCAATGCCTGAGCGGCATCAACGACGGCACCATCGTCGCGATGCTGGGCAATGACCAGTGGCGCATGCACTTGCCGGTCAAGCACGGCGACACGCTGCATGTGGTGATCACGCCCACCGAGAAGAAACTGACCAGCAAAGGCAACCAGGGCATCGTCGTGTTCAACCGCAACATCAAGAACCAGCGCGGCGAGACCGTTCATTCGATGGTCACCACCCTGATGTACCGTTGTCGACCGAAGGAAGACTGAGTCTCCACGCCGCTTGTCTCCAACAAGAAGGCCGGGCGCTAGCGCGCCCGGCCTTCTTGCATGCGCTGTCAGATCAGCCGTCAGAGGTCCATCTGCTTGGCGAGGATGTTCCGCTGGATCTCGTTGGTACCGCCGCCGATGGGTCCCACGCGCGAATCGCGGAAGAACATCTGCATGTCGTACTCCATCGAATAGCCGGCGCCTCCCATGACCTGCATGCCAATGTCGGCGCACTTGAAGTTGTTCTCAGTGGCAACGATCTTGGCGATAGACGCCTCAGTCACCGCCGGCAGACCCGCATCCAGCACGTCGGCTGTTCGGTAGACCATCTGACGCGCCGTCTCCGACATGATCAGCATATCGGCCAGCTTGTGCTGGATCACTTGAAACTCGGAGATCGGTTGGCCAAACTGAACACGTTCCTTGGCATATGCGCGGGCGTACTCGGTGATTTTGAAGCAGTGACCGGCCGAGATGGCTGCCAATCCCAGGCGCTCAAGACCCAGGCAACTCATGATGTTCTTCCAGGCCTTGCCTTCACCGCCAAACAGGTTGGCAGCAGGCACGCGCACGTTGTCGAAAAAGACCTCGTTGGCGTGCGAAGTGCGACGGCCCAGCATGGACAACGGGCGGATCGTGACGCCCGGCGTGTTGGTGGGGACCAAAAGCGTGCTGATCCCCTGGTGTCGGTTGGCGCCGTCGCGATCGGTGCGGGTGATCACCACCAGGTAGTCGGCAACGTGGGCGCAGGTAATCCACACCTTGCTGCCGTTCAGGATGTACTCGTCGCCACTTCGCTCGGCGAAAGTCTTCAGTCCGGCCACGTCGGATCCTGTTCCCGGCTCGGACATGGCAAGGGCCAGCTTCGCTTTGCCGGCAATGATTTTCGGCACCAACTCCTTCTTCAGTTCCGGCGTGCCGAACTTGGCGATGTGCATGCCGGCATAGACGGCGGACGTTGTGATGGCCTGCGCGATACCGGTGTAGTAGTAGCCCAGGGTCTCCAGGAACACGGCGATGTCTCGGTAAGACCCGCCCATACCGCCGAGTTCTTCGGGGTAGAACAAGCCGATGTAGCCGGCGTCGGCGAGGGCCTGGTAGGCTTCGAGCGGGAATTCGCGAGACTCATCCATCTTGCGGACGTTTTCCCATGGCAGGTGACGGCTCAGTAGGTCGAGCACGCCTTCGCGCATCATGCGCTGGTCGTCGGTCAGGCCCACGGTATTGATCAAGGACATTTCATTCTCCAGACTTAAGTTGGTTGTTGCCGCGCGGGCGCGCGGCGAAAAGGGGACCGTCCCCGTATTGAAGGACCAGCATTTCCACCGGCTGACCCACGGTGAGCGGCAAGTCATCGCGCTCTACCAGCCTGCACGCCAAGCGGATGCCGTCTTCGAGATCAACGATGCCGACGGCGTAGGGTGACTCGGCGGCGAACACCGCCGGGGCGGCATGGATCCGGGTCCACGAATACAAGATGCCAGTCGCGCCGAGTTCGCTCCACTCGATTTCCGTGGACCAGCAATGGGGGCAAACGGGTTTGGGCGGAAAGGTCTGGCGCGCGCAGGCCTTGCACCGCGTGGTCGTCCAGCGTCCATCGGCCAGAGCCGACCAGAAGGTTTGGGTGAACCCCGACTGCCGCGGCGGATAGGCGCGCTGCGCATCCACGGAGATTTGCGGCAAGGTCATTGCATGGCCTCCAGGACGTGGACCAGAGCGGCGTTGTAGTTACCAAGTTCACCAGTGGCCACGCCGAAACGTGCGTTGCGCACCTGGCGCTCGCCCGCACGACCGCGCAATTGCTCTGCGAGTTCCACGTAGTTGTAGAGGGACGTCACATAGGCAGGATGACCGCGCGACGTCAGGCCACCCGACGTGGAAATCGGGATCCGGCCGCCGAGCGTGGTTTCGCCCTCGAAAGAGGCGCGTGCGCCTTGCCCCACAGGCACCAGTCCGATGGCCTCGCTCACCAGCACCTCGACGATGGTGCATGGCGCGTAGAGTTCGGCGACGTCGATCTGCATCGGGGTGATGCCGGCCTGCTCGTAGGCCGTGGCAGCGGCCTGCCGCGCGGAGTCGAAGGCGATCATGTCGTTCGGGGTGTCGCTGATCTGGTGAGTACCGTCATGGCAGAAGCCGCGTCCGCGCACCAACACGTAAGGGCGGCCAAGCGACTTGGCGACGTCCTCGCTGGCCAGCACCAAGCAGGCTGCGCCATCGCCGCGGGGCGGCACGTCGTACAGCCCGAGCGGCTCGACGATGGGACGTTGACCGACGACTTCTTCCAGCGTTACCGGCTTGCGGTACTGCGCCAGAGGGTTCAGCGATGCGTGATAACGATTCTTGACCGCGACGGAACCGAGCTGTTCGCGCGTCGCGCCGTATTCGTACATGTACCGCATGGCATCCATCGCATACCAGGCGATCGGCGTAAAGCCGGCCGACGTATGGAAGTCCACGTCACCCGTGGTCCGCATGCTGCTCATCATGTGCTCGGCCGCCGAGACCGCGCTTTCCATGTTGATGCCCAGCGCAAGGGCGACATTGGCGCGGCCCAGCATGATGTCGTTGCAGGCTTGGTCGAATGCCAGGGCCGCCGTCATCCCATTGCCCATCACCTCCATCACGTTGCCACGGCAGGCCAGCCGCAGTTGCCCCATTAGGAAGGTGTGGAAATACTTTTGGCGCGTGTATGGGCGCGGCAACGTGAAAACCAGGCTCTGGATGTCCTGCTTGTCGACACCCGCATCGCGGACCGCATCGACCACCAGGCGGGTCATGATCTCGTGCTCGAGCGTCTGCAGCTCGGCGTCGTCGGCGGTCTGGTGACGGCCGACCGGAATGGCGCTGGTGCCAATGATCGCTACATTGCGGGTCATTCGGACAACCCCACGAATCAGCTGCCGAATGCCCCGGCTTCACGCAGTTCGCGAATCCGGTCTTCGTTGAAATGCAGCACGTCACCCAGGATCTCGTTGGTGTCGGCACCCACGGCCGGTGCGGCCTTCGAGTCCAGCGCCGGGGTGCGCGCCAACCTCAGCGGGCTCGCCACATTCGGTATCCAGCCCTTGACCGGATGGGGGATGCGGTTGACCAGGTTGCGCGAACGTGACTCGTCGGAAGCCAACGCCTGCGCCAATGTGCGGACTTGACCGCTGGGCACCCCGGCAGCGCGCAGTTTCGGCTGCCAATAGCTCCAAGGATGCTTGGCAAATTCTTCCTCCATCAGCTGGAACAGGCGTTCGCGTTGGGAGAGCCGGTTGGCACGCTTTGACAGCACTGGATCGTGGGCGATGTCGGGCCGCTCAAGGACCTGCTCGAACAAGCGCACGAAAATGCCGTCGTTGCCGCAGTTGATGTAGAACGGCAGGTCCGCGCACTGGAATACGCCGGACGGGCAGGTGTCGGGGCTCGTGTTGCCGTTGCGCTTCGGCTCGTAGCCCGTGGTGAGGTGCTGCATGGCCGCGAAGCCGGTCATCAGGATCGCCGTGTCGAACAGTGCGACCTCGACGAACTGCCCAAGGCCATCCCTGGCGCGGGCCAGCAGGGCCATCAGGATCGCGTTCGTGGCGGTCATGGCGGTGCTGATGTCCATGATGGCCGACCCCGTGCGCACGCCCTGGCGGTCCGGATAGCCGTTCATCGAAATGAAGCCGCTCTCGGCCTGCGCAATGGGATCGAAGCCAAGACGGTCCGCGTAGGGGCCGGTTCTGCCGTAAGCGGAAACGGAACAGTAGATGAGCCGTGGATTGATCCTTCGGCAGGTCTCGTAGTCAAGGCCGAAACGCTCCATCACCCCGGTGGAAAAGTTCTCCACCAGCACGTCGGCGGACTCGATCAAGGCCTTGGCCACCGCCAGCCCCGCGGGCGATTTCATGTCGAGGCCGAGACTTCGCTTGTTCCGGTTGGTCCAGAGGTATGGAGCGCCCTGAGCCTCCAGCTCGGGATCGGAAGGCGGGTAGTAGCGGAAGTCGTCTCCCTTTTTTGGAGCCTCGACCTTGATCACCTCGGCGCCGAAGTCCGCCAGGGTCATCGTGGCGAGGGGCCCTGCTACGAAGTGCGTGAAATCGATCACCCGCGTTCCGGCGAGCACGCCCGGCCCTGTGGCTGCTCTCGGTTCCTGCACAGGCAGGTCATTGATTCTGGCTTGATCAAACACGGGGGGTCTTTCGGGCTTCTGTGCCAAATGAATTATTGGTTCTACCATTGTGCCACGAATGAACGGCGTGGCCAAGGGTCTTGGATGCCGGTCAGACAGCTGCCACCAGTTCTGGAACCGCCACAAACAGGTCCACAACCAGCCCGTAGTCCGCCACGCTGAAGATCGGCGCTTCCTCGTCCTTGTTGATCGCCACGATCACCTTGGAGTCCTTCATGCCCGCCAGATGCTGGATCGCGCCCGAGATGCCGGCGGCGATGTAGAGCTGCGGCGCGACGATCTTGCCGGTTTGGCCCACTTGCCAGTCGTTTGGCGCGTAGCCCGCGTCCACCGCGGCGCGGCTGGCGCCGAGTGCTGCGCCGAGCTTGTCGGCCAAGGGCGTCATCACGTCGTTGAACTTCTCGGCACTGCCCAGCGCTCGGCCACCGGAGACGATGATCTTGGCGGCGGTGAGTTCGGGGCGGTCGCTTTTGGCGATCTCGCTGCCCATGAATTTGGACTTGCCTTCATCGGCGGCTGCCGTGGCGGTTTCGATGGCGGCACTGCCCCCGGTGGAAGCTGCCGGATCAAAGCCCGTGGTGCGCACGGTGATGACCTTGGTGGCGTCCAGCGCCTGCACGGTGGCAATCGCGTTGCCGGCGTAGATTGGGCGCTCGAAGGTGTCGGCGCTGATGACCTTGGTCACGTCGGACAACTGCGCCACATCCAGGTGGGCGGCCACGCGCGGGGCGATGTTCTTGCCGCTGGCGGTCGCGGGAAACAGGATGTGGCTGTAGTTCGCGGCAATGGTCAGCACCTGCGCGGCCACGTTCTCGGCCAGGCCGTGTTCGAAGCCGGGCGCGTCGGCGTGGATCACCTTGCTCACGCCGGCGATTTGCGCGGCGGCGGCGGCTGCAGCGCCGGCGTTGTGCCCGGCGATGAGCACGTGCACCTCACCACCGCATTGGGCGGCGGCGGCGACGGTGTTGAAGGTCGCGCCCTTGACGGAAGCGTTGTCGTGTTCGGCAATAACAAGTGCGGTCATGTGTCGGTTCCTCAGATCACTTTGGCTTCGTTCTTCAGCTTGTCCACCAGGGCGGCCACGTCGGCCACCTTGACGCCCGCGCCGCGCTTGGGCGGCTCGCTGACCTTCAGGGTCTTGATGCGCGGCGTCACGTCCACACCGAGGTCTTCGGGCTTGACGATGTCGAGCTGCTTTTTCTTGGCCTTCATGATGTTGGGCAGCGTCACATAACGCGGCTCGTTCAAGCGAAGGTCGGTCGTGATGACGGCCGGCAGTGTGATCGACAGGGTTTCCGAACCGCCGTCCACCTCGCGCGTGACGGAGGCCTTTCCATCAGCCACTTCCACCTTGCTGGCGAAGGTGGCTTGCGGCAGGCCGGCGAGTGCAGCGAGCATCTGGCCGGTCTGGTTGCAGTCGTCGTCGATCGCCTGTTTGCCCAGGATGATGAGACCGGGCTGCTCCTTGTCGAACAACGCCTTGAGCAGCTTGGCCACGGCCAGGGGCTGCAGCTCTTCGGTGGTTTCCACGAGGATCGCGCGGTCGGCGCCGATCGCCATGGCGGTGCGCAGGGTCTCCTGGCACTGCGTGACGCCGCAAGAGACGGCGACCACCTCGGTGACCACGCCCTTCTCCTTCAGACGAACCGCTTCTTCCACCGCGATTTCGTCAAACGGGTTCATGCTCATCTTGACGTTGGCGATGTCCACGCCTGTGCCGTCGCTCTTGACGCGCACCTTGACGTTGTAATCCACCACACGTTTGACGGGGACGAAGGCTTTCAAAGACAACTCCTATCAATGGTTCGACCAATTGTAGATGTTAAAATATTTTTTAGTCAACAAAGCAGGTTGCTTGTCCGAAGATGCAATCGCCAGCCGCCGCCTCCTGATCGCCACCGTGTTGACGCCGACCGAAAACTGACCATCGGGTCAATATTCCATCGGCGCCAACATCCTGACTTCAAATGCGTGGAGAGTTGCCGAGGCCGGCTATGCAGCGGTTACTGCAGGTGACTGCGAGCCTCGGGAAAATTAGACCGACACGCATACTGTCATTCGATACACGTTGCTGCTTCAGATTGAGTGTCTGGTGTTGAGGGTGGTGCAGGTACTCAGCAAGCCTGGAGGTCTGAAGCGGTCGCCCGCCGTAGCCCGAGAGCGGTGCTGGAGATCGTGTAGCCGATGGGTCCGCCGGTGGCCCCAATCACCAGAGCGCGGATGCCGGAAGAAACGCCCACCATTGATTGGGGAAAGCGCAAGCAGCGCCGGGGTAATGGGCAGCCCCGCGGAGGACAAGTGCAGCCCCACACAATGATGCGAGAGCGCGTGCGCAACGTTTTCAACGCCACAGGCGCAGGGCGTGTAGATAAGCTGCAGCTCCGAGCGCCGTGGCGCTGAAGGCTTTGGCGGTCACCAGCAGTTAGATGGCCAACGCACTGGTTGGTGTGCCCGATGTCGCCTGCTCCAGCCATGAAGGCATCTTCAACCTCACGCCGGGCAGCGCCGACTGGGAGAACACTGGAAGCCAGCCAGAGGGCAATGAAAACCCACTACAGAACGAAGGTCACGATCGCGGGGAAGGCAACCAGGAGCGCAGTGCGCATGAAGTCACTCAGCACGAAAGGAATCACCCCGCGGTAGGTATCCATGATGGGCACATCCTTGGCCATACTGTTGATGACGAACAGATTCATACCCACCGGTGGAGTGATCAGCCCCACCTCGACCACGATCAGCACGAGGATGCCGAACCAGATCGCGAAGTGCTCCGGCGGCATGCCGAAGTCAAGTGCCGTAACCACAGGGAAGAAAACAGGAATGGTCAGCAAGATCATGGACAGAGAATCCATGAAGCAGCCAAGCACGACATAGATCGCCAAGATGGCGATCAGCACCACCCAGGGGTTGAGACCAGAGCCACCGACCATCGCTGCGGCTTCCTGCGGAAGCTGAGACAGAGCGAGAAACGTGTTGTAAACACCAGCTCCGAGCACGATCATGAAGATCATGCCGGTGGCCACCGCCGTGCCCAGCAACGCCGCCAGCACTGTCTTGCGGTTCAGGCCGCCGGCCCACCAAGCCGCCACTGCCGTACCGAAGGCCCCCACGGCAGCACCCTCGGTGGGCGTGAACAAGCCGGCGTAGATGCCGCCCACTACCGACAGGAAGATCACCATCACGGGCCAAACCCTGGCTGTGGCCTTCCAGCGCTCCTTCATGGGCAGCGGCGGCACGGTGCCCATCTCAAGCGGGCGCACTCGGGCGTAGATGGCGATCACCATCATGTATCCAATGGCCGCCAAGATGCCGGGCACAAAGGCTGCAAGGAACAGCTTGGCGATGTTCTGTTCGGTCAAGATGGCGTAGATAACCAGCACTACTGAGGGAGGTATCAGGATGCCGAGCGTGCCACCCGCTGCGAGCGTGGCGGTGGAAATGCCACCCGCATATCCTGCGCGTTTGAGTTCGGGCAAGGCAACTTGGCCCATGGTGGCAGCAGTAGCCAGGGAAGAGCCGCAGATTGCACCGAAGCCGGCACACGCACCCACCGCGGCCATGGCCACACCACCCTTGCGGTGGCCAATCCAGGCCTCGGCCGCCTTGAACAATGCCTGTGACAATCCGCCGAGCGCGGCGAACTGTCCCATCAGCAAGAACAGTGGAATGACCGAGAGGTTGTAGCTGGAGAAGGTTCCGTAAGTAACCTGCTTGAGTTGGTTGAGAATGGGTGTGGCGCTGCCGTAGACCATCCAGGCGCCAACCAAACCGCACACCAGCATCGACAGGCCGATAGGAATGCGGATGAAGATCATCAGCAGCAGGATCGGAAACGACCATGCGGCGAGTTCGATGCCGCTCATCAGTGCACCGCCTCTTCTGTGGTCCAGCCTTCGGGTTCCTTACCCAGGCCGAGCAGTGTGGCGGTACGTGCGACGTACGCCAAGCAGCCGGCAGCTGCGCCCAACAGGCTTACTGCGTAAGCCCACCAGACTGGCATGGCAAGGATGAACGTCGTCTCAAGGTTGTCTCGCTTCTCGAGCATTCCCTGGTACAGCATGTGGGTCAGCACCAGCCAAATCACCAGCATGAGCACGTCACTCACGATCAGGACCACGCGCTTGCCCCAGGGCGGCAGGTGAATGAAGAGCAGATCAACGGTGGCGTGGCCACCTTTGAGATAAGTCCAGGGCAGGAAGAAGAAGACCGCGATCGCGGTGCCCACTTCGACCAGCTCGAAGTCACCAGGTACGGGGCCAAGTCCAACGCCAATGAGAGCGCGGCCGCTCACGCTCGCAACGATCATGAGCATGACAGCCAAGAGCAGCAATGCACCGAACATAGCGGACAGGCCTGCCAGGCGATAGGCAGAGTTGATTAGATTCATGCAATCACGCGCCCGCCAGCGTGGTAAACCACCTGGCGGGAGATTCTGAAGAGGATTGGGATCAGACCTTGATGCGATGCTTCTGGATAAGGGCTGCGGCAGCGTCGTAGAGCTTCTTGCCATCCTGTCCGCGTTCGTTCATTGCCTTGATCCAGGTGTCGGTCACAGGAGCAACCTTCTTCTTGAAGTCTTCGGTTTCCGACTTGCCCATCACGTGCACCGTGTTACCGCGTTTCAACACATCCTGGCGCACTGCGTCGTCACCACCTGCAATGATTCGACCGGACCGACCCGAAAACTCCAGCCCAGAGTGGCGGTCCATGACTTGGCGAAGATCGGCAGGCAAGCCCTCATAGCGACGCTTGTTCATCACCATGAACTGCGTGGAGTTATTGAAGCCGGGGCTGCCAGGAGCAAACTCTGTATGAAACTTGGTGAGCTCCTGCAACTTGGCGGGCGGCACCGTGTCCCAGGGAACAATGGCGCCGTCGATAACGCTCTTGGACAACGCATCGGGAACTTGCGGCAGGGGCATGCCAATGGGAGCGGCGCTTAGCGCGCTGATCACCTGGGTTGCCACGCGCGTTGCACCACGGATCTTCATGCCCCGGAAATCATCAGCTGATTTCAAAAGCTTCGTCTTCATGTGCACCACATTGAGGCCGTGCATGTGCAGTGCCAGCACATGTACATCCTTGAAGTCACTTTCTGCATAGCCCTTGTAGTACTCCCACAGCGCACGGGAGGAGCCTTCGCCGTCATAGGTGAAGAATGGCAACTCGAAGACTTCGATCATCGGGAACCGGCCCGGGGCGTACCCCGAGATCGTGAAGCTGATGTCTGCCACGCCGTCCTTGGCTTGATCGAAGAGCTGTCCTGGGGACCCACCCAGTTGCATTGAGGGATATGGTTCGAATTTGATCCGGCCACCAGCATCCTTTTCGATCGCGTCCATCCATGGTTTATGGATGTTGGCGTAAACGTTAGAGAGCGCCGGCATGAACGTGCTGAATCGAAGTCGATGGACTTCCTGGGCACCAAGGTTCAGGAAAGGCGTGGCCAAGGGGGTCAAGGACGCGGCCTTGAGAAGGGATCGTCTAAGCATGATTTGTCTCCTAACGGGTGTGGGGTGGGTGGGGAAATCGGGCGGCAATCAAGCAACTGCCAATCGCTTGAACACCACGGGTTTGGCGCCGAAGCGCTTCTTGTTGAGCCAGGTTGAGAGGGCCGAATCCATGTAGTCAGCGTGTCCCGGGAACCAGGCAAAAAGGTGATCAGCAAATCGCTGGACCAAACGCTGATCCGCGACGTTGGTGGACACGGCGTGTTTCACCTCCGCGAGCGACGCCAGCACCTTCCGGTGTTCGTCGGCATGGCACTGCGCTGCGGGGAAGGCTGTTTCACGCATCCAGTCTTCCTCCTCCCAGAAGTGAGCCTGAGCGTGTTCCTCAAAATCCAGCAGAGTCGTCAAGGCAGTGTTCTCGTTGCAAGTCAGCATGCGAAACACCACCTCGTAGAACTCCTTGTGGGTCGCATCGAGTTCATCGTGGCCGAGCAGCCTGGCATCGGTCCAGACGCGCTGCCCCGGATCGGTCTCTTTTCGAGGAGACGAATTTGGAACGGTTTGATGAACTTGATCAGTCATTTACTGCACCTCGGCATCATTTGAGATTGGGCTTGAGTGAGTCCACGAGTGCCACATTGCCGTTCATGCGCCGCAGAAACTCGATCAGGTGCTCGCGCTCTGCGTCACTGAATCCGTCAAGAAGCAATTGCTCGCGTTGGAGCGCGATCTTGAGAACCTTTTCGTAGGTCTCTGCCCCAAGAGTGGTGAGTTCAATCAGACGCTCCCATTTGCCCTTGTCAAATGCGATGAAGCCCTTCTTCTCCATCTCTCGAAGGCTGCGGCTGATCACGGTCTGATGGATGGCCGCAAGCTCGGAGATACTCTTGGCCGACATGCCAGGCTGGCGTGCAAGAACCACCATGATCCGCCACTCGTTAATTCCCACATCGAAGTTCTGAAGGTACAGATCCGACGCGCTCGAAGAGAGCCTGTTGTTGAGGACACTCAACAGAGATGGGACATAGCGAGAGATGTCAATGTCATGCAATGGGAGCTTCTTGTTCATCATTTCCTTCTTTCAGAGGTCAAGCACCAGTTCTGCCGTCACCGAGCCAGAGCAACAGATCATCATGCTTTGATTCTGTCCACGCTCCTTCTTGGAAAGCACGAGGTCCCGGTGATCAGGTATGCCGTCAATCACCCGTGTTTCACAGGCAGCGCATACCCCCTCTTTGCAGGCATGCGCCACTGAAATTCCGGCTTGTTCAACTACTTCAAGAATGGTTCTTCCTGCCGGGACGGTGAGCACCTTGCCGGAACGGGCCAGGCGCACGGTGAAGGATTGGTCGCTCCCCGTCGGAGTCACTCCTCCAAAGTGCTCGACGTGCACGAACCTACTGGGACGTTGCTCACCCGCAGCAACGAAGGCATCGATCATCCGTTTCGGTCCGCAGCAGTAAAAGTGGGTATCCAGTGGCGCGCAAGCAAAGACCTTCGGCAAGTCAATCCTTTGGCGATCTGGATCGTCGCCAAAGCTGAAGTGAACACTGCTGCCACTGGCATACGCCAGTTCTTGTAGCTCGTTGATGAACGCGGCACTTGTCCTGGCCTGCGCTGCATAGTGGAGCGTCCATGGTTTGCCAAGCCTTGTGAGGCGCGTGGCCATTGCCATGAGCGGCGTCACTCCGATTCCGCCAGCGACCATCACGGTGTTGCTCGCATCCTCTGTCAGCGGAAAGTGATTCTTCGGTAAGGAGATGTCGATTTCATCACCTACTTTCACGTGGGCGAACATGTGGCGCGAACCCCCTCGGCTCCGCGGATCAAGCGCCACAGCGATCCTGTACGGATCGCCTTTGGCTGCCGGGAGATACAGCGAGTAGGAGCGCACCAGATCTTGGGCAAGGAACAGATCCACGTGCGAGCCAGCGGCAGCAACCTCGAACTCGGCCGAATCGCTGGCCGGACGCAGGGCAAAGGAGCGCACCCCCTGGGCCACATCTTCCTGACACTCGACGATGGCTTTCATTCTCTGCATTTCAGTTGGGTCTTGAGGAGCATTGATGCCCAAGGGGCTCAGGCCGTTTCTGCGTTGAGGACTGCTGCATGAACCACTTCTTTGTGTGCAGCATTCCACGGCACGACGTCGAACGCTCGTCCCGTAACACCTTGTCCGTCCTGACCTGCAAGGTGCAGACACACAGGCAAAACGTGTTCTGGTCCGAGGAGCTGCGTCATGAACCCCAGGCCTTTTCTTCCATCGGTCAATTCGTCCGATCCCGTGGTACGTGTGGCTCCCGGGAAGACGATGTTTACCGCGACGTTGTGGGCCTTGACCTCGGCTGCCAGATAGAAACTCAGGCTGGTCAGAGCGGCCTTCGATGCGTCATAGGGCTGATTCAGGAATTCGGGGTGGTTGCCTGCGCTGACCCCAGCTCCGAGGTCCAGGACCAGACTGCCATTGGCAGAGATGTTGATCACGCTGCCCCTATGCTGTGCCTTCATGGGTTCTATGAAGCGACGGATCACCTTGAGAGTTCCGACCACGTTCACGTGGTACATCCGAACCCAGTGTTCGTCCTTCGTATCAAGTACCGCACAGGCGCCAGTCAACGGATAGAAGTCCCGCTGTCGCATGGCGGCGTTGTTCACCAGTACATCAATCGACTTGAACTGCTCCATGGCCAGCCGGAACGCCTTGTCGACCTGCTCGTCAGAGGTGATGTCACATTCCAGAGGAAGAGACCCTGCAGCGAGAAGATCCCGGTAGAGGGGCGCATCGGAATCCCAAGAGAGATCCATCGCAACCACATGAGCGCCTTCTGAAAGGAACGCCCGCGTTAGCGCTTCACCAATACCTCGGGCTGCGCCCGTGATGGCAACGACCTTGTTCTTGAACATGACTTGGTTCGCTTTCGGGGGCTGGTTGTCAGGCGTCTTCACTGCTGCGGTGCAACCGCATCGGAGATGCGAACCGCGTCCTTGAGGTGTTCCTCGTAGACGGCCTGCCAGTCGTCCGCGTTCTCGACGATGAGTTCTCCGCTGCGCGCCAGTTGGTATACGAAAGGATCGTTCACACCTGGTGGAGGGGTGCCTTTGCCCTCCAGGTCTCGTGCAGCCCGTAGCAGTCTGCGGCGGGTTCGCGCAATCATGATGTCGCTGGGGGAGAGATGTTCCCGCGAGCGGTCGGTGATCTCGCCCATCGAGTCGGTCATCGCCTGGTCTTGGACGCCAATATTCTCGATGCCGGTAAAGATGCGGTTGCTGCGCTGGGCCTCGCGATCGATCAGGAAATCGTTGGCCAGGTTCTGGACCGTGCGGAAGCGGCCAAGCCAGTCGGTGCTGTTGGGCAGCAATTGGAGCGGCGCCACTCCCGGCAGTTCTTTTCCGTCCTTCATGGGCTTGAAAGTGGGCGGGCGCTTCCTCCATGTCATGGTGATCGACATGGTGTGCGTGTCGTCCATTGGCACCCATGCACGGGAAAACAGATTGGTCTCGAACTCACCCTGGGGCGCCTGGCTCCAGAAGGGAAACATGAAGTTTGCGAATCGCAGGTACTTGCCCCCGTCTTCAGTCGTCTTGAATGCGCAGTAGGTTGTGCCCCATGGGGCGTCACTGACTTCAAGCTCTGGCCGACGGTTGGAGACCACATATTTCATCGGATCGCTGGACGCCAGTTGCTCTGGTTCAACGTTGCCAACATGGAGGAACGCCAGGTGCGAGGTGTCGATGTCACCCTCCAGACACTGAAGGTAGTTGCACTCGCGAAGCGCAAACTCGAGTTCGATCTCACCGTCTTCGGCGTCCATCACTTCGATCTTTGGAGTGGGAGGGACCTTTGCTTGGTCACCCATGAACACCCATACCACGCCATGCTTTTCGAAGGCCGTGTAGGCCGTGGCCTTGATCTTGGCTTTGAATGCCTCGCCGTCAGGGATGTTGGGCAGGTCGACACACTGCCCGCTCGTGTCGAACTGCCAGCCGTGATACACGCAACGCATGCCTCCTTCTTCGTTGCGCCCGAAGAACAGTGACGCATTGCGGTGCGGGCATTGGTGGTCCATGACGCCCACAACGCCGCTCGGGTTGCGGTAGGCAATCAGCTTCTCTCCCAGGAGAAGCAGTCGCACAGGACTTCCCCCCGCTTCGAGCTCATCCGAGCGCATGGCTGGCAGCCAGTACTGGCGCATGAGATTGCCCATCAGCGTGCCCTGCCCGACACGGGTCAGCGCTTCGTTTTCCTTCTTCATCGCGTCGTTGCTCATTGCAGCTCCTGGTCGTCTCGGCGTCTCTCGCCGCGACGTTGCATGTTTGGTTGGTGACATCGCCTACCTGGCGGCAGACTCTGCTTGCTTGTGCATATGCAATTGCATTTGCTGTTGCAATAATGCGCTCAACGATGAGGTGCAACACTAGGTGTAAACCCTAGATGTCGATAAACGGTGAACTGGATTTGCGCATGGCTAAAAGCCTGGCTCCTAGCTGGGGGTCGGCTTACCAAAATCGCCAACGCGCCTTTTTCTGGAGATATCGTGACCGGACGTGGTTGAACCTCGCATCCGTGGCCAATGTTGGACCAACGGTGAACCAGTAGTTCATCGCAGCGGCGAGCTCAATGTCAAGCTCCCTGGTACTTACCGGACCAGTCAACGGACTCCAGTGAGCGTGAGGGCCAAGCCTGCATCTTGAAAGCCTAGACCAGAAATTCGTCCCTTGCTACTGCGGACGCGCTAGATCAGTAGACCGATACAGGCTCAGTCCTGCACTATTTGGGCAACTGCGCTGGGTTCGTGTGACTACTCCAACACTGGACCGCGTCGTGAACTCCCACTGATTCATGTCGTGCGGATCACGCATCTGGCGAAGCCGCTGATTCCACGAGCTCTGGCAGAACGTGGACGCTCCACCGCTCGGCAGTGCCGTCCACCCAACTGAAGGCAAGTTGAACCCGCGCACGAAGCAGAGCACCAGTCTCCAGCGCCTTTGAAAACACTGCGCCAGCGATTTCCCCCTTTGACCGCTCTTCACGATACAAATCGATGTTCCCTTGAAGGTTGGCCATCCGAATTTCGCGCAAGGCGGGCGGCGCATCCGTGGGGACCTTAAGATCAAGATCAAGTACCCGGCAGACATTGCGCCTGATCACTTCCACGCGGAAAACAGCCTCAAATTCTGGGGCATGATCCATATACGTTCGTACGCATCCCAAGGGCATGGATTTGCCTTCTGGTGTTTTGTACAACGGGATTCTTCCCTCTGGACTGCACCGGTAGATCAATGCCCTCCTGCGTGCGAGGCTCGGATCCAGCGCCGGATTACCACATCCTTTCAACGCGTCCTCAAAGTCCTCTTCAAGATTTCTGGCGGCTTCCTTGATCGTCCTCACATCAATATCAAACGGGTCCGATGCGAACTCCTCTGTCACGGAAGACCAGAGGATTCCTTGTGGTGCCCTTTGCAAGAACGCCCGGATTTCCACGCCGCTCGCCGTGGTGCTGTAGTCGAAACGCACCACGCTGGCCCGCAGTTGGCCCAGCGGAAACTGATCACGCAGGAAATCATGAAAATCTTCTATCCTGCCCGCCCAGTCCTCGCTACTCGTGATAGTTCCGATGCCCAGCATTGGACGTACTGCGAAAAGGTATCCATCCTTCATGCGTCGCTCACTCCAAGCCAGCAAGAATCAGTCGGGCCTTGAACGCAAGCATCCACGCCCTCAAAGCTGGCGTTGCGTCTGAGGACGCGCCAGTCCTAATCGCGTTTTCATGTGGGTTGATCCGCAGATAGGCCATCGGACGATCAACGCGCCAAGGGGCATGTTCGATCGCCGGCTTCACTCCCAGCTCTTGCTGAAAGAGGTCAAACATTTTGTTCAGTGCTTGAGGGCAAGGAGCACCAGGGACATCTTTCGCGCTCTGGATGACCACCCGCTGATGCTCCCTGCCCAGCCCCCCGCACTTGAGCAATCCAATCAACGCGCGCGGTTTCGCCGCTGCGGAAAGGCTCAGATGAATTCCAGGGGCTGCGCGCTCCCAGTAGTCGAGCGATTCACGCATTTGTTCCCTGGCCGCCTTGGTGTTCAGGTGCAGCGACAACTTCTTCCAGATCTGTTGGGTCGTTTGCTCGGGCTTGATATGCATCTCCTCTAGGAGCTTCTGAAAGTTGGGTCGCTCAGCTTGCCGCAGCGTTTTCCGTGGAAACTGGCGCCGATAGAGCCCAAAAAGCCAGTCCTCCAGCAACTCGAAGAGCTTGATTGCCAGCGGCAGGGGCAGGCCCGCAATGCGTGCAACGGTGTCGATCTCTATTCCGTTGGCTTTACGCGCAATCGCATCGGCCAGCATCTGAACGGGAAGGTCTGTCGACGTTCGCGTCCAAGATGTCAGAGAAGATGGAGCAGACCATTCAAAGGGAGCACACACCGTCTCACAGGGCATCCCTTGTGATGCCTCATGCGCGAGGGTGTGCCACAGCATGGGCAGCTCCCACCCCCAACGCCTGGCCATCTGCACAAGGGTGTTCGGCTTCATCGCAAAGGACTGCTCGCCCAGGCCATTGAAGGAGGCCGCCATTTCAAGGCTAGTGGCTCCAATACCACCGGTCAGTGCAATATCCAGGTTCAGGCGCAATGGCTGCTCGTACAGATGCGAGTAGTTGCGCAAGGTTGCGTACGGCGATGCATGCCCTGCAGCACTGGAGACCGCTTCCATCAAGTTCACGTCCACCTCTGCTCTGGACGTCAAAACGTCGGCCACCGCGTCACTGATCACGGAATGCCGCAGATCATAAAAGCGCATGCCCGAACAACCCGTGGCGCGCTTTAGGAGGCGACTCAGCAGAGCTTGAACAGCGGCCGGTCGATACCGAACTTTGTCTGAATTCTTCTCGCCAAACAGGTAGGCCTGGCCGCTGGGCGTCTCCTCCTTTCGCAGTGCCAGCCACGCGCTGATCACAACTAGGTTCTCCGGGTGCCGCACGTACAAGTACCGTTGCGAGGTCTCGGTCTTGAGCGAGCCGCGCGAGGCCTTTCTCACCACCTCGATCTGACAGTAAGGTCCACGCGAATCGCGGAGAAAAGAAAGGTTCGTGACTACCAGTCTCGAGAGATCTTGGTACCTCACCGCGCACTCGCTCGCGATGGCAAGTTTCACCTTCGCGATCGCGCCCAGGCGAAGGTCCGGCACCCCATCGCAGGCGTTCACGGACCATGCCACCTCGTGGGGCCAGACCACATGGGCGATCACCCGAGATTCGTAGGATTGGGCGCTGGCCTTCAGACGTTGCTGTGGTGGGCCGCTCCCCTCGGTGCCGGTCAACAAGGATCCTGCTTCCCAGACGGACTCATGGAGTTGTTCGGTGTCAAAAATCTCCACGAGGTAACTGTGAAAACTCAGAATCGCGGAGTGGGCTGCGACCTTCGTTCCCTTGGAAGTTTGCTGCATGACTTCCCGATAGATCTGCAACAGGTTCCGTGCATCCCAGTCCTCTGGTTCAGCCTCGATGTGCGCAAGGCGCTCTCCCAGACGCAAAAGCAGCAGCGACGCGTACTTGCGCAAAGTGCTCACCGCGGGATTGGCTTTGTCGATCGTGCCCCGTTCGCACATGTGACTGATCCATCCCACCAGGACGACCGTGTTTGGATTGACTCCCCTGGAACCCAACTGCAGACGCTGCAGTCCATCGATCCACAGCCTCTTGGTCCGCCCTGCAATGCCAGAGGAATGTTCTCTCTTGAGCACCTCAAGGGCTGCCGCCAACTCCGAGCGATCAAACCCCACGCCCTGCGCTGTATCCCGTTTCTCCAAGAGTTGCGCTGTATCGGAGTCCTCCTGCGGTTCGGCGACGTAATCGTCGGAATCGTACGACTCAACTGAAGGCCTCACCACCAAAACCTGCCGTTTCTGCTGCCTCGCCCAGGTGGAGCGGTCCACGGCCGACAGAGGGAAACAACCTGCGCAATGTGCAAACAGCGGCCCCGGAAGATGCTGGCTCCACCAAGCGATTTGGTCAGAGGCAAGCTTCTCCAGCAAGTCGAGGCTGTCAGGGTAGAACCCGTGAAGCTTGAGCCAATCCAGCAGCGCGGGACTCACGTCGTGCAGCGATACGTGCACTGGACTTGGGTTCAAGGATGCGTCTGGAATGGTCTGCCCATCCACATCCTGCAAGTGGCCCTCCCTTGATGAATCGAGGAGATTTCGGCTGGGTGCCTGCACAGGCATTGCGGCCTTGGGCCAGAGAGCAAATGTGAATGGCGACAGAATCCTGCGCTCCACACGTGCGACACGAGCCGCACCGGCGACGGTGGTCACTGCGCCTTCTGACCATTCCAACATGACGTGCTCCCCGCAGCGGTAGGGAACCGAGCCGGAGATCGCGAGCAAAGGCAGTACATCCGGGCGCAGTCCGTCGAGGCAGATCAGGCGCGCTGCCAAATGGCCATGGGAGTGAAGATGGTCATCGCCGCTGGCTGGCGTCGAGAATAGAGCGGCGTACAGGATCTGCTCGAACCGGGCAGACGAACCTCTGGTGGAATGGAAGTACTGCCATGTGACACCCGTGTCCTTCATCTGAAACCGAACTGCTGCGTCGACGCCAGGTCTCGCCACTTTGTCGCGAAGCTTCATTTGTACGCTCCTTCAATCGCTTCACGCCGGATGAATCCCTTGCTCAGGCCGATCTCAGGTGGGCCCAATAAGGACATGGCCACCCGTTGTTGTGCAGGAACTATTCGACGGACCCACTCGCTAAGCACCGATGTATCGAAGGCGCTAGAGGGCTCTTGCCCTTGCATGAAGTGACGAAGATGCGCGTCAATATCGCTGGAGCGCGCACCCTGGATCCGCAGTTCGTTCTCCATGACCTTGCGGCCAACGTCAGGGGCAAGAACGTACGGCACACTCTCATCACCTTTGGAGGCAGCAGCGGTCAAACCGGCCGGTGAAACGAAGGCGCGAGAGGGAACGCCTTTGATCTCATCGGTGCCCGTGACAAAGCTCAGCAGGCGAACGTTGTGCCGATGCCCGACCGCCTCGCACCAAAGCGAAAACTCCGTGCGTCGTCCCGCCAGCCGAGCCGCCCGCTCTGCCGTGCTACGGCAGTGCTGCTGGTACAGCAGGACCGTCATGGCGGCGTATGGACCGAGCGCCACCGGCTGAAATCCCCGGTCTCGATGCGTGGTCTTGTCGTGGATGGGAATCCAGGTATCCGAGATTGGGTCAATGCCGGCATCGAGTTCAATGGTCTGCGTCTCGCGCAGGGCAAGCAGGATGGACAGTCGCCAGGCAACCAACGCCGTGTAGGCGTTGTGGAACGTACGCAGCAGCGGCAGGTCGCCCGCTTTGCCCGGTCGAGCTACTTGAGCGGCTTGGACCAGCAGTTCGTCATGCCGCCGGACGTTGTCCGGAGTGGGGATAACGGCGCATCCGATTCCCGGCGCGTCGAGATCAACGATGCCAGAGCATTCGCCGAGACCGAGTTGCTTGTACGCAATCTGTTCGACGGCGCGAAATTCGCATGCCGACACCCGCGCGTAGTGAAGCTTGGAGCGCGGAACGATGCCGAAGTCGCCACTGACCAGCGCCACGAGGAGCTTGTTGATGCCCTGTTGGCGCAGGGCAAAACCCAGGCTATACCGAAGTCGGCTCCAGGTGGGTGCGATTTCATGTTGGCTGGGGAAGACTTTTGACTTGGCATCTGGCGCCAACGTTTCTGGGTACAAGTCTTCCAAAGATTTCGCGGCCGGATACCGAGCCAACCTCCGTTGAAGCTGTTCTCTCACAATGGATGGCAGCTGGATCTCAAGGCAGTATCGGGCTGGCAGCGAGCCGGGCAGCGGTTGGCTGGCCTCAGGGACCAGCACGCGCAGATCGAGCACAACTGTCGCCCGAGAAACGTCCAGACCGAAATTTGAGGAAGCACCAGTGGCCGAGATCAAAGGCATGGACGCCACGACGTCGACGGACAAACCTGTTCGCATCACGAGCACAGCCAGCACCCCTCTGAACGAATCCTTCAAGACTTCCACGCGTGTGCATTCGCAAGCGCGGCGAAATGATTCGTCGGTAAGCAAACGGTGGCTCGCTGCGCCCGCAACGCGGCTCGCGCCGCAGTTAAGTGCAGCACTGAAAACCTGCGCGCGGGCTCGCTCATTCGGGGTGCTCGGTGAAGGGGGCTGATCAGGGCCGAACTTGTTGAGCACTTTGACCCATTGGCGACGGAGGGCGGAGATCCCTTCGTCAATGCCCACGATGTCGACCGCTTCCCCCGAGAGCATGGAGCTGACCTGAGCCTCACTGATGGCCCTCTCGGGCTTCAGATTGCTCAGCTGCTTTGATAGCCCCGGACCAATGGGCTCGTCGTCCTCCATCGAGAGCAGTACTGCGCAGCCCAACAACAGTGTTGCCGCGCAGTTCTCGTGTCCATGGAGTCCGCGTTCCACAAAGCTGACCCAAACGGGATGTTCGGTCCTCATGCCTTTCAAGCTCAGTCGGGCGGAAGCGAAGGCTGAGCCGCGTTTGAACTCGAGCTCAGCGAACAACTCGTGGGCCGCTGTGAGCCACTGATGAACTTTGGGATGAGGAAGGTGCAGGTGGCTCTGGACCGCTTCGACGCCGCCAATGAATGCGGCGCAAGCCTCATACGCACAGGGCATGCCATGCGGTGCGGATATTGATACGGACAACGATTCCAGAAAGTTTTGGACGACGCCGTCCGCACCACGAACCAGCAACCCGGCATGGCTTGCAATGATGTTGTCTGGAGTATCCGAGGCGGTAACCGCATGGGGGCTGATCGTCAGCTCCTCGCCTGGCACGTTGGAAGGTACGTCGGGCAGGCTCATGGCAACACCTCCATCGGGCGGCGTGTCGACTGGCTCCTGTCGGACGTTCGACAGGAGCCTGAGGGTCGCTTTTGGGTCTTGGGCTTGGGTGGACGATGTGAGTGCAGGGACATTGCCCTACTTTCAGTCAACTTTTCAAAGTACTCTCCCGGCCAACTGGCCCTTTTCCCCGCGTTATCGCCGGGAGCGTCCTGCCACCCTCCCGATCGATACGCTGAAATGCCTCAATACGCTGTACAGCGTATGAATGATCAGTGTTCGAACCAATTTGGTGTGAGAAGGCCGCCCCCCTTGAAGCTGCCCCGCTCCCTTGTCTCGACCACGCTGGAGTACACCCTACGCACCAGCACCAAGGGCTTTGTCATTGCCCACCCGCCTTGACAGCAATCCGCCGCTCCTCCCCCACGGTCCGGGCACACACCACCAGCCGTTCTTCACAGATCACGCGTCTGCCGTTGCTCAGTGCAATCAACGTGAGCGGTGCACCCTTGTCGATCATCAGCACCTTGGCCACTGGGTAGACACCACGATCTGTCTCCAACAGCCACGGATAACTCCAGTCGCTCGACGAGTGGGCAGACACCAGAACGCCGATCGACTCCCGTTTTGTGATGTTCGCCGGAATGAATATCTTGAATGCGTCGTAGGCCAGGAACAAGAGCCCTGCGGTGATCACCAAGGACCCCAAGCCGAACCGGCTCGATTTGGGGCGAGGGGTTTCAACAGGGTCTGGCGCCACGCCCTCCTCCTCGTCTTGAAACTCATCTTCCTCGGCGCAAGCCATCGCCCGCTCCTCAGCCTCCCAGGCCAGCATCCAATCGAGAAAGGCTTTGATCAGATCAATCTTTCTTGTCGACTCGCCCTCTGCGGGGCGCAGCAGGATGTGAGAGCCATCGGGCCTCGTGAGCATGGGGGTGGGCGGGGTCGTCAAAGGGACTGATTGCTCCCAATGCTGTGTTTGCCAGTTGGGGAATGCTTCCCATATGACCTTCTCAGGACGGCCGCCGGATTTCAAGGCCAGCATGGCCGGTGTGATGTGCTCCAGCTTGTGCCCGACAAAGATGTTCAAGTGCCCGGTCAGCTCGATGCAGATGTTTCCTCGCCACAACTCGTGGACGATCGTCTTGCGCTGCTCCGCCGGTCTTTCCGGGTTGGGTGGTGTTGTGTCGGTCATCTTACTTCCTCGCGATTTTTTCGTGATGCAGTTGTGATGGATTCGTGATGAACTGGGTCGCATATCCAAAATCTCACGAAAGGGCCTCGTGTCAAGGGCGCGGCGGGAGGTTTTTTGAGGTTCTTCCGGCCGGGCCCGGCCCTGCGATTCAGGGGCGCAGGTACTTGACCGACAGCGCACGTTCCTGGACCGTGACGGGCCACAGGTTGTGCAAGGGGGTGACGGCCAACGCCACGACGCCGGTCAGGCGCGCCACATGCTCCGGGTCAACGTCAAAGGCGGCGCGGTCCAGATTCAGCACAGCGCTGATGGTGTCGGCCATGCCGGTGCTGCGGCGGGCGAGTTGGCGCAGCGCGTCGTGCAGCAGGTCGGCACGCAGGGAGTTCGGATCCGCCGGCAGCACCACTGGACGATCACCCTCTCCGTCTTCACCGGTGCTTTCATTAGCGCCTTGGTCAATACCTTGGTCAACGCCATGTTTGGCGCCGCCCTGAGCGCCCCGCTCTCCTCCGTCCGACTCGGCGACGGGGAGCAGCACGGTAAAGCGCGAGATGGGCGCCACGAACGCAGCGGTGAATGCCATGTCTGCCTCGCTCGGAGACAGCATGGGCGAGAGGTAAGCACGAACGCCGGCGTCCAGGGCGCCCTTCCACGGCGTGAGCAGCTCCAGCTGGCTCGCATGCAGTCGCGGCTGGAGGTAGGCACGGCGAACCGTTGCGTCGCTGAGCGCGGTCTTGATGAATTCGATGAGCATCGGCGGCATGTGCAGGGGCAGCTGCGCGTGCACCGAAGCACACAAGTCGGCGTTGGCCCAGTTGGGGTCGAACAGACGGCCCAGGCTCAGGCGCTGCGAGGTCACCTCCCTGGGGGAGTTCTTCATGAAAGCGGCGAACTCGGCCTGGTTGAAGGAGGTGGTGACGATGCGGTTGCGGGTGGGTTTGTTCATTTGAAATTCAGAGATGTGTGGGACTGCGATTCGGATCGGGTGAAGACGGGTGTGGCGGTGAGACCTCGGTGCATGAGCGCCGCCTGCTGCACCGAGCGGCAAGCTGTTCAGGTGGCTGGGCAACTCGCAAGGGCTTCACGGTTTGCCAGTGGGGGCCTGTGGACTGCCAACGGCTGTCTTCTGTTCGGTGGGTGCGTCCTTGCGGTCGATCAGGACGGTCGAGCGCAGGGTCACGTTGAAGTGGTGACCCTTGTGATCCATGACCACCTGAATGCGCTCCTTGCTGAACCAGTCCACCAGAGCGGCGCGCTCCGCAGGTTTGAGGATTTGCGTGGCGGCCTCGGGGAGCGCGACAAAGGCGAAGGTGGACACGTGGTGAACCCGGCCGGGGATCAAGCGGCGGGTCTTGGGCGTGGGGTGCTTTCTCCAGATCAGACGAGGCTTGCCGTTGACACGGATCAGCGGGGGTTTGCTTGAGAAAATGAGGGTGCGAATGTGCATGGTGTGGTCCTTGAAGTGGGTGCGGCAGGCATCTCGAATGAAGGTGAAGACGTCGACTGCTGAAATGGTTTGGGCAAAGCTCCGCCCGCCCTGCCCGCTTCCCCTTTTTTTTGGGAAGCGAGGCAGGTTTCAATGCAGTTGCGGCAATGGGCTGGTCAGTGCCAGTGGCTGAGAGAGGCGCGCATCGGCTGCTTTTGTTCAGCTCGGAGCGCGGTTCTCAGCCAGGGTATCGGCGGAGGTTGTGCATCGGTGCCGTCCGCCGGAATGGACGGTCCTGCGCTCAGGTCGCGGCGAGGATGGGTGGGGCGCATACGCGCAGCCGATACGCCTCGGGGTTTGGGCATCGGCATTGCGCTGGCCTGGTTCACGGGCACGTAGAGGTCGGGGCCAGAGCGGCGCGTGACCACAGCGTTCGAGACTGTCTGCGCGCGTTTTGATGACTGCCGCGTTTGCGCCGCGGGTGGTTCGTAGCGCACGAGCGGGCCGTTTTCAAACTGGTTCGCGAGGAGACGCTCCATGGCGCTGCCGTCCTGGCGTGTCATGTTGGGCACGTAGCGGCTGTAGGTGCGAAACAGCATCTCGGTGCTCGTGTGGCCAAGCTGGCGGGCGACGAACTCCGGCGCTTCCCCCGAGGCGAGCCACAGCGTCGCAGCGGTGTGCCGCATCTGGTACGGGCGGCGAGGCTCGTAGGCCAGGTGGCGCAGCAGCGGGTACCAGATGCGGTTGGTGAAGTTGGTGTTGTCCAGTGGCTCACCGAGCATGTTGCAGAAAACATAGACCGAACGCCCGAACGTGATTTCGCGTTGACGCTGCAAAGCATCGAACACCGGCTGGCTCATCTTGATGTCGCGCTGGCTGCCGTCGGTTTTGGTGTAGTCGTCCTCGCCGAGCACGTGGGTCTCACGCACCAAGATCAGGCGGCTGTCGAAGTCGATGTATTTCCACTTCAGGCCGTTGACTTCGCCCGTGCGCATCCCAGTCAGAAATCGCACCTGCAGGTAGTCGCGGTAGTCCGGGCGCACCGTGGCGAGGATCGTTTGCATCTCCGCCAATGAGAACGGCTGAACGTCAGTTTTGCGCACCCGCAGTCGCTTCATGTTCGTGACCGGCGACGTGAACTCCAGCCGGTCGGCAGCTTCCTCAAGGATCTGCTTCAACGTACCCATGATCTCGTTGATGCGTTTTGCTGAAAGTACAGCTTTGGCACCGCGACCCGGCTCCTTGGCGAGGGCCGCGCGGAAGGCCAGCACGTCGGCTTTGGTGATGGTGCTGATGACTTTTTCTCCGAAGTGCGGGTACAGGCGACCTTCGATCGTGGAGAGCAGCGAGCGGATGTGGCTTCGGCGCCATTCGATGCTGTGCTCTTGAACCCACTGGTCTGCGAAGGTTTTGAAGGTGGGGCCAATAGCCACTTCGCCCGTCTCGACCACCTGTTCCGGACTCACCGTCCGCATCTCGCTCAGCCGAGCGGCAATCGAGCTGCCGGGGAAAAAGTCAGCATAGTCAAAGCTGCCCTTCTGGATGGCGACTTTCAGCCGGTCCACTACACCCTGAACAAGCTTGCGATTCCGAGGTGTATCGTCCAGTGCGGTTTGCTCTCGACAACGAACGCCCCTGTAGGTGAAGTCGATGACGAGTTTGCCGGTCTCTTTGCGCGCAACTACCTTAGCCATGGACCATTGCTCCGTTGGCCATAGGAACCGCCGACATGCCAACAGGAGTGTGAAGAGACGGAGTGCGCATGTCGCGTTCGATCGTCTCCCACAAGAACAGGATCTTTCGACCACCGAAAGGCCGAAAGTAGTGAGTACCTTCAATAAGCACACTGTCTTTCAGCCGCTCCCGAATTGTTCGGACGTCGTACTTGATGCGCTGGGACAACTCATCGGTTGTGAGGTAGGTGGGCTGCTGATCCAAGACTCTCTCCTGTAAGATAGAACAATCAAGTGATATAAATTTTTATCACCTGATGCATATCTTAGGCGACTTTGCTTGTTTTGCAAGTCGTTTGATAAAATTTTTTATCACTTGACGCCAAAACGCATCATGATCAGGTTCAAGCTCGGAGAGATGATCGAGAAAAAACGGTTTGCTGACGGCCAACGAGTCAGCATTAGCGAGATCGCGACCGCAACTGGGCTGAACAGGATGACCCTGTCAAAGATCCTCAACCAGAAGGGCTACGGCACTGGGACGGAGACTATTGATCGGCTCTGCTGCTACTTCGCCTGCCGTGTTGAGGACCTCATGGAGCACCTCCCTGATCAGGACGACGCAGCCCCCGAATCAAAAGCCTAATTTTTGACGCGCGAGTAGGCACGCGAAGCTGCCGCCTTCGCACACGCCGAGAGAGCTCCTCCAGCATCCCGACTTCAAATGCGTGGAGAGTTGCGAACTACTTCTCTGCAGCGAAAGCTGTCTTTACTGAGCGCACCATGACCTCGCGCTCGCTGCCCGGAAGCGGTCATCCAACATGCTGAGAACTTGCAGGACCAATGACTGGTTTCAGTCGAGCAGCTGCCTTGGGGGACTGCGTGTGCAGAACTTCATCTTGAGCGTCAGGCAGCCTGACCTGCCCCTTCTGCCAGACCCGTCGAAAGAAAGAAGCTCGGGCGTGTGACGGTTTGAGCGAGTGTTGATTCATCAGCACAACTGAGCCAGTGATCACGTCGAAGATTGAGCCACTGGGTTGATGGATTCTTTGGCTACTCGGTTGTGGATAAGTCTATCGGGTCTGCTGTTTTTCGATCTCCTCTCTGAGCTTTGCTGCGTGGCTTTGGCGGTGCCGCGCCAGCGGCACTGGAATGCTTGAATCGCCAGCTCTCATTGCCCGTCTCCACGATGTGGCAGTGGTGCGTGAGGCGGTCGAGCAAGGCGGTGGTCATCTTGGCGTCGCCAAAGACGCTGCTCCATTCCGAGAAGGTGAGGTTGGTGGTAATCACCACGCTCGTTCGCTCGTAGAGTTTGGAGAGCAGGTGGAACAGCATCGCGCCGCCCGACTGCGTGAATGGCAGATAGCCCAGTTCATCCAGGATCACCAGATCGACGTACATCAGGCGGTGCGCCAACTGCCCGGCCTTGTTCTGCGCCTTCTCCAGCTCCAGGGCGTTGACCAGCTCCACCGTGGAGAAGAAACGCACCCGCTTGCCATGCATGCGAATCGCCTCAATCCCCAGGCTTGTGGCCAGGTGGGTCTTGCCCGTGCCGGGGCCACCGACCAGCACCACGTTGTGAGCCGACTCCACGAAGCGAAGGGTGTGCAACTGGCGCACCAGCGCCTCATCGAGTTGCGCGTGGGCGAAGTCAAAGCCGGCGAGATCGCGGTGCGACGGGAACCGCGCCACGCGCATCTGGTAGGCCATGGAGCGCACCTCGCGCTGAGCGGTCTCGGCCTTGATGAGCTGGTGCAACACGGCCTCATGATCGAGCGACTTCATGCGGGCGGTGCCCAGCACCTCCGGCCAGGCACTGGCCATGCCGTGCAGGCCCAGTGCTTTGAAAGCATCAATGACGTCATGCATGGTCGGACTCCGGTGACGCCTCATGAGGCTGGACGTTGCGCAGTGCGTCATAGCGCTGCAGGTTGGCCAGTGGAGGTGTATTGAGCGTCAACCCGGTGGCCGCTGGCGACTCGGGCACGCGCTGCTCCTTCATACGCGAGAGCACGTTGAGCACGTGCTCCGCACTTACCCGCCCGCTCTGCAGGGCCAGCTCCACCGCCACCAGCACGGCTTCCAGCCCGTGCAGGCTCACACCCATGAGCACCTGCGCCATCACCCTGTCGCCACCGCTGTGGCGCAGCAACTGGCGCTGCAGTTCCTGCAGGGGTTCGGGCATGGTCTTGAAGGGCGCGCCGTTGCGCAGCGCGCCGGGCTTGCGCTCGACCAGCGCGATGTAGTGCATCCAGTCGTAGAGCGTCTGATCACGTTCGAAGCTGCGCGCCAGGCGAACCTGTCGCCCATCGGGCCCGACCACCAGCAGATCATCCGCGTAGGCCCGCAGACTGACCACCGCATGAATCCATTCACACGGCACGCTGTAGCGGTTGCGCTGGAAGTGGATCAGCGAGGTGGCAGAGACCCGCACCGGCTGCTCCACATAGCCATCAAACGCTCGCGGGTTGGGCATGAGGCGAACACGCTCGTCCTGCCAGACATCGGCCACCGTGAGCTGTGTCCATTCGGGGTGACTCATCTCAGCCCAGACCTTCACACAGGCCTGCTGCAACCAGTCGTTGAGCTCGCCAAGCGTCCCCCAGCGCCGCTCGCTGGCCTCACGCCAGATGTCCTTCCGCCGATCCTGAACGTTCTTCTCGACGACCCCCTTCTCCCAGCCGGCGGCGCGATTGCAGAACTCCGGCTCGAACAGGTAGTGCCCGGTCATGGCCTCGAAGCGCGCATTGACGCTGCGCTGTTTGCCCTGACCGACTTTGTCCACAGCGGTCTTCATGTTGTCGTAGATACCCCGCCGGGGCACACCACCGAAGAGGGCGAACGCCCGTGCGTGCGCATCGAACAGCATCTCGTGCGCCTGGCTGTAGTACGCCACCAGGCAGAAGGCGCGACTGGCTGCTAGCTTGGTGTGTGCCACCTCCAGGCGGCGGCGCAACCCGCCAATGAAGAGGTACTCGCAGCTCCAGTCGAACTGGAACGCTTCACCCAACTCGAAGCTCAGGGGTACGAAACCTGCGCCGCGCGCAACGTTGCCTTGCTCTTGCTGCCAGCGCTGGGCAAAGGCGTAGACCGGCCCTCGGCTGCCGCTGTAGCCCTGCGCCCGCAGAGCTTCAAACATCGCCTTGATTCCGCGCCGATCGCGTTTGCTGCAGTGGCTATCGGCTTTGAGCCACTGGCTCAACTGCTCCTTGTACGGATCCAGGATGCTGGGGCCTGACACCCGCTGCGGGTATCTGGGTTCGGCCATCTCCCCGTCCTTGAGCCACTTGGTGGCTGTGTTGCGCGAGATGCCCAGGCGCCGGCTGGCCTCGCGCACCGACACGTCCTGCCTCAGCACGAGGCGGCGTAACTTGCTCAATGTGCTCACGTTGATCACTCCTGCTCCCCCGTGCTGAAAAATTCAGCAGGATAGAGCGGCAACGTGGCTCAAATTTCAACGTGAATGCGTCCCGAAATGGCCCAGCTTTGGAAATGAATCAACAGAGCGAGTCAGCCTCGACCTGCCAACCCTCGCCCAGCAACACCATGCGGGTCTGGAGCCGGTCGCGCGTGAGCGAATCCACAGGTGACGCCAGCAAGTGAATGCACTTGTTTCGAACCTCGATGTATTCCAGTCGGTGACGTGATGCGAGGGATATCCAAAGCGAATGGGCACTTTGGGATTGGCGGGCGCCGCTGATCAAGCAAAATCCCTGACCGAGCGCCCATTCATACACAGCTGTGGCGATGCCCCTTCGCTGGTACTCGACCGCATATTTGGAATGCGGAGCCCGGACAAAGCGATCCAGTGAGCGATTGACTTCGATCAAGCGGTTGAAGACGGTGTAGCCGGCCAGACACCCTCGATCCACATCCTCTACGTAGATGTAGTGCTCTCCATCGGCTTCACGGTGGTGAAGAACCAAGCCTGGGAGTTGGGGCGAGATGATATTGGAACTACCTTTGAGAAGGCCCGAGCGCTCAAGGCGTGCGTGCAGCGACTTCAATTCATCGTCAACGGCGGCAGCGCTCCACTGCACATCCACCCGCAGCTCCATGGTATGCCGATGTGCACAAGACCGCGCACCGCGGCCTGTTGCAAGCCGCTCGCCGAGAAGAGCTTGTCGAGGAGTGATGAAGGGCAATGGCAACAGGGCAAACATCCATGGTTCAAACATCCCGAGCTCCTGCCCACCAACCGCTCATCAAACTGTCGGGCTTTTTGCTGGCGCACACGCGTGCGCTCGATTCCCACGCCTCCACCTGCACATTCAGACCGGAGAAAACGCCGTAGCCGGCGCCCGCACTGATGGTCTCGAACGCACTCAGGCTCTCACCGGCGCGGATCGCGCCTCGCGCCTCAACAGCACCGCCCGCCTTGATGCCCCAACCCGCTTCCAAGTGCATGCCGCACTTGATATCCAGGCCAACCGAGATGCCCTCGATGGCGTGGACACTGGCGGTTGATTCCAGACTTCCACCAGACATGATGCTCTTGGCGCAGGTGATGGATCCCTGCACTGAGATGCCATGGCCCACAGATGCCTGACCGCCGAGGCGCAGATGGCCTGCGCAGCGAACGTCCCAAGCAGCTTGCAGGTCTGCCCTGGCTGTGATGTCACCGTTGGCTTCGATGCCCCAGCCAGCCTTGAGACGCCCGCCCGATTCCAATCTGCCGTTGCTTCGAATATTCCCTTCGCAGCGGATGTCGTCGCCAGATACCAGCGATTCACCGACAACGATGCTGCCACCCACGTCGATGCGCCGACCCACACGTACCACCGAGTCCACATCGATGTTGCCGCGCACCCGCAGTGAGCCTGCGAATACGATGGCGTCGGCAGAGAGATGGTCCAGGCTCAAGGTCTCGTTGGTGGGGCCGAACTGATCGAGCAGCCAGCAGGCGTCGCTGACGCGACCTGCCTGGACCAGAGCATCCAGCAGGTCCTGGTAGTTGCTCCCCTCATGGTGGTGCCGCAAGAACCAGCGGAATCCATCGGCACAAGGCTGCTTGGTCTTGATGAAGTCTTTGGTGAGGTCCATGTCGTTCTCAGAGTCGGTCGGCGGTCGTGACAACGCCCAGTTGACGAAACGGGGCGATCAGCACATCTCCCGCGGCCCACTTGGCCAGGCGCTGAGCCACGCTGCCGGTGAAGAACTGAGCGAGCGGAGAACTGGGACGCTTACCCACCACGACCAGGTCGGCCTGCGTGGAAAGCTGGTGTAGCGCGGTTGTGTAGGCGGGGTCGCCATTGCCCACTTCAAAGGACAGCGGTGGGTCTATTGAGTCAGTTGGCGGAAGGTTTAGTGCGCCGATGAGCTGCGCCAGTCGGTCCCTGGCGTGTTGGCGCGAGCTGAACCGATTGGCCTGAATCGCTTCGGCTGACGCCTGCACCGAGCGCAGTTTGCTGTCCTCGATCGTGTCGACGGCGTGAAACAGTTTCAACACGTTGGGCGTTGAGAACCGACGGGCAAAGTCGATCAGTGGCTTGGTTCGTGCTGACAGGTCAACGGCCACTAGCACATGCCCATACGCACGGTCGGGCTCCTGCTTGACCACCAGGAGCGGGCACAAGCTGCCGTGCACCGCCTGGTCAAGCGTCGTACCGCGGTGAAACCGCTTCCAGCTGCGCTGCGACAGCGGCCCCATGACCAGCAGCGTGGAGGCGCCAGCCTCGGCGAGCACGGCGTCTAGCGTGGCTGAGCGTTCGATCGCGTGCACCGAGATCTCGTAGCGTCTGGCCAGTTGACGTGCCCGCTGCCCAAGGCGTGCGATCGGATCCGCAGGATGGATTTTCGGACTCTCGTTAAGATGGATCAGACGCAGCGTGATTTGGTGCTGGCGCGCCAGCAGGGCTGCGCGCTCCAGCGCGTGTGCAGAGAGTGCCGAGAAGTCGGAGACGGCTAGGATGGAATCAAAGTGCATGGGAATTCCTGGACGAACGAGGGCCAACCCCTCAGCGCAGTGGCTGGGGGCGTGATCGACGACATGGAGGCGGCTAAGTTGTGAAGTCGCCGCTGGCTTCGGGCTGAAACAGCAGAGAGACAATTTCTGCCGCGCACGCGTCCCCGTTGGGTGTGCGCCAGCGGGCGATGGCACCCACGCGCTGCCCGAGCAGGCTGGCGCCCACCGGAGAGAGCACGGAGATGAAGCCCAGGTGCGGCTCGGCGTCAGCGGGGTAACACAGCGTGAGTTTCTGGCGCTGGTGGGAGTCGAGGTCTTCGACGATCACCTGCGAGTACATCGTGACGATGTCGGGTGGGATCTCGCGCGAGGGCACGAGGTCCAGAGAATCGAGCGTGTCGATCAGTTCGGGCGGAAGTTGCGTGCCGTGCAGCTTGTTCAGGCGTGCGTAGTCAATCTCGGTGAGCAGACGCTCACCCGCAAGGTTCTTGTGCATAGGGCACTCCAACTGGTGCAGGCCCGTCGGGAAAAGACGGTGCCCGCGATCGCGCTGGCTTGGGGCCCGGCGATGGTTGGATTGCGCAAAAAGTAGGAAGAGGTATCGCCGGGCTTAGGAATGTGCGGCCGGCTGGCGCAGTCCCGCCGAGCCCATCAGCTTGCGACCGGCCACAGCGCTGCCTGCCGCGAGGGGCAAACGAACTGCCGTGAGAGCAGAGATGGTTGGGTAGGAGGCCATGCGCTAGATTATAAGACTCATCGCGAAATGTTTGACACGGGTGCTTGTTTCTTCTTACGGGCATTCGGATTGCCTCGATCAATAGCCAAGTTGAAAGCTTTTCAGCGTACGGATCGAGCTTGCAGGTCCTTAAACCTCGGTGAGATAGCTTGCACAAGATCACTACCCAATGGGAAGAAGTTCTCCGGCCCGATGATCTCGTAGTCTCCATTTCGCTGCAGTGTGGAGCCTCGCCACCTTCTCACGCTCGGCCAGACCCTTGCCGAACTTGAAGGCAAAGACACCTAGACCAATCGACATGGCGATCACTGTGACGACAAAGGCAATCCCCGCGGCCTTCGACCTCTCAAAGATTTTGACGACTTCCCGTGCAGCCAACTCGATCAAGTAGGTCTCAATGCTCATCCCTCACTCCTGTTGTTCTGGAATGTTGCGATGGTAGCGAACCACTTCATTTTCCTTTGATGCTCGTGCTCAGTGGGGAAATGCAGCGGTCGAGGACCAAAGACTGAGTGCGGGTGCGAAAAGTACAGGGTACACACTCGCTCCTGCGAGCGTCGGCACTCTTCAATGGATCGGGTTGGATGACTGAGCCCCACCCCGCTGAAAACCCTCCGTCGTACTACATCTGTTTCGTGGCGCGTTGTTTAAAAAATCGGGTAAGGAGCCAACACGGACATCGGGAGGGGCCGAGACCGCTGTTAAGCGGTTCCCTAGATCCTGAGGGGCAGCTCAAGACTGAAATGAGCCATTCGAGCCTGACATCCCGAAAAACAACGGTGTTGACTACCTGTCATTCGATGGCCACCGCTCCAAGGGCAGCCATAACTCCGAGAGCGGGTAGCTGACGATATCCGTTCGTGGGCCGCATCTCTTGCGAACGACGGTTTTCATCGGCACTTTCGCGATCGCAGCGACCATTGCCTGCACGGTATGGCGACTTTTTGGTGCGAGCGTTCGGTAGTGGCCAGCAGGCGCTGACAAGCAGCAGCTCGCATCAGTCAAACAGTGGCGACCACTGGCACCAGCATGGGTGTTCGCATCCGCTCCCACTGCGCTACATGCTCGCCGAGCTGGTGCGCCGTGATGGCCGACAGCGTCCAACCCAGGTGCCCGTGGCCGGTGTTGTAGAACACATTCGGCTGGTTGCCCGAACCCACGCGCGGCATCATGTTCGGCATCATGGGGCGCAGTCCCGCCCAGGGCTCCACCCGGCGTGTGCTCACGCCGGGGAAACACTGGTTCACCCAGTTCACCAGCGGCCGGATGCGGTCGGCGCGGATGTCGAGGTTGATGCCGTTGAACTCGGCTGTGCCGGCCACACGGAAACGGTCCACCCCCAGCCGGCTGGTCACCAGCTTGGTCTCGTCGTCCAGCAGGCTCACCTGCGGCGCGGCCGCCTGGCTCTGTTCGTCATTGAGCATGACGGTGATGGAGTAACCCTTGACCGGGTACACGTTGAGCCGGTCGCCCAACTGGGCGCCGAGCGCACGGCTGTGCACGCCGGCGCTGATCACCACGGCGTCGGCGTCCACCACCTGCCCGTTGGCCAGCGTCACCTGCGCGGTGCTGCCCGTGCTCTTCACGCGGGCCACGCTCTGGCCGGTCATGAGGTGCACGCCCATCCGTGCACAGGCCTGGCTCAGGCCGTGCGTGAACTTGTGGATGTCGCCTGTGCTGTCGCTCTCGGTGAAGTAGCCGCCGAAGTAGTCGCCTTGCAGCGTGGGCTCGATGGCGCGCATCTCGTCGGGGGTGACGGCGCGGCGCGGCAAGCCGCCTTCGGCCAGCAGTTTGGACACATCGCCCGCGTGCTCGAAGCCGGCGCGGTCGCGGTAGATGTGCAGGATGCCCTGCTGCTTCAGATCGAAATCAATGCCTTCGGCCTGCGCCCAGCCAAACAGGTGCTCGCGCGCCGCGATGGCCAGGCGCGTGGTGGACACGGTGTTGCTGCGGTACTTCGGAATGGAGGCCACGAACTCGGCAAACCAACTGAGCTTGTGCCAGCTGGGCCTGGGGTTGACCAGCAGCGGCGCATCGGCCTTGAACATCCACTTCAGGCCCTTGAGCAAGGTGGAGGGATGGGTCCAGACTTCGGCGTTGGAGGCCGAAAGCTGGCCGCCGTTGGCATGGCTGGTTTCCATGCCCGCGTAGCGGTGCTTTTCAATCAGGGTGACCTGGTGACCCTGACGGGCCAAGGCGTAGGCGCTGGTGACGCCGGTGATGCCGCCGCCGATGACGATGAGGTGTGCCATGGGAATCTCGCTTTCGAAGTCGTCAAACAATGGAGGACACAACCCGCACACCGTGTGCGGATCATGACCCCCTCTGTTTGTGACCTGAGAGATTCACCGGCCTGTGTGGCTGGCTTGCTCCTGCGGTGGGCCGGGGGACGAATCCCGGCCACTCTTCAGAGTGTGATGCGTGTCGACCGGTCCTTTTGCCTGAGAGTTTCCGGGGCGGTTGCTCCTTCGGCGCCGGCTTGTCCTGCAAGCCAGTCTCTCCCGGTCGACGTGTTTGAGGCGCTTATTGTGCCTGCAGCTGGATCGACTTCGCGATGGCGCGGAACTGCTGGATGCCGTCGGCGTAGGCCTGGTCCACCGCCTTGAGCGACAGCGGCTTGGCCAGCAGCTGGCTGTTGGCTTCCAGCGCCTGGTGCACGCCCGGATCGGCCAGCGTTTCGGTGATGGCCTTGTGCAGCACGGTCACCACGGGTTCGGGGGTGTCCTTCTTCACAAAGTAGCCGGTCCAGATGTTGAAGGTGAAGTTCTTGAGTTGCGTGCTCTCGGTGATGGCGGGGTAGCTCTTCACGTTTTCCAGCCGCTCGCTGTTGAGCATGGCCAGCACCTTGACGCGGCCGCTCTTGTGCATCTCGTCGTATTTCTTGCCGTAAGGCGCCAGGAAAAAGTCGACCTGGCTGGCCATCAGGTCCTGCTCGGCCGGGGCTGCGCCCTTGTAGGGCACGTGAACCATGGGAATGCCGGTGACCTTGGACAGGTGCTCGCCCAGCAGGTGGTAGAACGAGCCCGGGCCGACGCTGGCGTAGGTCAGGGGACGGCCCTGCTGCGCCGCTTTGCGGGCCTGGTCCAGGAACTCGTCCACCGTGTTGGCGGGGAAGTCCTTGCGGGCCAGGAAGGCAATCTGCGCGGTGGCGATCATCTGCACCAGGCGGAAGTCTTCGCTCTTGAATTTGATGGACGCAATGGCCAACGGCGCGAGGATGAGTTCGTTGGGCGAACCCTGGAACACCGTGTAGCCGTCGCTGGCGCCATTGAGCACCTTCTGCGCGGCGATGGACCCGCTGGCTCCACCCAGGTTTTCAATGACGACCGGCTGGCCCAGCTGCTTGCCCAGGGTGTTGTTGACCGACCGCGCGATCACGTCCGACAGGCCACCGGCCGGGTAGGGAACCATCAGCGACACCGGGCGGGCGGGGTAGCTTTGCGCATGGGCCGTGCCCGACAGGCTGGCCAAGGTGATGGCGGCGGCAGCCATCAGGGTTTGGAAGGGGCTGGTCATGGACTTCTCCGGTGGGTTCAAGGGTGGGTGGGGGAAAGCAGTTCACCGACCAGCGCGATCCAGTAGGCGGAGCCGGTGGCGATGTTGTGGTCGTTGAAGTCGTAGGCGGGGTTGTGCACCATGCAGGCGCCGGGCTCCTGGCCCGCGCCGTTGCCAATGAACAGGTAGCTGCCCGGCACGCGCTCCAACATGAAAGCGAAGTCTTCGCTGCCGGTGAGCATGGGGCCCTGGGCCACCACCTGATCGGCCGGGAAATGCGCCTGCGCCACTGCCAATGCGCGCTCGGTCTGCTGCGCATCGTTGACCAGCACGGCGTAGCCCGGGCGCCAGTCCAGCTCGGCGCGCACACCGAAGCTTTCGGCCTGCAGGCGCACCAGTTCGCGGATGCGCTGCTCGACGCTCAAACGCACCCGCGGGTCCAGGGCGCGCACGCTCAGTTCCAGCCGGGCCGAGGCCGGGATCACGTTGTTGGCCTGGCCTGCGTGCACGGCACCCACCGTGACCACGGCAGGCTGCATCGGGTCCACATGGCGCGAGACGACGGTCTGCAGCGCCATGATGATGGACGCCGCCGCGACCACCACGTCGGTGGCCTTGTGGGGCATGGCACCGTGGCCCCCCACGCCGTGCAGCGTGACCGTGGCGTAGTCTGAAGATGCCATGGTCGCGCCGCTGCGGAACACCAGCTGGCCCTGCTCGAAGCCGGGCATGTTGTGCATGGCAAAGATGGCGTCGCAGGGAAAGCGCTCGAACAGGCCGTCCTCCATCATCTTCAGGGCGCCGCCACCGCCTTCTTCGGCGGGCTGGAAGATCAGGTTGAGCGTGCCGTCGAAGCGGCTTTGTGTGGCCAGGTGCTGCGCTGCGGCCAGCAGCATGGCAGTGTGGCCGTCGTGGCCACAGGCATGCATCACGCCATGGTGACAACTGGTCCAGTCTGTGCCGCTGTCTTCAACGATGGGCAGTGCGTCCATGTCGGCGCGGAGGCCGATCGAGCGATGGGAGTTGCCGCGACGAAGTTGTCCCACCACCCCGGTGCCGCCCAGGCCGGTGGTCACTGCGTAGCCCCATGCCTGCAGCTTCTGCGCCACCAGGGCGCTGGTGCGGTGCTCGTCGAAGGCCAGCTCGGGATGGCGGTGGATGTCGCGCCGCAGTGCAACGAACTCCTGAATCGCGATATCGCTGAGACGTTCCAAGGCAGGTACTCCGGCTGAGGGTGTCGACCCAAACGGCATTCGAGTGCTGCTGGCGACCGGTTGCATGAACTTTGTTGCATGCTAGAAACCGCCGGGATTAAAGTCCAATGCATTGCAGATCAATGATCAATAACTTTCACTGAGGGTTCGACATGACGCTGGTGCAATTGAGGCACTTCGTGGTGCTGGCCAACGAGGGCTCCTTCGTGCAGGCCTCGGCGGCCCTGTTCCTGACCCAGCCCGCGCTCACCCGCAGCATTCACGCGCTGGAGGAAGAACTCGGCGGCGCCTTGTTCGACCGCTTGGGCCGGCGCATTTCACTCACGCCCTTCGGCGACGAAGTGCTGGCGCGCGCCAGGCGGCTGGTGAGCGATGCCGATGCACTCAAGCAGGCCGGCCAGGGCCTGCACGCCGGGCTCATCGGCCAGCTGCGGGTGGGACTGAGTTCGGCGCCGGGCGCGCTGCTGAGCACACCGCTGATGCTGCACATGGCCGAGCACCACCCCCGGCTGCAGGTGCACATCTCGCGCGGCAACACGGCCGTGCTGCTCCAGTTACTGCGCGAGCAACACCTGGACGCAGCGATCGTCGACATCCGCGACATGCGTCCTTCGGCCGAGCTGACGGTGTCACTGGCCTTTGAGCTCAACGCCGGTTTTCTGGTGCGCCCAGACCATCCGCTGGCGCAACGCGGCGGTCCGGTCGGCATCGACGACGTCATGGCCTACCCGGTGGCCTCGACACCGCTGAGCGACGAGGTCGCCCGCATCCTGATTGCCCGCTACGGCCCGCAAGCCAACCCGGACGACATGGTCACGCTGCGCTGCGACGAGACCATGAGCATCGTCGACGTGGCACGACGCAGCAATGCCATCGTGCTCACCGTCAACGCAGCGGCAGTCGATTTGATCCGGCTGGATGTGTCACCCAGTCTCGACGCCATGGCGCGCTTCGGGCTGGTCACTTTGGCCAAACGAGAGGAGGCGCCGGCCCTTCGCATCCTGCGCCACCAGCTACCCAACTGGACCGCCGCTCTGACCCGCGCGCCGTGACCCAATTCGAAACGAAAGCATCGCCGGCAAAAACCGCCGGCTGATTTCTCGCAGGAAAAAAAGAGCTTGCGTCCGCGACGCTTTGCGAGTTCCAAATGAACAACCCGCACGAGGTGGAGCTTGCCGAGAATTGGAGCCAGGCAAGTTCGATCTGGAGATGAGACGCCGGCAAGCGGCTTCAGACTGGTTGCTGGCACCCACCTTCGGAAAGTAAAGGATCGCTGTGAAGCGCAAGCCGTCGGATGGTTTGGTCCATTCTTGTTGTCACTCCGGTGGCCAGGTCAGATCTGGGCGAATGGCGTGGAGCGGAGCGTCCACTTCGCTGCCAGCTTCAGTTCCGGGTGATCCTTGGACATCTTCCTGAGGACCCGGCTGAAAACGTGATCGAGGGCGGTCTGATCCGTGAACGAGACCAGTCGAGCTTCGGTCAGGTCGCGGTCGATACGGAGCATCATTTCGCAGAGTTGAATCGTTTCTGTTTCTGAGAGGGTTGCGAACGGTTGCATAAGGGGTCTCCTTTTAATTGTTGTTGTGTATGCAATATGTATAAAAATTCCGAGTATTTTCGGAATCAGTGTGCTGAATCAGCGAAGTGTCTTTGCCGGGTGAAGACTGTCTTTGCGGTTCCTGGAATCATGAAGACACCTCTATCGCCTCAAAGTGCTGTTTGAGGTCCTGTTCGTGCACGGGTGAGGCTCCTTTCTTCAATATTCTTCTATTTTTAAAAGTGTCTTTGTGTCTTCATAGATTCTTAATAAAAATTAGCAGCAAGCTGGCTTGCTGCATTGAGAATTAAGGGACATTTTGAGGTGTGACGGGTGAAGACACAAAGACACTTTGTTGAGGCCATGCCTTGCATAACTGTTTTTGGTTTTCCTGCCTTCCTGAAAGCCCGCAAGCCCTGAAACGGACCAATCGCCCACGGCTGATCCAATCCCGTGCAGGGGTCCAGAGGCTTCCTAAATTGGGTTGTTAAAGAGCGCAGCGATACCAACGGGGCACGATGGCCCCACAGGTATGTATGGCGCTCGGTTGGCCGGTTTTCGACCGTTCGTCGGGAGGATGGGGTAGCTCTGGACCCCGGACATAGGTAGTCCCAGACTTTCCTGACTGCCTGTTGAGCCGGCTGGCTTCGACGACAACGACGACACCACTTCACCTTCTATGACGGCCTTTCAAGAAGTACCCCGACTACACCTGCGCTATCCACATAGGACGTGCAGGACCGTTGCTGTTCGTAGGAGTTGGAACTTCCCAGCGGTAGAAGACGGGGTATTACCCCAATGCCTGCAGCCAGCTCGCGTTGACTCCGCAGCGATGTGTCGTACGCTTCTTGAAACCTAGCGTATATCTGGCGAAGGAGAGCAAAGCTCATGAACATCGACTTCAACGACCTACCCAGCCCGTCCAAGCTGATCACCACTATGGACAAGCACCCAGTGGGCGCGGTGTTGTTTGTCCTTGCTCTCTTTTTTGTGGTCGTGGGCATCGTGGTCGTTACAGGCATGTTTCTAGTGCAAAGGTAGCGGCCTTGGACAATGTCTTCTGCGTGTGACCGCTCATTCACATTAAACAAGTCCTGAACTCTTCAAAATCATACAAGGTGAACGAAATGGCCAACAAGGTGGACAAACCTAGGCAACGAACAGTCGAAGAGTTGGGGCGAGCACTATCTAAGCTCCGTAGAGCTAATGAGTTGTGGGAACAGGACCATTTCGACCAATCGGAACAAATTGCGACTTTGCTCCGCCTGATGTTGTACGACAAGCCGGGATCACCGTCTATTTTCAAACAACTCGACATGAAGCGAGTTGATTTCTATGCCAATCCGCTATTTGTAAAAATACCGGATACCTCATTTACCATTAGGCTGATGACATATCCACATACAGAGGGCTTGTACATAGTTGGTGAGGCGCCCCGCAACGACGTTCGTTGGCGTCCAGTTTACTGCCTGTCATCGCAAGCTGTAGACTGTCCCTTTCCACTTGATTACAAGGCGCCATGGTCAGGTAGTTTGTTCGAAGACTGGTGGAAAGAACCAATACTACATAGTGAGAAATTCAGCTACTCAAGAGGGGACTTGATACGCACGCTGGCAAATCGACTGGGCGGCACGCATTCCGACGTTCAGATCGAGCAACATGAACTCGATCTTTTGGAAGAACGATTCGGCTACGGCTACACATCATTTTCCTTGGTGGCCAATGGAGTGCGTACCACGCCCAAGAATAAGGTGTATGAGGCAGTAATACGCCAAATCTCCTACGAGGTGGAACGCACGGTGGCACACCATTTCAAACAAGATTTGTCCACCTCAGATGTTGTGCCGCCATTGCCTGACGCATGGGGAGATTTAAGCGGGATAACTGTGCGTGACAATCGCTCGCCTGAAGAAAAGACCAAACTCTATGAGCAGAATGTGGCTGCAACAGGCGAATGGTCTGGAATAGCGGAGCTTATACGGGGCGAGATGTACTGGGAACGATATCGAGTTGAAATGCGAAAGCACGGGCTGTAGGTTGGGCCTGTGTTTGGCATTACCTCACTCGCAAAACGTGATGCGCGGTTGAAACCGGTTCTAGGAAAAGTGATGAGCTTAAAGAATGAAATCGAAAAACTTGTCGCGCTCGAAAGAAGCAAAATAAAAGCTCATGAAAGAAATCTGAGCTCGTTAAGGGAGAAGGAAGTCCAGAGCTTCCATGCCTTAGCCAGTCTTCTACGCCAGTTAGAGAGTGAATTGGATGCCAAGTATTTCTCCTTCAAAATTGGCGAGCAAGAAGCTACGATCAATATTCAAGTTAACTTGGACGCGATATGGGATGTTGGATACTGGGTCGTCTGTTGCAGGTCAGACCCGGCGAAAGAAGGTGTTGCAGCCCACAAATCTGGCTTTTGGTTGGATAGGCTGCATTGGAGAACAAAGGAATCAATCGGTGGTTTGCTCGAATTCGAAGACGAAACAGAGGTTCTTACGTTTATGGTTGGAGAAATCAGCAGACGCATCGCCCACCATCAGGAATACATGCAGCCGAAACAATAATCAGATCCCAAGAACTTGGTCCACTCGAAATTCCTAGCCCATCCTGAGTTTCAAGGGCAGGGTGAATGCGGGTTCATTTCGTGACTGGCCAGTCACGTTTCGGATCAAAGTCTAATTTCACACGAATTAGACCGTTCCTGGCACACCCTCAAATGCATTGAACGGTTGTGCGACCGGGTACCTCTGGTGTGCACCAAATGAGGCTCTGAGGTGCCGAAACTGCTCAGATGTAGTCTTTAGCATCGAAACAGTTCGAACATCTCTGGGCCTTACCAGCGCTGCACACCGAACCAAGGCTTCCACGCTGGAAATGGGCGAACAACGTCGGGATATGGGTAGGTGGGGCGGCCCCTGATTCCGTGTGCTCGCACTCCACGATTTCCATTTCCCCATCCCAGCCCGCTCACGATCACCCCAGAATCACACACCACCTTGAGAGAAATCCTCACACAGATATTCATATGCTGGGTCTATCCCGCGATTTCTGCATGGCCCTCATCACCCCTTTCTCGGACGCTGCGGAGGCGAAGGTACCATAGGTATCTGGTTGGGAACATACTTCTTCTTGTCCACATCCTGACGGAATTTTGCGCTATCCACAATCTCTTCGACTCTCTTCCGCATGTCATCCAGTTCTCGTTCTTTCTGCCTTCGAAATTCCTCGACGATTTTGTCTAAATCAATAGTGGTGGCAGATGGAATATTTTTAATGCTGCTAAGTGTAGATTGAAGACGCTCATTAAGCGATTTGAATCCACTAGCCTCGCGGGCGCCCGCTTGCATGAAAACCTCACCGGCTTTCTCCTTCACATGCGTGAGCCCGTTGTTGGCGTGGCTAATGCTCTCCCGAAGATTGTTTTGTCCGCTCTTCGCTGCGTCTAACGCTGCTTCCAGTTCGGAACACCGCGCGCGTACCTTCGTTAGCTCAGACTCAGAAGTTGCAAGAAGCGCCCTAATATTGCTACTCTCTTGCTTGACGTTCTCCATGGACATCTTGATGTTTTCAAGTTCCACAATCTTGTCCTGCGCGGCGAACAGTTGCGTCCGCAATCCCTGAGCATCCGTACGCAGAGTGTTGTTGGTGTTCTCCAGCTCGGTCTGCTGCTTCCGGATTTCCAAGGATTCCTTGAGAGTGAGCACTGCTTCGATGGGCAGCGTGTCCTTGATTCCGTTGACCTTCTGCTGGTTGGTGCGCCAGTCTCGAAGGAACGGGTTCGAGACAAAGGGCAACAGGTAGGTGTACGCCAGTGTTGCGGCGATAGGAGCCGCTACAGCCCATCCCCAAAACTCATTCCAGTTCGGGTAGCAAATCTGCCTGACCAGTGCAACAGTTGTTGTCGCCGAGTTGTCCGAGAAGAGGACGACGAAAAACTTCCAGTTAATGATCGACCACGAGATCGCAAACGTGGTGACAAGAGGGTTTGACAACCTCTCGTCGATGACTGACCCAAGTGATCTGCTGATGTTGTCCCAACTCATGTCTTGCTCCTCCAACAAGCATTAGACCCGAAGCATTACTGCCCGCAGCGGACCAACACGTCGAACCTAGATACACCGTAGACATCGATCAGTTGCTTCTCAAACTCGAAGTACCTGTCACCATCGAGGCCACCGGGCAAGAACGGGTACTTGCCTTCAGCGTCGGTCGGGGTGATGTCGTAGTGCTCATCGGTGGCTATCGAGACAGCGACGCTGTGCATCATGAATCGCACGAACCCCATAGTGGAGCGGTGGTCTATGACGAGCCACCCAAGAACCTGTAGCGCGTCTTGATCGAGCTTTGTCCAGCGGTGCACGTTGTCATGGCAGCAATACTGCTTCGGTACCCATGTGCCCGATGCCACCTTCCTGAACGGCACGACCTTGGCCAAATGTAGGTTCGGGACCAGGTACTCCGCAGCGTAACGAGTTGCAAAGTCGCTAGGTGGAAGGTAGAGATTCAGCACGTCGGTGTCTGGCATAACGCACATCGTAACGAAACGTGAAGGGCGAGTTCTGGTACGGGACGACGTCGGGCGACACCCAAGCCGAGCTGCGCAGTTACAGCGTTGCGAATCGCCATGAGGCCGTCCGGTTTGCAGCGTCCAAATGCGACTGCGGGTGCCGGAGCTTCGCGCTGCAGACCGATGAAGAAGCCGGAGTGGCAATCCGCACCTGCACCGACTGCGGGCAGGAGCACCTGATGGGCGACAGTGCGGAATACGTTGAAGAAGCCGTGCCCGAGGCGCACGAGTGCGTGTGTGAAAACGAGGTGTTTGAGCTGATGTCCGGCGTCTCCGTGTACGAGGGCACACATGACGTGCGTTGGTATTACATCGCTTGCCGCTGCGTGGAATGCAATCTGGTCGGGGTCTTCGCAGACTGGAAGTGTGAAGCGGGTGATGCGGCGGCCTTCCTCGCCAAGGTATGAACGGCCGAACCCCGCAGAGATCAGGTTCGCAGGCTCGGGGTCACGCGAGGCTCAACGTCAGGGCTCATGTTTCAAGCCCTTTCTCGAGCAATACCTGAGCTTCTCGCGCTGGAGCGCCAAGGCTCGGCACGTCGAAGTCGCCGGGATCGCGCTTATCGCGCGAGCGGCCAAGTGGTGTCATTAGTTGGTCTGTAGACTTGGCTGCATCACTAACCGCAACCGCTGCACAACGGGCGTTGCGCAAGATGCAACATGAAAAATGTATCGACTGTTGAGTCGACAAGTTGCCCAACGGTCACAAAGGCACTCCTCGATTTTTGTGACGACACAAACCTCGTCACAAACCTCGTCACAAACAAAAAAGCCCTCGTTTCCGAGGGCTTCAGTGCCAAGCAAGTGCTTGATTTGGTTGGTTGCGCGGGCAAGATTTGAACTTGCGACCTTTGGGTTATGAGCCCAACGAGCTACCAGGCTGCTCCACCGCGCGTCAAGCCTTGTATTCTATCACGCCTTGTCGGCATCGGCTGCCGGCGCAGCATCTTCTGCACGATCAACCAGCTCGACCAGCGCCATGGGCGCGTTGTCGCCAACGCGGAAACCCATCTTCAGGATGCGGGTGTAGCCACCGGGACGGGCCTTGAAGCGCGGGCCCAGTTCGTTGAACAGCTTCACAACCACATCGCGGTCGCGCAGGCGGTCAAACGCCAGGCGGCGGTTGGCCACGGTGGCTTCCTTGGCCAGGGTGATCATGGGTTCGACCACGCGGCGCAGCTCTTTGGCCTTGGGCACTGTGGTCTTGATGACTTCGTGCGTGAGCAGCGAGTTCATCATGTTGCGCAGCATGGCGAGGCGGTGCTCGCTGGTGCGGTTGAGTTTGCGAAGTCCGTGTCCGTGACGCATTTTTTCATCCTTTCAGTGTTTTGCCCCCAGCCGTATCAGGTACTGGGAGTTCGTCCGGGTCTGGCCCCCTGGCCAGACGCTGCGGTTCAGTGCTTGTCCAGGCCGGCGGGCGGCCAGTTTTCAAGCTTCATGCCCAAGGTCAGGCCGCGCGATGCGAGCACTTCCTTGATTTCGTTGAGCGACTTGCGACCCAGGTTGGGGGTCTTGAGCAGCTCGTTCTCGGTGCGCTGGATCAGGTCACCGATGTAGTAGATGTTCTCGGCCTTGAGGCAGTTGGCCGAGCGCACAGTGAGTTCAAGCTCGTCCACGGGGCGCAGCAGGATCGGATCGAACTGCTGCGAGCTGCGCTGGGCCGGCGCGTCGAACGCGGAGAGTTCCACGCCTTCGAGTTGCGCGAACACGGCGAGTTGCTCGACCAGGATCTTGGCCGATGCACGAACCGCTTCTTCCGGACCGATGGAGCCGTTGGTCTCGATCTCGAGCACCAGCTTGTCCAGGTCGGTGCGCTGTTCGACACGGGCGCTTTCGACCGTGTAGCTCACGCGCTTGACGGGAGAAAACGAGGCGTCGAGCACGATGCGCCCGATGGAACGGGTCTGGTCGTCGTTGCGGCGCAGGCTGCCCGGCACGTAGCCGCGACCCTTCTCCACCTTGATCTGCATGTCCAGCTTGGCGCCAGCGGACAGCGTGGCAATCACGTGGCCCGGGTTGACGATCTCGACGTCATGCGGAGTCTGGATGTCGGCCGCGGTCACGAGGCCCTCGCCGTCCTTGCGCAGGCTCAGCGTGACTTCGTCGCGGTTGTGCAGCTTGAACACCACGCCCTTGAGGTTCAGGAGCATGTTGACGACGTCTTCCTGCACGCCGTCGATGGAGGAGTACTCGTGCACGACGCCGGCAATGGTGACTTCCGTCGGCGCGTGGCCGGTCATGGACGACAGCAGAACCCGGCGCAAGGCGTTGCCCAAGGTGTGGCCGTAACCACGCTCGAACGGCTCAAGCGTGACTTTGGCGCGGTTGGTCGAGACTTGCTCGACGTTGATGGTTTTGGGCTTCAGCAGATTGTTCAGCATTCAAACTTCCTTCAGTACCCTCGGCTCGTTACACCGATAAGGCAGACGGAGCATGGCCCGGCCCACACCCCAGGGGTGCGCGCCGGGAACGAAATTAACGGGAATACAGTTCGACGATCAGCGATTCGTTGATGTCGGAGCCGAACTCATCGCGGTCGGGCGACTTCTTGAACACGCCCTCGGCCTTGTCGGTCGACACGTCGACCCAAGCGGGGAAACCGATCTGCTTGGCGAGCTCGAGCGCTTCAATGACGCGACCCTGCTTCTTCGACTTCTCGCGCACGGCGATCACGTCGCCGGCCTTCACGGAGTACGAAGGGATGTTGACCGACTTGCCATTGACCGTGATCGCCTTGTGCGACACGATCTGACGCGCTTCGGCGCGGGTCGACGCAAAGCCCATGCGGAACACCACGTTGTCCAGACGCGCTTCCAGCAGGAACAGCAGGTTGGCACCGGTGTTGCCGCGGCGGCGGTCGGCCTCGGCGAAGTAGCGGCGGAACTGGCGCTCCAGCACGCCATAGGTGCGCTTGACCTTCTGCTTCTCGCGCAGCTGCACGCCGAAATCGGAGGTGCGCTGGCCCGAGGTGCGGCCGTGCTGGCCGGGCTTGGAGTCGAACTTGGCCTTGTCGCTGATGGAGCGGCGGGCGCTCTTGAGCAACAGGTCGGAGCCTTCACGGCGGGAGAGTTTGGCCTTGGGGCCGAGGTAACGTGCCACTTTGGTTTCCTTGTATCACTGCCGCAACCTGTTGTTGCGGGAGCCACCTCTCGTTGAGGGTGGCGGTGGGCTTAGCAAAAATGCCACCGCAGGCGACTGCGGTGGCGCTCGAAGAAAAGCTTTCGATTGTACCGCGTGAGCGGCAGCGCATCAGATGCGGCGGCGCTTCTGCGGGCGGCAGCCGTTGTGCGGCACCGGCGTCACGTCGGAAATCGAGTTGATGCGGATGCCGAGGGCACCCAGCGCGCGCACCGAAGACTCGCGGCCAGGACCGGGGCCCTTGATCTCGACGTCCAGGTTCTTGATGCCCTGTTCAATGGCGGCGCGGCCGGCCACTTCCGATGCCACCTGGGCAGCGAACGGCGTGGACTTGCGCGAGCCCTTGAAACCCTGGCCACCCGACGAAGCCCAGGACAAGGCGTTGCCCTGGCGGTCGGTGATCGTGATGATGGTGTTGTTGAACGAGGCGTGCACGTGCGCAATGCCGTCGGCAACGTTCTTGCGGACTTTCTTGCGAACGCGGGCGGACGCGCTGGTGGAGGGAGACTTGGCCATGAGGGTCCTTCTAACCGATTATTTTTTCAGCGACTGGGCAGCCTTGCGGGGACCCTTGCGCGTGCGGGCGTTGGTCTTGGTGCGCTGACCACGCAGCGGCAGACCACGGCGGTGGCGGAAGCCACGGTAGCAACCAATGTCCATCAAACGCTTGATGTTCATGGTCGTTTCACGGCGCAGGTCACCCTCGATCGTGAAAGTGCCGACCTGGTCGCGAACTTTTTCAAGTTCCGCGTCGCTCAGGTCCTTGATCTTCTTGGTGTAGTCGATACCACAGGCTTCGCAGATCTTGCGAGCGCGGGTGCGGCCAATGCCGAAGATTGCCGTCAAGCCGATTTCGGCGTGCTTGTGCGGCGGAATGTTGATGCCTGCAATACGAGCCATGTTGGGTCCTCTAACCTAATCAGCCTTGACGCTGTTTGTGACGCGGGTCGGTGCAGATGACGCGCACCACACCATGCCGCTTGATGATCTTACAGTTGCGGCACATTTTCTTGACCGAAGCCGAAACTCTCATAGTCTTCTCCTAGATATTCCAAAAACATTCAACAACTGACCACTCACTTCGAGCGGAACACGATCCGCGCTCGGGTGAGGTCGTAGGGCGTGAGCTCTACCTTGACCTTGTCCCCCGGCAGGATCCGGATGTAGTGCATCCGCATCTTGCCGCTGATATGCCCCAACACCACATGACCGTTTTCGAGCTTGACCCTGAAGGTCGCGTTGGGGAGGTTTTCAACCACCTCGCCCTGCATCTCGATCACATCGTCCTTGGCCATGAGCAACGTTCAAGGGGAGGTTTTGAAATTGGCCTTCTTCAGCAGCGACTCATATTGCTGCGACATCATGTAATTCTGGACCTGGGCCATGAAGTCCATGGTGACCACAACAATGATCAACAGGGAGGTGCCGCCGAAATAGAACGGCACGTTGTACTTCAGGATCAGGAACTCGGGCAGCAGACACACGGCGGTGATGTACACAGCGCCGGCCAGTGTCAGCCTCAGCAAGATCTTGTCGATGTAGCGGGCGGTCTGGTCACCCGGGCGAATGCCTGGAATGAACGCACCGCTCTTCTTCAGGTTGTCGGCCGTCTCGCGGCTGTTGAACACCAGCGCGGTGTAGAAGAAGCAGAAGAAGATGATGGCGGCCGCATACAACGCCACGTAGATCGGCTGCCCGGGCGACAGGGCGGACGCAATGTCGCGCAGCCAGCGGGTGGAGTCACCCGTGCTCACCCAGCTCACCACCGTGGTGGGCAGCAGGATGATGGACGACGCGAAGATGGGCGGAATCACGCCGGCCATGTTCAGCTTGAGCGGCAGGTGCGACGACTGACCGCCATACACCTTGTTGCCCACCTGACGGCGCGCGTAGTTCACCAGGATCTTGCGCTGACCGCGCTCGACGAACACCACGAAGTAGGTCACCAGGACCACCAGCGCGATGATGAAGATCGACACCAGGATGTTCATGGCACCGGTGCGCACCAGCTCAAGCAGGCCACCGATGGCGCTTGGCAGACCCGCGGCGATGCCGGCAAAGATCAGGATCGAGATGCCGTTGCCCAGACCGCGCTCGGTGATCTGCTCACCCAGCCACATGAGGAACATCGTGCCCGCCACCAGGCTCACCACGGCCGTCAGGCGAAAACCCATGCCGGGATCGATCACCAGACCGGCCGAACCTTCCAGGGCCAGGGCGATGCCCATGGACTGGAAAATGGCCAGGGCCAAGGTACCGTAGCGCGTGTACTGCGTGATCTTGCGGCGGCCGGCTTCGCCCTCTTTCTTCAGCTGCTCGAACGTGGGCACCACGTAGGTCATGAGCTGCATGATGATCGAGGCCGAGATGTACGGCATGATGCCCAACGCGAACACGGTGAAGCGCGACAAGGCGCCACCCGAGAACATGTTGAACAGGCTCAGGATGCCGCCCTGTTGTCCCTGGAACAATTGCTCCAGCTGCGCGGGGTCGATACCAGGCACGGGGATGTGCGCCCCGATGCGGTAGACCACCAGCGCCAACAACAGGAACACCAGCCGGCGACGCAGGTCGCCGAACTTTCCGGTTTTGGCCAGGGACGTGGATCCAGTTGCCACAGGAATTTTCCGTTCGGTTCCGCTTATGCCGCCAACGAGCCGCCAGCGGCCTCGATGGCTTGCTTGGCGCCAGCAGTGGCGGTGATGTCCTTGAGGGACACGGCACGCGTGATCTCACCGGTCTTGATGACCTTGACGCGCTTGGCCAGGTGGGGCACCAGACCGGCCTGCTTGAGCACCAGCATGTCGACGTCGGTGACCGTCAGCGCATTGAGGTCGCTGAGCGTGACTTCGGCGTTGAACTGCAGCTGCGCCGACTTGAAGCCGCGCTTGGGCAGACGGCGCTGCAGAGGCATCTGACCGCCTTCGAAGCCGACCTTGTGGTAGCCGCCCGAACGGGACTTCTGACCCTTGTGGCCACGGCCCGCGGTCTTGCCCAGGCCCGAACCGATGCCACGGCCGACACGGCGCTTGGCATGCTTGGAGCCTTCAGAAGGCTTGATGGTATTGAGTTGCATGTCCGGTGACTCCGATCAGAGTACTTTGACCAGGTAGCTGATCTTGTTGATCATGCCGCGCACGGCAGGCGTGTCCTGCAGCTCGCTGGTGCTGTTGAGCTTGCGCAGACCCAGGCCGCGCACGGTGTCGCGGTGGGATTGCTTGGTTCCAATGGGGCTGCGCACCAGTTGGACCTTGACGGTGTTTTGAGTGGTCATGATCGCTCCAATCAACCCAGGATGTCTTCGACCGACTTGCCACGCTTGGCCGCCACGTCGGAAGGGGTTGTCGAATTCTTCAGTGCGTCCAGGGTGGCGCGCACCAGGTTGTAGGGATTGCTCGAACCATGGCTCTTGGCCACGACATCGGTGATGCCCAGCACTTCGAAGACCGCGCGCATCGGGCCGCCAGCGATGATGCCGGTACCCTTGGAAGCGGGCAGCATCATGACGTTGGAGGCGCCGTGCTCGCCGTGCACGCTGTGGTGCAGCGAACCGTTCTTGAGCGACACCTTGATCATGTTGCGGCGGGCCTGCTCCATGGCCTTCTGCACGGCCACCGGCACTTCGCGGGCCTTGCCCTTGCCCATGCCGACGCGACCATCGCCATCACCGACCACGGTCAGCGCTGCGAAGCCGAGAATGCGACCGCCCTTGACCACCTTGGTCACGCGGTTGATCGCGATCATCTTCTCGCGCAGACCGTCTTCGTTCGCTTCGTTCTTGATGTTTGCCGTAAATTTAGCCATTTTGTGTATTCCGTTTGATCAGAACTGCAGACCGGCTTCGCGGGCCGCGTCTGCCAGGGCTTTCACCCGGCCGTGGTAAGCAAAACCAGAACGGTCAAACGCCACTTTTTCAATGCCGGCGGCCTTCGCCTTTTCGGCGATGCGCTTGCCGACCAGGGCAGCGGCAGCGGTGTTGCCACCCTTGCCGGCACCACCGATCTGGGCGCGCACTTCGGCTTCGGCCGTCGAGGCAGCGGCCAGCACACGGCTGCCGTCGTCGGAGATGACGCTGGCGTAGATGTGCAGGTTGGTGCGATTCACGCTCAGGCGCACGGCGCCTTGCTGCGCGATGCGGATGCGCGTCTGGCGGGCGCGGCGGAGACGTTGCTCTTTTTTGGTCAACATGATCCTGATCCTTATTTCTTCTTGGTTTCCTTGATCACGACCTTTTCATCCGCATAACGGATGCCCTTGCCCTTGTAGGGCTCGGGGGGGCGAACGGCTCGCACCTCGGAAGCAATCTGGCCCACGCGCTGGCGGTCGGAACCCTTGATCAGGATTTCGGTCGGCGTCGGGGTTTCCACCTTGATGCCGGCAGGCATGTCCATCACCACGGGGTGGGAGTAGCCGACCGTCAGGTTGAGCTTGCTGCCTTGCGCCTGGGCCTTGTAGCCCACACCCAGCAGCGTGAGCTTCTTCTCGAAGCCCTTGCTCACACCATTGACCATGTTGTTGACCAGCTGGCGCATGGTGCCCGACATGGCATTGGCTTCGCGCGACTCGTTCACAGGAACGAAGGTCAGCGCGCCAGCCTTGCTTTCAACCTTGACCAACGCGTTCTGCGTCAGCGCCAGGGCACCCAGGGTGCCCTTGACATTGATCTGGTTGTCCTTGACGGCGACTTCCACCCCGGCGGGGATGGTGACCGGCAGTTTTCCAATACGTGACATCAGTTTCTCCTCAATGCCCGCATCAGGCGACGTAACACAGGACTTCACCACCGACACCGGTGGCGCGCGCCTTGCGGTCGGTCATCACGCCCTGGGGCGTGGTGACGATGGCCACACCCAGACCGTTCTGGACCTGGGGGATGGCATTGCGGCCACGGTAGACGCGCAGGCCGGGCCGGCTCACGCGTTCGATGCGCTCGATCACGGGGCGGCCGGCGTAGTACTTGAGAGCGATCTCAAGTTCGTTCTTGCCGTCGGCGCTCTTGACCTGGAACCCATCGATGTAGCCCTCGTCCTTCAGGACTTGGGCAATCGCGGCCTTGACCTTGGAAGCCGGCATCGTCACGCTGGCCTTCTCGACCATCTGTGCGTTGCGGATGCGGGTCAACATGTCGGCAATAGGATCACTCATGCTCATTTGTGGTTCTCCTAGTGCTTACCAGCTGGCTTTGGTGATGCCGGGGATTTCACCGGCAAACGCCATTTCGCGGACCTTGGCGCGAGCCAAGCCGAAGTGGGCGAAGGTGCCGCGCGGACGACCGGTGATCTCGCAGCGGTTGCGCTGACGGGTCGGGTTCGAATTGCGGGGCAGCTTTTGCAGACCCAGGCGGGCCGCATCGCGCTCTTCATCGCTCTTCTTGGCGTCGTTGGCGACCGCCTTGAACTCGTTGTATTTCTTGGCGAACTTGGCCGCGAGTTTTTCGCGCTTGAGTTCACGTTGGAGTAGTGCTTGTTTAGCCACGCGCCACCTCAGTTCTTGAACGGGAAACGGAAACCGGCCAGAAGAGCCTTGCACTCTTCATCGTTCTTGGCGGTCGTCGTGATGCTGATGTTGAGACCGCGCAAGGCGTCAACCTTGTCGTACTCGATCTCAGGGAAGATGATCTGTTCCTTGACGCCGACGTTGTAGTTGCCACGGCCGTCAAACGAGCGGCCGGAGATACCACGGAAGTCGCGCACGCGGGGCAGCGCCACGGTGACGAAGCGGTCCAGGAATTCGTACATGCGGGCGCCGCGCAGGGTCACCATGCAGCCGATGGCCTGCTGTTCGCGGATCTTGAAGCCCGCGATGGCCTTGCGGGCCTTGGTCACCACCGGCTTCTGGCCAGCGATCTTGGTCAGGTCGCCCACGGCGTTGTCCATCACCTTCTTGTCGGCAACGGCTTCGCTCACACCCATGTTCAGCGTGATCTTGGTGATGCGGGGCACCTCCATGATCGACTTGTAGCCGAACTTCTCGACCAGGCTGGGCGCGATGGTGTCGCGGAAAATGTCTTGCAAACGTGCCATGGTCATGCCACCTTGATTTCTTCGCCGCTGGACTTGAAGACGCGCACTTTCTTGCCGTCAGCCAGGAGCTTGATGCCCACGCGATCTGCCTTGCCCGTGGCGCCATTGAAGATGGCGACGTTGGACTGGTGGATGGGCATGGTCTTTTCGATGATGCCGCCGGTGACGCCCTTCATGGGGTTCGGCTTGGCGTGCTTCTTGACGATGTTCACGCCTTCGACCACCAGCTTGCTGTCGTCGCTGCGCAGCACAACCTTGCCGCGCTTGCCCTTGTCGCGGCCGGCAATCACGATGACTTCATCGCCACTACGAATCTTGTTCATGATGATTCCTCAGAGAACCTCGGGTGCCAGCGACACGATCTTCATGAACTTCTCGGTGCGCAGTTCGCGCGTGACCGGTCCGAAGATGCGGGTGCCGATGGGCTCCAGCTTGGCGTTGAGCAACACTGCTGCGTTGCCGTCGAATTTGATCAGGGCGCCGTCCTGGCGGCGGATGCCCTTGGCGGTGCGAACCACCACAGCGTTGTAAACCTCGCCTTTTTTGACGCGGCCACGGGGCGCTGCTTCCTTGATGGTGACTTTGATGACGTCGCCCACGCTGGCGTAACGACGCTTGGAGCCGCCGAGCACCTTGATGCACATCACGGACTTGGCGCCCGTGTTGTCAGCAACATCGAGTCGAGATTGCGTTTGAATCATTTGATTTAAGTCCCAACTTGAATCCCCCCAGCCACCACGGCCGGGAGTGATCAGTCTTGGGCCCGTCGTTGAAGGCGTGCCGGGCATTGCGCCTGGCTCACCCGCTTCGGTGGGCAGATAGCTCTCCGCCTTTTACAGCGAAGCCGCGAATTATGGCATGAATGCAAACGCGCCGTCAACCGACCCGTGCGGATGCCGGCAAATACCGCGTGCACAGGGCCTGGAAAGACGCCAGTTCCGGGTCGGCGCCCAGCTCCTCGGCCAGGATCGCCGCCACGGCCGGCGCCAGGCGGGCGGCCTCGGCGGCGTCCAGGAACAGGACGCGCCAGCGCCGCGCCAGCACGTCTTCGACGGTCTGGGCATGTTCGAAGCGCGCGGCGTAACGCACCATGGCCTCGGTCAGGCCGGCCCCGAGGACCGTGGCCTGCCCCGGGCATCCCGCCACCTGCGGCCCTTCCGACCCATAAAGGTGCAGCCCGGGAGCCGCGTGCAGGGGTGTGGTCGGGCTGGCGGTGGCGGCCGCGCCCAGCAGCACGTGGGACGCGCTCTGGCCGCCCGGGCGGCGTGGCAGCAACTGGCTGGCAAAGCAACGCTCGAGCACGTCCTCGGCCATGGCCCGGTAGGTGGTCCATTTGCCCCCGGTCACCGTGACCAGGCCGTTGCCGTCGACCACGATGGTGTGCTCGCGCGACAGCACCTTTGTGCCGCCTTCGGCCGCCGCCGGCGCGGCCACCAGCGGGCGCAGGCCCACCCAGAGGCTGCGGATGTCCTCCCGGCGCACCGGCCGGCTCAGCGCCTGGCTGGCCTCGCTGAGGATGAATTCCAGCTCCTCGGCAAAGGCGTCGGGCTCGCGCGGCAGGTCGCGGCGCGGGGTGTCGGTGGTGCCCAGCACCAGCTTGCCCAGCCAGGGCACGGCGAACAGCACGCGGCCGTCGCGCGTCCTGGGCACCAGCAGGGCGTGGCCGCCGGGCATGAAATCGCGGTCCACCACCACGTGCACGCCCTGGCTGGGGCTGACCATGCGCGAGGGCGCGCCCTGGGTCGCCGCCGGCTGGGTGTGGTCGCGCAGCGCATCGACCCAGACCCCGGTGGCGTTGACCACGCAGCGCGCCTGCAGCTGGAACGAGCCGCCCCCGCGCCGGTCGCTCACGTCCAGCGACGACAGCGGGCTGGCGCCCCCGGCGAGCTGGCGCACGGCCGTGACCTCGGCGTAGTTCAGCACCCGGGCGCCCGCGGCCTCGGCGCTGCGCGCCAGCGCCAGCGCCAGCCGGGCGTCGTCGAACTGGCCATCCCAGTACTTGACGCCGCCGCGCAGGCCCCTGGGGTTCACGCCAGGCAGGGCCTGCAGGGCCTGTTCGCGGTTGAGGAATTCGGTGCGGCCCAGGCCGGCACCGCCGGCCAGCAGGTCGTAGAGCTTCAGGCCCAGGCCGTAGAACGGGGTCTGCCACCAGCGGTAGGACGGCATGACGAAGGGCAGCGGCTGGGCAAGGTGGGGCGCGATGCGCAGCACCGTGGCGCGCTCGGCCAGGGCTTCGCGCACCAGAGCCAGATTGCCCTGGGCGAGGTAGCGCACGCCGCCGTGCAGCAGCTTGGTGGAGCGTGAGGAGGTGCCGCCGGCGAAGTCGTGCGACTCCAGCAGCACCACCGAGAAACCGCGCAGCGCCGCGTCGAGTGCCACCCCGAGACCGGTGGCGCCACCCCCGACGACCGCCAGGTCGTACACGCCGTGGCGGGGGAGCGATTCAAGCAGTTCTGCGCGTTTCATGAAATGGGGAGTGGCCCTCCGCACCAAGATGGCGCGAAGGGCGGGTTGCTACAAAAACCGATGCATCACATCAGCGGGCCTTGCCATTCTTCCATGCGTTGAGCAGCTGGTCGTAGGCGATGGTCTCTCCCTTGGGCTTCTCGTTGGCCAGCTTCTTCCAGGGTGCCGCCTTGTCGCTCAGGTACTTGTTGGGATCGCCCTTGGCGTTGAGCTTGGGCGCGCAACGCTCCATGCCGGCGCGCTCCAGACGGCCCATCACCTGGTCCATCTGCTCGGCCAGGTTGTCCATCGCGGCCTGGGGCGTCTTCTCGCCGGTCACGGCCTGGGCCACGTTCTGCCACCAGAGCTGGGCCAGCTTGGGGTAGTCGGGCACGTTGGTGCCGGTGGGCGTCCAGGCCACGCGCGCCGGGCTGCGGTAGAACTCGACCAGACCGCCGAGCTTGGGCGCCATGTCGGTCATCGCCTTGCTCTGGATGTCGGACTCGCGGATCGGGGTCAGGCCCACGATGGTCTTCTTGAGCGAGGTGGTCTTGGCGGTCACGAACTGCGCGTAGAGCCAGGCGGCTGCCGTCTTGTTGGCGTCGTGCTTCTCGAAGAAGGTCCACGAGCCCACGTCCTGGTAGCCGTTCTGCATGCCCTGCTTCCAGTACGGGCCGTTCGGGCCGGGCGCCATGCGCCACTTCGGCGTGCCGTCGGCGTTGACCACCGGCAGGCCGGGCTTGGTCATGTCGGCGGTGAAGGCGGTGTACCAGAAGATCTGCTGCGCGATCTGGCCCTGGGCCGGCACCGGGCCGGCTTCGCCGAAGGTCATGCCGGTGGCTTCCTTGGGCGCGTACTTCTTCATCCAGTCCACGTACTTGGTGAGCGCGTAGACGGCAGCCGGCGAGTTGGTGGCACCACCGCGCGAGACGCTCGCGCCCAGCGGCGTGCAGCCGTCGGCCGAGGCGCGGATGCCCCATTCGTCGACCGGCTTGCCGTTGGGAATGCCGATGTCGGCGGTGCCGGCCATCGACAGCCAGGCGTCGGTGAAGCGCCAGCCCAGCGACGGGTCCTTCTTGCCGTAGTCCATGTGGCCGTAGATCGGCTTGCCGTCGATGGTCTTGACGTCCTCGCTGAAGAAGGCAGCGATGTCCTCGTAGGCGCTCCAGTTCAGCGGCACGCCCAGGTCGTAGCCGTACTTGGTCTTGAACTTGTCCTTCAGGTCCTGGCGCGCGAACAGGTCGGCGCGGAACCAGTAGAGGTTGGCGAACTGCTGGTCGGGCAGCTGGTAGAGCTTCTTGTCGGGGCCGGTGGTGAAGCTGGTGCCGATGAAGTCCTTGATGTCCAGACCCGGGTTCGTGTACTCCTTGCCCGCGCCGGCCATGTAGTCGGTCAGGTTCATGATCTTGCCGTAGCGGTAGTGCGTGCCGATCAGGTCGGAGTCGCTGATCCAGCCGTCGTAGATCGACTTGCCCGACTGCATCGAGGTCTGCAGCTTCTCGACCACGTCGCCTTCCTGGATCAGGTCGTGCTTGACGGTGATGCCGGTGATCTCGGTGAAGGCCTTGGCCAGCGTCTTGCTCTCGTACTCGTGCGTGGTGATGGTCTCCGAGACCACCGAAATTTCCTTCACGCCCTTGGCCTTGAGCTTGGCCGCGGCGTCGATGAACCACTTCATCTCGGCGGCCTGCTGGGCCTTGCTCAGGGTGGAAGGCTGGAATTCGCTGTCGATCCACTTCTTGGCGGCGGCCTCGTCGGCCCAGGCCGGCAGGGAGCCCATGGCCAGCAGCGCTGCCAGGGCCAGGGTGGTGTGTCGCAATCTCATGTTGTCTCCTCGAGCGATGTGCTTCCCCGGTGTGTGACAGTGGTCCTCGGCCCCGGGGAAGCAATGGGCCGAATTCCGGAAACGGGAGGGCGCGTTTTTCAACCCTTGCGCAGCACCAGCAACAGCCAGGCCATCGAGATCACGAAGGCGATCCAGATGCTGGGCTCCTGCTCCAGCGAGAGCCATTGGGCGATCCAGCCCGCCATGCCGACGAAGGCCAGGTTGATGTAGGCCGCGCCGAGCAGGCCGATGAACAGGCGGTCGCCGCGCGTGGTGACCATGGGCAGGAAGCCCTTGCGCTCGATCGTGGGCGACTTGATTTCCCACAGCGTCATGCCGGCCAGCATGAGCGCGATGCAGGTGAAGAAAACGGCCACGGGTGTGGTCCAGACCATCCACTGAAACATGTCAAACCCTCCCCATGGCAAAGCCCTTGGCGATGTAATGCCGCACGAACCAGATGACGATCGCGCCCGGCACGATGGTGAGCACGCCGGCCGCGGCCAGCGTGGCCCAGTCCATGCCGCTGGCGCTCACGGTGCGCGTCATGGTGGCCACGATGGGCTTGGCGTTGACGCTGGTGAGCGTGCGCGCCAGCAGCAGCTCGACCCAGCTGAACATGAAGCAGAAGAACGCCGCCACACCCACGCCGGCCTTGATCAGCGGCAGGAAGATGGTGAAGAAGAAGCGCGGGAAGGAATAGCCGTCGATGTACGCCGTCTCGTCGATCTCGCGCGGGATGCCGCTCATGAAGCCTTCCAGAATCCACACCGCCAGCGGCACGTTGAACAGCAGGTGCGCCATGGCCACGGCGATGTGCGTGTCCATCAGGCCCAGCGTGGTGTAGAGCTGGAAGAACGGCAGCAGGAACACCGCGGGCGGCGTCATGCGGTTGGTCAGCAGCCAGAAGAACACGTGCTTGTCGCCCAGGAAGCGGTAGCGCGAGAAGGCGTAGGCCGCGGGCAGCGCCACCGTGAGAGAAATCACCGTGTTGATGCCGACGTAGATCAGGCTGTTGATGTAGCCCGAGTACCAGGACGCATCGGTGAAGATGGTCATGTAGTTGGCCCAGGTGAAGGCGGCTGGCCAGAGCGTGAACGAGGAGACGATCTCCTCGTTGGTCTTGAAGCTCATGTTGACCATCCAGTAGATGGGCAGCAGCGCGAAGACCAGGTAGGCGATGAGGAACAGCGTCCTCTTCCTGAAGCGGCGTTCATTCATGGCCGTGCTCCTTTTCAGACGTGCCCAGGCGCTGCATCCAGTTGTAGAGCACGAAGCAGAACAGCAGGATGATCAGGAAGTAGATGAGCGAGAACGCCGCCGCCGGGCCCAGGTCGAACTGGCCGACCGCCTTGGTGGTGAGGTACTGCGAGAGGAAGGTGGTGGCGTTGCCGGGGCCGCCGCCGGTGAGCACGAAGGGCTCGGTGTAGATCATGAAGCTGTCCATGAAGCGCAGCAGCACCGCGATCATGAGCACGCCACGCATCTTGGGCAGCTGGATGTAGCGGAACACCGCCCACTTGCTCGCGCCGTCGATGCTGGCCGCCTGGTAGTAGGCGTCCGGGATGCTGCGCAGCCCGGCAAAGGCCAGCAGCGCCACCAGCGGCGTCCAGTGCCACACGTCCATGGCCAGCACCGTCCACCAGGCGTGCGTGGGATTGCCGGTGTAGCTGTAGTCCATGCCGACCCACTGCAGGAAGTAGCCGAGCAGGCCGATGTCGGCGCGGCCGAAGATCTGCCAGATGGTGCCGACCACGTTCCACGGGATCAGCAGCGACAGCGCCACCAGCACCAGCACGGCCGACGACTTCCAGCCCTGCGCCGGCATGGACAGCGCCAGCGCGATGCCCAGCGGAATCTCCACCAGCAGCACCGCCAGGGAAAACTGGATCTGCCGCCACAGCGCCAGGTGCAGTTCCTCGTCGCGCATCACGGCGGCAAACCACTCGGTGCCGACGAACACGCGGCGGTCGGGCGAGAGCACGTCCTGCACCGAGTAGTTCACCACCGTCATCAGCGGCAGGATGGCGGAGAACGCCACGCACAGGATCACCGGCAGCACGAGCCACCAGGCTTTCTGGTTCACGGGTTTGGTCGTCGTGCTCATGCGATCAGTGCCTCGTCCTGGTAGAAGCAGGTGTGCCGGCCCAGCACCCGCAGGTGCACGGTGTCGCCGGCCGCCGGCGCCGCGGCTTCGGGCGCGAGCCGGCACTTGAGCCGGTGTACGCCGGCTTCGCAGGTGACCATCACATAGGTGCCGATGTCCTGCACGCGCGTCACGGTCGCGGGCAGGGTGTTGGGTTCGCCGGCCTGGCCGAGCGCGAGGTACTCGGGGCGGATGCCGAGCTTGAGCGGCCCCTCGGGCAGGGTCTGGCCATTGGTGAGCGCCAGGGGATGGCCCAGCACCAGCAGGCCGCCGCGCACGCTGGACGCGGGCAGGAAGTTCATGCCCGGCGAGCCGATGAAGTGGCCCACGAAGGTGTGCGCGGGCCGCTCGAACAGCGCCTCGGCCGCGCCCACCTGCACCGCGCGCCCGCGCGTCATCACCACCACCTCGTCGGCGAAGGTCAGCGCCTCCACCTGGTCGTGCGTCACATAGATCAGCGTGAGCTTGAGCTCGTGGTGGATCTGCTTGAGCTTGCGCCGCAGCTGCCATTTCAGGTGCGGGTCGATCACGGTCAGCGGCTCGTCGAACAGCACGGCCGACACATCCGAGCGCACCAGGCCGCGGCCGAGCGAGATCTTCTGCTTCTGGTCGGCGCTCAGGCCCGCCGCGCGCATGTCGAGCTGGTGGCTCATCTCCAGCATCTCGGCGATGCGCCCCACCTGTGCCTTGATTTCCGCCTCCGGCACCTTGCGGTTCTTCAGCGGAAACGCGAGGTTCTGCGCCACCGTCATGGTGTCGTAGATCACCGGAAACTGGAACACCTGCGCGATGTTGCGCTGTTGCGGGCTCTGGCGCGTGACGTCCTTGCCGTCGAACTTCACCGAGCCCTGGGACGGCACGAGCAGGCCCGACATGATGTTGAGCATGGTGGTCTTGCCGCAGCCCGAGGGGCCGAGCAGCGCGTAGGCGCCGCCGTCCTCGAACGCCATCTTCAGCGGCAGCAGCGCGTAGTCCTCGTCCGCCTTGGGGTGCGGCTTGTAGGCGTGCGCCAGGTCGAGTTCGATGCGTGCCATCAGGCGGCCCTCCCCGGACGCGCCGGCGCCCGCACCAGCGGACCCCCGGCGTCAAAGACAAACAGGCTGTCGGGCTGCAGGTACAGCGTGATCGGGTCGCCCAGCGGGCAGTCGTGCACGCCGGTGAGCTGGGCCACCAGTTCGCCCACCAGCGTGTGCACGTGCACGAAGGTGTCGGAGCCCGCGATCTCGGCCAGCTCCACGCGCCCGGGCAGGGCCACGTCGCCGGGCCGCGCCACCACGCGCAGGCCGCCGGCGCGCAGTCCCAGCGTGAGGCGCTGGGGCGCGTCGGCCGGCAGGGGCAGCGACCAGACCTCGCCGCCCTGCACCCGCACGCCACCGGCCACCGCCTCGGCGGCCATCAGGTTCATCGGCGGGTCGCTGAAGGCGCGCGCCACGCGGATGCTCTGCGGCGCGTGGAACACCTCGGCGGTCGGGCCGTACTGCAGCAGCTCGCCCGCGTCCATCACCGCGGTGTGGCCGCCCAGCAGCAGGGCCTCGCCCGGCTCGGTGGTGGCGTAGACCACGGTGGAGTCGCCGGTGGCGAACAGCTGGGTGAGTTCCTCGCGCAATTCCTCGCGCAGCTTGTAGTCCAGGTTCACCAGCGGCTCGTCGAACAGCATCAGCGGCGCCTGCTTGGCCAGCGCGCGCGCCAGCGCCACGCGCTGCTGCTGCCCGCCCGAGAGCTCGGCCGGCAGGCGGTCGAGGAACATCTCGATGTGCAGGCGCGCGGCGAGTTCGCGCACCCGCTGGTCCACGTCGCGGTCGCCGCGCAGGCGCATCGGCGAGGCGATGTTCTGCGCCACCGTCATCGAGGGGTAGTTGACGAACTGCTGGTAGACCATGGCCACGTTGCGCTGGCGCACCGGCACGCGCGTCACGTCCACGCCGTCGGCCAGCACGCGGCCGGTGCTGGCCACGTCCAGGCCGGCCATGATGCGCATCAGGCTGGTCTTGCCGGCCTGCGTGGCGCCCAGCAGCACGGTCACCGCGCGCGGCGCCAGGCTCAGGCTTTGTGGGTAGAGGTGGACGGCAGGCCCGACGGTCTTGCCCACGTGCTCCAGAGAAAGCTGCATTCGAATCCCAGGTGTGAAATAACGCACGCCCGGACAGCGGGCGTCGTTTCGTTTCGGCGATTCTATTGTTCGTTTATGTTCCTTTTTATTCGGTATTTACCCTGACAGGGGCTAAAAAAAATTCCGTTATGTTCGGGTGGCCCTTCTTTCCCCACCCGCCCCGTCCGATGAACCTCAACCCCCGACACACCCAGCTGCTCGACGAAGTGCGTGCCCACGGGCCGCAGACCATCGAGGCCCTGGCCGAGCGCTTCGGCGTCACGCTGCAGACCGTGCGGCGCGACGTGCAGCGCCTGGCCGAGGCCGGCCTGCTGTCGCGCTTCCATGGGGGCGTGCGGCAACCGGGTTCGACCACCGAAAACATCGCCTACCGCCAGCGCCAGGCCATGCAGTCCGACGCCAAGACGCGCATCGCGCGCGCCGTGGCCCGGCGCGTGCCCAACGGCTGCTCGCTGATCATGAACATCGGCACCACCATCGAGGCGGTGGCGCGCGAGCTGCAGCACCACCGCGGCCTGCGCGTGATCACCAACAACCTGCACATCGCCTCGCTCATGAGCACCAACCCCGATTGCGAGGTGATCGTCGCCGGCGGCCTGGTGCGCGGCGCCGACCAGGGCATCGTGGGCGAGGCCACGGTGGACTTCATGCGCCAGTTCAAGGTCGACATCGGCCTGATCGGCATCAGCGGCATCGAGGCCGACGGCACGCTGCGCGACTTCGACTACCGCGAGGTGAAGGTCGCGCGCGCCATCGTCGAGCAGTCGCGCGAGGTCTGGCTCGCGGCCGACCACAGCAAGTTCAACCGGCCCGCCATGGTCGAGCTCGCGCGGCTGGACGACATCGACGTGGTGTTCACCGACCTGCCGCCGCCGCCGCCCTTCGACGACCTGCTCGCCCTGGGCAACGTGGAGTGCGTGCTCGCCGGCATCGACACCGACAACGCCTGAGACCTTTTTCCGAAAGCCGAGATGACCTACCTGCTCGCCCTGGACCAGGGCACCTCCAGTTCGCGCAGCATCGTGTTCGACCGCGCCGGCCGCGTCGTGAGCATGGCGCAGCGCGAATTCCGCCAGATCTACCCGCAACCGGGCTGGGTCGAGCACGACCCGCGCGACCTCTGGCAGACCCAGCTCGAGACCGCGCGCGAGGCCTTGCAGCAGGCGAAGCTGCGGGCCGACCAGGTCCAGGCCGTGGGCATCACCAACCAGCGCGAGACCACCGTGGTGTGGAACCGCACAACGGGCGAGCCGGTCTACAACGCCATCGTCTGGCAGGACCGCCGCGCCGAAGCCACCTGCGCCGAACTGCGCGAACGCGGCCTCGCCGACACCGTGCTGCAGAAGACCGGCCTGCGCATCGACGCCTACTTCTCCGGCACCAAACTCAAGTGGATCCTCGAGCACGTGCCCGGCGCGCGCGCCCAGGCCGAGCGCGGCGAGCTCGCCTTCGGCACGGTGGACAGCTGGCTGATCTGGCAGCTCACCGGCGGCGCGCGCCACGTCACCGACGTGAGCAACGCCTCGCGCACCATGCTGTTCAACGTGCACACCCGGCAGTGGGACGACGAGCTGATGGCCGCGCTGGACATTCCCGCCCGTCTGATGCCCGAGGCCCTGCCCTCGAGCGCGCACTTCGGCCAGGTGCAAAGCGAATGGCTGGGCGCGCCGCTGGAAATCGGTGGCGTGGCCGGCGATCAGCAGAGCGCACTGTTCGGTCAGGCCTGTTTCACCGCCGGCATGGCCAAGAACACCTACGGCACCGGCTGCTTCATGCTGATGCACACCGGCGAGCGTTTCCAGGTCAGCCAGAACGGGCTGATCACCACCGCCACCGCGCAACCGGCGGGTGCGCCGCAGTACGCGCTGGAAGGCAGCGTGTTCATCGGCGGCGCGGTGGTGCAGTGGCTGCGCGACGGCCTGCGCGCGATCCAGTCCAGCAGCGAGGTGCAGGCCCTGGCCGAGAGCGTGCCCGACGCCGGCGGCGTGGTGCTGGTGCCGGCCTTCACCGGCCTGGGCGCGCCCTACTGGCAGCCCGACACACGCGGCAGCATCACCGGCCTCACGCGCGGCACCACCATCGCGCACATCGCGCGCGCCGCGCTGGAGAGCATCGCCTTCCAGAGCGCGGCCCTGCTCGACGCCATGAGCCGCGACGCGGTGGCCGCCGGTGGCGTGCCGGTGAGCGAGCTGCGGGTGGACGGCGGTGCCTGCGTGAACGACCTGCTGATGCAGATCCAGGCCGACCTGCTGGGCATCCCGGTGGTGCGGCCGGCGGTGATCGAGACCACGGCGCTGGGCGCGGCCTACCTGGCTGGCCTGCACACCGGCCTGTACGGCGGGCTGGACGAACTCTCGAAGCAGTGGCGCGCCCAGCGCACCTTCCACCCCACGCTCTCGCGCGAACGCGCCGCGGAAAAAATGGCGCAGTGGGAGCACGCGGTGAGGCAGACCGTCGCGCCCTGACGGCGGACTGACTGCCCCCCGAAACCACGGCGGCGGCGCGCGACAATGGCGCGATGAACACCACACCCACCCACCCCACCATCACCTTCATCGGCGGCGGCAACATGGCCAGCGCCATCGTCGGCGGCCTGCTGCGCCAGGGCCACCCCGCGAGCGCGCTGCAGATTGTCGAGCCCTGGGACGAGCAGCGCGTGAAGCTCGCGCAGCAGTTCCCCGGCGTCTCACTCCTCGCCGCCGCCAGCGCAGAGCTGCGTGCCTCGGACCTCGTGGTGTGGGCCGTGAAGCCGCAAACCTTCAAGGACGCCGCGCTCGCCAGCCAGCCGCACCTGGCTGGCGCATTGCACCTGAGCGTGGCCGCCGGCATCACCAGCGAAAGCATGGCCGGCTGGCTGCAGACCCAGCGCATCGTGCGCGCCATGCCCAACACGCCGGCCCTGGTCGGCCTCGGCATGACGGGCCTGTTCGCCCGGGACGGCGCCAGCGATGCCGACCGCGCGCTGGTCGAGGCGGTGGTGAAGACCACCGGCGAGCTGGTGTGGGTCGCATCGGAAGAACAGCTCGACGCCGTGACCGCGCTCTCCGGCTCGGGCCCGGCCTACGTGTTCTATTTCCTCGAAGCCATGCGCGACGCCGGCGCCCGCATGGGCCTGCCGCCCGAGGTGGCCTACCAGCTCGCGGTGGGCACCTTCATCGGTGCGTCGACCTTGGCCCAGCGCTCCGAAGACCCGCCGCAGACGCTGCGCGAGCGCGTGACCTCCAAGGGCGGCACGACGTATGCGGCGCTCACGTCCATGGAAGCGGCGGGCGTGAAAGCGAAGTTTGAAGAGGCGTTGTTCGCTGCGCAGAAACGCGCCGAGGAATTGGGGCGGGAGTTCGGCAAGTAGTCGTCGCGCGGCTCGCGGACGCCGCGCGCACGATAAAAATTTGAAGCGAGGGAGGTCCGGTCACGAAGAGCTGTTCTTGGCCGAAATTTGAAGTCTAGCCTTCGAGCGCACCAGCTGCTACCCATCAAGATGGGATCGCCAGCTACTTACCTTGAATCGCCCATCAGCGAAATCATTTTCGCTCGCATGTCGGCCCAGAGCTCGACAACATCGACGCTTCGGTAAGGTGGATCCTCCAAATCATTGTGGAAGCGGCATTGCCGATCCCGGCGTCGAAACCCACGTAGATTGGTCGCTGGCCATCGTACTCAACAGAGTAGTGGGCTGTCATCGAAACAACCCCATCGTCATCGCACGTAGTGAAGATTCTCCGCAAGCTCGCGTTGCCGAAGAGCTTCGGGGAAAACTCCGCACTGGTACTGCCAGCATCCTTCACGCCATGCTTGATCGAACCCAGGATCTCGACACGATGGAACCCCACTGGCGCGCCTTCAATGGAAAGACTCAACGTCTTGGGCACGGTCGCCTCCAAGCTGTTTGCTGTCATCACCCCTTGTAGCTTAGACACCGCCTTGTGAGGTGAGGTCTTCCATTTCACGTCTGGAACGCTGGCAAGGATCTTCCAAGGCGGCGTACCGTATTCATTGGCCCTGTTACTAGCGATCGCCAGCGCCAAGGGTTCGAACACGGAGGCCTGCGCTGGAGTCGAGACAGAAAGGGCGCCAAGGATCGCGACAAAAACCAATGTGCCGCGTGACCACCTTCTGACGAACTCCACGGGACTGCTTTTTGGGGTTGAAGTCATGGGATGAGATAGCGCAAAGATGTTGAAGTAGGCGTCAATAAGACGTTTCGATTCCGCTGGTGGGCGCAAAAAGGTCCTCGTCATCGATGCTCCGCTGTAACACTAGCCAAAATATTTCTGCCCTGCCGGCGAGTTCAACACCAGATACCACAGAGAGAACGCTGCAATGCCAAGAGACAAGATGAAGTTCAAGATGAGGCCAGCACTCCCTTCCTTGAGTCCAAAGATCGCCCTGACTGCGATGAAGAACACACACCCAATCGCTAGTGCAGGTGCAACGTAGATGAGCATGGCCAGCTGGAAGAATGCGATGGCAGCGAAGCCAAGCACAATGAAAATCCACTGCATAAGTTGCCTATAAAAGCGAATGATCGGAATACAGGTGAAGTCGATGACAGTCAATGTCATCAGACTATCAAATAGTGATCATCGGCCGTGCGGGCCTTAGCGATCTTGGTCGCCTGGCACTTGGGGGATTCGAATGTCGTGTGAACTCGCCCCTGGCGAAAAAGTTTTTTGAGACGTCCGCTGACTCCGCCGCCGATAGCCGCCATCGTACAGCGCCAAAACCCATGGGACGCACGCCCACTCGCCCGTCTACCCACGGATGCGGTCTGCCCTGCGCAGCGGGGTAAAGGAGGAGACGGCACCAGCCGTCGGGGGACACCCGCGGAGCAGGGCAGACCGCGTCCGTGGGCGCGCGAGAAACAGCGAGCGAAACGCAGCGAACTCAAACCAAGCCGAGCACCACACCCACGAACACCGTGAAGCCCAGCCAGTGGTTGAGCCGGAAGGCCTTGAAGCAACCGTCGCGGCTGCGGTCCTTGATGAGCCTGAAATGCCAGACCACCTGGGCCAGCGCCACCAGCAGCATGGCGCCCCACACCCAGGGGTTCACCACGGCCCACAGCGCCGCCGTCCAGATCGCCAGGAATACGAGGTAGAACGCGGTGACGGCAGGAACGTCGTACGCACCCAGCGTGATGGCCGAGGTCTTCATGCCGATGCGCAGGTCGTCGTCGCGGTCGACCATGGCGTACTCGGTGTCGTAGGCCAGCACCCAGAACAGGTTGCCCAGCAGCAGCACCCAGGCCAGTGGCGGCAGCTGCGCCTGCACCGCCGCAAACGCCATCGGCACGCCGAAGCTGAAGGCCACGCCCAGCACCGCCTGCGGCATGGAGACATAGCGCTTGGCATACGGATAGACCAGCGTGATCGCCAGCGCCGCGAACGACATCAGCACCGTGGGCGTGTTGGTGGTGAGCACCAGCGCGAAGGCCACCAGCGCGAGCGCCGCGCCCAGCGCCAGCGCCTCGCGGGTGGACACCTTGCCGGACGTGACCGGGCGCTGCGCGGTGCGCTTCACATGCTTGTCGAACTCGCGGTCGGCCACGTCGTTCACGCAGCAGCCCGCGCTGCGCATGAGGATGGTGCCCAGCACGAACACCGTGAGCAGGTGCCAGCCCGGGAAACCGCCCGCCGCGACCCACAGCGCCGAGAGCGAGGGCCAGAGCAGCAGAAGCCAGCCGGCCGGCCGGTTCCAGCGGATCAGGTCGAGGTAGAGCGCCCAGCGGGAAGGCGCGCCCGGGGCGGGCATCGCGGCACTCACGAGAGCCTCTTCACGCCCGGCAGTTCGCAGGCATAGATGGCGTTGCGCAGCTCGGCGATCGCCTCGTAGCGCGTGAAGCTGCGGCGCCAGGCCAGCACCACACGGCGCGTGGGCGCCTCGCCCTTGAACGGCAGGTAGCGCACGTAGGACGAATCGCCAAAATCCTGCCCCGGCGTGGTCGAGCCTTCGAGCGCCGACGAAGGCACCGACAGGCGCGGCACCAGGGTCACGCCCATGCCGGCGGCCACCATGTGCTTGATGGTCTCCAGCGACGAGCCCTCGAAGCTCTTGCGGATGCCCTCGGCGTCGTTCGAGAAGCGCGCGAACTCGGGGCAGACCTCGAGCACGTGGTCGCGAAAGCAGTGGCCAGTGCCCAGCAACAGCATGGTCTCGCGCTTGAGTTCCTCGTTGGTGATGTGGTCCTGCTTCGCCAGCGGGTGCGTGTGCGGCACCGCCGCCAGGAAGGGCTCGTCGTACAGCGGCGCGATCGCGAGGTTGGTGTCGGGAAAGGGTTCGGCCAGGATGGCGCAGTCGATCTCGCCCAGGCGCAACTGCTCGAGCAGCTTGACGGTGAAGTTCTCCTGCAGCATCAGCGGCATCTGCGGCGTGCGGTCGATCACGTGGCGCACCAGGTCGGGCAGCAGGTAGGGGCCGATGGTGTAGATCACGCCCAGCTTGAGCGGGCCGGCCAGCGGGTCCTTGCCGCGCTTGGCGATTTCCTTGATCGCGGCGGCCTGCTCCAGCACCGTCTGCGCCTGGCGCACGATTTCTTCGCCCAGCGGGGTCACCGCGATCTCGCTGGCGTTGCGCTCGAAGATCTTGAGCTCGAGTTCCTCCTCGAGCTTCTTGATGGCCACCGACAGCGTGGGCTGCGAGACGTAGCAGGCCTCGGCGGCCTTGCCGAAGTGCTTCTCCCGCGCCACCGCGACGATGTATTTGAGTTCGGTGAGCGTCATGGGGGGGTATTTTGCGCCTGCCGCCCGCGCCTCGACCGCCCGCCTCGGGCAAACACTCAGGCTTTCAGGTACTCGGCCTTGCCGCCCAGCCAGCGCGCGATGTGTTTCTCGGCCAGCGCCGGGTGCTGACGCAGCATCACCGGCGCGGCCTCGCGCGCCCAGTCGAGCAGGTGGGTGTCGGTGGCGAGGTCGGCGAAGCGCAGCAGCGGCGCGCCCGACTGGCGTGCGCCCAGAAACTCGCCCGGGCCGCGGATCTCCAGGTCGCGCCGCGCGATCTCGAAACCGTCGCTGGTGTCGGCCATGGCCTTGAGGCGTTCGCGCGCGGTCTCGCCCAGGCGCCCACCGTCGGGCGGCGTGTACATCAGCACGCAGGCCGAGGCCGCCGCCCCGCGCCCCACGCGCCCGCGCAGCTGGTGCAGCTGGCTCAGGCCAAAACGCTCGGCGTGCTCGATCACCATCAGCGAGGCATTGGGCACGTCCACACCGACCTCGATCACCGTGGTGGAGACCAGCACGCCCATCTGACCGCCGGTGAACAGCGACATCACCGCCTTCTTCTCGGCCACCGGCATGCGCGAGTGCAGCAGACCCACGAGCACACCCGGCAGCGAAGCGCTGAGTTCCGCGTGCGTCGCGGTCGCGTTGGACAGGTCGAGCGCCTCGCTCTCCTCGATCAGCGGACACACCCAGTACACCTGCCGGCCCTGCGCGAGCTGGCCGCGGATGCGCTCGATCACCTCGTCGCGGCGGCTGTCGGCCACCACCTTGGTGACGATGGGCGTGCGCCCGGGTGGCAGCTCGTCGATGGTGGAGACGTCGAGGTCGGCGTAGTAGCTCATGGCCAGGGTGCGCGGAATCGGGGTCGCCGTCATCATCAGCAGGTGGGGTTCCTGCGCGGAGCCGTCGTCCGCCGCACCCACCTTGCTGCGCAGCGCCAGCCGCTGCGCCACGCCGAAGCGGTGCTGCTCGTCGATGATGGCCAGCGCGAGCTTGCTGAACACCACCTGGTCCTGGATGACGGCGTGCGTGCCCACCACCAGCGCGGCCTCGCCGCTGGCGATCAGCGCGAGCATCTCGCCGCGCTGCTTTTTCTTCTGGCTGCCGGTGAGCCAGGCGACGCGTTTGCCCAGCGGCGCGAGCAGGGGTTCGAGCCAGCCGATGAGCTTGGCAAAGTGCTGCTCGGCCAGGATTTCGGTCGGCGCCATCAGCGCGCACTGCCAGCCCGCGTCGATGGCGATGGCGGCGGCGAGCGCGGCCACCACCGTCTTGCCCGAGCCGACGTCGCCCTGCAGCAGGCGGTGCATGGGCACCTGGCGCAGCAGGTCGCGCGCGATCTCCTCGCCCACGCGGCGCTGCGCGGTGGTGAGCGCAAACGGCAGCACGCCGAGAAGCTGTTCGTGCAGGCCACCCGGCGCAGCGCGCAGGGCCGGCGCGCGCAGCACGGCGCGTTCCTGCCGGGCGGTGAACTGCGAGAGCTGCTGCGCCAGCAGTTCCTCCGCCTTCAAGCGCTGCCAGGCCGGGTGGCTGCGGTCTTCGAGCGCGTCGAGCGACACCTCCGGCCCCGGGTGGTGCAGGTAGCGCAGCGCGTCGCGCAGCGTCCAGGTGCCGCGCACCACGGCGTGCAGGCCGCCCAGCAGCTCGGGCGGCAGCGTCTCGCCGAGGTCGGCGCGGTTCAGGCCGCTGGCCACCGCCTTGCGCAGGTAGGCCTGGGGCAGTTGCGCGCTGGTCGGGTAGACCGGCGTGAGCGCGTCGGGCAGTTCGCCGCCGGCCGCATGGAACGCGGGGTGCACCATGGTCCAGCCCAGGAAGCCACCGCGCAGCTCGCCGCGCACGCGCACCTGCGCGCCCACGGCCAGGGTCTTCTGGTGCGCGGGATAGAAGTTGAAGAAGCGCAGCGTGCAGGTGTCGCTGCCGTCGTCCAGCGTCACCAGCAGCTGGCGGCGCGGGCGGAAACCGATCTCGCTGTGCGTGACCGTGCCCTCGATCTGCGCCAGTTGCCCGTCGCGCGCGTCGCGCAGCTTCACGATGCGGGTTTCGTCCTCGTAGCGCAGCGGCAGGTGCAGCGCCAGGTCGATGTCGCGCGCCAGCCCGAGCTTGTGCAAGGCCTTCTGCGGGGCAGTGAGCGGCTTGCGGGCGGGGGTGGCTTCGGGCATGGGACAATTCTGCCCGGTTCCCATCCGCCGCCCTTTCACTTGGCACGGGCCTTGTTCGGCCCTCAAGCAGCATGACCTCTTCTTCTGTTTCCGCCACCGTCGCGCGCCCCTTCACCGTCGCCGACTTCGATTTCGAACTCCCCCCCGAGCTGATCGCCCAGCACCCTGCGCCCGAGCGCAGCGCCTCGCGCCTGCTCGACGGCACCGGCGCCACGCCGGTGGACCGCATCTTTCGCGAGCTGCCCGACCTGCTGCAGGCCGGCGACCTGCTGGTGTTCAACGACACGCAGGTGGTCAAGGCCCGCCTGTTCGGCCAGAAGGCCAGCGGCGGCCAGCTGGAGATGCTGATCGAGCGCGTGCTGCTGCCGCACGAGGCCAGCGACGGCTCGGCCCACGAGGTGGTGGCCCACCTGCGCGTCAGCAAGAAACCCTTGCCCGGCGGCCGGCTGCACCTTGCCGGCGGCCTGCAGGGCGGCGGCTTCGACGCCGTCTTCCTCGGCCGCTGGCCCGACGAGCAGGGCCAGCTGTTCCGCTTTCGGCTGCATGGCCCGGCGGATGAGACCCCTTACGAACTCATGGCGCGCCACGGCCATGTGCCACTGCCGCCCTACATCACCCACAGCGACGAGGCCGACGACGAGCGCCGCTACCAGACCGTGTTCGCGCGCGTGCCCGGCGCCGTGGCGGCGCCCACGGCCGCGCTGCATTTCGACGAGGCGGTGCTGGCCGCGCTGGCCGCGCGCGGCGTGCGGCGCGCCAGCGTCACGCTGCACGTGGGCGCGGGCACCTTCGCACCCATGAAGGCCGGCCGCATCGAAGACCACGTGATGCACCACGAGCGCTACGCGATTCCGCCCGCCACGCTGCAGGCGATCGCCGACTGCCGCGCGCGCGGCGGCCGCGTGGTGGCCGTGGGCACCACCACCGTGCGCACGCTGGAGAGCTGGGCGCGCTCGGGCGAGACCGGGGGCGACACCAACATCTTCATCACGCCCGGCTTCGACTTCCGCGTGGTGGACCTGATGGTGACGAACTTCCACCTGCCCCAGTCCACGCTCATGATGCTGGTCAGCGCTTTCGCCGGTTTTGATCACATCCGCGCGCTGTACGCCCACGCGATCGCGCACCGCTACCGCTTCTTCAGCTATGGCGACGCCATGCTGCTTTCAAGGAAATCCGATGCTGCAGTTTGAAGTCCTCAAGACCGACCCCACCAGCCACGCGCGCCGCGCCCGGCTCACGCTCAACCACGGCGTGGTGCAGACCCCCATCTTCATGCCCGTGGGCACCTACGGCACGGTCAAGGGCGTGATGCCGCAAAGCCTGCACGACATGGGCGCGCAGATCATCCTGGGCAACACCTTCCACCTCTGGATGCGCCCGGGCCGCGAGGTGATGGACAGCTTCGGCGGCCTGCACGCCTTCGAGCAGTGGCACAAGCCCATCCTCACCGACTCGGGCGGCTTCCAGGTCTGGTCGCTCGGCGCCATGCGCAAGATCACCGAAGAAGGTGTGCACTTTGCCTCGCCCGTCAACGGCGACAAGCTCTTCATGTCGCCCGAGGTCAGCATGGACATCCAGACCGGGCTGAACAGCGACATCGTGATGCAGCTCGACGAGTGCACGCCGTACGAGACCAACGGCCACATCACCACCGAGGCCGAGGCGCGCAAGAGCATGGAGATGAGCCTGCGCTGGGCGAAACGATCGCAGGACGAGTTCGCGCGGCTGGAAAACCCCAACGCGCTGTTCGGCATCGTGCAGGGCGGCATGTTCGAGCACCTGCGCCAGGAATCGCTGGACGCGCTGGTGGACATGAACTTCCCGGGCTACGCCATCGGCGGCGTGAGCGTGGGCGAGCCGAAAGAGCAGATGCGGCAGATCATGGCGCACACGCCGCACCGCCTGCCGGCGCTCAAGCCGCGTTACCTCATGGGCGTGGGCACGCCCGAAGACCTGGTGCAGGGCGTGGCCAATGGCGTGGACATGTTCGACTGCGTCATGCCCACGCGCAACGCGCGCAACGGCACGCTGTTCACCCGCTTCGGCGACCTGAAGATCCGCAACGCACGCCACAAGACCGACCACCAGCCGCTGGACACCACCTGCACCTGCCACGCCTGCGCGGGAAAGAGTGGCGTGAGCTGGGACGATGGCGGGCGCGACGGCTTCAGCCGCGCCTACCTGCACCACCTGGACCGCTGCGGGGAAATGCTCGGCCCCATGCTGGCCACCATCCACAACCTGCACCACTACCTCAACCTCATGCGCGAGGTGCGCGAGGCGCTGGATGCCGGCACGTTCAGCGCGTTCCAGGCGCGGTTCAAGGCGGACCGCGCGCGCGGCGTCTGACTCAGCCCGGCGACGCGGCCGCCCCAGCCGCTGGCACGGCCCGTGCCGGCTCACCACAGGCATAGCAGTAGCGCGCGAACGCGCTCTTGCGCGCCTGGCAGGCGCCGCAGTGGTCGTGCAGGCCCATGCCGCAGTGCGGGCAGAAGTCGTTCTTCGGATCCTTCAGGTCGACCGCGCGCTCGCAGCCCGGGCACACGCCCTTGGCCAGGCGGGTCTGCGCAAGGTCGTAGTCCAGTTCCTGGCGGCGCTGCGGGTCGGGCAGGGCCTCGGCCTGCTGCTGCCGCTCCAGGTAGCGCTGCAACGCCCGGATGGCGTAGCGCCCGCCGATCACCGTGAGCACGATGCCGACGATGTAGCGCACGTAGCCGCCATAGCTCGGCAGGTAGGGCACCAGCTCGACGAAGAACGCGAACAGCGCAAAGAAGATGAAGCCCCACACGAAGGGCCAGTACGTGCTCTTGCGCTGCTTTGCAAACAGCCAGCCCGCCACCACCAGCAGGGGCAGCGTGAGCGCCAGCCGGTAGAGGAACACGCGCAGCTCCTGCGCGCGCTGGGCCGACTCGTAGGCCTGGCGGGCGCCCTCCTGCATCTCCTGCAGCTCGGTCTGGGCACGTTGCTGCGCCTGCCGCGCGTTGAGCGCCGCCTGCTGCTGTGCCTCCACCGCCGCGAGCGCGTCGCGCTCGGTCTGGCGGTAAGCATCGAGCTGCCGGGTGCGCTCGATCAGTTCCGGGTCCTGCTCGGGCCGCTGGGTCGCGTTGCGCGTGGCCAGCCAGTTGCCGAAGGTGTCGCGCGCCGCCCGGTGGTTGGCCTGCGCGGCCTGCTGGCGCAGCTGCGCCTGGTCCAGGGCGTCCTGCGCATCGCGGGCCGCGCGCTGGGCGGCGTCGATCGCCTGCCTGAGCGCCGGGGCGCGCTGCGGGTCCAGAAAGTCGTCGAGCGTGCGCCGCTGTTCCACCTGCGGCAGGTCGCCCACGATGGTGCTGCCCAGCCCCACCAGGAACCACGCGAACACGAACGCCACCAGCCACAGCCCGCGGCGAAACCATTTCTCCGACCAACGCAATGCCTTGCCCATGTTCATGCCCTCCAGTCCGGTTTGAGTGAATTCATTGTGTGGTGCCGCCGAGCGCCAGCGCCTGGGGTGCTGACGCGAGGCCGCTGCGCGAGAGCCAGTGGAACACCGAGTCCACCGTCACGGTCTCGATGCGGTCCGCAAAGCGCTTCTCGTTCGGGTGGTCGTCGAACGCCACGTTGGCCGCGCCGACACGCGCGCCGAGCCGCGTGAACGCACCCAGCTTGAGCGTGGTCGGCTGGTAGGCCTTGAAGCGCAGCCAGGCCTGCGCCTGCTCCCGCGTGGTGACGCCGGGTTCGGCGGCCATTGCCAGGGTTTCGATCGCCCACTGGTTGGACTGCTGGTAGCGCTGGCCCCACACATAACTCACCAGGTTGTAGGGCCGCTCGTGCATCGCAACAGAGCGGCGTGTGTCGGTCAGCAACTCGTGCAGCGGCGCCTGCAGGGCTGGTGTCGGCACCACCCAGGCGGCCTCCTGGCGCCACAGGTCGTCGAGGAAGAACTCCCCCAGGCCCTGACGGTAGAGGTCCCCCGTGGCGGAGCCGCACTGGTTGAGCTTGTGCAGCACGCGCCACGGCCCCTGCGCCGTCTTGTAGGCCCAGCCCAGGTGCGAGTAACGCAACTGGTATTTGCTCAGGTCCTGTCCGGCGCGCGCCAGCACCACCACGCGCGCGCCGCTGCGGGCGTGTTCGGCGTCCAGCGCCTGCGATGTGTGCAGCGCCAGCGCCATGCCCTGTTCGATGGTCCGGGCGGTGATGGGCTTCTGCTCGCAGGAACGGCCAGCGTGGGCTGCATTGGTCGCGAGCAGCAGCGCGGCGACAAAGCCGCCAGCAAAACGCATCACGTTCTTCATTGCGTCACCCGTTCGTTGTGCAGCAGCGCGTGGCCGAGCTCGTTCGGGATGAAGGCCAGCACCTCGCCCGCCGCCGACAGCAGCACGCCGGTACCGATCACGCTCACCGTCACCACGGTGCCAACGCCGATCACCACGCCCGAGGCCGCGCGGCCAACCACTTCCACGCTCGCGCGGGCGCCGTCGGAGGCACGCTCCAGCACATAGACCGTGCCCCGCGCGGTGCTCTCGACCGTCTTGACCACCAGCACCGCACCGGCGGTGGACAGGGCCACCGGCAGCACGCTGACGGCGGCGGCGCCCACCGAGGCCGTGGCCACGACGGAGGCCACCGGCAAGAGCGACAACGCGGCCGAGGCCTCGCTCTGGGCCCGGGCGGGCACGCTGGCCAGCGAGAGGGCCAGGCACAGGGTGGCGACCAGCGCCATCGATTTCAGTTTCATCGTGTTCATGGGAGCTTTCTGCTGGAAAGGAAAAGGGGGTTGACGGCTCATTCAGCGTGGGTGGCGGCGCGTTCCTGCATGGCCAGCTGGCGACCCAGCATCTCTCCGCGCACTTGGGCTTCGCTCAGGTCGGCCTCGTGGCGGTCGCGCAGGGTCTTGGCCAGCGTGAAGGCCGAGGTAACGAGGTACAGCCAGCTCACGCCGAGGTAGGCGCGGTAGGTGTCGTTGACGTCCATGCGCAGCAGGCCCCAGCCCGTCAGGCCCATGGCCACGGCAAAACCGCCCCACACCACCAGCCGCCACATCGGCGTTTCGGCCTCGCCACTCAGCGCGGCCTTCTGGCCATCGCGCACGGCCTTGGAGAGCACGAACACCGTGGAGAGACAGAACACGTAGCCCATCACCATGAACGCACGGTCCAGCGCCTGGCCCGGCAGGTACGCCAGGCCGGTGGCGCACAGGAAGACCGCGACGCCGAACGAGACCCAGATCTGGATCTGCCAGGCACGGGTGTCGCGCATCACGATGAGGGGAGAACGGTTCGAGGCCATGTGAAAACCCTTGGGGTTGTTGAACATGGGGCGGATGGTGTGGGCGGGCGCAGAAAGAAGCGCTCTGTTTGTGCAGCGGGCCCGTTCGGGTGTTCCGGTGGTATCTGAATTCGATACCTTGCCGCAGATGCGCCGTGGAGGCTGGCGACCCGCAGCTGCCGCGTCAGTGGTAGTCGTCCTCGCGCTGATGGCGCACCGCACCAACGATGACGCAGCTGCCGTCCACGATCTCGAACAGCGCCACGTAGCCGGCGCGGCCAAAGGGGATGACCAGCTCGCGCAGGAAGGGGCTGTTGCCCGCTTTGCGACAGGCGAAGGGTGACGTCTCCAGGAAGGCGATGCCGTCCTTGATGGCCTGCAGCGCGCGGGCGGGAATGTCCAGATCGCCGGTTTCGCTGTCCAGCTCGCGCTGCAGCGCAAAGTCGAAAAGCTCTTCCAGGTCTTGAGTAGCCGCCTCGCTGAACGTGACCTTGAAGACCATCAGGTGCGCCGCGCCTTTGCCTTGCGGGCTTCGTGCAGCCTGGCCTCCAGGCGGGCGACGACTTGCTCGGCCGGGAAGCCGGTGCCGGCGCGCTGGGTGTCTTGAATGGCGGCGATGCCTCGGCGCACGAACTCGGCCTGGTGCTTGCGTTTTTCCACGACGCTGCGAACTGCGCTCTCGACAAATTGCGAGAGCGTTTCACCTTGCTCCAGCACGCCTTCAAGTTCCTGCCGGAAATCGGGCGCGACGCGGACGGGGGGAAGGGTTGCGGTTTTCATGGACAAATTGTATTGCAGATGCAATGCAAGCGCGAGGTTGGCGATCGGCGGTGCGCCCTCACCCCATCAAGCCCATCACCCGCTCGCGCAACGCCTCGGGCGTCACCCTCGCAGCAGGCACCGCATCGCCCACATTGAGCCCGACCCGGTTGAACAGCCCGCGCCGGAACGGGCGGACCATGGCGGTCTTTTCGCCGTTGTGCACCTCGACCCGGCTGAAGAACGAGCCCCAGAGGTTGGTCAGGGCCATCGGGATCACCGGCACCTGCAGGCCGTCTGCTTGCGCGCGTTCGAGGATCTTCATGATGCCGCCCTTGAAGGGCTGCATCCGGCCGTCGGCGGTGATGCCGCCCTCGGGGAAGATGGCCAGCAGTTCACCATCGCGCAGCACCGCGGCGGCGGCATCGAACGCGGCATCGTAAGCCGCCGGGTCGTCCTTCTGCGGCGCGATCGGGATCGCCTTGGCGAGCCTGAACAAGCCCCCCAGCACCGGCACCCTGAAGATGCGGTGGTCCATCAGGAAGCGGATCGGGCGCGGGCTGGCGGCCATCAGCAGCACCGCGTCGACGAAGCTCACGTGGTTGCAGACGATCACGGCCGCGCCCTCGGTGGGAATGTGCGCGTCACCGGTCACCTTGAAGCGGTAGACGCAGCGCGAGGCGACCCAGGCCACGAAGCGCAGCAGGTACTCGGGCACCAGCATGAAGATGTAGAACGCCACCACCGCGTTGGCCAGGCCCACCAGCAGGAACATCTGCGGGATCGTGAAGCCAGCCTTGAGCAAGGCACCCGCGATGACCGCGCTGGCGATCATGAACAGGGCGTTGAGGATGTTGTTGGCGGCGATGATGCGCGCGCGGTGGGTGGGCTGGCTGCGCATCTGGATCAGGGCGTACATGGGCACGCTGTACAGGCCCGCGAACAGGCTGAGCAGGGTCAGGTCGGCCAGCACGCGCCAGTGGCCCGGCACCGCCATGAACTCGGCCACGCCCTGGCTGGCCACCGGCGGCAGACCGCGCGAAGCGAAGTACAGGTCGATAGCGAACACGCTCATGCCGACGGCGCCCAGCGGCACGAGGCCGATCTCCACGTGCCGGCGCGAGAGCACCTCGCACAGCAGCGAGCCGGTGCCGATGCCGATCGAGAACACAATGAGCAGCAGCGAGGCGACCTGTTCGTTGCCGTGCAGCACCTCCTTGGCAAAGCTGGGGAACTGGCTCAGGAAGACCGCACCGAAGAACCACATCCAGCTGATGCCCAGCACCGAGCGGAACACCACCGTGTTGCCGTGCGCCAGTTTCAGGTTGCGCCAGGTTTCGGTGACCGGGTTCCAGTTGATCTTCAGGCCCGGGTCGGTGGCGGGCGTGGCGGGCACGTAGTGCGCCGTCACGCGACCGAGGAGGGCCAGCGCCACGCAGCTGAAGCCCACGTGGTGTGCGCCGATCTCGGGCACGGCGATGATCAGGCCGCCGGCCAGGTTGCCCAGCAGGATGGCCACGAAGGTGCCCATTTCCACCATGCCGTTGCCACCGGTGAGCTCGCGCTCGCCCAGGTGGTGCGGCAGGTAGGCGAACTTCACCGGGCCGAACAGCGTGGAATGCAGGCCCATGAGGAAGGTGCAGGCCAGCAGCAACGGGATGTGGGTGGAGAAGAAGGCCCAGGCGGCCAGCGCCATGATCAGCACTTCCAGCCGCTTCACGAAAACGATCAGCGTCTTCTTGTCGTACTTGTCGGCCAACTGGCCGCTGGTGGCGGAAAACAGCAGGAAAGGCAGGATGAACAGCGCGCCGATGAGCAGGCCGGCCAGCGCGGGCGGCAGCCACGCCACCTGCAACTGGTAGGTGACCAGCACGGTGAAGGCGAACTTGAACAGGTTGTCGTTCGCCGCGCCGAGGAACTGGGTCCAGAAGAACGGCGCGAAGCGGCGCTGGCCCAGCAGGGCGAACTGGCCGCCCTCATGGGCCGGGACAGGTGGCGTGTGGCCCAAGGCGGTCGTGGCGGCGGGGTGGCTCATGCGGGTCTCCTCCTGATGTGTTGTATTCACTGGGCAACGGACGCCAGGGTGCGGCCCGGTGCTCGCGGATTCTGCCGCAAGGCGCTCCACACCGGCCATACCGCAAAGGCGGCAGCGACATGCTTGAGACTGTGACCCGAGACCGTGTCGCAGGTGGCGTGGAACACGACCTCGTCGCCCATCTCCAACAGCTTGGCCAGCGCGATAGCCGCGGCGAACGAGACCTCCATGCCCAGTCGATCCAGGGCCAGACTGAAAGGGTCGGGTGCCCAGTGGTGCGAGGCGGAGCCTGCGGCCGTGAGCACCAGCGCAGGGCGAAAAGCGGTGGTAGACACCATGTCGAACACTCCTGGGGTTGAGGTGCGCCGCAGTGTCTGGCGTGGGACGGACGGGCGGCATCGCCTTCCGATACAGTCGCACCAGCCTGCACCCCAAGTACCGCATACAGATACCGGACACGCCATGAGCACCACCGCCGACCTCGTTCTCGCGCTCAAGAAAGAGCTGAAGGCTGCGCAGATGACCTATGCCGACCTGGCTCAGGCCATCGGAATGGCGGAGTCAAGCGTCAAGCGCATGCTGGCTGGCGGCGACATGTCGCTCTCGCGCGTGGACGAGATCTGCCGCGCGCTCAAGCTGGATTTCGCCGAACTGTCGCGGCGCGTGGCCGACACCCAGCCGCTGCTGCGCGAGATGACGCAGGACCAGGAACGCGCCGTGGTGGCCGACAAGAAGCTGCTGCTGGTGGCCATCTGCGTGCTCAGCCAGTGGACGCTGGAGCAGATCACCGCGCAGTACCGGCTGAGCGAAGCCGAGTGCGTGAAATACCTGGCCCAGCTCGACCGCATCGGCATCATCGAGCTGCGCCCGCTCAACCGCTACCGCCTCAAGCTGGCCAAGACCTTCCGCTGGCGCCCGCACGGCCCGGTGATGAACTACTTCCGCGAGCACGCCCTGCTCGACTACTTCGCCGGTGGCTTCGACGGCAGCGGCGAAGGCGTGATGCTGGTGCACGGCTCGGTCAGCCGCACGCTGGCGCCGGCCTTCCTGGAGCGCTTGCAGCGCGTGGCACAGGACTTTGCGCAACAGCACCAGACCGACCAGAAACTCAGCGAGAAGGACCGCGAGGGCTACACCCTGGTGCTGGCCATGCGCAGCTGGGAGTTCGAGGCCTTCACGCAGCTGCGACGCTGAGACCCGCATGACCGCCGCCATCCCCCGCCACGTCCTGCCCATCCTGGTGCTGGCCCAGTTCCTGGGCACCTCGCTCTGGTTCGCGGTCAACGCGGTCATGCCCGACCTGCAGCGCGAGCTGGGCTGGCCCACCAGCGCCGTGGGCACGCTGACCTCGTCGCTGCAGTTCGGCTTCATCCTGGGCACGCTGGTGTTTGCCCTGCTGGCCATTGCCGACCGCTTCGCGCCGCGCCGCGTGTTCCTGGTGTGCGCGCTGGCGGGCGCGGCCTGCACCGTGGGCGCGTGGTGGACCGTGCGCGACTACACGGCGCTGCTGGGCTGGCGCTTTGCCACCGGCTTCTTTCTCGCGGGCATCTACCCGGTGGGCATGAAGATCGCCGCGCAGTGGTACACGCGCGGCCTGGGTGGCGCGCTCGGCCTGCTGATCGGCGCGCTGGTGCTGGGCTCGGCCAGCGCGCACGCGCTGCGCGCGCTCAGCGGCGCCCTGCCCTGGCCCACGCTCATGCTCGGCGTGGCCGCGCTCGCCGCGGCCGGCGGGTTGCTGCTGTTCTTTGGCACCACCGACCCGCCGCATGCGCAGGCCCGGGTGACGGTGCTGCAGTGGCGCGCGCTGGCCACGCTGTGGACCGATGCGCGCGTGCGCAGCTCGGTGCTAGGCTACTTCGGTCACATGTGGGAGCTCTACACCATGTGGGTGATGGTGCCGCTGGTGCTGGCCACGCGGCTGCAGGGCAGCGATCTGTCGTGGGCCGCGTTCTTCGTGCTGGGCGCGGGCGTGATCGGCTGCGCGGGCGGCGGCTGGGTGGCCCAGCGCTGGGGCAGCGCGCGCGTGGCGGGCACGCAGCTCGCCACCAGCGGCCTGTGCTGCCTGGCCGCGCCCTGGATGATCGGCGCGCCCACCGCGCTGTTCTTCGCCTGGCTGGTGCTCTGGGGCATCACCGTCTCGGGCGACTCGCCGCAGTTCTCCACGCTCACCGCGCGCAACGCGCCGCCGCAGGCCGTGGGCAGCGTGCTCACGCTCACCAACAGCATCGGTTTCGCGATCTCGATCGTGAGCATCCTGCTGTTCGTTTCGCTGGCCGAACGCATTGCGCTGGGCGCGCTGCTGCCCTGGCTGGCGCTCGGGCCGGCGCTGGGCCTGTGGGCGCTGCGCCCGCTGTGGCGCGAGGAAGCTCAGCACGCCTGATGGGGCCTCAGTGGGCCAGGTGCTGGGCCACCTTTTTCAGCAGGATGTCTCGGTTGAAGGGCTTGGCCAGGAAGCCTACGGCGCCCGCCTTGCGGCTGTCCACGATCACCTGCTTTTCGATCTGGCCGGTGAGCATGATCACCGGAATATCCACGTTGAACTGGCCGGCCTTAAGCTCGCGCGTGAGCAAGATGCCGTTGGAGTCCGGCAACAGGACGTCCATCAGGATCAGGTCGGGCCGGTTCGTGGTCATGAAAAGCTTGGCATCTGCCGCGGTGCCCACTGCTTCGACGTCGTATTGCGCGCTGATGAGCACCTGCTTGAGCAAACGTCGCATGAACACATCGTCATCCACGACCAACAGTTGCGGGCGGCTCAGTTTGGCGCGGTGCACCATGGCCTGGGTGGCTTTCAGCGGTTCGGCCAGTTCGCTGGTGATGGTGTCCACCCAATCCTGCACTGGTTTCGCCGCCTGCACCACGTGTTCCAGCGTGGGAATCAAGGACTCGCGCTGCAGATTGCCAAAGGCTTGTTCCACGCGCGAGGCGTCGCGCACCGTCAGCGCGTTGTCCAGACCGTTGGCCAGGATGCGCTCGGACAGGCCACCCATCGCGCGGCTGATCGAAGCCTGGGCCATGCGCGCAGTGGTTTGGGCGTTCTGCGCATGCACCCGACCCAGCTTCACCTGCTGCGCGAGCTGCTCCTCCAGTGCCTCGGCACGGCGGGCCAAGGTGGCCAGCTCGGACAGCGGCTCAAGCGCCTGTTCCTGATCCAGGGCGCACAGCGCCAGGTGAGCCGACATGGCCAACCGCCTGGCGTCGTGCACCAGAGGCCAGAACAGCACATAGTCGTCAAACACCTCCTGCACGCAGAGATCGAAGGCGCGTCGCACGCTTTCCTTGTCGCACAGCAGCAGCGTTCGGTGCGCCAAAGACTGGATCACCTCGCTGCGCCGATACAGGCCCAGGTAGAAGCGCTCGCAGGCTTCCAGCGATTTGAAGGCCAACACCAGCAGTTGTGGCTTGATCCCGTCGAACATCGCGTCCGACTTCGCCGGGTCTGTTGCGGCCTCCACATGCGGGTAACGTTCGCGCAGCATGCCGCAAACCTGCTCTGCGTCCACCGCGTTGTCGCCTACAACGAGGATGCGCGCTTCCTTGTGCTTCATCGTCAGCTCCGGGTTGGTTCGTTCGGTTCAATCGGCAGCGTTTGAATGCTGCAATCTCCCGTGAGCGGACAACCGGGTCATGACATGGGCGAGCGCGTCCTCCAACTGGGCCATGAGCCTGTGCATCTCGCCGGGGCTGCAGTGGGGACCAGCGCGCTCGATGCGGCTGCAGCACTCGCCCAGCGCCACGGCGCCAATCATGCGACAGGAGGACGAGAGACGGTGGGCCAGGTTGGACAAGGTCACCGTGTTGCCGCTGCTGGCGGCACGGCGCATCTCGTCCACGGTATTGAGGGCCGCCACAACGAATCGCTGGCGGAATTCGGCCAGCAGCTCGGGTTCATCACCGACCAGACGCGCCAGCGCCTGGTCGTCGTAGACGCAGGGGCCGAGCTCGACTTCGAGCACATCCACTTCTTCACAGTCCACCGCGCCGAACCAGGACGAGGTGGGCGCGTCGTTCGCCGGCAACCACCGCTTGACCATCTCGCCCAACTGGTCGGTCCGAACCGGCTTGCTGAGGTAGTCGTCCATGCCGGCCGAGCGACAGCGTTCGATCTCGCCATTCAAGGCATTGGCCGACAAGGCCACGATCGGCAGGCGCGATTCACCTGTTTCCTCGCCGCGAATGGTGGTGGCCAGCGTGTAGCCGTCGATACCCGGCATGTGAAGATCGGTGAGCAGCAAGGCATGGCGCTGGGTGGTTCGCCCCGCGCGCCAAAGTGCCAGGGCTTCGAGTCCATCGCTGACCATCTCCACCGACAACCCCAGCAGCGCGAGCTGGTGCCCGATCACTTTCTGGTTGACGGAATTGTCTTCGGCCACCAGCACCAGCGGGCCACCGGATGGCACAAAGTGCGGCCCGGTGCGCGTGACCATGGCGAGCTTGTCGTCGGCCATGCGCTGGGGGGCCGACGTGGGCTGGAAAGGCAGGATCACGGTGAAGGTGGAGCCCTGGCCCGCCTCGCTGTCGGCCTTGACCCATCCCCCCATCAAACCAGCCAGCCGCTTGCAGATCGACAGGCCCAGCCCGGTGCCGCCGAAACGCCGCGTGGTGGCGCTTTCGGCCTGCACAAAGGGCTGGAAGATGCGTTGCATCACCTCGGGTGTCATGCCGATGCCGTTGTCAACCACGCTCAGCTCCAGGTGCCCGGGCAAGTCTGGCCCGCAGGGCTGCACCCGAAGCACCACCCGACCTGCTCGACCCATGCCAGCCGAGAATTTGATGGCGTTGCCGAGCAGGTTGTTGAGAATCTGGCGCAGCCGTGTCCCGTCGCTCAGGATCCAGTCGGGCAAGCCGGGTGCCACATCCACCTGCAGATCGACTCCCTGGGATGTGGCGGTGGAACGCAAGGCGTTGCACACACTGTCGGTGAGTCGCACCAACGAAACTGCTTCGCTTTGCAGTTTGAGCTGACCGGCTTCGATCTTGGAGAAGTCCAGGATGTCATCAATGATGGTCAGAAGGCCCATCGCCGATTCGCAAACGGTGTCGATCAGGTCCCGCTGGTAGGCCGTGAGCTCCGAGTGCTGCAACAAGTCGAGACTGCCCACCACGCCATTCATGGGCGTGCGGATCTCGTGGCTCATGGTGGCGAGAAACGCGCTCTTGGCTTCGCTGGCAGCCTCGGCCGCGCGGCGCGCTTCCACCAGCGCCGCAGTGCGCTGCTCCACAAGATGTTCCAGGTGGAGCTGGTGGCGTTCCAGTTCTTCGGTCAGGCGCCGCTTTTCGGTCACAGTCAGTTGCGTTTGCAGCCAGTGCTCGGCCGCACGCGCGAGGTCAATCAGCGTGTGGCGCTGCGCTGCAGAGAGTTGACGCGGGGCGTGGTCGATCACGCAGAGCGTGCCCATGGAATGACCTTCCACCGACAGCGGCACGCCGGCGTAGAAAACCACGTGCGGATCGCCAGTCACCAACGGGTTGCCGACGAACCTCGTGTCCAGCCGCGCATCGTTCACCTCGAACAGCTCGGTCTGCAGAATGGCGTGGGCACAAAACGCCAGCTCGCGCGGGGTCTGCTGCACATCCAGACCATGGCGCGCCTTGAACCACTGGCGCAGGTCATCGACCAGGCTCACCAGCGAAACGGGGCAACCGGTCAGCTCGGCAGCAGCCCGCACGATGCCGTCGAGCACGGGGTCGGCTGGCGTGTCCACCACGCCAAGGGAATCAAGGATGTCCAGACGCCGGGCTTCGCCGGGAGTCAGGGGAGCGGATTGCATGACGTTGTCTCGATGGGTTTGCAGAAGACAGACGGCCCGGACTGCGAGTGCGCCAGAAAGCGCTTGTGCGCAGGCATCCGCGCGCCGTCCATGGAAAGGTCGGACACGCCGACCCACATCTGCGACAGACTTTAAAAAGGCTGCTGCTCGCGGTCTGTAGGGAGTTCTCGATGCGCCCCGTAGGTCGATCGTGTTGTCGATCTTTCCGTGTTTTCCATCGCGCAAGGCGATGCGGGTTTGACGCCGCGAATCAGGCGTTCCCGGCGTCGATCAAACCGCTTCGGATGGCAAAGCGCACCAAGGCGGGCACGTCGGGCGTGGCCAGCTTTGCCATGATGCGACTGCGGTATGAGTCCACCGTTTTGGGCGACAAGTGCAATGCGCGTCCGATCTCGGTGCTGGACTGCCCCTGCACCACCATCAGCACGATCTGGCGCTCGCGCACCGAGAGCGTGTCCAAGGCATCGTCGCCCGGTGCCGTGAAGCCCTGCACGGCGAGCTCGGCCACATCCGGACCCAGGAAACGCTGCCCATTGCTCACCGCATCGACCGCCTGCAGCAGCTGGGAGGCGGGGGAGCCCTTGAGCACATACCCCACCGCGCCCAGCCTCAGCGCCTCGGCCACGTGGCGCGGCTGGGCCGACATGGTCAGCACGATCGAGCGCACCTCCGGCGCCCGGCGCTGCAGCTCGGCCAGCAACTCAAAACCCGAGCGCTGGCCCAGGTGCAGATCGAGCAGCACCACCACCGGCCCGAGTTCACGCAATTGGGCCAGCGCTTGCGTCGGATCGGCGGACTCGCCTACCACGCGGTGTCCGGCGGCTTCCAGCAACGCCCGCAACCCGTCACGCATGAGCGTGTGGTCGTCGATCAGGTAGAGATTGCTCATGGCCCTGGCGATGTCCAGATAAGGCTGACGCGTGTGCCGCCGTCCGGTTCAGACGTGACGGAGCAGCTCGCGCCAATGGAAGCGGCCCGCTCCCGCATGCCCACGATGCCCAGATGGCCCGGTCGGCCAAGCTGCATGTCGGGTGCAATGCCCACACCGTCGTCAACGACATCCACGTTGAGCCGGTGCGCATCGCCTTCCAGCAGCACCCGGATCAGCGACGCGTTGGCGTGGAGCCGGGCATTGGCAATGGCTTCACGCACCACCATGAAGGTGCTGTACTCCACGTCGGCGGGCCAGCGCTGGCTGTACAGACGATCGGCCACTTCCAGCAGCACATCGGTGCCCGATGCCGACAGTGCGACCCGGATTTCGTTGTCCAGCGCAGCAGCCAGTCCCTGTTCCTCGAGCAAGGGAGGACGCAGTTCGGCCAGCACCTTGCGCACGTCCAGCACCGCCTGCGCCAGCACACCCGAAAGATGCTGGCACTGTTCCGCCAGCACCGGCGGCAGGTTCTCGCCCGCCATGATCAGCAAGGTGTCGAGATTCAGTCGAGCCACCGCCAGTGACTGGCCCAGGTTGTCGTGCAGCGCCTGGGCCAGGCGCTGGGTGGTGTTCCTTTCCTGCTCCATCAACCGCTGATTGAGTTCGGAGAGTTCCAACTGGTGGGTGATCAGCGCGGTCTGCGCAGCGCGGCGATCGGTGATGTCGCGCAGCACGGCAATGTAGCGGTCGGGGTCGAGCGCGCGCGCGCTCACCTCCACCGGCACAACCGTGCCATCCCGACGCACGACGTTCCATTCCGCCAGCGGACCTGTGCCGGATGGTTGGGTCTTCAGTGTGTCGGGCGGAACGGTCGGCTGCTGATCCGCCAGCAAGGCCTGCAGCGACATGTTGAGCAGACTGTCACCCGGGTAGCCCAGCATGTTCATGGCTTGTGGATTGGCGTCCAGGATGCGGTTGCTGGCGTCGATCAGCAGCACACCATCGGCCAGCTGCTCGAACAGCCGGCGCCTGTAGGCCTCGGATTCACGCAGTGCGGCCTCTGCCCTCTTGCGCGGGGTGATGTCGACCGTCGTGCCGGCCATGTAGACGGCCCGCCCGGCGGCGTTCCACTCGGCCAGTCCACGAACATGCATCCAGCGCCATTCGCCCCACGCATCACTGATGCGGAACTCCAGGTCAAACGGCGCCCGGTTCGTGAGGTGGCAACGCACCGCATCGTGATGCCGGGCCCGGTCCTCGGGATGGATCATTGTGCCCAGGCGGCGGCTGCGATAGTCCGCAGCCGATACCGGTTCAAAACCCAGCTGCAACCAGAAATCGTCGCTGAAGCCGAGCCGGTCGCTCACCAGGTCCCAGTCCCACACCTGACCACTGGCGGCGGCCAACCGGTAGCGCTGTTCGCTGCGCCGCAAACTGGCTTCGCTGTCGCGCAAGGCCTGTTCACTCTCCACCAGATCGGTGACATCCAGCGCAATACCCTGCACATAGGGAGGACTTCCGTCGGCGGGGTCAATCCGGGAGGAACGGTCGCGAAAATGGCGCCACTTGCCCTGCGCGTCGCGCAGGCGGTACTGAATCTGGTGGTCAACACCATTCACGTATTCATACGACAGTGCAGCCACCGCGCGTTCGCAGTCGTCGGGGTGAAGCGCCTTGGTCCACGCCAGCGGGTCGGCCATCCATTCGCTCACCGTGTAGCCGAGGATGCGGATGGACGGACTGACGTACAGCGTGCGATACGGAGGTTCGAGAGATGCACGGTAGATCAGTGCCGGTGTCTGCTCGGTCAGCAGGCGGAAGTCACGCTCGCGGTCGAGCAGCAGGCGCTCGAACAGCTTGCGTTCCGTGATGTCGTTGCAGAAGATCGAAATTCCCTCCGGCGAAGGGAAAACGCGCCCTTCAAACCACCGGTCCCAGGGCGCATAGAACGCCTCGAAGACTTCCGACTGCTGGGTTCGCAATGCCCTGTCGTACGCACGGTGAAACACTTGCGCATGCTCCAGCTCGTACTCGTCCCAGATGTATCGGCCGATCAGCTGTTCGACCCGATCACGCTGGAGCAGGCGCAAGGCAGGCAAATTTAGGTAGGTGAAACGCATGTCCTTGTCGAGCGCAAAGATCGCGTCGCCCACCCGATTGATCACATGGTCCAGCAATTCGCGCGCGGCATCCATTTCCTGCAGGGCATGCTCGGCCTGGCGCTGCAGGGCAACCTGCGCGGTCACCTCGGTCGCCACCACCAGGCGTGCCGGTCGTTCTTCCCAATGCAGGTCGCTGGAGGTGATGTCGACATCGATCAGGCTGCCGTCTTTCAACCGATGCTGCCAGCGCTTCGTCAGCCGCTGGCCATCGGGACCGACAGGGTCACGATCGATCTCCTCCGCCGTCGCACCTTGGCCTTGTGGCGCGCACCGGATGTCCATGACGCTGAGTTGCAGGAATTCCTCGCAGGAATAGCCGTAACGCGCGACGGCCGCCGCGTTGACGGCCAGAATGCGTTTGCTGGCCTGGTCGAACACCCACATCGGCTGCGGGTGGGCATCGAACAGCAGCCGATAGCGCTGTTCACCATTCCAGGGCGCGCCACGGGTCTCTGCAAGCCCCGTTCTCCGGAGCGATGGGTGGTCCTTGGGCGCAGGCATGAGGGTATTGTGCTCGCCGCGAGGCTCGCATTCCAGCCATGAGACGCTCACAACCGCCCGTGATCTCGACACTGCGCCCGCTGTGGCGCGAGGAAACGCGGCGCGGCTAGGTGTGTGCGCCATCGCCGCCCGACAGCGGCCGTTGCGCCCGGGCGACCGGCTGACCTGCGGCGAACGCCAGCAGGGACGCGCGCAGCAGTGCCATCGAGGGGCTGTCGTCGCGCAGCGCGGGCTGGCCGTTCTCGTCAAGGGGGTCCCGCGAATCGTCGAACACGTGCACCTGCGCCTGCGGCGCGGTGTCCGCCAGATACCGCAGCAAGGCTGGCACCAGCACGCTGTCGAGCGACAGGTCCAGGATCAGCAGGTGCTCGGGCAGGTGGGAGGCCTGCGCCATCGCATCGAAGTAGGAATCGGCCGTGTCGATGCGGCAGCCCGGCAACCGCGACCACACGCAGCGGCGCAACGCGTCCCGGCGACGGCCGCTGCCGGTCACCAGCAGGACGAGCCGTGGATCGTTGTGGTGAAAAGCGCTGGGGGTCATGTTGATTTCAAGGTCGCGCATGCGACGCAGTGTGCTGGAGGTGCTGGCTGCTGTCCGTGCGCTCGCACACATGACCTCAGCGCTTGCGGATCAGGCCGACGACGATCGAAACCAGCGCCAGGACCAGGAACACCACGAACAGCAGCTGGGCGATGCCCGCGGCGCTGGCGGCAATGCCGCCGAAACCCAGCACGGCGGCGATCAGTGCGATGACGAAAAAAACCACGGCGTAGTGCAGCATGAGAGGCTCCAGTGAAGGGTCGGCGGGCCAACCCGATGGGGTGTTCGCAACGACCGCCGCTGCGATGTCTTCACTGTAGGAGCGGGTGGCCGGCGCCGTTGCAAGCGCTCGCCGCATGCGCAAGTAGGACTCCGCCGACGCGGCACCTCAGCTCACTGGATGAGGCCGTTCTTGAGCGCGTAGTAGGTGAGGTCGCTGTTGCTGGCGAGCTTGAGCTTCTCCAGCACGCGCGTGCGGTAGGTGCTCACGGTCTTGACACTCAGGAACATGGCCTCGGCCATGTTGCCGATGGTCTCGCCCCGGGCCAGGCGCAGGAACACTTGCAGTTCGCGCTCCGACAGCAGCTCGTGCGGTGGGCGATCGCCCTCGCCCGCGGCGTTGTCCGCCAGCAGCTCGGCCACCGCCGGGCTGATGTAGCGCCGCCCGCGCGCCACGGTGCGGATCGCGTTGACGATGTCCTCGGGCGCGCAGTCCTTGTTGAGGTAACCGCTGGCGCCGTAGCGCAGCAGCGTGGTGGCGTACTGGGCTTCGGGGAAGCCGCTGAGGATCAGCACCGGCAGGTCGGGAAAGCGCGCCTTGATCGCCTGCAGCGCGTCCACGCCGCCGTGCTCCGGCATGGACAGGTCCATCAGCAGCACGTCCACCTCGCCGGCGCGCACCAGCTCCAGCGCCTCGCGGCCGTTGTTGGCCTCGCCGGTCACCTTCAGGTCCACGTGCTCGCCGATGAACTGGCGCAGACCGGAGCGCACGATGGCGTGGTCGTCGACGATGCCTACCTTGATCATGGGTTCCTCGGGGTTGGTGGGGGTGCCGCTGCAATTTAACAGGACGGTTTCGCGCCGGCAGTCGGACAGCTCCTACAAACGCGGCCCGGGCATCGGCGATGTCCTACACGCAGGCGGCGATCTGCCCGACATCGCCCGGCGCGCCGAATTCATACAGTGACCTCACGGCACGACGCACACCGCGTCACAGCCGCCGCCGGTCTCCGGACCGGCGTTCACGCAACCGCAACCGTTCAAGGAGCACCGCATGAATTGGGACCGCATTGAAGGCAACTGGAAACAGCTCAAGGGCCGGATGGTCGAGCAATGGGGCAAGCTGACCGACGACGACCTCGACGTCGTGGCCGGCCGCCGAGAACAGCTCGCCGGCAAGATCCAGGAACGCTATGGCGTGGCCAGGGACGAAGCCGAGCGCCAGGTCGCCGAATGGGAACGCCGCGTCGGCGACGACTGGTTCGACGCCCCGGCCAGGAAGCGCCGCACCGAGAAGCTGTGACGCGCCACCCGTCCTCCGTTTTTCACCCGCCGGCCCCGGGCCGGCCCCCTCGAAAGGAACACACCATGAAACGCAACACCCGTTACGCCGCCCTCATCACCGCGGCCCTGGCCTCCACCCTGATCGTCGCCTGTGGCGAGCGTGAAGACGCCACCGTGGGCCAGCAGATGGAGAACGCCGGCACCGAGCTGCGCGCCGACGCCAGGGAAGCCGCGAAGGACATGCAGGCCGCCGGCAACCAGGCCGCCGACTCCGTGGCCATCGGCGCTGCCGACGTGGCGATCACCGCCAAGGTGAATGCCGCGCTGGCCGCAGACACCCAGCTGAGCGCGCTGAAGATCGACGTGGACACCAGCAACGGCCTGGTGGAGCTCAAGGGCACCGCGCCCGACGCCGCCTCGCGCGACCGCGCCACCGTCCTGGCCTCGGCCGTCGAAGGTGTGGTGAAGGTGGAAAACCGCCTGACCGTCGAAGGCAAGGGCTGAGCCCCGGCCTTCCCCTCCTGACCTTTTCGTGACCACCCCTGCCGGGTGTGGCGAGCCCCCGATCCCGGAGGCCCGCGCGCCCGGCAGACCCCGCATGCCCTCCCCAAGGAGATTTCCATGAAGCTCACTCACGCCGTTCTGGCCGCCGCCTCCGCCCTCGCCCTCGTCCAGATCACCGGCTGCGCGGTCGCCCGCGACCAGCAGACCGTGGGGTCCTACATCGACGACACCACCCTCACCACCCGCGTGAAGACGCGATTCGCCCAGGACCCGGTGGTCAGCGCGCTGTCGATCAACGTCGAAACACTCAAGGGCACGGTGCAGCTCTCGGGCTTCGCCAAGTCCGAGGCCGAGCGCAGCACCGCCGCGCGCCTGGCCAGCAGCACGCCGGGCGTGCAGGCCGTGCGCAACGACATCGTCGTGCGCTGACCCGCCACCACCGCGCAGGCCGCTGTCCGTGTAGGACACGGCCTACACCGCAATCAGCGGGCCTGAAGGCCGGCCCGCCCACGGACACGGCACCATCGCGGTGTCCGTGCGCTCTTTCCACACCGCCCCAGCACCCCGCATGCCACCGCTCAAGACCTTCATCGTCGAGGACAACCCGGTCATCTACGACAACCTGGTGTCCACGCTCGAGGAGCTGGCCAACGTCCAGGTGGTGGGGCACGCGCGAGACGAACGCGGCGCCGTCGACTGGCTGCGCCAGGGCGACCGCTTCGATCTCATGATCGTCGACATCTTCCTGCTGACCGGCTCGGGCCTGGGTGTGCTGAAGGCCGCCCAGGACGCGCAACTGCCGGCGCGGCGGGTGGTGCTCACCAACTACGCCACGGCCGACATCCGCCAGCGCTGCGCGGTGCTCGGCGCCGACCGGGTGTTCGACAAGTCCTGCGAACTCGAAGACCTGATCACCTACTGCGAGCGCATGTCGGATGGCACGGCCACGGCGCCGGGCGATCTGCCCCTGGACCCGCGGCGCTGACGCCGATGCCCCGGCCCCACCCCTGGCGCGGCGCGCCGTGGCGAACCCCGCTGGCCATGGCGCTGGCGGCGCTGCTGGCCCTGGGGGTGTTCGCCGGCTCGGAATGGACCTACCAGCGCGCGCTGGTGTCGCTGTCCAGCCTGGGCGCGCGCGACACCGCGCGCAACGCCGTCCAGACCGTGATGCGCCGTCTGCTCGACGTCGAGACCGCCCAGCGCGGTTACCTGCTCACCGGCCGCGCGCAGTACCTCGAACCCTACCGGGCCGCCGAGACCGACATGGCGCACGCCATTCGCCGCCTGCGCGAACACCACCGCCGCGACCCGGAGCTGAGCCGCCTGGTCGACGACCTCGAAGAGCGGATGCTGCAGAAGGCGTCGGAGGTGACCGCCTCGATTGCCCTGTACGACGCCGGCTCGCACGAGGCCTGGAAAGGCCTGCTGCTCACCGACATCGGGCGCGAGAAGATGGAAGGCGTGCGCCGCGTGGCCGACGTGCTGCTGGCCACGGAAGAGCGCCGTATCGCGGGCGAACGTGCCGCCATCTACCGCACGCTGGACGTCGGGCGTGTGGGCGTGCACGGCCTGACGCTGCTGAGCCTGCTGGCCTATGTGTTCTTCCTGCGCAAGAACGCGGCCCTGCAGGCCAGCCAGCTCGCGCACGCGCGCCAGCTGCAGGCCGAACGCGATTCGCTCGAGTCCCAGGTGCGCGAGCGCACCGGCGAACTCGCCCGGCTCAACCTGAGCCTGCAGGAGCTGCGCGACGGTGAGCGCGGCGGGCTGGCGCGCGCGCTGCACGACGAACTGGGCGCCCTGCTCACCACCGCCAAGCTCGACCTGGCGCGCCTGCACCGCGCGCTGCCCGCGCCGACCGCCGATGTGGCCGAGCGCCTGCAGCACCTGGGCGCCTCGCTCGACCAGGGCATCGACATGAAGCGGCGCCTGATGGAGGAACTCATGCCTTCCACGCTGCGCAACCTGGGCCTGCAGGCCGCGCTGGAACACCGGGCCGGTGAGTTCCAGCAGCGCACCGGCCTGCCGCTCGAGCTCGACCTGCAGGCCACCGAACTCGACGATTCGGCCCGCCTGGCGCTGTTTTCGGTGGTGCAGGGCGCGCTGTCCAACGTGGAGCGGCATGCGGGCGCCTCGCGGGTGTCGCTGCGGCTGGTCACCGAGGGGCACGAGGCGGTGCTGGCGGTGCAGGACGATGGCCGGGGCTTTGCCGGCCAGCCGGGCTCGGCCTCGGCCAGTGGCCTGAAGAACCTGCGCCACCGCATCGAATCGCTGGGCGGGCGTTTCACGGTGCGCTCCGCGCCGGGCTCGGGCACCCGGGTCGAGGCGCGCCTGCCCGTGGACACCACGCGTGCTACAACCCCGCCATGATCAAGTCGTCGATCGAACGCGTGGCCCGCAACCGCTATGTGATGCCCGTCACCGTGGCGCTGGCGGTGGTCGCCCTGGGCGTCAACGAAAGCACCTACCAGCACTCGCGCGCCACCCTGGTGCAGGGCATTGCGCTGACCGATGCGCGGCTGCAGGCCGGGCGCACGCTGCAGACCCTGACCGACGCCGAGACCGCGGCGCGCGCCTTCATCGCCAGCGGCGACCCGGGCGACCTGGCGAACTACCGCGAGGCGGTCAATGAAATGGAGGGCGTGCAGCGGGGCGCGTTCCAGTTGCTCGCCGGACTCGATCCGCTGCGCACCGTGCCGGTGGCCCCGCTGCGCAAGCGCATCGACGAGCGCGCGGCCACGCTGAACCAGTGGGTCAACATGAGCGAGCAGGGCCGGCGCAGCCAGGCGCAGGCCCTGTCCAGCAGCGACCAGGGCCGGCTGCGCTACGCCGAGTTGCGCCAGGAATTCGAGTTCGTGCTCGAGCGCGCGGCCGCGATCCAGCAGACCGCGCGCGTCTCGCTGCACGACGCGATGCTGCTCAACCGCCTGGCGCTGCACGGGCTGGTGCTGCTGTCCCTGGTGGCGCTGGTGCTGTTCATGCGCCAGCTGCGCGAGGGCGACCGCCAGAAGGCCGAGGAGCACCAGCGCCTGGCGTCGCAGGTGGCGCTGCGCACCACCGCCCTGCGCAACCTGGCGGGCCACCACGTGCACGCGCGGGAAGACGAGCGCGGGCGGGTCGCGCGGGAGCTGCACGACGAGATGGGCGGCCTGCTGACCGCGATGAAGCTGGAGATCGCTCGCCTGCGCCGCGTGCCCGAGGTGCCGGCGGCGGCGCTGGAGCGGCTCGCGGGCATCGAGCAGCGGCTCAACGAGGGCATCGCCGTCAAGCGCCGCATCATCGAGCACCTGCGCCCCTCTTCGCTCGACCAGCTCGGCCTGGTCCCGGCGCTGGAGATGCTGTGCCAGGACGCGGCCAGCGGCCTGGGCATCGCCGTCGAGACCCGGTTCTCGCCGGTGGCGCTGGACAAGGACTCCGAGCTCACGGTCTACCGGCTGGTGCAGGAGTCGCTGACCAATGTGCGCAAGTACGCGCAGGCCCGCCACGTGTGGGTCACGCTGGACCAGGCCGGCCCCCGGGTGCGCGTGTCGGTGCGCGACGACGGCCGCGGCTTCGACGTCGACGCGGTGCCCACCGGCCACCACGGCCTGCTCGGCATGCGGGTGCGTGTCGAATCGCATGCCGGTCGGCTCGACATTGCCAGCGCGCCCAGCAAGGGCACGCATGTCAGCGCCGAACTGCCGGCGCTCGCGGCCGAGGCGGTGCCTGGCGATCCCTCAGCCGGGCCCTTGACCGACTGAGGGGACCTCGAACCAGAACGTGGCACCCTGCCCGGGCACGGACTCGGCCCAGATGCGGCCGTTGTGCCGTTCGATGATGCGCGCCACGATGGCCAGTCCCACGCCCAGGCCGGGCACGTCCTTGTCCGGGCTCAGGCGCTGGAACAGGCCGAACAGCTTGCCGGCGTGCGCCATGTCGAAGCCCATGCCGTTGTCGCGCACGAAGTAGGCGCTGCGCTCGCGGTCGTGGCCGACCCGGATCTCGGGCCGTGGCTGCCGGGCCGAATACTTCAGGGCGTTGTCCAGCAGGTTGCTCAGCACCTGCCGCAGGAGCACGGCGTCGCCCACGGCCGGCGGGATGGGGTCCACCACGATGCGCGCCGGACTCGAGGGCGGCGACAGGCCCTCCGCAATCTCCAGGGCCAGCGCGTGCATGTCCACCGGCGCGGCCTGCGGGTCGACCCGGACGACGCGCAACACCTCCAGCATGTCGGTCAGCATCTGGCCCATGTTGCGCGAAGCCCTGGTGATGCGCTCGAACATCTGGCGCCCGCTGGGGCTCAGGTGTTCGGCCTCCTCTTCGGAGATCACCATCGCAAACCCGTTCACCGCGCGCAGCGGCGCGCGCAGGTCGTGCGCGATCGAGTACGAGACCGCTTCCATGTCGCGCATCGAACGCTCCAGCGCCGCCGTGCGCTCCTCGACCCGGTGCTCCAGGCTGGCGTTGAGCGCTCGCACCTCTTCCTGCGCCGCGACGCGCTCGGTGATGTCGATGTGCGTGCCCGACATGAACAGCGCGGCGCGGTCCTTGTCGCGCCGGTGGACCTGGCCGCGCGTGTTGATCCACACCCAGTGGCCCTGCTTGTGCCGCATGCGCACGTCGCACTCGTAGTACGGCAGCTCCCCGGCGATGTGGCGGTCGCGGATGAGGTCGGCGCGCTGCAGGTCGTCGGGGTGGGCCAGCGTGGCCCAGGCCCGGTTCTGCAGCGGCTGCAGTTCCTCCAGCCGGTAGCCCACGATCTCGGCCCAGCGCGCGTCGATCAGGAGCTCGCCGGTCTGCAGGTTGAGTTCCCAGATGCCGGGGCGGGTGGCCTCCAGGATCCAGGCCAGCCGCTGACGCTCGGCGCCCAGCGATTCCTGCACCGCGATGTAGGAGGTGACGTCGGTGATGGTGCGCACCGAACTGCCGTCGTCCAGCAGCCGGGTGCCGATCTCCAGGGCGCGCCCGTCGCGGGTGCGCCGCAGGTAGCGCTCCGGCGCGACGGTCCCGTCCGGGTAGGCCACATAGCCCCGGGCGGTCTCGTCGACCCACCCGAAGTCCTTGCCGAAGTCGCCCCGCTGCGCCATGAAGGCCGAGACTTCGGCGTGCGTGGGATGCGTCGCCATCAGCGCCTCCGGCAGGTCCAGCAATTCCAGCAGCCGGCGGTTGTAAAACGAGACCGTGCCGTCGCTCTCGATCTTGGCCAGCCCCTGGCTCATGCTGTCGAGCGTGACCTGCAGCGCGGCCGTGCGCTCGACCAGCATGCGCGACGTGATTTCCAGCTCGCGGACCGTGCGCTCGCGTTCGGCGTGGGCCTGTCGCGCCACCACCAGCTGCCTCACCACACCCAGCAGCGGCTGCAGGAAGTCCACGTGCTCGAGTTCATAGCCATCGGGGTGGTGGGTCAGACCGACCACGGCGATCACGCGCTGGTCCACGCTCAGAGGAATCAGCACCAGGTTGCGGGTGGATGGAGGCCATCCCTCGACCGCCTCCAGGCCGGTGTCGGAACACGCCTGGTTGTGCACGAAAGGCGCGCCCTCGCGCACCGCCTTGCACACCAGCGTGCCCTCGAATCCGATCGCACCGGTGCCCAGGGCCTGGGGCGCCAGCAGCAGGCAGTCCGGCGCCGGTGGTTCGGTGGATGCGCCGCGCTGGCCGCCGCGCACCTCGACGATGAAGCCGCCCTGGCTGCCGCTGGCCTTGAGCAGGTTGTCGAGCAGGGTGTCGAACACCTCCAGGTTGCGCTCGTTGGAGATGTAGAGCGACTGTGCGGCGCGCACCGCCTCGAGCATGCGGTGCTGCCGCTGCATCTTCTGCTCCGCACGGCGCGCCTCGGTCACATCCCAGGTGTAGCCGTGCCACACCACGGTGCCATCGGGTTCGCGGTAGGGCACGGCCTCCACGCTGCACCAGCGTTGCCGGCCCGAGGGCAGGTTGAAGCGCATGGTGTGGCGCCAGACCCTCAGGGTCCGGGCCGATTCCCCGAGTGACTCGACCACGCCGGGCCGGTCTTCCGGGTGGATGTGGCGGAAGATCGCGCGCGCGTCCCGGCGCAACTCGCGGGGATCGAGCTCCAGCAGCGTGCGCGCCACCTCGCTCACATACGGAAAGTCGCCGCGGCCATCGGGGTGCAACCGGGACTGGTACATCATGCCCGGCACCCGGGCCGCCACGTTCTGCAGCAAGGCCAGCTGGCGCTCCAGGCGTTCGAGGGCCTCGCGCTCGGCGGTGACGTCCTGCACCACGCCGTAGTCGGTTTCGGGATTGCCCTCGACCAGGGTGTTGCTCATGCGGGTGCGCAGCCACAGCTGATGGCCATCGGCCCGGATCCAGCGGAAATCCAGCTCACGGCCGTCCATGGCCTCGCGGGCCGTCAGCCAGGCGGCCAGGTCGTCGGGGTGGATGCCGCGGCGGGCCTCGGACTTGGACAGCGCGTCGTTCGTGGGGTAGCCCACGATGTCGTACATGCCGGGCGACCAGGTCACCGCCTCGGAGCCGCGCTCATTGGTCCAGGAACCCACCCGGGCCAGGCGCTCGATCGCGCCGTGCAGCTCCACCTGAGCCTGCAGGCGCAGGTTGGACCGCCGCAGATGGGCCTCGGTCTCGGCGCGCGCCGACTCGGCCGCCGCTTCCCGGTCGGCATCGGTCAGGCTCGACAGCAGATAGGTCTCGCCCAGGTGTTGCACCGGAACCGTGCTGATGCGCACCAGGCGCACGGCGCCGTCCCGTGCGCGTATCTGGTAGAGGAAGGCCTCGCCGCCGATCTGCTGCAGGAAGCGGGCGCGGTCCGATTCATCGACCCAGAGGCCCAGCGCCACGCTCGTGTGGCCCACCGCCTGCTCCGGGGCGATGCCGGTCAGCGCGCTCCAGGCCGGGTTGACGGCAATCACCAGGCCATCGGACGTGCGCGACATCGCCAGCGCCGTCGCCTGCGCGGCAAATAAAAGTTCAAAGGGCACAAGCGCCGGGCCCGCCAGGGGCGTCGCTCCGGTCGTCTGAACCAGGGCCAGCTGTTGTGTCTCCGTGTCCATGGGGATCCCCACCCGCAATAGAGTTCGACTTGTTTGTTTTTCGTCCCTGGTACCGAACGCAGCTTGCGCCCTGAGCATAGATCATCGGGACCGGGTGCGTAAGGGCCCCGGCGGGGCTGCCGGCCTTGATCCGCATCAAGCGCGCGGCGCGCCTTCCGTGATGGAATGGCATTTTCCCCGGGGCCATGGGCCCGATATCCGACATGGCCGACCCCGCGCCGAACGCCGAACCCGTCTTCACCGCCCATGGCCTGACCAAGGTCTATGGCGCGGGCGACACCGCCGTGCACGCCCTGCGGGGCGTGGATCTGGAGATCGTGCGCGGCGAATTCGTGGTGCTGCTCGGGGCCTCGGGCAGCGGCAAGTCGACCCTGCTCAACATCCTGGGTGGCCTGGACAGCGCCAGCAGCGGCACGGCGCGATGGACCCACCAGGGCCAGTCGCACGAGCTCACCGGCGCCAGCGACGCCGAACTCACGCGCTACCGGCGCGAGCACGTGGGCTTCGTGTTCCAGTTCTACAACCTGATCCCCAGCCTGACGGCGCGCGAGAACGTGGCGCTGGTGACCGACCTGGCCGAGGACCCCATGAAACCGGAGGACGCGCTCGCGCTGGTCGGCCTGGGCGAACGCATGAACCACTTCGTCTCGCAGCTCTCGGGCGGCGAGCAGCAGCGCGTGGCGATCGCGCGCGCCATTGCCAAGCGGCCCGCCGTGCTGCTGTGCGACGAGCCCACCGGCGCGCTCGACTGCGCCACCGGCGTGATGGTGCTGCAGGCGATCGAGCGCGTGAACCGCGAGCTGGGCACGACCACCGTGGTGATCACGCACAACGCGCCGATCGCCGCCATGGCGCACCGCGTGCTGCGCCTGGCCGACGGCCGCATCGTCGACGAACACATCAACACCGACCGGGTGGCCGCGGCCACGCTGAGCTGGTGAGCCGGACATGAGGGCGATCCACATCAAGCTCTGGCGCGACCTGCGCCGCCTGCGCGCGCAGGTGGCGACCATCGCGCTCGTGGTGGCCATCGGCGTGGCCGGCTTCGTGGGCATGTTCTCGGTGCACGCCTCGCTGCAGGGATCGCGCGACGATTTCTACCGCGACAACCGCCTGGCCGACGTGTTCGCCAGCGTCAAGCGCGCGCCGGTGCACCTGCGCGAGCGGCTGGCCGCCATCGACGGCGTGGTCGAGGTCAAGCTCGACGTGGCGTTCGACGCGCAGATCGCGCTGGCCGGCGCCGACGCGCCCGTCACCGGCCGTTTCATCGGCCTGGACCTGGCGCGCGTGCACGCGCGGCGCCAGGGCCTCAACGCGCTCACCCTGCGCGGCGGGCGCTGGCCCGAGACCGGCCGCGAGATGGAGGCGGTGGTCAGCGACCGATTCGCGGTGGCGCGCGGCCTGCGCGCCGGCGACCGGGTCAACGCCATCCTCAACGGCCGGCTGGAGCGCGTGCACCTGGTGGGCACCGCGATCTCGCCCGAGTACGTGTTCGCCTCGCGCGGTGGCGCGCCCGACGACCAGAGCTTCGGCATCTGGTGGATCGACAGCGAACGCATGCGGCACGCCTTCGACATGCAGGGCGCGTTCAACCAGGTCTCGCTGCGGCTCGATGCCGGCGCCTCGGAGCCGGCGGTGATCGAGGCCGCCGACCACCTGCTCGACGCCTACGGCGCGCTGGGCGCGGTCGGGCGCGACAAGCAGCTCTCGGCCAAGATCGTGGCCGACGAGCTCGCGCAGCTCAAGGTCATGGGCACGGTGCTGCCGGCCATCTTCCTGGCCGTGGCCATGTTCATCCTCAACGTGGTGGTGAGCCGCCAGGTGGCCACGCAGCGCAGCCAGATCGCCGCGCTCAAGGCGCTGGGTTATGGCGACGGTGCGATCGCCGGGCACTACATCCAGCTCGCGCTGGTGATCGCCGGCCTGGGCGTGCTGGCCGGGCTGGCCCTGAGCGTGTGGATCGGCCAGCTCATGCTGGGCCTGTACGACGAGGTGTTCCGCTTCAACCGCCTGGCCTACGTGACCACGCCCTGGCTGGTGGGCGCGGCCGCGGCGATCGCGACCGCGGCCGCCGCCGCCGGCACCTGGACGGCGATCCGCGCGGTGGTGCGCCTGCGGCCCGCGCAGGCCATGCAGCCGCCGGCGCCGCCGCACTACCGGCAGACCCTGATCGAGCGGCTTGGCCTGGGCCGGCGCGTGGGCACCGGCGCGCTGATGGTGATCCGCAACTTCGAGCGCCGCCCGATGCGCGCGGCCTTCACCGTGACCGGCATCGCGCTGGCGGTGGCGCTGCAGATCTCGGGCGCCTTCTGGCTCGACGCGATCGCGCACATCGTGGACGTGCAGTTCCGCCAGGTGCAGCAGGGCGACGTGCTGGTGAACTTCCACCGACCGGTGCCGCTGACCGTGGTGCAGGACCTGCGGCGCTTGCCGGGCGTGATCGACGCCGAGCCCTACCGCAGCGAGCCGGTGCGCGTGCGCGTGCGCGGGCAGAGCGAGGACGCCCAGTTGCTGGGCCTGACGGACAACGCCCGGCTGATGCGCGCGGTGGACGACGCGCGCGGCCCGGTGGCGATGCCCGCGCAGGGTCTGGTGCTGTCCTCGCTGCTCGCGCGCGCCCTGGGCGCCGGCGTGGGCGACCGCGTCGAGGTGGAGTTCCGGCTCTGGAGCCAGACGCGCGCGCAGGTCGAGGTGGTCGACGTGGTGCACACCATGATGGGCCAGCAGGCCTTCATGCGGCTCGACGCCATGAACGCCCTGGCGCGCGACGGCGCCGGCGTGGCCGAGGCCGCGCTGCTGGTGGACCCGCAGGCCATGGCGGCGTTCTGGGACGCCGTCAAGCGCGCGCCGGTGATCAACGCGGTGTTCGACAAGGCCTCCACCATGCAGAGCTTCAACGAGACCACCTCGCGCAACATGGGCGTGTTCAGCGGCATCCTCACGCTGTTCGCGGTGGCCATGGCGGTCGGCATCGTGTACAACGCCGCGCGCATCACGCTCTCGGAGCGCGCCTGGGAACTGGCCAGCCTGCGCGTGCTGGGCATGACGCGCGCCGAGGTCTCGGTGCTGCTGCTGGCGCAGCTGGGCGCCGAGCTGCTGCTGGCGCTGCCCATCGGCGGCGCCACCGGCTGGGCCCTGGCCACGCTGCTGATGCGGCTGATGTCCTCGGACAACATCGATTTCCCGGTGGTCATCGAACCATCGACCTACGCCTCGGCGGTGCTCATCGTGCTCGCCGCGGGCCTGGCCAGCGCGCTGATGGTGCGCCGCCACATCGACCGGCTGGACCTGGTCGCCGTCCTGAAGGTACGCGAATGAACAACACCACCTCTCTCTTCATACGGTACCGCCGCTGGGCCCTCTGGGCGCTGCTGGCGTTGGCGGCCATCGCGCTCGGCATCTGGGCCTTCCGACCGCGACCCCTCGTCGTCGAGGTGGCGGCCGTGACCCAGGGCCGCTTCGAGCAGGCGATCGAGGAAGACGGGCAGCTGCGGCTCAAGCACCGCTACCTGATCGCCGCGCCGACGCTGGCCGAGCTCGCGCGCCCCACGCTCAAGGTGGGCGACGCGGTGCGCGCGGGCGAGGTGGTGGCCACGCTCTCACCGGTGGCGCCGCAGATGATCGACGCCCGCACGCGCGGCGTGCTGCAGCAGCGCGTGGGCAGCGCCGACGCCGCGCGCCGCGCCACCGCCGCGCAGGTGCAGCGGCTGGACACCGCGCTCGCGCAGGCCCGGCTGGAAG
>QZKF01000025.1 GCA_003599455.1 Comamonadaceae bacterium
AAGACCGGCCACTGGGACAAGTACCGCGACAACATGTTCACCACCGAGAGTGAAAAGCGCGACTACGCCTTGAAGCCCATGAACTGCCCGGGCCACATCCTGATCTACAAGCAGGGCATCAAGAGCTACCGCGACCTGCCGCTGCGCTACGGTGAATTCGGCCAGTGCCACCGCAACGAGCCCAGCGGTGGCCTGCACGGCATCATGCGCGTGCGCGGCTTCACGCAGGACGATGGGCACATCTTCTGCACCGAAGAGCAGATCCTGCCCGAGTGCCTGGCCTACACCGCACTCCTGCAGAAGGTCTACGCCGACTTCGGCTTCAAGAACATCATCTACAAGGTGGCCACGCGGCCAGCCGCGCGCATCGGTACCGACGAGGTCTGGGACAAGGCCGAGAACGCGCTGATGGAAAGCCTGCGCGCTTCGGGTTGCGAGTTCGAGATTTCCCCGGGCGACGGCGCCTTCTACGGGCCGAAGATCGAATACACGCTGAAAGACGCGATCGGTCGCCAGTGGCAATGCGGCACCATGCAGGTCGACTTCTCCATGCCCGAGCGGCTGGACGCCGAGTACGTGGGTGAGGACGGCGCTCGCCACCGCCCCGTGATGCTGCACCGCGCCATCGTCGGCAGCCTGGAGCGATTCATCGGCATCCTGATCGAAGAACACGCCGGCGCGCTGCCCACCTGGCTCTCACCGGTACAGGTGGCGGTGCTCAATATCACCGACGCGCAGGCCGATTACTGTCGGGAAATCGCGAAATCTCTGCAGAATCAAGGGCTTAGGGTCATAACCGACCTGCGCAACGAGAAAATTACGTATAAAATACGGGAGCACGCGTTGCAAAAGCTGCCTTTCATCGTTGTCGTGGGCGACAAAGAGAAAGAAGCTGGTGCCGTGGCTGTGCGGGCTCGGGGTAACAAAGACCTCGGTGTCATGCCGCTGGAAGCCTTTTCCAAACTCATTGCGGCAGACGTTTCATCCAAAGTTTGATTTCAAACGCCAAGGTTGATGCCCCTGCTGCCGCGGTGCACTTCATGTGCATGGTGGCGGCCGGTTGGCCGCCATTCCGCTTGACCAGGCCCACACAAAGGAACTCACCATAGCTACCAACTTTCGCGACCGCCGCCAACGTGAAGAGCGCGCACACAGACTGAACCGGGAAATCATGGCCCCTGAGGTCCGCCTGAACGGACCTGAAAACGAGCCGCTCGGCATCGTCAGTCTGCAGGAAGCGCTTCGCATGGCCGGTGAGCTGGATGTGGACCTGGTCGAAATTGCGGCCACCGCCGTCCCTCCCGTGTGTCGCTTGATGGACTACGGCAAGTTCAAGTACCAGGAGCAGAAGAAGGCGGCGGAAGCCAAGGCCAAGCAGACGGTCATCGAGATCAAGGAAATCAAGTTCCGGCCCGGTACCGACGACGGCGACTACAACATCAAGATGCGCAACATCCGGCGCTTTCTGGACGATGGTGACAAGTGCAAGATCACGCTGCGGTTCCGCGGTCGTGAGATCACCCACCAGGATCTCGGCCTGGCCTTGTTGAACCGCATTCGCGATGAGTTGGCCGATTCGATCATCGTCGAGCAGTTTCCCAAGCTCGAGGGGCGCCAGATGATCATGATGATCGCCCCCGGACGCAAGAAGGCCGGTGGCGCGGCCAAGCCTGCCGAGGCGGCAACGCCCGCGGCAGGACAGCCGGCAGCCTGAAGGCCGCTGGCACGAAGAACAGCATTGGACGGGCAGGGTAGTCTCCTGCCGGTCCGAGGCGCTGGCTGAAAGGCCAGGCGCCGAATCGGAGAGCCGAAAGGCTGTCCATAAAAGTGGCTCGGGGCCAACAAGTCTGCGGAAGGTTCGCAGCGCCTCACGAGCACAAATGAAAAGGAGCATGAAGATGCCCAAAATGAAGACCAAGAGCAGCGCGAAGAAGCGTTTTCGCGTTCGTCCCGGTGGCACCGTCAAGCGCGGTCAAGCCTTCAAGCGTCACATCCTGACCAAGAAGACCACCAAGAACAAGCGCCACCTGCGTGGAGCAGTCACCGTGCATGAGACCAATATGGGTCACATGGCACAGATGCTGCCCGGCATGGGTATTTGATCAACGACGAACAGGAGAACACACATGCCTCGCGTCAAACGTGGTGTCACGGCTCGCGCCCGACACAAAAAAGTCCTGGCTCTGGCCAAAGGTTTCCGCGGCCGCCGCGGCAACGTCTTCCGCATCGCCAAACAGGCGGTGATGAAGGCAGGGCAATATGCCTACCGCGATCGTCGTACCAAGAAGCGCGTCTTCCGTCAGTTGTGGATTGCCCGTATCAACGCCGGTGCCCGCGCCTGCGGCCTGACGTACAGCCAGTTCGCCAATGGTCTGAAGAAGGCCTCGATCGAAATCGATCGCAAGGTGCTGGCCGATCTGGCTGTGAACGACCCGGCTGCCTTTGGCAGCATCGTGGAGCAAGTCAAAGCCAAGCTGGCCGCTTGATTCACGGCAGGGATGCACCGCGACCACCGCGGTGCTCCCCAGTCGCTCAAAGGGGTTGAGGCTTGAGGGATTCCCTCGCTGGCTTCAACCCCTTTTTTGTTTCCCAACGATTCAAGCACACACATGAACGAGTTGGACGCACTGGTCGACAGCGCCCGCGCAGGTTTTGCGCAAGCCACCACGCCGGCCGATCTGGAGAACGCCAAAGCCCAGTATCTGGGCAAGTCTGGGCGCATCACCGAGTTGATGAAGGGGATGGCCGCGCTGCCCGTGGACGAGAAGAAAAGCCGCGGCGCTGCCATCAACCAGGCCAAGCAGGCCATCGAGGCCGCTTTGACCGATCGCCGCCAGGCGCTGGCCGATGCCGAGTTGCAGTCACAGCTCAAGGCTGAGGCCCTGGACGTGACCTTGCCTGGCCGGCAGCGCGGGTCCGGTGGCTTGCATCCGGTGAGTCTCACACTGGAGCGCATCGAGGCGATCTTCGGCTCCATGGGCTTCGAGGTCGCCGATGGGCCCGAGATCGAGTCGGACTGGTTCAACTTCACCGCGCTCAACACGCCCGAGGACCACCCGGCGCGCTCGATGCACGACACGTTCTACGTGGAGGGAGGGAGTGCGAAAGCGCCCAACCTGCTGCGCACCCACACCAGCCCGATGCAGATTCGCCATGCGGTGCAACATGTCAAACGCCATCGCGCGGCGCTGGACGCGGGGCAATCCATGCCCGAGATCCGCGTGATCGCGCCTGGCCGCACCTACCGTGTGGACAGCGACGCCACGCACTCGCCCATGTTCCACCAGTGCGAAGGCCTGTGGGTGGGCGAAAACGTGAGCTTCAAGGACCTCAAGTTCGTCTTCACCGATTTTTGCCGCACCTTCTTCGAGTCCGATGACCTGGTGCTGCGATTCCGCCCGAGCTTTTTCCCGTTCACCGAGCCCAGTGCCGAGATCGACATCCAGTTCCAGCAGGGCCCGCTGGCCGGCCGCTGGCTGGAGGTGGCCGGATCGGGTCAGGTGCACCCGAACGTCGTGCGCAACATGGGTCTGGACCCTGAGCGCTACATCGGCTTTGCCTTCGGCATGGGCCCGGACCGTTTGACCATGTTGCGCTACGGCGTGAACGATCTGCGCCTGTTCTTCGACGGTGACGTCCGTTTTCTCGCCCAGTTCCGCTGAGACCACGACATGCAATTCCCTGAATCCTGGCTGCGTGCCTTCTGCAATCCTCCCCTGACCAGCCAGCAACTGGCCGATACGTTGACCATGGCCGGCCTGGAGGTGGAGGAACTCCAACCTGTTGCGCCACCGTTCTCCCGGGTGGTGGTGGGAGCGATCGTTTCTGCCGAGCAGCACCCGAACGCCGACCGGCTGCGCGTGTGCCAGGTGGACGTGGGGCAGGGCAGCTTGCTCAACATCGTGTGCGGTGCGCCGAATGCCCGCGTGGGCATCAAGGTGCCCTGTGCCCTGGTGGGCGCCGAGCTGCCTCCCGGTGAGGATGGCAAACCTTTCCAGATCAAGCTGGGCAAGCTGCGCGGCGTGGAAAGCCAGGGCATGCTGTGTTCGGCACGCGAACTCAAACTGTCGGAAGACCATGGTGGTCTGCTGGAGCTCCCGGCAGATGCCCAACTGGGCCGCGATATCCGCGAGCAACTGTCGCTGGATGACATGCTGTTCACCCTCAAGCTCACGCCCAACCTGGCGCATTGCCTGAGCGTCCACGGCATTGCGCGTGAGGTGGCCGCGCTCACGGGCGCACCCTTGATCGAACCGGCATACACGGCGGTACCGGTGTCCCTGCAAGACCGCCTGCCAGTGCAGGTGCAAGCGCCTGACCTGTGTGGTCGTTTCACGGGCCGCATCGTGCGCGGCGTCAACACCCGTGCAACGACCCCTGCCTGGATGGTCGAGCGCCTGGCTCGTTGCGGCCAACGCAGCGTGTCGCCACTGGTGGACATCTCCAACTATGTGATGTTCGAGCTGGGCCGTCCGTCGCACATCTTCGACCTCGACAAGATCCATGGCGGCCTGCAGGTGCGTTGGGGCCGCGAGGGTGAATCGCTCAAACTGCTCAACGGCAATACCGTCACCGTCGATGCGCAGGTGGGTGTGATTGCCGACGGCGGGAGCGTCGAGTCACTCGCCGGCATCATGGGCGGCGATGCGACGGCGGTGTCTGACGACACGAGGAACATCTACATTGAAGCGGCCTTCTGGTGGCCCAAGTCGATTGCGGGCCGCTCGCGCCGCTACAACTTCTCCACCGACGCCGGGCACCGCTTCGAGCGCGGTGTTGATCCGTCCACCACGGTCGAACACATCGAGCGCATCACGCTACTGGTGCAGGACATCTGCGGTGGTGAAGCCGGACCGATGGACGATCACGTGGTCAACTTGCCGGTATCCCAGCCAGTGACCTTGCGTGTGGCCCGCGCGGTCAAGGTCATCGGCATGCCGCTGACGCAGGCGCAATGCGTGGGCGCCTTGCGCCGGCTCGGTCTTGCGCTGGAGGAGGGCGAGGGCACCATCACGGTCACGCCGCCCGCGTACCGGTTCGACATCCAGATCGAAGAGGATCTGATCGAGGAAGTCGCGCGCGTTGTGGGCTACAACCAACTGCCCGAAACGCCGCCGCTGGCGCCGATCACTGCGAAGATCCGGTCCGAGGCGAAGCGCGGTCCGTTTGCCGTGCGCCGCTTGCTCGCCGGTCTGGGCTACCAGGAAACCATCAATTTCAGCTTTGTGGAAGAGCGCTGGGAAGACGAACTGGCCGGCAACCCCGACCCGATTCGCCTGCTCAATCCCATCGCCAGCCAGATGAGCGTGATGCGCTCGTCCCTGCTGGGCAGCCTGGTGTCGGTGCTCAAGTTCAATCTGGATCGCCGCGCCGACAGGGTGCGCCTGTTCGAGCTTGGCCGCGTGTTTTTCAAGGATGCTTCGGTCGTGGACAGCGACACCACCGTGGCCGGCTTCCACCAGCCCATGCGGGTGGCAGGTCTGGCCTATGGCGCAGCCGACGCATTGCAGTGGGGTGCGCCTGAGCGCGCCACGGATTATTTCGACCTCAAGGGCGACGTCCAGGCCCTGCTCGCGCCGTATCGGCCCGAGTTTCGGGTGGCTGAGCACCCGGCCCTGCACCCCGGGCGCTGCGCCAGTGTCTGGTTGCATGATCGGTGCATCGGTCATGTGGGGGAACTGCATCCGCGCTGGCGCCAGGCCTATGAGTTGACCCAGGCGCCTGTGTTGTTCGAACTGGCGCTGGATGCGATGCTGGACCGTCCGGTGCCGGCCTATCAGGTCGTGAGCCGCCACCAGCCGGTCGAGCGTGATCTGGCGATCGTGGTCAAGGAGTCGGTACCGTTTGCCGCCGTGCTCGATGCCATCCGTGCGCCTGCCAGTCCCTGGCTGCGAGAGGTCGTGCTGTTTGACGTGTACCGGCCGAAGAAGCAGGCCACGCAGGACAGCGTGGCCCCCGGAGCGCTGGCAGCCGACGAAAAAAGTCTCGCTGTGCGGCTGGTCCTCAACCGCGACGACGCTACACTGACCGATGAAGACATTGATGCGACCGTGACGGCTGCCGTTGACTCGGTCGAACAACGCGTGGCCGGGCGGTTGCGTGCCTGATCAAAAACAGGATGGAGAAACCCCGTATGGAACTCGCCGTTGAAAGTCTGGAGACCCCGGCTTTGACCAAGGCGCAGCTCGCCGAGTTGCTGTTCGACCAGATCGGCCTGAACAAGCGCGAGTCCAAGGACATGATCGACGCCTTTTTCGATCTGATCACCGACAGTCTGGTCGATGGGACCGACGTGAAGATCTCGGGTTTCGGCAATTTTCAGATTCGCACCAAGGCGCCGCGGCCGGGGCGTAACCCGCGCACAGGCGAACCGGTGGCGATTGAGGCGCGCCGGGTGGTGACTTTCCACGCCAGCCCCAAGCTCAAGGAACAGGTTCAGACGGCCGTCATTGGCGGTTGATCAAGTGCCCCGGGGGTAGGGGCTCCACGGTTCCCGACTCTTCGGAATTGCGCCTGAATGGTGCATTCCGGCCCCGCGATGGGGGTGGTTGCAACATTTCACACAGAAATGCCCAATCCCCCGCGCACACCGGCTTGAGTTAGAGTAAATTTCAAGGTTCGGTCTGTACTGCCTTGATTTTCATGGAAAAAACGCTCCCGCCAATACCAGCCAAACGCTATTTCACCATCGGTGAGGTGGGCGAGTTGTGTGGTGTCAAGCCACATGTGCTGCGGTACTGGGAGCAAGAATTCACACAGCTCCGCCCGATGAAGCGACGCGGCAACCGGCGGTACTACCAGCATCATGAGGTGCTCATGATTCGCCGCATACGAGAACTCCTGTATGACCAGGGTTTCACGATCAGCGGTGCGCGCAACAAGCTGCAGGAAATTGTGCAGGCGGAGCGTGACAAGCGGCGCAACGAGGAAGACGAGGCCATCGACGTGATCGACCTGGACGAGGTGGTTCACGGCGACGTGGTGATTCCCTTCATCGAGGCCGACTACGCTGCACCCGGTGCTTCGGGCTCGTTGCTGTACGACGTTCGCCGTGAACTGCTGGAAATTCGCGAGCTTCTGAAGCACACGGCCTGATCGCGACTGGTTTGGACGCTATAATTTGAGGCTTGTCGGCGTGTAGCGCAGCCTGGTAGCGCACTTGCATGGGGTGCAAGGGGTCGCGAGTTCGAATCCCGCCACGCCGACCATTTGTCTGGAAGCCCGCAATCGAAAGGTTGCGGGCTTTTCTGTTTCTGGTGACCGGCCCTGAAAACACCCGCCACCCAGCGACCTCAGGCCAGACTCCCCGCAGCCTGTCTTGGGTTTGTGGGTGTGCCGCACCCTGCTGGAAAGCGGTTGAAATCGTCAAGCAGGCAATATGCCCGGGTTTTGACACTTATTTGCTTACTTTTTGTTGCGAGCACATCTATACTTGACCTACCAAAGATTCAGGCACCCGTTGGGTTCCCGCCAACAACAGGGCTTGTTGCGCAAGAGAGGTAAGCAAGATGATCGATTCTTCACAGTCCCCCTCCCAACCCTCTTCGGGGTCCGATCCTTCAGTTGTGGGCCTGTCCCGGCGCCGTCTTGTGCGTGCAGGCTTGTCTGCCGCTCCAGTCATGGCCGCCTTGAAGAGCAACAGCGTGCTGGCCGGTGATCACACCTGCATCCGGCCCTCCTCCTTTTCTTCGCTCACTGCGGCGCACATGAAGATCAGCCAGGGGCGCACGCTCAAAACCGACTACGAATGCAAGTCTCATGGGTATTGGAAGAACCACGAGGTAGGTCTCGCGACGAACTTCAAGCAAACCAAGTTCCTGTCTGCAACCACAGGTTTTTCGCAAAATCCTGGTCATGCTTACTCCAACAAGACACTACAGCAGGTACTGGATGAGGGGGGTAATCGCAACAATGCGGCTTTGGCGCGCCATGTGGTGGCGTCTTTCCTGACTGCGACTGCTTTCAACAATGATCCGTCGCGCGTCCTGTTGACCAAGAGTCAATGCCGGTCCATCTGGAACGGCCAAGGCGTGTGGTCTCCTTTTGCAGGAACGACGTGGACGTTGTCGCAGACGATGGCGTACTTCGACATGGTTTACGGCCCCGCCTTCCTGTGACCCGGGCCTCGGCCTGGGCCAGCTATCGCTGCACCCGGCCTGCTGATTTCGCGATACACAGTTGGCCCGATGGCGTGGTGGTATACGACGATGCGAGCGGTAGCCTGCAAGCTCTGAGCCCGATCGCCGGAGAGGCTTTCGCCCTGATTCGGGCGAAAGAATGCAGTCCGGAAAGCCTTGCCCGAGCCATGGAACTGGCGGAGCCCGGCCCCGACGACATTGAGATGTTTCAGTCACTTCTGATGCAGTTCGAATCCATGGGCTTGATCGAGTGCATTCAGGGGTAAGGTCTTCCTCGACGGTTTCTGCGCTGTCTCCGACCGAACTGGCAAAACGCCTCCGGTCCCGGGGCATTTTTTTGCGCATCCCGCCCTTTGTCATGCACATCCAGAGTCCCATTCCGGTTGTGGCGCATGGCTTGCATGCCTTGTACCCCGACCATGAGCTCATCGAGAGCGATGACCTCTTCGCGGATTTTCATGTGGCGGTCAAACCCAGACGGCGCCTGCTGAAAACCGTATGCGTGTTCGAGATGGACGGCTTTCAGCCCTTCACGCCCCTGGCCTATGGAGAAGCGTATGCGTTTCTCGAGTGGGGCATGAACTGGTGCGTGACCAGCTACTGCCACACATGGATCACCATCCACGCCGCCGTGCTTGAAAAGGGTGGTCGTGTGCTGATCCTGCCGGCGCCACCGGGTTCGGGCAAAAGCACGCTGTGCGCGGCGCTGATGCTCCATGGCTGGCGCCTCTTGTCCGACGAAATGGCCTTGCTCGACCCGGTATCGGGTCTCGTGACACCCTCGCCACGGCCTGTGAGTCTGAAGAACGAATCGATCGAGGTGATCCGGCGCCTGGCGCCCGACGCGAACTTCGGACCGGTGGCCCACGACACCATGAAGGGCACGGTCGCCCACATGCGCATATCGGCCGACAGCCTGGCACGGGCCGACGTGCCGGCCCAGCCGGCCTGGGTGGTCTTCCCGCAGTTCCAGAAAGGGGCTGGGCTTTCGGTCGATGAGCGACCCAAATCGCGGGCGCTGGTGGATATCGCTGCCAACAGCTTCAATCACCATGTGCACGGGCGCACCGGATTTCAGGCGCTGGTGGATCTGGTCGATCGATGCGCTTGCCATGACCTGCGATACGGCCATCTCGACGAGGCCATCGCCTGGTTCGACGAACTGTCCGCCGCCGCATGACCCTGCCACCCATCGACACCCTGGTGGCGGCGCTTCAGCGCCCCGAAGGCCTGGGTGCGCTTGGTCCCACCGCCTGGGATCTTCTTGTCCGGCAGGGCCGCCAGGCCGACCTGCTGGCCCGTGTAGGTGCCCAGGCTGAGGCCCGGGGCCACTGGGAGCAACTGCCGGTGGAACCACGCCGACACCTCGGTTCAGCCATGGGGCTTGCCGCCAGGCAACACACGGAGCTTCGCCACGAGGTGGTGCAGATCGCTCGCGCTCTGGAACCCATCGGCATGCCGGTGGTGCTGCTCAAGGGGGCCGCCTACACCATGGCAGGTCTGGATGCTTCGCTGGGGCGCATGGTGTCCGACGTGGACATTCTGGTGCCCAGGGCACGCCTGGCGGATGTGGAGTCGGCGCTCATGATGGGCGGATGGGTGTCCATGAACCGCGACGCCTACGACCAGCGCTACTACCGAACCTGGATGCATGAGTTGCCTCCGCTCAAGCACATGACGCGGGGCACGGTGCTGGATGTGCACCATGCCATCATGCCGTTGACAGCCCGGCTCAAGCCCGATTCCGATCGGCTGCTGCAGCGTGCCCGACCTGTTGGCGACGATCCCCGCATCCAGGTGCTGTGTGCACCCGACATGGTGTTGCACAGCGCTGCGCATCTGTTCCACGAAGGTGACCTGGAACTTGGCCTGCGCGGACTGGTCGATCTGGACGCCTTGCTGCGCGAATTCGCCGCAGACCCTGGCTTCTGGCCGGAACTGCTGGCGCGGGCCCGCGCGCTGCAACTGGAATGGCCCTTGCACCAGGCTTTGCGGTATGCGGGGATGTTGCTTCATTCCGCGGTGCCCGCGCACGTCACCGAGGCGCTGCAGCACAGCCCGGGCGTGCGCATTTCGACCTGGCGCCAGCGCCTCATGGACGCCCTTTTCCTGCGTGCGCTGCGCCCCGCGCACGCGTCGGCGTCGGATGCATGGACACCGGCGGCCCGGTTCCTTCTGTACCTGCGTGGACACTGGCTGCGCATGCCGCCGGCCATGCTGGTGTGGCACCTGCTGCACAAGCTCGTCAGACCGGTGCAAGCCGATCCGCAGAAGTGACATGAAGCGACGCCTCTTTCACGCCACCTGCCTGTGGGTGTTGAGCCTGACGTGGATGGGCTGCCATGCATGGGCCGGACTGGCCGAGACCGTTTTGCGCGTGAAGCCCTCGGTGGTTCTGGTCGGTACCTTCAAGACCACCGAAAGCCCGCGGTTTCAGCTCAGGGGTGCGGGTTTTCTCGTGGCCAGGGGTGACCTTGTGGTGACCAACGCGCATGTGCTGCCGGCCGACCTGGACAAGCCGGATGCGCCCACGCTGGTGGTGCAGGTGCGTTCGGGGCAGGGCGATTGGCAGATGCGCTCGGTCACCGTGCTGGAAACCGATGTGTTGCGCGACCTGACGCTGCTGCGCATGGAGGGCGCGCCGGGCCCCGTGCTGCGCATCGGTGACTCCCGGCGCGTGCGCGAGGGCGACTACCTGGCGTTCATGGGTTTCCCCATTGGGGGCTCGCTGGGCTTTTCGCATGTGACACACCGCGCGACCGTCTCGACCATCACATCGGCCGCGCTGCCCAGCCCTTCGGCCGGGCGTTTGAAGGAGCAGGCCATCCGTGGTCTGCGCAACGGCACTTTCGACATCTTCCAGCTCGACGCCACTGCCTATCCGGGCAACAGCGGTGGACCGCTTTTCGACCCCGACACGGGCGAGGTGATGGGCGTGATGAACATGGTGCTGATCAAGAACACCCGCGAATCGGCGCTGAGCCAGCCCTCGGGCATCTCCTACGCCATCCCCAGCCGCTATGTGCAGGCGCTGGTGGACCGCCACCGTTGAGGCCTTTCGTGAGCGCGAATATTGAGCGGGTGGATGCGCTGGTGGTCGGCGCCGGCGTCGTGGGGCTTGCGGTGGCGCGCGCGCTGGCCTTGACTGGCCGCGAGGTGATGGTGCTGGAGCGAGAGGCGGCCATTGGCACCGGCACCAGCTCGCGCAACAGCGAGGTCATTCACGCCGGCATCTACTACCCGGAAGGCTCTCTCAAGGCACAGCTTTGTGTGCAGGGCCGCCTGGCGCTGTACCGTTACTGTGCCGAGCGCGGCGTGGCGCACCAGCGTTGCGGCAAGCTCATCGTGGCCCATACGCCCTCCCAGCTGGCCGCGCTGCCTGCCATCCTCGACAAGGCCCGTGCCAACGGCGTCGAGGACCTTCGCCTGCTCGACCGGGCCGAGGCTCGCGAGATGGAGCCACAGCTGGAATGCCTGGGCGCCGTGCATTCGCCCTCCACCGGCATCGTCGACAGCCATGGCCTGATGCTTTCGCTGCAGGGTGATCTTGAAAACGCGGGTGGCCTGGTGGCTTGCCACACCGACGTGGAAAAGCTCAGCGTGTCGGCCGCCGGCATCGAGGTATTGACCGCCGACGGCACCCGACTGCTGGCGCGCACGGTGGTCAATGCGGCGGGCCTGGGCGCCTGCGGGCTGGCGCATCGCGTGGCCGGGCTGGACGCGCGCCATGTACCGCGTGCCTGGTTCGCCAAGGGCAACTACTTCACGCTCTCGGGCCGTGCCCCGTTCAACCACCTCATCTACCCGGCCCCTGAGCCCGATAAACACCTCGCGGGTCTGGGTGTGCACCTGACGCTCGATCTGGGCGGACAGGCCAAGTTCGGACCGGACGTGCAATGGGTGGACGCAGCCGACGACTTGCAGGTGGATCCGGCGCGCGGCGAGGGGTTCTACGCCGAGGTGCGGCGCTATTGGCCCGGTTTGCCCGACGGTGCCCTGCAGCCGGGCTATGCGGGCATGCGCCCCAAGATCAGCGGGCCGCACGAGCCCGCGGCGGACTTCCTGATCCAGGGGCCTGCGGTGCACGGGGTGCCCGGGCTGGTCAACCTGTTCGGTATCGAGTCCCCGGGCCTCACCAGCTGCCTTGCGATCGCGGATCGCACTGCGGCGCTGGTCTGATCAGCGGTCCTTGAGTGCCTGGATTGCGCGCGCCGACTCCCACACCAGCGCCGGTCCCTTGTAGATCAGGCCGGTGTAAATCTGCACCAGGTTGGCACCCGACTGGATCTTGCTCACCGCGTCTTCCGCGCTGAGCACACCGCCCACCCCGATGATGGGGAAGCTCTTGCCCAGGCAGGCACGCAGCTGGCGTATCACGCGGTTGCTGGCCTGCAGCACCGGTGCCCCGGAAAGACCCCCGGTCTCCTGCGCGTGGGGCAGTCCCGCCACCGCCTCGCGGCTGAGCGTGGTGTTGGTCGCGATCACGCCGAACGCGCTGGTGGCCTGTCCGTTGCTGTCGGCGCCATAGCGCATCAGCGTGGTGGCGATGATCTCGACCTGGGTGGCATCGAGGTCGGGCGCGATCTTCACGAAGACCGGCGTCCGCCGTCCATGTCGCTGCGCCAGCAGCTCGCGCCGCTCGGCCACCGCGCCCAGCAGCGCGTCCAGCGCTTCGTCGCTCTGCAGGCTGCGCAGGTTCTGCGTGTTGGGGCTGGAGATGTTGACGGTGACGTAGTCGGCGTGCGGGTAGACACCTTCGAGGCAGGTCAGGTAGTCGTCGGTGGCGCGTTCGATCGGCGTGCTCGCGTTCTTGCCGATGTTCAGGCCCAGCAGCATGGGGCTGGCGCCGCTGCCGCTGCGAAAGCGCGCCCGCTGCACGTTGGCGATGAAGGCGTCCAGGCCCTCGTTGTTGAAGCCCAGCCGGTTGATCAGTGCGTTGGCCTTGGGCAGGCGGAACATGCGTGGCCTGGGGTTGCCGGCCTGGCCCTTGGGCGTGACGGTGCCGACCTCCACGAAGCCGAAGCCCATGGCGGCCAGGCCATCGATGCAGCGCGCGTTCTTGTCGAGCCCGGCGGCCAGACCCACGCGGTTGGGAAACTGCAGGCCCGCGAGCGTGCAGGGGTCGTGCACGCGGGGTTCGCTGTACAGGCAGGTCAGTGGCGAGTGTTGCAGGCGCTCGATCGACTGCAGGGTGAGTTCGTGGGCGGTCTCGGGGTCCAGACCGAACAGGAAGGGGCGTGCGACAGCGTAGGGGAGCAGCGACATTGGATAATCCGGCTTGTTGTTTTCACCGATTGTCTCAAATGACCCAAGACGAACTCAAAGCCCTGGTGGGCCAGGCCGCCCTGCAATACGTGACCCCGGGCGACATCGTCGGCGTGGGCACCGGCTCCACGGTGAACAAGTTCATCGACGCACTGGCCAGCATCAAGGACCAGATCCCCGGTGCGGTGTCCAGCTCGGAAGCGTCGACCGCGCGCCTGAAGGCGCTCGGCATTGCCGTGTTCGAGGCCAACGAGGTCGGTGAACTCTCCGTGTACATCGATGGCGCGGACGAAATCGATGCCCGGGGCCACATGGTCAAGGGCGGTGGCGCGGCGCTCACGCGCGAGAAGATCGTGGCCGCGCAGTCGCGCCGTTTCGTCTGCATCGCCGACGAATCCAAGCTGGTCAAGGTGCTGGGGGCCTTCCCGCTGCCGGTGGAGGTGATTCCCATGGCCACGGCCCGTCTTGTCCGCCAGTTCGCGGCCCTGGGTGGCACGGCCCGGGTGCGCCTGAAGGATGGCGCTGCGCTCGTCACCGACAACGGCCAGCACATCCTGGATGTGACCGGCCTGCAGATTGCCGATCCGCTGGCGTTCGAGAGCCAGGTCAACCAGTGGCCGGGCGTGGTGACGGTGGGTGTGTTCGCCCACCAGAAAGCCGGCGTGTGCCTGCTGGGCACGCCGGATGGGGTGAAGACGTTGACGTTCTGAGCCGGGCCCGGGCGGGCCGCGCTCAGAAGCGGATGCCGGCCGGGTTCTGCGCGGGCGGCGTCACCGGGATTTCGGCAGGGGCCGCCGGACCGGGCGCGGATTGCGCGGTCGTCGGCGCTGCCGCACCCTCGGCCCTCACCGCCACCAGCGGTGTCGCCGCCGGGCGAACGTAGTTCGAGGGCAGCACCGATTGCCTGGGGTAGCCGGCCGCGTTGAGGAATTGCGTCCACTCGGTGTCGGAATAGCCCTTGATCTGCTGGCTGCCGATGGTCAGGAACGGCAGTGAGGCTTCGCCGCTGAGTCGCTTGAGGGCCTCGCCATCCTGCGGCGTTTCAATGGTCTTTTCGGTGTACGGAATGCCGCGCGCGTTGAGCAGGTTGCGACCGCTGTTGCAGGGTGCGCAGTCGCGGCTGGTGTACAGGGTGACCGGGTAGCGGCCGCTGACCTGGCGCAGCTCGAACGGCAACTGGGCGCCAGCGCCGGCAGCGGACGCGCCAGCCGTGGTGTTGCCCACGGGCCGGGTCGCTGCGCTGGGCGGCGGTTGATCGGAGAAGGTGACCTTGCCGTCCGGGCCCACGATGCGGTAGACGCCTTGCGCGAACGCGGGCGCGGCCAGCAGACCAGCCAGCAAAGCCAGGGCCAGCAGTCGGGGTGTGGGGTGGGTAGCGTTCATGACGGTTCCTATCGGCAGGCCACGGGACAAATCAAATCAAGCCATGCCCTGGTGGCGCAACAGGGCGTCAATGCTCGGCTCGCGGCCCCGGAAGGCCTTGAACGACTCCATGGCGGGTCGGCTGCCGCCGGCCTCCAGGATCGCCTGACGATAGCGGCGCCCCGTGGCCACGTCCAGCGTGCTGTGGCCATTTTGCCGCGCCGCTTCTTCGAACGCGGCATAGGCGTCGGCCGACAGCACCTCGGCCCACTTGTAGCTGTAGTAACCGGCCGAATACCCGCCGGCAAAGATGTGGCTGAAGGTGTGCGGCGTGCGGCTGTAGGCCGGTGGCTGCAGCACCGCCACCTCGTCGCGCACCTGCTGTTGCAGCGCCAGGATGGCCGCGCCGCTGGTGGCGGGCTCGGGCAGGCTGTGCAGCAGCATGTCGAACAGCGAAAACTCCACCTGGCGCAGCGTCTGCAGGCCGCTCTGGTAGTTCTTCGCGGCGAGCATCTTGTCGAACAGCGCGCGCGGCAGTGGCTCGCCGGTGTCCACATGGGCGGTCATGTGCTTGAGCACGTCCCATTCCCAGCAGAAGTTTTCCATGAACTGGCTCGGCAGCTCGACCGCGTCCCACTCGACACCGCTGATGCCCGAGACGTCGCGCTCGTTCACCTGCGTGAGCATGTGGTGCAGGCCGTGGCCGAACTCGTGGAAGAGGGTGATGACATCGTCGTGCGTGAGCAGCGCGGGCTTGCCGTTCACGCCCTCGGCGAAGTTGCAGACCAGGTGCGCGACCGGCGTCTGCAATGTGCCGGTGTCAGGGCGCAGCCAGCGGGCACGCACATCGTCCATCCAGGCGCCGCCGCGCTTGCCGGTGCGCGCGGCCGGGTCCAGGTAGAACTGGCCCACGAGTTCGGTGCCCTTCGGGCCGGTGCGTTCGATGCGGTAGAACTCCACGCCCGGGTTCCACACCGGGGCCTGGTCGCGGCGGATTGCCACCTCGAACAGGGTTTCGACGATCTGGAACAGGCCGGCCAGCACCTTGGGTGCGGTGAAGTAGGGTTTGACTTCCTGCTCGCTGAAGGCGTAGCGGGCTTCCTTCAGCTTTTCGCCGATGTAGGGCCAGTCCCAGGCTTGCGGATCGTTCAGGCCCAACTCGCTGGCAGCGAAAGAGCGCAGGTCGGCCAGGTCTTTCTCGGCATGTGGCCGCGCCTTGGCCGCCAGGTCGCGCAGGAAGGTGATGACCTGCTCGGGCGACTCGGCCATCTTGGGCACCAGCGAGACGTCGGCATAGTGGCGGTAGCCCAGCAGGCGGGCTTCTTCATGGCGCAGGGCCAGCAACTCGCCCATGATGGCCGTGTTGTCGAACTTCGCGGCATCGCCCGCCGCCTGGTCGCTTGCGCGGGTGGCATAGGCGCGGTAGAGCTGTTCGCGCAGCGGGCTGCTGTGGGCGAACTGCATGACCGGCAGGTAGCAAGGCATCTTCAGCGTGAGCTTGTGGCCGGTCTTGCCTTCGGCCTGGGCCGCCGCCGCCGTGGACTGGATCACGTCCTCGGGCACGCCCGCGAGCTCGGCACGGTCGACGTACAGGGCAAACGCGTCGGTTGCGTCCAGCGCGTTTTCACTGAACTTCTGGCCCAGCTCGGCCTGACGCTCCTGCAGCCAGGCGAAACGGGTCTTGGCCTCGCCCTGCAGGTCGGCGCCGCCGAGCACGAAGCCGCGCATGGCGTTGTGGTGCGCGCGCGCCTGCTCGGCATTCAAAGCTGTGGGGTCCATGGCCTTGTATTTGGCGTACAGGCGCTCGTCGGCCCCCAGCCGGGTCCAGAACTCGGTGACCTTGGGCAAGGCCTCGTTGTAGGCGGCGCGCAATTCGGGCGTGTCGGCCACGCCGTTGAGGTGGTTCACCGCGCCCCAGGCGCGTGACAGGCGCTCGGCGGGCACGTCCAGCGTCAGGGAGATGCGCGTCCAGTCGCTCGGGAAGTCGGGCGCGGTGACGACCTCCAGTGCGGCGCTCGCCGCCTGCAGCAGGCTGTCGATCGCCGGGCCCACCGTGGCCGGGGTGATCGCGTCGAACAGCGGCAGGTCGCCGAAGTCGAGCAGGGGATTGAGGGCGGAGGGAGCAGAGCGGTCGTTCATGCGTTCTCAGATGTGGCACTGGGAGGGAAGTTCAAGGCGGGGCCGTGAACGAACGAGAAGCCGCTGGCTGCCGCGGCTATTGGGACTGGGCGCTCTTCTTCACGCTCTTTTTCATGACCTTGGCGCGCTTGATCTGCCCGCCGGTGGTGAGGCGCTGGTTGCCCAGCACGCGCACCACCTTGACCTCGGGCCGCTGGCCGCCGCGCTTGCTGAACTTGAGCACCTTCACGTCGCGCGGGCCCGGCTTGCGCTCTTCGTCGACCACTTTTTCCTTCTCGGGCATTGGCCGCCAGAGCACCAGCAGCTTGCCGATGTGCTGGATCGGCGCGGCGTGCAGCTCTTCGGCCAGGGTCTGCAGCATGGCCTCGCGCGCGGCCCGGTCGTCGTTCAGGACCCGGATCTTGATCAGGCCATGGGCCTTGAGCGCGGCGTCGGCCTCTTTCTTGACCGCCGCGCTCAGGCCGTCGCCACCGATGTGGACGACGGGATCGAGGTGGTGGGCCTCGGCTCGGTGGACTTTGCGCTGGGCGGGGGTGAGTGTGATCTGGGGCATGGGACAATTATCGTTTACACGGACCTCAGGCAACCCTCATGGGCATGAAAGTCAAAACCCAGAGCAAAAAGGTCAACAAGGCCTGGCTCAACCAGCACGTGAACGACCCCTACGTTCGCCTGGCGAAGAAAGACGGCTACCGCGCGCGCGCCGCCTACAAGCTCAAGGAGCTCGACGAAACCCTCGGCCTGATCCGTCCTGGCGACTGCGTGGTGGACCTGGGATCGGCGCCGGGCGCCTGGAGCCAGTACGCGCGACGCCGCCTGAGCCCGCAGGGCGCGGCGGTGGGCGAGCTGCACGGCACCATCATCGCGCTGGACATGCTGCCCATGGAGGATGTGGAGGGCGTGCATTTCATCCTGGGCGACTTCCGGGAGGCGGCCGTGCTGGCCGAGCTGGAGCAGGCGTTGACGGACCGCGGCGTGCACCAGGTCGATGTGGTGATCTCCGACATGGCGCCCAACCTCTCGGGCATCGGCATGAGCGATGCCGCGCGCATCACCGATCTGGTGGAGCTGGCGGTGGATTTTTCGGTCAAACACCTCAAAACCGACGGTGCGCTGGTGGTCAAACTGTTCCACGGCGGCGCCTACGACCCCATGGTGGCCCTGTTTCGACAGACATTTCGCACGGTCAAGGCCGTCAAACCCAAGGCGTCGAGGGACAAATCGTCTGAAACCTTTCTGGTTGGCCTGGGTCTGAAAAAGGCCGAATGAACACCCGGGCGTCGCACACCGGGAAAATGCCCGACCCCTCCATTGACATTGCCTCGTCATGCCCAAGGGGCAAGGGGGCTTGAAAGTCCTAGAATGGGGAACATATGCCTTTGACAGTCACTATCGTCTCCAGGAGCTGCACTTGAATAACCAGTGGTTTTCGAAAATCGCCGTGTGGATGGTCATCGCCATGGTGCTTTTCACCGTCTTCAAGCAGTTCGACACGCGCTCTGCGGCCAGTTCGGGGTACATGGGTTATTCCGAGTTCATTGACGAGGTCAAGGCCCAGCGCATCAAGAGCGCCACCATCCAGGAAGGCCAGGGCGGCACCGAAATCGTCGCCATCACGCAGGACGACCGTCGCGTGCGCACCACGGCCACGTCGCTGGATCGGGGTCTGGTCGGCGACCTGATCAACAACAACGTGAAGTTCGACGTGCGCCCGCGCGAAGAGGGCTCGCTGCTCATGACCCTGCTGGTCAGCTGGGGCCCGATGCTGCTGCTCATCGGCGTGTGGATCTACTTCATGCGGCAGATGCAGGGCGGCGGCAAGGGCGGGGCGTTCAGCTTCGGCAAGAGCAAGGCCCGCATGCTCGACGAGAACAACAACACCGTGACCTTCGCTGACGTCGCCGGCTGCGACGAGGCCAAGGAAGAGGTGAAGGAGGTCGTGGACTTCCTGAAAGATCCGGCCAAGTTCCAGAAGCTCGGTGGCCGCATTCCGCGCGGCCTGCTGCTGGTCGGCCCCCCCGGCACCGGCAAGACGCTGCTGGCCAAGGGCATCGCGGGCGAAGCCAAGGTGCCGTTCTTCAGCATCTCGGGCTCCGACTTCGTGGAAATGTTCGTCGGCGTGGGCGCGGCCCGCGTGCGCGACATGTTCGAGAACGCCAAGAAGAACGCACCCTGCATCATCTTCATCGACGAAATCGACGCGGTTGGTCGCCAGCGTGGCGCCGGCCTGGGTGGTGGCAACGACGAACGCGAACAGACCCTGAACCAGATGCTGGTCGAGATGGACGGCTTCGAGACCAACCTTGGCGTGATCGTGGTCGCGGCCACCAACCGCCCCGACATCCTGGACGCTGCCCTGCTGCGCCCGGGCCGTTTCGACCGTCAGGTCTATGTGACGCTGCCCGACATCCGCGGCCGCGAGCAGATCCTGAACGTGCACATGCGCAAGGTGCCCCTGGGCACCGACGTGAACCCCAGCGTGATCGCGCGCGGCACGCCCGGCATGAGCGGCGCCGACCTGGCCAACCTGTGCAACGAAGCCGCCCTGATGGCCGCGCGCCGCAACGCCCGCGTGGTCGAGATGCAGGACTTCGAGAAGGCCAAGGACAAGATCTTCATGGGCCCCGAGCGCAAGAGCATGGTGATGCCCGAGGAAGAGCGCCGCAACACGGCGTACCACGAGTCGGGCCATGCGCTCATCGGCAAGCTGCTGCCCAAGTGCGACCCGGTGCACAAGGTCACCATCATCCCGCGCGGCCGCGCGCTGGGCGTCACCATGAGCCTGCCGGCGCAGGACCGCTACAGCTACGACAAGGACTACATGCTGAACCAGATCAGCATGCTGTTCGGTGGCCGCATCGCCGAAGAGGTGTTCATGAACCAGATGACCACCGGTGCCTCGAACGACTTCGAACGCGCCACGACCATCGCCCGCGACATGGTGATGCGTTACGGCATGACCGACGCGCTCGGCCCGATGGTCTACGCCGAAAACGAAGGCGAGGTGTTCCTCGGCCGCTCGGTGACCAAGACCACCAACATGAGCGAATCCACCATGCAGAAGGTGGACGCCGAGGTGCGCCGCATCATCGACGCGCAGTACAAGCTGGCGCGCGACCTGATCGAGCAGAACAGCGACAAGATGCACGCCATGGCCACGGCCCTGCTCGAGTGGGAAACCATCGACGCGGACCAGATCGACGACATCATGGCCGGCAAGCCGCCGCGCCCGCCCAAGGACTGGACACCGCGCAACCCTTCGGTGGGTGGCGGCGGTGGCAGCGGTGGCACACCGGCGGTGACCACCGATCCGGCACCCACGGCCGCCTGAGCGGCCCGGGATTGTCATTCCACACGGGGCTTCGGCCCCGTTGTCGTTTCTACCGTTTCCCCGGATTTCCATGCATTGGCAGACCACACGCTTCGAGATGGACCTGACGAGCCCTCGCGTCATGGGCATCGTCAATGTCACGCCCGATTCGTTTTCCGACGGCGGACAGCACGCCAGCACCGCGGCGGCGCTCCAGCACTGCGAGCGGCTGCTCAAGGACGGTGCCCACGTCCTGGACATCGGCGGTGAGTCCACCCGCCCGGGCAGCCCCGCCGTGCCACTGGACGAGGAGCTCGCCCGTGTGCTGCCCGTGGTGCGTGGGGCGGTGAAGCTCGGCGTGCCGGTCTCGGTGGACACCTACAAGCCCGAGCTGATGCAGGCCGTGCTCGACGCCGGGGCCGATATCGTCAACGACATCTGGGCACTGCGCCGGGGCGATGCCCTGCGCGTGGTCGCTGCGCACCCGCGCTGTGGCGTCTGCCTGATGCACATGCACCGCGACCCGCAGACCATGCAGGTGGCGCCGATGGAGGGCGATGTGCTGCCCGATGTGGTCGACTTCCTGCGCGCGCGGGCCGAGGCCCTGACGGCACTGGGCGTGGCGCGCGAGCGCATCGTGCTCGACCCGGGCATCGGCTTCGGCAAGACGGTGGCGCAGAACCTGAGCCTGCTGGCGCGCCAGGCCGAGCTGTCGTCGCTGGGCTTTGCGTTGCTGGCGGGCTGGTCGCGCAAGTCGACGCTGGGCGCGGTCACGGGTCGCGAGCTGTCGGCCGAACGCGTGGCGGCCAGCGTGGCGGCGGCGGTGCTGGCGGTGGAGCGCGGCGCGCGCGTGGTGCGCGTGCACGACGTGCGCGAGACGGTCGACGCACTCAAGGTCTGGCAGGCGATCCAGGCCGCGTGAACCAGGCGTTGGCGCCGCGATAATGGGCGTACGCAGGTTTCGACACAACAAGAGAGAGGACACGCACATGGCACGCATCTACTTTGGCACCGACGGTATCCGCGGCACCGTGGGCCAGGCGCCCATCACCCCCGACTTCGTGCTGCGCCTGGCGCACGCCGTGGGCCGCGTGCTGCGCCGCACCGAGGCGCACCCCACGGTGCTGATCGGCAAGGACACTCGCATTTCGGGCTACATGCTGGAGTCGGCGCTCGAATCGGGCTTCAACTCGGCGGGGGTGGACGTGGTCCTGCTCGGCCCGGTGCCCACGCCGGCCGTGGCCTACCTCACGCGGGCCCAGCGCGCCAGCCTGGGCGTGGTGATCTCGGCCAGCCACAACCCGTTTGCCGACAACGGCATCAAATTTTTCAGCGCCCAGGGCGCCAAGTTGCCGGACGACTGGGAACTGGCGGTCGAGGCCGCGCTGCAGGAGCCGCCGGTGTGGGTGGAATCGGCCCAGCTCGGCAAGTCACGCCGGCTCGACGATGCGGCCGGGCGCTACATCGAATTCTGCAAGAGCACCTGCGCCCACGACCTCACGCTCAAGGGCCTGAAGATCGTGGTGGACGGCGCCAACGGCGCGGCCTACCAGATCGCGCCCGCGGTGTTCCACGAACTCGGTGCCGAGGTGATCAAGATCGGCTGCACACCCGACGGCCTGAACATCAACCAGGGGGTGGGCGCGACACACCCGCAAGCCCTGCTGGACGCGGTGAAGGCGCATGGCGCGGACTACGGCATTGCGCTCGATGGCGACGCCGACCGCATCCAGATGGCCGACGCCCATGGTCGCCTCTACAACGGCGACGAGCTGCTGTACCTGATCGTGGCCGACCGCCTCTCGCGCGACGAGGATGTGCCCGGCGTGGTGGGCACGCTCATGACCAACATGGCGGTGGAGGTGGCGCTCAAGGCGCGCGGCGTGAGGTTCGTACGCGCCAGGGTCGGTGACCGCTACGTGCTCGAAGAGCTCGAAAAGCACGGCTGGATCCTGGGCGGCGAAGGCTCGGGCCACCTGCTGGTGCTGGACCGCCACACCACCGGCGACGGCCTGGTGTCGGCGCTGCAGGTGTTGCACGCCTGCGTGGACAGTGGCAAGACCATGGCGCAGCTGCTGGCCGACGTGACGCTGTTCCCGCAGACGCTGATCAATGTGCGCCTGCAGGCCGGCCAGGACTGGAAGACCAACAGCTTCCTGGCCGAAGAGACGCGCGCGGTGGAGGCCGAGCTCGGCGAGGCCGGCCGTGTGCTGATCCGCGCCAGCGGCACCGAGCCGCTGCTGCGCGTGATGGTGGAAGCGCGCGACGCGAAGCACGCGCAGGCCTGTGCCGAGCGTCTGGTGGCGGCGGTGCGGGCGCAGGTGCCGGCGTGAGCGTGATCGACACCGGGGGCATCACCACACTGCGCGCCGACTACGCCAACCCGTCGCACGCGGCCGCGCTGGTGATGCTGCTCGATGCCTATGCCAGCGACCCGGCCGGCGGTGGCCAGGGCCTGTCGGACTTCGCCAGGGCGAACCTCGTGCCCGGCCTGGCTGCGCGACCACAGGCGTACAGCGTGCTCGCCTTCGACGGCGATCAAGCCGTGGGCCTGGTGAACTGCATCGAGGGTTTTTCCACCTTTGCCTGCAAGCCGCTGGTGAACGTGCACGACGTGGCCGTACTGGCCAGCCACCGCGGGCGCGGCATCGCCGAACAGATGCTGGCCGAGGCCGAGCGCATCGCGCGCGAGCGCGGCGCCGTGAAGCTCACGCTGGAGGTCTTGTCGGGCAACCTGAGCGCGATGCGCCTGTACGAACGCATCGGCTTTGCCGGCTACCAGCTCGACCCGGCCATGGGCACGGCGCAGTTCCTGCAGAAGTGGCTTTGAGGCTTCAGTACAGCAGGCAGGGCTGGCGCACCACGGCCCACGCGGCTTCATCGGCGGCCGCAGCGGCCTCCAGCACCTCGGGCGCGGCCGACGCATCGTCCACCCACTCGCGCAGCAGCGGCCCGCCGTTGATGAGGTCGATCGCCAGTCGGTCGTGCTCGTACTCGTAGGCGAAGTCGCGCCACAGCGGGTAGCCGGGGGACTGCAGGCGCAGGGCGCGAAACGCCAGCGCCTGCAGGCGCCAGGGCTTGAAGGCGGCGTGGTCGTAGTGCGCCGGGTCTTCCACATGGATCTGCACGCCCGCGCAAAGCTGGCCCGCGTGCTTGTGGAAGGTGGGTTCGAAGAAGCACTCACGCAGCACGCAGCCCTGCAGCCACTGCGGCGCGATCGCGCGCATGTCGGCCAGCAGGCGGCGTGTGTCGATGCCGGGTGCGCCGAACAGCTCCAGCGGTCGCGTGGTGCCGCGGCCCTCGCTGAGCGTGGTGCCCTCCAGCATCACGGTGCCGGCGTAGGCGCGCGCCATCGAGAGATTGGCCGCGTTCGGGCTGGGGTTGACCCAGGTGCGCCCGGCCGGCCAGCCAAAGCCGGGCGCCGCGTCGGGTTCCCAGCCTGCCATGGTGACGACGCGGTATTCCAGCTGCAGGCCCAGGGTGGCGATGAACCAGTGGCCCAGCTCGCCCATGGTCATGCCGTGGCGCATGGGCATGGGGCCGGCGCCCACGAAGCTCTCCCAGCCCGCGCGCAGCGTGAGGCCTTCGATGGGGCGGCCCGCCGGGTTGGGGCGGTCGAGCACCCACACCGCCTTGCCGTGCCGCGCGGCGGCTTCCAGCACGTAGCGCAGCGTGGTGATGAAGGTGTAGATGCGGCAGCCGAGGTCCTGCAGGTCGACCAGCAGCACGTCGAAGCTGTCCATCATCGCGTCGGTCGGTCGGCGCACCGTGCCGTAGAGGCTGAACACCGGGATGCCCAGACGCGGGTCGTTGTAGTCGGGTGACTCGATCATGTTGTCCTGCTTGTCGCCGCGCAGGCCGTGCTGCGGGCCGAAGGCCGCGCTGAGTTGCACGTCGGGCAGGGCCGCCAGGGCATCCAGCGAATGGGTCAGGTCGCGCGTGACCGAGGCGGGGTGGGCCAGCAGGGCCACGCGGCGGCCTTGCAGCGGTGCGCGCAGGGCCGGGTCTTGCAGGAAACGTTCGAGGCCGAATTGCATGGGATGGGTCAGTTCGAAGGCGCGGCCAGGCGCAGGGCGCGGCCGTCGCGGTGGTGGAAATCGGGGCGCTCTTTCGGGTGGTGCAGCGCCCAGTAGCTCAGGTGGCCGTTGCCTTCCTCGATCACCGCGCTCAGGCCGATGCACAGGGCGGACAGGCCGCGCGCCGGTGCGGCGAAGGGAACGCGGGCCGTGAGCACGAGCGTGTCGGGCGCCACGACGGTGTGCGGTGCTTCCAGCGACACGGGGTGGCGCGATTCGCCCGGCGCATCGCGCTCGCGTTCGGCGGCGAACCGGTAGGCCGCCCACTGGCCCGAGGGGGAGAAGTTGAACTCGCGGTAGGCCGCTTCGCCCTCGTTGGCCACGAACGCCTCGAAGCAGGTGTGTTGCCACAGGCCGTCGGCCGGGCCGGGGGCGGTGGGTTCGGGGATGCGCAGGGCCGCGACCTCGCCGCGCAGCACGTAGCGCAGCCGCAGTGCCTCGCCCAGCGGATGCACCTCCACCGACAGCGCCAGGGCCACGCCGGCCGGCGTGGCGGGATGGCAGCGCAGCAGCGCATGAAGGGGGGCAGGGCTGGAGATCACAGCTTCGTATTCTGGCAGGCCGCTTCAGGCGACCCGATGTCACCAAAACTTCATGCGACTGCCATGTGAGGGTCACTCCCGGTTCGCACACTACCTGTTCATGACCACAGCTTCATTCTCTACCGCGCCCGTGTCGGGCGCACCGCTGCAGGAGCCCGCCATGAAAGAATTGCCCACCCCCACGCTGGACCTCTCGCCGGTCTCTCTGCCACGGGGGTCACTTCATCCCCGCCCGATTTTCACGCCCGCGCCCCAGCCAGTCCGCGGGGGTATCGAGGTTTCCTGGGCGCGGCATCTGGACGAGATTCGTGAAGCGCAGCGACTGAGGTTCAACGTGTTCGCCACCGAGATGGGCGCGCGCCTGCCCCAGCCGGTGCCGGGCCATGACGTGGACCTGTTCGACGACTTCTGTGAACACCTGCTGGTGCGCGACAGCGCGAGCCGCGAGGTGATCGGCACCTACCGTGTGCTCACGCCGGCACAGGCCCTGCGCGTGGGCAGCACCTACAGCGACACCGAGTTCGACCTCACCCGCCTGCGCGCTGTGCGCGAGCGCATGGTCGAGCTGGGTCGCAGCTGCGTGCACCGCGACCACCGCCATGGCGGTGTGATCATGGCGCTGTGGGGCGCGCTCGCCGAGTTCATGGTGCGCAACCAGCTCGACACCATGATCGGCTGCGCCAGCATCCCGATGCAGTACGAAGGCCCGCACGGTGTGGTGGGCGGCGGCCATGCCGCGGCGAGCATCTGGCGCCAGGTGAAGGAAACGCACCTCGCTCCGATCGACTTTCACGTGCGCCCGCGCCTGCCGCTGCCGGTCGAGCGGCTCGACGACACGCTCGACGTGGAGCCGCCCGCGCTCATCAAGGGCTACCTGCGCCTGGGCGCCAAGGTGCTGGGCCCTCCGGCCTGGGACCCGGACTTCAACGCAGCCGACCTGCCCATGCTCATGCGCATCTCGGACCTGCCGGCGCGCTACCGCAAGCACTTCCTGGGGGCCTGATGCGCGCCGCGCTCGACGTTCTCGGTGGCTGGGCGCTCAAGTCCGGCCTGCCGGATGCGGGTGGTGTGTGGGCTGGCGGCGGCAACGGTGGCGACGACGACAGCCACGAACCGCACGAACGCGCCCGCTACCGGGCCGTTTTCATTTCCGACCTGCACCTGGGCACCGCGGGCTGCCAGGCCCGGCCGCTGCTGGACTTCCTCAAGCACCACCCGAGCCACACGCTGTACCTGGTGGGCGACATCATCGATGGCTGGCAACTGCGCCGCAAATGGTATTGGCCGCAGGCGCACAACGACGTGGTGCAGAAGCTGCTGCGCCGCTCGCGCAAGGGCTGCCGCGTGGTCTTCGTGCCGGGCAACCACGACGAGTTCGCGCGCCAGTTCGACGGCCACAACTTCGGTGGCATCGAGGTGGCCAACGAGGCGGTGCACACCCTGGCCGACGGCCGGCGCCTGTGGGTGGTGCACGGGGACCATTTCGACGGCGTGATCCAGTGCGCCAAGTGGCTGGCCTACCTGGGCGACAACGCCTACGAACTCACGCTGCGGCTGAACCGCCACCTCAACTCCCTGCGCGCGCGCCTGGGCCTGCCGTACTGGTCGCTCTCGCAGTACCTCAAGCACAAGGTCAAGAGCGCGCTGAACTACGTGACCGATTTCGAGCGCGCCGTGGCCGCCGAGGCACGGCAGCGCGGCTACCAGGGTGTGGTCTGCGGCCACATCCACCGGGCGGAAATGCGCCAGATCGACGGCACGCTGTACTGCAACGACGGGGATTGGGTGGAGAGCCTCACGGCACTGGTCGAGCACCTGGACGGCCGGCTCGAGCTCGTGCACTGGAGCAACGGAAACGAAACACAGCTGTCACACGCCACCGAGCGGTCGCCAGAACCGCAGACCGAAAGCCAGGTGTCCTGAGCCCGTGGGCATCCCCGGGGAGACAAGCATGAAGATCCTGATCGTGACCGACGCCTGGCAACCCCAGGCCCATGGCGTGGTGACCACGCTGGTCGAGCTGGTGCGCCAGCTGCAGGCCAGCGGTCACGAGGTGGTGGTGATCCAGCCTGGCCAGTTCCGCACCTGGCCCTGTCCGGGGCACCGCGACGTGCACCTGGCGCTGTTCCCCGGCCGCCGCCTGCGCGAGCTGATGGATGCGGCCGAACCCGACGCGATCCACATCGCCACCGAAGGCCCGCTGGGCTGGGCCGCGCGGCGCCACTGCCTGCGCCGCAAGCTCGCGTTCACCACGGGCTTTCACACCCGGCTTCCCGATCTCCTGCGCGCCGCGCTCGGCGTCCCGCTGTCCTGGGGCTACGCGCTGCTGCGCTGGTTTCACCGCCCAAGCCGCGGCGTGATGGTGCCCACCCAGCACACGCTCGACATGCTCAAGGCGCGTGGCTTGCGCCACTTGCGCGCCTGGACGCACGGGGTCGACACGCGCCTGTTTGCGCTGGCCGACGCGCCCGTGGTCTATCCCCCCCTGGGGCCGCTGGCCCACCCGGTCAGCCTCTACGTGGGCCAGGTGTCGGGTGAACGGAACATCGGTGCCTTCCTTGAGCTCGACGTGCCGGGCAGCAAGGTGGTGTGTGGCGCGGGTCCCTTGCGATCGGCGCTGCGCCTGCGCTACCCCAATGTGCACTGGCTGGGCGTGCTGCCGCGCCACGAACTGGCGCAGGTCTACGCCGCAGCCGACGTGTTCGTGTTTCCCAGCCGCAGCGACAGCCAGGGCCGGGTGATGCTCGAGGCCATGGCCAGCGGCGTGCCGGTGGCGGCCTACCCGGTGGACGGACCGCTGCAGGTGATCGGCGAGAGCCGCGCCGGCGCCCTGCGCGACGACCTGCGCGAAGCCTGGAGCGAGGCGTTGAAGGTCAAGCGCCACGAGGCGCGCGACCGCGCGCTGCAGTTCGGTTGGGGCAGGGCGGCCACGCTGTTCGTGTCGCACCTCAGCGTGATGCCCCGGCCACGCCGCCAGCGGTCCAAGGGTCTGCCGCGCCTCGGCGTCGAGGCCGCAGGCGCACCGAATCTGTCACACAAACGTCATCAGGTCGTTGAATAATCGACACATGGTGCGCCAGGGAACACCGGCCGGGAACGGCGGGCGGCGGGCGGACCCCCCGATTCCAGCGGCATCCATGAGCGGCAATACCCAGAACCACAAGCTTCCCCTTCTCGACCGCGACCACAGCATCCTCGCCTTCAACGAACGCGTTATGGATTGGGCGCGCCGGCCGGACGTGCCCTTGCTGGAGCGACTGCGCTACCTGAGCATCGTTTCCAGCAACCTGGACGAGTTCTTCGAGGTCCGCGTCGCCCCGCACCTCACCGCTGCGCGCACCAACGAGCAGCGCGGCCTCTACACCGCGCAGAGCTTCGAGCAGCTCTCCGAAGAGGTGCATGCGCTGGTGGCCCAGCAGTACGCGATCTACAACGACGAGCTGCTGCCGCTGCTCGAGAAAAAGGGCATCAAGCTGATCTCGCACGGCGAACGCAATGTGCGCCAGCGCCGCTGGGTGAAGGAGTTCTTCGTCAAGGAAGTGCAGCCGCTGCTGATGCCGGTGGGGCTGGACCCGGCGCATCCGTTCCCGCAGGTGGCCAACAAGTCGCTCAACTTCATCGTGCGCCTGACCGGCAAGGACGCCTTTGGCCGCGAGAACGAGATCGCCATCGTGAAGGTGCCGCGCATCCTGCCGCGTTTTTTCCGCATGCCACCCGTCAAGGGTTCGAAGCAGACGCACTTCGTTTCCATCTCCAGCCTGATCCGTTCGCACCTGGGCGACCTGTTCCCGGGCCGCCAGGTCACCGAGTTCTCGCAGTTCCGCGTCACGCGCCATTCCGATCTCGCGGTGGACGAGGAAGAGGTGAAGAACCTGCGCACCGCGCTGCGCAAGGGCTTGCAGCAGCGCCACTACGGCCAGGCGCTACGCCTGGAGGTCTCGGCGGGTTGTTCCGTCTACCTGTCCAACTTCCTGCTTGAGCAGTTTGCCTTGCCCGAGCGAGCGCTGTACCGCGTGCCTGGTCCGGTCAATCTGGTGCGGCTGAACCAGCTGATCGACAAGGTCGACGCGCCCGCGCTGCGCTTCGAAAGCTACAACGCGGGCTGGCCGGCGCAGCTCACGCCCGGGCAGTCGTACTTCGAGCGGCTGCAGCAGGGCGACGTGCTGATCCACCAGCCCTACGAGAGCTTCGACGCGGTGCTGGCCTTCCTGCGCGAGGCGGTGGAAGACCCGGACGTGCTGGCCATCAAGCAGACCATCTACCGCACCGGCGCCAAGTCGGAGCTGATGGACCTGCTGCGCGAGGCGGTGCGCCGGGGCAAGGAAGTGACGGCGGTGGTGGAACTCAAGGCGCGCTTCGACGAAGAGGCCAACATCAATTACGCCGAGCGGCTGGAGTCGGTCGGCGCGCAGGTGGTGTACGGCGTGGTGGGTCTCAAGACACACGCCAAGATGCTGCTGGTGACGCGCCGCGAACCCGCCGGGCTCAAGCGCTACGCGCACCTGTCCACCGGCAACTACAACCCCGGCACGGCGCGCCTGTACACCGACCTGAGCTACCTCACGGCCGACGACGCGCTCACCGCCGACCTGGAGCAGATCTTCCTGCACCTGGCCAGCCAGAACCGCCTGCCCCGGCTCAACAAGGCACTGATCGCGCCGTTCCACCTGCACAAGGCCATGCTCGACAAGGTCGAGGCCGCGGGCGCCGCAGCCCGGGCCGGGCAGGACGCCCGCATCATCCTCAAGATGAACGCGCTGACCGACGAGCCGATGGCGCGCGCGCTCGCTGCGGCCTCGCAGCACGGCGCAAAGATCGATCTCATCATTCGGGGCGCCTGCATCCTGCCGGCGCAGGTGCCGGGCTTCACCGACAACGTACGCATCCGCTCGGTGATCGGGCGGTTGCTCGAGCACTCGCGGGTGTTCTATTTCCGCACCGGCGAGGTCGAGGAGCTCTGGCTCTCAAGCGCCGACTGGATGAACCGCAACATGCTGCGCCGCATCGAGCTGGCCTGGCCGGTGACCGATGCCGCGCTGCGCCACCGCATCATGGACGAATGCCTCTCGGCCTACCTGCACGACAGCAAGGACGCCTGGCTGCTGCAACCCGATGGCCGCTACGTGCCGGCCGGTGGTGCGGGCGGTGGCCGCAACCGCACCGTGCTGCATTCGGCGCAGTCCAGCCTCATGGCCCGCTATGGAAGCAAAGGCTGACGCCATGGAGGGCCGGACCATGGACCTGATTCTGTGGCGGCATGCCGAGGCGCATGAGCATCCTGAACTTCTGACCAGCCGGCCGGGTGATGCGCTCGATCTGGCGCGCCGGCTGACGCCACGCGGCGAGAAACAGGCCGCGCGCATGGCCGCCTGGCTGGACCGGCAGTTGCCCGACGGCGCGCGCATCTGGAGCAGCCCGGCCGTGCGCTGCGAGCAGACCGCCCTGGCGCTGGGCCGCAAGTTCAAGCTGCGCGAGGAACTCGCACCCGAAGGCGACCCGCAGGCGCTGCTGGAACTGGTGCAGTGGCCAATGGGCAAATCGCCGGTGGTGGTGGTCGGCCACCAGCCCACGCTGGGCCGGGTGGTGGCCCGCTTGCTGGGCCTCGCGGAAGCAGACTGCTCGGTCAAGAAGGGCGCCGTGTGGTGGCTGCGCCACCGCGACCGCGGAAGCGCGGGCCAGACCGTGGTGGTCACCGTGCAGACGCCCGAACTCATCTGAACACCCGCGCGCAGGCGGGTGCGCGCCTCAGGCGGTTTTCTTGGCGGGCGCGGCGCGGCGCACGCCAGGGCGCCGTGCGGCGGCGGTCTTGCTCGAGGGTGCTGCCTTCCTGGCCACGGTCTTTGTGGTTGCCTTGGCGGCCACCTTTGCAGCCACCTTCACCACAGGCTTTGCAGCCTTGGGAGCGACAGGATTGGCGGCCGCCTTCGCAGCGGGCTTCGCCGCCGGCTTCTTGTCTCCGCCAGTGGGGCGGCCCGTCTTGAGCGCGGGCACCGCCGACAACGCGGCTTTGTAGGCGGCATCGCTCAGACCCTGCAGCACCATCAGGCCCGCGCGCAGCAGTTCGCTCTTCTTGACACTGGAACCCAGTGCGATGGCGCGCGTCTTGAGCGCGTCGATGGCCGCGAACTCGGTCTTCGGGATGGTGAAGCTGTCCCGCACCAGCTTGGGTTTCTTGGGGCTGGGGTTGCTGCTCTGACTGGCCATGTATGCACTCCGTGATGGTGAAAAGGGGTGCAGTATAAACCGTATATACCGTTTAATTTCCTACTGTGAAATTATGACAATGTCGTGACATGAAGGTCCGGCATGCGCTGCACGCCGCCGACCTCACCGGATGTCGGCGGTGAATTTCCAGGCCGATTTCTGCCAGGCCACCACTTCCTCGCCCAGCAGCCAGGCCGACTGCGGGTAGCGCCGGGCCCAGCCCGGGTTGGTGGAGAGCTTGAAGGCGCGCGACTTGTAGCTCAGCTTGACCGATTCGTGCTCGGGCATCTGGCGCGCATGGCACAGCAGCACCGCCAGGCGCAGCGCCATGAGCTGCTTGGCAAACAGCTCGTCCATCAGCGCCTCTTCGAGCTTGCGCAGCTTGCCGCGTTGGCCCATCACCAGCTGGCTCATGCGGTGCAGCTCGGGCAGCGAAAAACCGCGCGCGTCCACGTTGTCCAGGATGTAGGCGCCGTGGTGGTGCGAGCGCTCGTGCGAGATGTGGGTGCCGATCTCGTGCAGCCGCGCGGCCCAGGCGAGCTTCTGCGAATAGCGTTCGTTCTGCGCGTCGAGCGCGGCGATCTGGGAGAACAGGGCGGTGCTGACGTCGCTCACCCGCTTGCCCTGCGCCTCATCGGCTGAAAAGCGGCTGGCCAGCCAGCGCACCGTGCGCTCGCGCACGTCGCCGCCATCGGTGTCGCGGTCGATCAGGTCGTACAGCGCGCCGTGGCGCAGCGCACCCTGGGCGGGCACCATCTGCTCGATGCCGAACAGGTCGAAGATCGCGCGCAGCACGCTCAAACCGCCACCGATGACCGGGCGCCGGTCGTCCTTCAGGCCCTCGATGCGCAACTGGTCGGCGCTGCCGGCCTTGATCAGTCGCTCGGTCAGCCAGTCCAGCCCCGAACGCGTGACCACGCCGGTGGCCCAGCCGTTGGCGCCCAGCATGTCGGCCACCGCGCCCACGGTGCCGGAGGAACCGTAGGCCACGGTCCATTCGGCCGGAGGAAACTTGTCCAGCGCCTCGTCGATCACGGCCTTGGCGGCCACCTCGGCGGTCTTGAACGCGGCGGCGCTGAACTGGTTGCGCGGGAAGTAGCGCGTGGACCAGGCCACGCTGCCCAGACGGTAGGACTCCATGGTGCGGGCCGAATAGCCCTGACCGAGGATCATTTCGGTCGAGCGCCCGCCGATGTCGACCACCAGCCGCTTTTCGTCCGAGTGCGGCAGCAGTCGCGACACGCCCTGGTAGATCAGCCGCGCTTCTTCGTAGCCCGACACCACGTCGATCGAAAACCCCAGGATGGCCTGGGCGTTGCGCAGGAATTCGTCGCGGTTCTTCGCCTCGCGCAGGGTCTGCGTGGCGACCGCGCGCACCTGCTGCTTCTTGAAGCCGTGCAGGCGCTCGGCGAACCGGGCCAGGCATTCCCAGCCACGCTCCATCGCGGCCTGGCTCAGGTTTTTCTCCTCGTCCAGCCCGTTGCCCTGGCGCACGGTTTCCTTGAGGTATTCGATGCGCTCGATGTGCCCCGAGTGGTAGCGGCCGATTTCCAGCCGGAAACTGTTGGAGCCGAGGTCGATGGCGGCGAGGAGGGTTCCGTTTTGCATGCGAGGCGGTGGGAGGCAGGGGCGGCGGGGCCCGGGTAACGCGATGGAAGGTGGGGTATGGATTGTGACGCATGCCCATTCAGGACCCCATCTGGCACACGCCTGCCGGGGCGTTCGTTCTGTGACAGTTCATTCGTGTCATGAGCTTGTCACATTGCCTGCCTAGAGTCCTTCTTGTTACGTTTTCCCAACCGCAAGGAGCTTCCGATGATCACCAAACGCATTTTCCTCAAGACCGTGGCCGCTGCCGCCATGGCCACCGCCGGCATGGGCTCCGCACTCGCCGCCGACATCACCGGCGCCGGCGCTACCTTCCCCTTCCCGATCTACGCCAAGTGGGCCGAGGCCTACAAGAAGGAAACGGGTACCGGCCTGAACTACCAGTCCATCGGTTCTTCCGGTGGCATCCGCCAGATCCGCGCCAAGACCGTGGCCTTTGGCGCCACCGACGCGCCCGTGCCCGGTGCCGACCTCGACAAGGACGGCATGGTGCAGTTCCCTGCCATCATCGGCGGCACCGTGCCCGTGATCAACCTCGACGGCTTCAAGCCGGGTGAACTGCGCGTGACCGGCCCCGTGCTGGCCGAGATGTTCCTGGGCAAGATCACCAAGTGGAACGACGCCAAGCTGGTGGCCCTGAACCCCGGCAAGACCCTGCCCGACGCCAACATCACCGTGGTGCACCGCGCCGACGGTTCGGGCACCACCTTCAACTGGACCGACTACCTGACCGTGGTCAGCAAGGAATGGGCCGACACCGTGGGCAAGGGCGCTGCCGTGAAGTGGCCGGCACCGTCGTCCGTCGGTGGCAAGGGCAACGAAGGCGTGGCCGCCAACGTGAACCGTGTCAAGGGCGCGCTGGGCTATGTGGAATACGCCTACGTGAAGAAGAACAACATGAACTTCCTGCAGCTGCAGAACGCCGACGGCAAGTATGTGAGCCCGGACGACACCGCTTTCGCCGCCGCCGCCGCCAGCGCCGACTGGTTCAGCGCACCCGGCATGGGCATCTCGATGGTGAACGCCAAGGGTGCGCAGAGCTGGCCCGTGAGCACGGCCTCCTTCATCCTGATGTACAAGGACCCGGCCGACAAGGCGCAGTCCGCCGAAGTGCTGAAGTTCTTCGACTGGGCCTTCAAGAACGGCAAGGGCCTGGCTTCCGAGCTGGACTACGTGCCGCTGCCCGACGCGCTGACGGCCCAGATCCGCTCCAAGGTTTGGACGCAGATCGCCAAGTAAGTTAGGCTGCCCCTGAAAGCGCATCCGTCGGCTGGCGCGGTCTGGCCGGCGGATGTGGTTTTATGGGGCCGGTATCAGCCGGATGGGAGTCAACATGAGCCTGGGAACCACGATGAGTTCGCAACCCGTGTCCGTTGCTTCGGACAACCCCAACATGGAGTCGATTGCCAGGAAGCAGCGACTGCAGGACGTCTTTTTTCACCGTGTCACCCAGAGTTTTTCGCTGCTGGTGCTGGTTGCCCTGATGGGCATCATCGTCTCGCTGTTCATCAACGCGTGGCCGACCTTCCAGAAGTTCGGTGTCCAGTTCATCTGGCGCGTCGAGTGGGACATCATCAACGAAGAATTCGGTGCGGCGATCGCCATCGTGGGCACGCTGGCCAGCGCGGGCATCGCCCTGCTGATCGCGGTGCCGCTGGCCTTCGGCATCGCGCTGTTCCTGACCGAGACCTGCCCGGTGTGGCTGCGCCGCCCGCTGGGCACCGCGGTCGAGCTGCTGGCGGCGGTGCCGTCCATCATCTACGGCATGTTCGGCCTGTTCGTGTTCGCACCGTTGTTTGCCGACTACTTCCAGGTGCCGGTGCAGCAGATGCTGGGTGGGATGCCGCTGGTGGGCTTCCTGTTCGGTGGCAGCACCAACGGCTTCGGCATCCTGGCCGCCGGCATCGTGCTGGCCTTCATGGTGCTGCCCTTCGTGGCCGCCGTGATGCGCGACGTGTTCGAGATCGTGCCGCCCATCCTGCGCGAATCGGCCTACGGCCTGGGCTGCACGACCTGGGAGGTGGTGCGCCGCGTGGTGCTGCCCTACACGCAGAAGGGCGTGATCGGCGGGATCATGCTCGGTCTGGGCCGTGCCCTGGGTGAGACCATGGCGGTCACTTTCGTGATCGGCAACGCCAACCGCATGCCGACCTCGCTGTTCTCGCCCGGCACCTCGATCGCCTCGACACTGGCCAACGAGTTCGGCGAAGCGGCTGACTTCCACCTCTCCACGCTGTTCGCGCTCGGCTTCCTGCTGTTCGTGATCACCTTCATCGTGCTGTCGGCGGCCAAGATCATGCTGCTGCGCGCCGAGAAGGCCAAGGGCCTCTGAAACGGACATCACCATGGAATTCAACCAATCCCTCTACAAGAGCCGCCAGCGCTCCAACGCAATCGGGCTGACCCTGTCCATGGGCGCCATGGTGCTCGGCCTGTGCGTGCTGCTCTGGATCCTGACCGTGTTGTTCAGCAACGGCTTTGCCGCGCTGGACTGGAACATGTTCACGCAGTCCACCCCGGCGCCCGGCAGCGAAGGCGGCGGCCTGGCCAACGCCATCGTGGGCAGCCTGATGATGGTCGGCTTTGCCGTGCTGGTGTCCACGCCCATCGGCGTGTTTGCCGGGGTGTACCTGGCCGAGTACGGCGACACCAGCAAGACCGCCGAGCTCACCCGCTTCGTGACCGACATCATGCTGTCGGCTCCCTCCATCGTGCTCGGCCTGTTCGTCTACGCCATCGCGGTGGCCACGGTGGGCAACTTCTCCGGCTGGGCCGGTAGCCTGGCCCTGTCGCTGATCGCCGTGCCGGTGGTCGTGCGCACCACGGAAAACATGCTGCGCCTGGTGCCGGGCAGCCTGCGCGAGGCGGCCTTCGCCCTCGGTGCCCCGCGCTGGAAGGTCGCCACACTGGTGACGCTGCGCGCGGCCAAGAGCGGTGTCATGACCGGCCTGCTGCTCGCAGTGGCCCGCATCAGCGGCGAAACCGCACCGCTGCTGTTCACCGCGCTCAACAACCAGTTCTTCAGCACCGACATGGGTTCGCCCATGGCCAACCTGCCGGTGGTGATCTTCCAGTTCGCCCTGAGCCCCTACGACAACTGGATCCGCCTGGCCTGGGGCGGTGCACTGATCATCACGCTCTCCGTGCTGGTGCTCAACATCGTCGCGCGGGTGTTCCTGCGCGAGAAAACCACCGGCTGAGCCGCCACCCCATCCTTCCATCCCGAAGCATCAACGATATGGACATGACCATGCCGAACGTCGCCACCGCAGCCCAGCCTGCCGCCAACGCCAAAAACGCGCTGGAGCTGCGCAACCTGAACTTCTTCTACGGCAAGTTCCAGGGTCTGAAGAACGTCAACATGAACATCGAGGAACGCAAGGTGACGGCCTTCATCGGGCCGTCGGGCTGCGGCAAGTCCACGCTGCTGCGCACGCTCAACCGCATGTACAGCCTGTACCCCGGCCAGCGTGCCGAGGGCCAGATCAATTTCTACGGCCAGAACATCCTGGACGCCAAGCAGGACATCAACCTGCTGCGCGCGCGCATCGGCATGGTGTTCCAGAAGCCCACACCCTTTCCCATGTCGATCTACGACAACATCGCGTTCGGGGTGAAGCTGTACGAAGACCTCAGCCGTGGCGAGATGGACGACCGCGTCGAATGGGCGCTGTCCAAGGCGGCGCTGTGGAACGAGGTGAAAGACAAGCTGAACCAGAGCGGCCTGTCGCTCTCCGGCGGCCAGCAACAGCGCCTGTGCATCGCGCGCAGCGTGGCGGTCAAGCCCTCGGTGCTGCTGCTCGACGAGCCCACCTCGGCGCTGGACCCGATCTCCACCGGCAAGGTGGAGGAACTGGTGCACGAACTCAAGCAGGACTACACCATCGCCATCGTGACGCACAACATGCAGCAGGCCGCGCGCTGCAGCGACTACACCGCCTACATGTACCTGGGCGAGCTGATCGAGTTCGGCTCGACCGAGCAGATCTTCTTCAAGCCGAACAAGACCGAGACGGAAGACTACATCACAGGAAGGTTTGGTTAAACATGAGCGACAAACACATCTCCAGCCAGTTCGACGCCGAACTGAACTCGATCTCCACGCACGTGCTCGAAATGGGCGGCCTGGTCGAGTCCCAGCTGCACCAGGCGGTCTACGCGTTGATCCACATGAGCCTCGAATCGGCCGAACAGGTGCTGGAGAACGAGAACCGCATCAACCAGATGGAAGTGCAGATCGATCACGAGATCATCTCCACCATCGGCCGGCGCCAGCCCACCGCGCGCGACCTGCGTTTCCTGATGGCGATCTCGCGCACCACGCAGAACCTGGAGCGCGCCGGCGACGAGGTGGCCCGCATTGCGCGCATGGTCAAGTCCATCATCCAGAACGGTTCGCCGCGCAACCTGCCCAGTTCGGAACTGCGCATGGCCGCCGACCTGGCCGCGGCCCTGCTGCGCAAGACGCTGGATTCGTTCGCCCGCCTCGACACCGCCATGGCGGTGGCGATCATCAAGGGCGATGATGCGATCGACCATGAGTACAACGGCTTCCTGCGCAAGCTCATCACCTACATGATGGAAGACCCGCGCACCATCTCGCCCAGCCTGGACCTGCTGTTCCTGGCCAAGTCGATCGAGCGCGTGGGCGACCACGCCAAGAACATCGCCGAGCAGATCATCTTCATCGTCAAGGGCGAAGATGTGCGCCACGCCCCGATGTCGGAAGTGGAGTCGGTGGTCGGATGAGAAAACTCCCTCGCGTTCTGGTGGTCGAGGACGAACCCTCGATTGCCGAACTGATTGCCGTCAACCTGCGCCACAACGGTTTTGCGCCCACGGTGGTGTTCGACGGCGCCGCCGCCCAGCGCGAGGTGGACGCGGTGCTGCCCGATGTGATCCTGCTCGACTGGATGCTGCCCGGCGAGAGTGGTGCGGTGCTGGCGCGCCAGTGGCGCAAGAACGAACGCACCAAGACCGTACCCATCCTCATGCTCACCGCGCGCAGCGACGAGAGCGACAAGGTGCAGGGCCTGGACGCCGGTGCCGATGACTACATCACCAAGCCGTTCTCCACCCAGGAGCTGCTCGCGCGCATCCGCGCGGTGCTGCGCCGGCGCGCGCCCGAGATCATCAATGATTCGGTGCAGGTCGGTGAACTCGCGCTGGACGCGGCGACCTACCGGGTCACGTTCCGCGGTGCCGAACTCAAGGTCGGACCGACCGAGTTCAAGTTGCTGCACTACCTCATGAAACACGCCGAGCGGGTGCACACCCGTGGTACGCTGCTTGACAAGGTCTGGGGAGACCATGTCTTCATCGAGGAGCGTACCGTGGACGTGCATGTCAAGCGACTGAGGGAATCACTGGGTGAAGCGTCCGGCATGGTGGAAACGGTGCGCGGCGCCGGCTACCGGCTCACGGCGATGAACCACACCGGAAAACCGGCGCAGGGCACCCCGATCTCGGCCGCATGACCCGGCGCGCGATCGAACTGCTGCTCCTGGTTGCTCTGGGAGCGGTTTGGGGCTGGACGCAGGATTCCCCCGCTTTCACGTTTGCCGGCGGGCTGGTGGGTGCGCTGGTCTGGTCCATTTTCGACGGGCTGCGCGCGCGCCGCGTGCTGCGCTGGCTCAACAAGGCCGAGGCCACGCGCGCGCCCAACCTCAGCGGCGCCTGGGGCGAACTGGTCGAGCGCTGCCGCAAACTCATCAAGAAGCTGGAGAAGAAGGCGCAGAGCAGCGACGCGCGCCTGGAAGACTTCCTGGCCGCGATCCAGGCCTCGCCCAATGGCGTGGTGCTGCTCGATTCGTCCGGGCGCATCGAGTGGTCCAACCTCACCGCGGCCAACCACCTGGGCTTTGACCCGCAGCGCGACCTGGGCCAGTACGTGCGCAACCTGGTGCGCAACCCGGCCTTCACCGCCTACCTCGCCGGTGGTGATTTCGGCCACGAGATCCAGATCGACGGCCCCGGGCCACGGCCCTCGCAGCCGACCAAGATTTCCCTGCAGGTGCACCCCTATGGCAAGAAGCGCAAGCTGATGCTGACGCGCGACGTCACGGCCGTGCAGCTGGCCGAAACCATGCGGCGCGACTTCGTGGCCAATGTGTCGCACGAGATCCGCACGCCGCTGACCGTGCTCAGCGGCTTCGTGGAAACCATGCAGAGCATCCCGCTGGAAGAGGCCGACCGCAGCCGGTATCTGGACCTGATGAGCCAGCAGGCGCACCGCATGCAGACCCTGGTGAGCGACCTGTTGACGCTCTCGCGCCTGGAGGGCAGCCCTGCGCCCGGTCCGGGTGAATGGATCGACGGTGAGGAACTGCTGAGCCACGCGGTGCAGGAAGCCCGGGGTCTGACGCAGGCGATCTCGCCGACGCCGCACGTGATCGAGCCTTTGCCCGGGCCGGATCTCTGGGTGTCGGGCGCCAAGACCGAGTTGCTCAGCGCCATGTCGAACCTGTTGAGCAACGCGGTGCGCTACACGCCGGGCGGGGGCCGGATCCGCTCGGGCTGGCGCATGCGGGCCGACGGCGGGGCGGAGTTTTTCGTCGCCGACACCGGGCCGGGCATCGCCGCGGAGCACCTGCCACGGCTGACCGAGCGCTTCTACCGCGTGGACCGCAGCCGCTCGCGCGAGACCGGCGGCACCGGCCTGGGGCTGGCCATCGTCAAGCACGTGGCGCAGCGCCACGGCGGGCACATCGACGTGCAGAGCACGCTGGGTGAGGGATCGACCTTCACGATCGCACTGCCACCGTCGAGGGTGCGCGAGCGGGTCAGCGGCTGATCCGCTGGTAGACCAGCAGGCTTTCCTTGCTGTCGGTGAGCCGCCGCACGGTGGCCTTGAAGGCCCATTGCGTGAGGTCCACGCGCCGGTCCAGCGTGGGCTGGCTTTCTGGCGCCACCACCAGGCTGCGGCAGCTGCTTTCGTCCGCCGCACCGGTGCGCACCAGCTCCAGCCGGCCGTGGTACTGCAGCGCCGCAATCTGGGCCTGGCTCAGACCATCGGCCAGCACACAGCTCTGCGGGGCCACCAGGCTGGCGATGCCGCGCGAGATCGGGCCGTAGCTGCGGCCGAAGTCCAGCAGCGGCAACCACAAGGTCATGAGCAGCAGCCAGCACAGCGTGCTGCCCGCCGCCGGCAGCACCAGGCTCTTCCAGAGCGCCTGGCGGTGCTTGCCGACGCGCCAGGCCACCAGCCAGATCCAGGCGCCGGTGGCGATGGCGCCCAGCGCGAACAGGATGAAGGAGAACTCGGGCACGAAGCCGGGCGCCAGCTTGGCCACGTTGGCCGCGGGCTTGGCGGGCACACCGGTCTGCATGGCGACCCAGATCACCCAGATCACCAATGCGCAGCCCGAGAAGAACACCAGGGTGAACCAGTCGACCAGGGCCGTGACGCTGCGCCGCAGGGTCGGCAAGGCGAAGGCCGCCAGCGCCGCGAGCGCGGGCAGGCCGAGCAGCAGGGCGCGGTCGCGTTCGCCCGACAGCGCGCTGTCTCCCACGCTCACCATCGCGGCCCACAAGGGCAGGGCGACGTGCGGTCGCAGCAGCTGATGGCGCCAGCGCCACAGGGTCCAGAGCACCAGCGGCCAGGCCGGCCAGGTGAACCACAGCAGCAGCTTGCCCCAGCTGCGCCACTCCACCTGGGCCAGCTGCGTCTGCAATGCCGGCTGGGGCACCAGCCCGGCATAAGCCGTGGCGGCGAACACGCCGGCCAGCAGCACCGCAGACCACAGGAGCGGGTCGCGCACCGAAACCGGCGCCTCCAGCAGCCAGCCGGTTTCGGGTGCGGGCGCATCGCGGCGCGAGCGCCAGAGGATCAGCAGCAGTCCGCTGCCCAGCAGGACAGCGATCCAGGGGGCGCCGCTGAACACCAGCGACAGCGCCGCCAGGCCCCAGAAGAACACCCCGCGCCCGGGCTGGCGGCTGCCCGCGTGGGCCAGCCGGGCCGCGGAGAACAGCATCAGCGAGACCAGGGCCAGGCGCGCCAGGTCGGGCGTGGTCTCGTGCGAGAGCTGGGCCAGGCCCAGGCAGGCCATCAGCGCCAGCAGCCCGGCGTCGGCCAGGGCGCGTGCGTAGTCGGTGGGCTGGGCCTCGCCGCCGAAGGCAAAGGCCACCGGCTGGGCCGCGGGCTGGCGGGCCAGATGGTAGACGGTGTACCAGGTGCAGACCAGTGTGAGGGCAAGCAACAGCGCAAACGGGATGCGCACCGCGAACTCGGGCGAGACGAAGGGCAGCAGCTTGATGAAGACCGCGCCCAGCCAGTAGGGCAATGGGCCGGCCTCGTCCACCGACACCCCGAGCACCTGCGGGTTCCACCAACCGCTGTGGCCGGCGGCCATTTCCAGCATCACGCCAAAGGCCGACACATCGGCGTTCTTCCAGGGCTCGCGACCGAGGAAGCCCGGCAGCACGTAGGCGGCGCAGAACAGGAAGAGTGCGAGCCGCGGCAGGCGGCGCACGGCCGACTGGGTGACGATGGCGGGGGTGGGCTGGTTCACTGCGGCGAATATACAGGGGCTGTGCCGGCGGGCACGGCCGCGGGCGGGTGGGAACGGGCGAAAAAAAAGCAGCCGGTGCTGGCTGCTTTCTCTGTGCGGGGCGCCGGATCCTGTGGGGTCCCGGGCCGCAGTCCGCTCACTTGGCGGCGGGCGTGCCCTTGCCGTAGCGGTTGCGGAAGCGCTCCACGCGACCACCCATGTTGTCCACGCTCTTTTGCGTGCCGGTGTAGAAGGGGTGCGATTCGCTGGAGGTGTCCAGCTTGTACAGCGGCAGCTCGCGGCCGTCTTCCATCTTGATCATCTCTTTCGTGTTCGCGCAGGAGCGGGTCACGAATTTGAAGCCGTTGGAGAGGTCCTGGAAGCAGATTTCGCGGTAGTTGGGGTGAATGCCGTCTTTCATGACGATTCCTTCAGGTCAGGTGCGGCAGCCGCAGGGAAACCGTTTCCCTGTACTTGTCGCGATTTGCAAAGCCTCGGATTATAGCCTTAACCGCCGCGGCGCATCATGTCGAAGAACTCGGAGTTGTTCTTGGTCGACTTCATGCTCTTGAGCACCATCTCCATGGCCTCGATCTCGTCCATGTTGTACATGAACTGGCGCAGGATGCGGGTCTTTTGCAGGATCTCCGGCTGCAGCAGCAGTTCTTCGCGGCGCGTGCCGCTGCGGTTGAGCTGGATCGAAGGGAAGACGCGTTTTTCGTACAGGCGGCGGTCGAGGTGGATTTCGCAGTTGCCGGTGCCCTTGAACTCTTCGAAGATCACCTCGTCCATGCGGCTGCCGGTGTCGACCAGCGCGGTGGCGATGATGGTGAGCGAGCCGCCTTCTTCAATTTTGCGGGCGGCACCGAAGAAGCGCTTGGGACGCTGCAGGGCGTTGGCGTCCACACCACCGGTGAGCACCTTGCCGCTGGAGGGCAGCACGTTGTTGTAGGCGCGGGCCAGGCGGGTGATGGAGTCGAGCATGATCACCACGTCCTTGCCGAGTTCGACCAGGCGCTTGGCGCGCTCGATCACCATCTCGGCCACGTGCACGTGGCGCGCGGCGGGCTCGTCAAACGTGGAGGCAATGACCTCGCCGCGCACGGTGCGCTGCATCTCGGTCACTTCTTCCGGGCGCTCGTCGACCAGCAGCACCATGAGTTCCACCTCGGGGTGGTTGGCGGAAATGGCGTGGCAGATGTGCTGCATCATGACCGTCTTGCCGCTCTTGGGCGGCGCCACGATCAGCGCGCGCTGGCCGCGGCCGATGGGCGCAATGATGTCGATCACACGACCGGTGATGTTCTCTTCGCTCTTGATGTCGCGTTCCAGGCGCATCTGTTCCTTGGGGAACAGCGGCGTCAGGTTCTCAAACATGATCTTGTGCTTGTTGTCCTCCGGGGGCAGGCCGTTGATCTTGTCGAGCTTGTTGAGCGCGAAGTAGCGCTCGCCGTCCTTGGGGATGCGCACCTCGCCCTCGATCATGTCGCCGGTGTGCAGGTTGAAGCGGCGGATCTGGCTGGGCGAGATGTAGATGTCGTCGGTGCTGGCGGTGTAGCTGGTGTCCGGCGCGCGCAGGAAGCCGAAACCGTCGGGCAGCACTTCCAGCACACCGTCGGCATACACCAGTTCGCCACCCTTGGCGCGCTTCTTGATGATGGCGAACATCAGCTCCTGCTTGCGCATGCGGCCGGTGTTTTCGATCTCAAGCGCTTCGGCCTGCTTGAGGACTTCAGACACGTGCAGTGCCTTGAGTTCGTTGAGGTGCATGGAATTCACTCCGAGAGGGAGTTGAGTCAGAAACCGGGGGAGGGGGCGCCGGCGTCCGGGTGGCGGACGGTGCGCGGAAAGAAGGGCGGGTGTCTGTCAGGCCCGCTGGCGCAAATTATGACAGGAAATAAGGGGGCGGGGAAACGATGCCCGGGCGTTGCACCCGGGCACCCCTCAGCACAGGCCTCAGGCCAGTTGCTGGTCGATGAATGCGGTGAGCTGCGCCTTGCTCACAGCACCCACCTTGGTGGCGGCGAGCTGGCCGTCCTTGAACAGCATCAGCGTGGGGATGCCGCGGATGCCGAACTTGGCGGGCACGTCGCGGTTGTCGTCCACATTGAGCTTGGCGATCTTGAGCTTGCCGTCGTAGGAACCGGCCACCTCATCGAGGATGGGCGCAATCATCTTGCAGGGGCCGCACCACTCGGCCCAGAAGTCCACCAGCACCGGCGCTCCGGCCTCCAGCACATCGGCCTGGAAGCTGGCATCGGAAACGTGTTTGATCAGGTCGCTGGCCATGATTCATCCTAAAAATCGTTGACAGGGGAGGTTACAGTTTGGGGCACATGCCAGCAGTTCAAGGTGTTCTCACACCCTCTGAGCGCACGGTCCGCACCATTGTGACAGAAACACCCATTTCCATGCCGCCTGTAAGCCCGGACCTCGATTCGGGTGGGCCCGCGGCGCGTGCGGACCATCCAGCGCATCGCGGTTGGTCGTTGCTGGTGGAGCGCATCCAGCGCACCCTGCAAGACCGCTCGGTGCCTGCTGGACGCGCGGTGGTGCTGGTGCCTTACGCCCAGTTGATGGACGTGGGACGGCGGGCCTGGGCCCGTGCGCACCCCAACGGCTTTGCGCCGCGCTTCGAGTCCAGCCGCAACTGGGCCGCGAGCTTGCGGCCTTTCGTGCCCGGCCCTGGCGACCTCAGCATGGACATGGCGCGCGACAGCCTGATGGCGTCGGCCCTGATCGACCGCGTGGCGCCCGCACGCGCCGACGCGGCCCTGCGCGCGGTCATGGTCAACCGTTTGGTGGAGGCGGCCCGACAGCTCGCACCGCTGGCCGCGGCCGTGCCGCCCGAGCAGCGCCTGGCCTGGGCCGAGCCGCTGCGGCAGTCGATGGCACCGGGTGCACAGTCGCTGCACTGGGAAGGCCTGCTGGCCACGCTGGCCCTGACCTGGGTGAGCACGTCGGCCTATGCCACCGACGTGTTGTGGTCGCCGCTGGCGCAGTCGGGTGCCCACGCCGACCTGCTGGTGGTGCTGCAGGGTTTTCAGCAAGATCCGCTCGCCGCGGCGCTGGCCGCGCGCTGGGGTGATCAGGCCCTCGTGCTGCCCCTGAGCGAGATGGGTGCGGGTGGGAGCCCCGCGTGGCAACTGCACGCCTGTGGCGATGCCGAGGACGAGGCCCAGCGCGCCGCGGCCTGCGTGATCGCGCAGGTCAACAGTGGCCGCGTGCCCGTCGCATTGGTCGCCAACGACCGCGTGCTGACCCGCCGGGTGAGCGCGATGCTGCAGGGTGCGGGCGTGGTGGTGCGCGACGAGACCGGCTGGAAACTCTCCACCACCCATGCCGCCGCGCAGTTCATGAGCCTGCTGCGCGCCGCCGACGCGCGTGCGTCCATGGACGACGTGCTGGACCTGCTCAAGCAGGCCTCCACCTGGCCCGAGGCGCAGGTGCTGCAGCTGGAGCAGCTCGTGCGCGAAGCCGGCGTGTCGCGCTGGCGGGCGGCGCTGCAACAGGCGCGGCTTGCTCCCGCGCTGCCCGAAGGCCTGGCGGCCTTGCTCGAAGGTCTGCAGGCGGGCCGGCCGTTGACTTCGTGGCTGGGCGACCTGGGCCATGCGCTCAAGGCATGCGGCCTGTGGGCCTCGCTCGAGGCCGACCCGGCCGGGCAGCAACTGATGCAGGCGCTGCGCCTGGGCGAAGGCGCGGCGATGGAGCTGGCCGGCGTGGCCGACGCCATTGCCGGGGCCGGTGCCTCGCGCGGCGGCGCGCGCATCTCGCTCGCGGCGTTCACGGCCTGGGTGCGGGACGTGCTCGAAGGCGCGAGCTTCATGCCCCGAAGCACGGGCGAGGCCACGGTGGTGGTCCTCCCCCTGGCGCAACTGCTCGGGCGTGCCTTTGCCGCCACCGTGGTGCCGGGTTGCGACGAGGCGCACCTGAGCCCCAGCCCGGAGCCGCCAGGCGAATGGACGGCGGCGCAGCGCGAGCTGCTGGGCTTGCCCTCGCGCGAAGTGCTGGCCCAGGCCGCCGCGAGCGCCTGGCAGGCCACGCTGGCCCTGCCGCAGCTCGATGTCTTGTGGCGCACGCAGGACCGGGGCGAGGCCGTGCTGCCCAGCGCCTGGGTGCAGGCCCTGCCGGCGCAGCCCGGCGAAGACCCGCGAGAGCAGCGCGCGCTGACCGCGTCGCCGCCACCCCGGCCCCAGCCGTCGGCGGGTGACGTGTTGCCCGAATCGCTGTCCGCCAGCGCCTACCAGGACCTGCGCGACTGCCCCTACCGCTTTTTTGCGATGCGCCAGCTGCGCCTGATCGACGCGCCTGAACTCGAGGCCGAGCCCGACCAGCGCGACATGGGCAACTGGCTGCACGCCGTGCTGCGCGCCTTCCACGAACAGCGCGCCGACACCCGACCCGGGCGCGACGCGGACCGTGCCCGGCTCGACCAGCTCGCCGACGAGACCGCCGCCGCCATGGGCCTCAACGCGGGCGAGGGCGGCGCTGGCTTCCTGCCCTACCAGGCGGTGTGGCCGGCGCTGCGCGAGGGCTATCTCGACTGGTTGCCCGGCTTCGAAGCGGGCGCAGGCGGCCCCGGTCCGCGTTTCGTGCAGGCCGAAGCCGCGCTCTCCGCCCGCACCGGGCCGTGGCAGCTCTACGGCAAGCTCGACCGCATCGACGTGCAGGACAGCCCCGAAGGCCCGATTCCCTTCGTGATCGACTACAAGACCGAGAGCCGGGTCAAGACCACCGAGCGCGTGAAGGAGCCGCTGGAAGACACGCAGCTCGCGTTCTACGCCGCGCTGCTGCCCGACGAGAACCTGCGCGCGGCCTACCTCAGCATCACCGACAAGCGCGGCGATGCGGCCCGGGACACGCCGACGCTGCTGATCGAGCAGCCCGAGGTGCTGATGGCGCGCGAGCAGCTGCGCGAGGGTCTTGCTCACGACATGGCGCGCGTGGCCGCGGGCCAGCCCATGCCGGCGCTGGGCGAGGGCCGCGTGTGCGACTTCTGCGCCGCGCGCGGCCTGTGCCGCAAAGACTTCTGGGCGGTCGAATGACGGCGCCCGCCTACCGCATCAACGGCGCACCGGCCGCGCGAGCGGCCTTCTACGCGCTCGCCTGCGACCCCGCGCGCAGCATCGCGGTCGAAGCCTGCGCCGGCGCGGGCAAGACCTGGATGCTGGTCTCGCGCATCCTGCGCGCGCTGCTCGACGGCTGCGCGCCACAGGACATCCTGGCCATCACCTTCACCAAGAAGGCGGCTGGCGAAATGCGCGACCGGCTCAATGCCGAGTTGCGCCGATGGGCCGCGCTGCCCGACGAGACGCTCGCGGGTGAACTGCGCGCGCGCGGGCTCAGCGAAGACGATGCCCGGCGGCGCGTGCCCGACGCCCGCAGCCTGCACGCGCGTGTCAGCGCCCTGGGCCGCCCGGTGCAGGTGCGCACCTTCCACGGCTGGTTCGCCGCCTTGCTGCGCGGCGCGCCGCTGTCGGTGCTGCAGGAGCTGCAGTTGCCGGTGCAGTACGAATTGCTCGAGGACGACGCGCAGGCCATCGTCCAGGTGTGGCCGCGTTTCTACGCCGCGCTCACGAACCACCCGGCCGAGCGGCAGGATTTCATGGACACCGTGGCCGAGCACGGCCGCCACCAGACGCTGGCGGCGCTGAAGAAGGCGCTGGACAAGCGCGTGGAATTCGCGCTCGCCGATGCGGCCGGTGTGGTGGACACGTCGGTGGAAGCTTTTGCCGCACGCTACCTGGCGCTGGCCGACCTGGAGCGCCCCGAGCTGGCGTTGTTGCGCCCGGGTGTGCGCGCGCGCTGGCTGGCGTGGGCCCAAGCCCTGGGCATCGAGGCCAACAAGACGCCCCGGGAAAGCGCGCGGCAGGTGATCGATGCCTTCGGGCTGGCCGACGAAGCCGCGCTCATGCCACAGCGGCTGGCGCTGTTGCGCAAGGCCTTCCTGGTCGCCGACGAGGACCGCCTGAACAGCCGCCTGGCGAAATTCGAAGCGGCCCAGGCGGCCGAGGCCGAACTGGTCGAGCTCTGCGGCGCTGTGCGCCAGCACAAGGCCTGGGCCCACCACCAGCGGCTGGCGCGGCTTGCCCGCGTGCTGCTGGCCAGCTTCGCGGCCTTCAAGCGCGAGCGCGGCTGGGTCGACATGAACGACGTCGAGGGCGCGGCGCGCCGGTTGCTGGGTGACGCGGAGCTCTCGGGCTGGTTGCAGCAGCGGCTGGACGCGCGCCTTCGCCACGTGCTGATCGACGAGTTCCAGGACACCAACCCGCTGCAGTGGCAGGCGCTCTACGGCTGGCTATCGGCCTACGCGGGCGCGGGGTCGGGCGAGGCGCCCTGCGTGTTCCTGGTGGGTGATCCCAAACAATCGATCTACCGCTTCCGCCGCGCCGAGCCGCAGGTGTTCAAGGCCGCGCAGGCTTTCGTGGTGCAGGGCCTTTCAGGCGCGCTGCTGAGTTGCGACCACACGCGGCGCTGTGCGCCGGCGGTGGTGGAGGCGCTCAACGCCGCCATGGGCGCGGCGGTGCAGGCCGGCGAGTACAGCAGCGACTACCGCGCCCACACCACCGAAAGCACGGCGCCCGGCGAGGTGCTGTGCCTGCCTCAGTTGCCGCGCAGCCTGCGCGACCGCGGCAACGCGGCGGGCGGCGGCGAGCCGGTGTGGCGCGACAGCCTGACCACGCCGCGCGTGCTGCCCGAAGACAGCATGGCCGCGCTCGAAGCCGCGCAGGCGGCCGACTGGGTGGCGCTGCAGATCGCCGATGGCCGTGTGCAGGCGGGCGACATCATGGTGCTGGCGCGTCGGCGCGAGCGCCTGGCCTGGATGCACGAGGCCTTGCGTGAACGCGGCATCACGAGCGAGCAGCCCGAGAAGCTTGAGCTGGGCGAAGCCCCTGCCGTGCTGGACGTGGTGGCCCTGCTGGACGCCCTGGTGTCGACCCGGCACGACCTGAGCCTGGCGCGCGCGCTGAAGTCGCCGCTGTGTGGCTGGAGCGATGACGACCTGGCCCAGCTGGCGCGCCTGCGCCTGCGCTGGACGCCGCCCCGGGAAGAGGGCGCCATCGCGCCGCAGGCCAGGCCGTCGTGGTGGGACGTATTGCAGCGTTTCGCCGGTCTGCCACAGGACGAGCAGGCCGCGCTCTCGCAGACGGCGGACCAGGCCGCGCTGTTCAGCGGCACCGCGCAGCGCCTGGCCTTGTACCGCGGCTGGTTGCACAGCCTGCCGCCACACGACGCGCTCTCGGCCCTCTACGACCATGGTGACGTGCTGGCGCGCTTCGCGCAGGCCGTGTCCGCGAGCCAGCGCGCCGCGGTGCTGGCCCCCTTGCGGGATCTGCTGACCCAGTCGCTCGCGCAGGACGGTGGGCGTTTCCTCACGCCCTACCGCCTGGTGCGCGCGCTCAAGGCCGGTGGCATCAAGGCCACGCCGGTGCAGACGCCGGGCGCCGTGCGCCTGCTCACCATCCACGGCGCCAAGGGGCTGGAGGCGCACACCGTGCTGATGCTGGACACCGACACCGGCAGCGCCCGACCCGAGAGCATGGGCGTGCTGGTGGACTGGCCGGGTGAAGACCCGCTGCCGCGCCGCTTCGTGTTCCTGGCGAGCGAGAAGTCGCCTCCCGCCTGTGCGGCGGACGCGCTGTTGCAGGAGCAGCAGGCGCGTTCGCTGGAAGAACTCAACGCGCTCTACGTGGCGCTCACGCGGGCCGAGTTGCGGCTGGTGGTCTCCAGCTTCGAGCCGCACCAGCGCAACACCACCACCTGGTACCAGCGCCTGCAGACGCTCGCCACGGCGGTGGACGCACCACCTCCCGCCGCCGATGCCGCCGTGCCGGCACCCCACGGCGACGAGGTGTTCAGTCTGCCCTGCCTGCCCGCCGTCACGGCCGTGAACGCGCCAGTCCCGGCGGCCCCGGTCGAACCCGCCGCCGACGACGCCGCCACCCGCATCGGCCTGGCCTTGCACCGCCTGCTGCAATGGCGGCCCACGCCGCTTCAGGGCTTCGACTGGACCACCGAGCACACGCAGGCCGTGGCGCGCGAGTTCGCGCTCGATGGGACGCAGGCGGGGGAGTGCCTGGCCATGGCGCGCCGCATCGTGGCCGGCGAGGCCGCCTGGGCCTGGGACGCCGGCGTGCTGGATCACTGGGGCAACGAGGTGGAGCTGTTCCACCAGGGCGAGCTGCTGCGGCTCGACCGCCTGGTGCGTCGGCGCGACAGCGGCGACTGGTGGGTGCTGGACTACAAGAGCGCGGCGCACCCCGAGCGCCAGCCCGAGCTGCTTGCGCAGATGCGCGGCTACCGACAGGCCATGGCCGAGGCCCGGCCGGGCGAGCCGGTGCGGCTGGCCTTCATCAGCGCACAAGGTCGGCTCATCGAGCTGGCCGAAGCGCAGCTGTCCTCATGAACGAAATCAAGTCCTCTTTGTCGGTCGATGTGGCCATCATCGGCGGTGGCCCGGCCGGCTTGATGGCCGCCGAGGTGCTGGGCCGCGCCGGCGTGGCGGTGCACCTGTTCGACGCCATGCCTTCGGTGGGGCGCAAATTCCTGCTGGCCGGCAAGGGCGGCATGAACCTCACGCACGCCGAAGCGCTGCCCGCTTTCGTGGGCCGCTACGGCGCACAGGCCGAACGGCTTCGCCCGCTGCTCGACGCGTTCGGCCCGCAGGCCGTGCGCGACTGGGCCGCCGGGCTGGGCATCGACACTTTCGTGGGCAGCTCGCAGCGCGTGTTTCCCACCGACATGAAGGCCGCGCCGCTGCTGCGCGCCTGGCTGCAGCGGCTGCGCCATCCCGGGCTCGGCGGCGTACCGGTGGCCTTCCACATGCGCCACCGCTGGACGGGCTGGGACGGCACGGCCCTGGGCTTCGACACGCCACAAGGCCCGCTGCGGGTGCAGGCCCGCGCCACCGTGCTCGCGCTCGGCGGCGCAAGCTGGGCGCGGCTGGGTTCCGACGGCGCGTGGCTGCCCTGGCTGCAGGCCGCGGGCATCGATGTGGCACCGCTGCAGCCGAGCAACTGCGGCTTCGACGTGGCCGGCGGATGGAGCCCGTTTTTTGCCGAGCGCTTCGCGGGCCAGCCCTTCAAGTCGGTCGCGATCCGCGCCACCGACAGCCTGGGCCAGGGCTTTCACCGCAAGGGCGAGTTCGTGGCCACGGCCACCGGCGTCGAAGGCAGCGTGGTCTATGCGGCGTCCAGCCTGCTGCGCGACGAGATCACCCGCAACGGCCAGGCCACATTCGAGCTCGACCTGCTGCCCGACCGCAGTGCCGAGCAGGTGCTGGCGCAGGTGGCGCACCCACGCGGCTCGCGCAGCCTCTCCAGCCACCTCAAGAGCCGGCTCGGGCTGGAGGGCATCAAGATGGCCATCGTCAACGAGCGGGTGGACAAGGCCACGATGCACGACCCCGCGCGGCTGGCCGCTGCCCTCAAGGCCATTCCCGTCACGCTGGTGGCGGCGCGCCCGATCGACGAGGCCATCAGCAGCGCCGGTGGGGTGCGCTGGGAAGCGCTGGACGGCGGCCTGATGGTGAAGCAGCGGCCCGGGCTGTTCTGCGCCGGCGAGATGCTGGACTGGGAAGCGCCCACCGGCGGCTACCTGCTCACAGCCTGCCTGGCGAGTGGTGTGGTCGCGGGGGAAGGCGTGCGCCGCTGGCTGGCGGTTTAGCTCAGCACGCTCAGATCGAGTGTGTAGGACTTGCCCAGCCAGAGCGCACCATCGCGGTGGTCGCTGAGTTCGTCGCCGGTGTTGGGGTGGATCAGCACGTCGAGCGCGCCGTGGTTGAGCGAGAGCCAACCCACGACGTACGCGAATTCGGTGGCATCGAAGGCCAGCTGGTAGGTCCAGGCCGGGTGCGGCCCGACCGGCTTTTCATGGAAGCGCCCGATCTCGACGCGTGGGGCGAGTTCGGTGGTGATGACCTCGCGCAGGGCCCAGGCCGCGTCGCGGCTGTCGGCACCGAAGTACACGTGCGCGTGCCAGCTGGAGATGGTTGCGGGGTCGCGCACGGGCATGGCGAAATTGAAAAAGGTGACGAGCCTCTACCCCGGCACTGGATTCACAGTTAGGGCTGCTTGGTTCCCCACCTGACCCGGTTGGCCGCTTCACCATGCGGGAAGGCCCGTCGGGGTGAATTGTAGGCCATGCGGCCGCGCGGCGTGGGGAAGCTGGCGATACCCCGCCGCTTAGAATCGTTGGCATGTCCTATGTCGTCCTGGCCCGCAAATACCGCCCGCGCAACTTCACCGAAATGGTGGGGCAGGGCCATGTGGTGCAGGCCTTGTCGAACGCGCTGACGACGCAACGCCTGCACCATGCCTACCTGTTCACCGGCACGCGCGGCGTGGGCAAGACCACGGTCTCGCGCATCCTGGCCAAGTCGCTCAACTGCCTGGGCACCGACGGGCAGGGCGGCATCACCGCCGAGCCCTGCGGCGTGTGCCAGGCCTGCACCGACATCGACAGCGGCCGCTTCGTCGACTACACCGAGCTCGACGCCGCCTCCAACCGGGGCGTGGACGAGGTGCAGGCCTTGCTTGAGCAGGCGGTCTACAAGCCGGTGCAGGGCCGCTTCAAGGTCTTCATGATCGACGAGGTCCACATGCTGACCAACACGGCCTTCAACGCCATGTTGAAGACGCTGGAAGAGCCGCCCGAGTACCTCAAGTTCGTGCTCGCCACGACCGACCCGCAGAAGGTGCCGGTGACGGTGCTCTCGCGCTGCCTGCAGTTCAACCTGCGGCCGATGGCGCCTGAAACCGTGCTCGAGCATTTGCAACAGGTGTTGCAAGCCGAACAGGTGCCGGCCGACGTGCAGGCGCTGCGCCTGATCTCGCGCGCCGCGCGAGGCTCCATGCGCGACGCGCTCTCGCTCACCGACCAGGCGATCGCCTTTGGCGGTGGCCAGCTGCAGGAAGCGACCGTGCGCCAGATGCTGGGCGCGGTCGACCGCTCCTATGTGCTGCGCCTGATCGACGCGCTGGCCCGCGCCGACGGCGCTGCGGTGGTCGACACCATCGACACGCTGCGCCTGAACGGCCTGAACGCCGCGTCCACGCTGGAAGAAATGACCGGTGTGCTGCAGCGCATGGCGGTGCTGCAGGCGGTGCCCGGTCGCGCGCAGGCCGAGGGCCTGGACGATCCCGATGAAGCGCAGATCGCGCAGCTCGCGCAGAGCCTGCCCGCCGACGAGACGCAGCTGCTCTACAGCCTCTGCCTGCACGGCCGCGGCGAGCTGGGCCTGGCACCCGACGAATACGCCGCGCTCACCATGGTGTTGCTGCGGCTCATGGCCTTCAAGCCCGCCGGTGCGGCCAGCGCCACGGCGGAAAAAAAAACACTGAAAACCGCTGAGGCGCCTGTCGTCCCTGCCGTCGCCACGGTGGCCGCAGCGACGCCGGCACCCAGGCCCATGGTGGACCTGCCCGTGGTGGCCCCATCGCGTGCGCCCGTGGTGCAGCAGTCTGCGGTGCGCGCTCCCACGGCCGCGCCCACTGCCGCCCCGGTGCAGTCGCCCACACCACCCGCGGTGGTGAGAGCCCAGGACGAACCGGTGGACGAGGCCCCGTGGCCCGAAGACGACGGCCCGCCCTGGGAAGAGGCCGAGCCGGCACCGAGCCGCGTGCTGGCCATCCCGGTGCGCGACGCGGGCGAGCCAGGGCCGCTGGACCAGCCTCAGCCGCGCGCCGAGCCCGGCACGCAAACCGTGCTGCCGGCCGCGCCGGGCGGCAGCGTCGAAGGCGACTTCTGGTTCGAGACCGTCATCCAGCTCGTGCGCGCCGAGGCCATCACCGCGCTGGTGCGCGAACTGGGCCTGCAGTCGCAACTGGTGGCGCGCGACGCCGACCAGTGGTTGCTGCGCGTGGAGCGCAGTTCGCTCAACCAGGGCAACAGCCGCGAGCGGCTGGCCACCGCGCTGCAGACGCTGGGTCACGGCGTGCGCCTGGTGGTCGAGATCGGCAGCGTGAGCGACTCGCCGGCGCGCCGCCTGGCCGCCGAGGCCGCGCGCCGCCAGCGCGAAGCCGAAGCGCAGATCCTGGGCGATCCCTTCGTGCAGAGCATGATCCGCGACTTTGGCGGCAAAATCGTGCCCGGCACGCTCAAGGCCACGGCCGCCTGACATCCCTCTTTTCATTCAGAACCTCAAGGAAGACCATGTTCAACAAAGGACAACTCGCCGGCCTCATGAAGCAGGCCCAGGCCATGCAGGACAACCTGAAGAAGGCGCAGGACGAGCTGGCCTTCATCGAAGTCACGGGCGAATCCGGCGCCGGCCTGGTGAAGGTGCTCATGACCTGCAAGCACGACGTGAAGCGTGTGATCATCGACCCCAGCCTGCTGGCCGACGACAAGGACATGCTCGAAGACCTGGTGGCTGCCGCCTTCAATGCCGCGGTGCGCAAGGCCGAGGAGACCTCGGCCGAAAAGATGGGCAAGCTCACGGCCGGTATGCCCGGCCTCCCGGGCGGCATGAAATTCCCGTTCTGAGCGCCGCTGTCGCCCCGCGGGTGAGGCCCCAGGCAGATGGCTGAAAACCACTCGCTCGAACTGCTCGTCCAGGCCCTGCGCCGTCTGCCCGGTGTGGGCGTGAAGTCGGCGCAGCGCATGGCCTTCCACCTGCTGCAGCACGACCGCGAGGGCGCCCGGCAACTGGCGCGTGCGCTGGAACACGCCGCGGACTCGGTGAAGCACTGCAGCCTGTGCCACACCTTCACCGAAGACGAGCTGTGCCACACCTGCCGCGACCCGCGGCGCGACCGCAGCCAGCTCTGCGTGGTGGAGACACCGGCCGACCAGGCGGCGATGGAGCGCACCGGCGCCTACAAGGGCCTGTTCTTCGTGCTCATGGGCAAGCTCAGCCCGCTCGACGGGGTGGGCCCGCGCGACATCGGCCTGCAGAAGCTGTTCGACCGCATCGCCGCGCCCGCGACCGAGGGCGAACCAGCGCTGCGCGAGGTGATCCTGGCGACCAACTTCACCGCCGAGGGCGAGACCACGGCGCATGTGATTGCCCAGGCGCTCAAGGGCCGCGACGTGCAGGTGACCCGGCTGGCGCGCGGGGTACCGGTGGGCAGCGAACTCGAATACGTGGACCTGGGCACCATCGCCCATGCCCTGGTGGACCGGCGCTGATCGGCGCCATTTTTTTTGTGGAAAGCGCTGCTTCATGAAACTGGCTGGATTGACCGTGGCTTACTGGTCCGTGGTGGCGGCTGCCCTGTTGCCCATCGGGTGCGCGTGGCTGGCCAAGTGGGGCTCGTTCGGCAAACCACGCCGCGAGGGGGGATACGACAACCACGCGCCGCGCGCCTGGCTGGCGCGCCAGAGCGACTGGCGCGCGCGCGCCAACGCGGCGCAGGCCAACAGCTTCGAAGCGCTGCCGTTCTTCATCGGCGCGGTGATCATTGCCCACCAGCTCGGTGCCTCCCAGATGCGGCTCGACGTGCTGGCCTTCCTGTTCGTCGTGCTGCGCGTGCTCTACGTCCTGATGTACGTGGCCGACATGGCCACCGCGCGCAGCCTGGTCTGGACCGTGGCGCTGGTGGTGAACGTCGCGATCCTGTTCGTCTGACGCGCGCCGCGCCCGCGCCGTTACATCAGCTTGCATTTGCTCGGTACAAACCCGCTCGGGATTGGTCCCGATGCGGGTTCGGCGTCCCGCCCCTAGTCTCAAGGCTCATCCAAAAAAGAATGTGCCAAGAGAGGAAAACCGGGTCATGTGGAGTCGCCGAAACTGGGGTCGGATCTGTGCGCTGGGCGTGGTCGCGGTGGCCGTGCCGTCCCTGCGTGCCCAGACGGCGCCTGCCACCTCCGCACCCGCTGCGCCGCCCGCACCGCGCCCTGGCGCCACGCGCCTGGCGATCGCGGTCAGCAACCGCGCCTCGTTCTGCTACCTGCCACTGACCATCGCCGATCGCCTGGGCTTCTTCGCCCAGGAGGGGCTCGATGTCGAGGTGCGCGAATTCCCCGACGCGGGCCAAGCGCTGCAGGCGGTGCAGGGCGGCGCGGCACACGTGCTGTCGGGACCGTACAGCAGCACCATCGCGCTGCAGGCGCGGGGCCAGAACCTGCAGTCCTTCGTGCTGCAGGGCCGTGCGCCGCAGGTCGTGCTGGGGGTGTCGCGGGAAACCATGGCGCACTACCGCACGCTGAACGACCTGAGAGGCCGGCGCGTGGGTGTCACGGCCACCGGCTCGGCCTCGCACCGCGTGGCCAGCCTGGTGCTGGCCAAGGTGGGCCTTCGGGCGGCGGACGTGCAGTACGTGCCGCTGGCCAATGCCGCGGCCGCGGTGCAGGCGTTTCGCCGTGGTGAGCTCGACGCCATCAGCTACACCGACCCGACGGTCACGCAGCTGGAACAGCTCGGTGCGCTCCGGGTGGTGGCCGACACGCGCAGCACCCGGGGCACGGCCGAGGTCTTCGGCGGGCCCATGCCGTCGGGCTGCCTGTGCGCGCCGGGCGATTTCCTCACGCAGTACCCCAAGGCGAGCCAGGCCATGACGGATGCCATGGTGCACGCGCTCAAGTGGCTGCAGACGGCGGGTCCGTCCGACATCATCAAGGCTGTGCCCGAGCGCTATTTCCAGGGCGATCGCGCGCTCTACCTCGCGGCGTTCGCCCGGGTGCGCGAGGCCTGGACGGCCGACGGCCTGATGCCCGAAACAGGGCCCGCCACCGCGGCGCGCATGCTGGCGCAGTTCGAGGAGCCCGACGCGCTGCAGCGCGTGGACCTGGCGCGCACCTTCACCAACGAATTCGCGCGCAAGTCCAAGCTCCGCTTCCGGGCCTGAGCCGCGCGCCGCGGGATCTCAGGGCTTCCTGTCCGGCTTGCCGGTGGTGGCCACGCGCGTCTTGCTGGCGGTGGCCCTGGCCTTCACTTTCGCGGTGGTGCGGCCGGGTTTGTTCGCCACCTTCCTGGCGCCGGCTTTGGGCCCCGCCGCCTTCGCCACGCCGACCCGCTGGGGCAGCAGCAGCGTGACGCGCTGACCAGGCTTGAGCGCCGCGTTCACGGCCAGCTTGTTCCAGCCCGCCGCGCTCACCGCGCTCACGCCGTGGCGTTGCGCGAGCCGCGCGAGGTTGTCGCCCTTGCGCGCGCGCACCGTGGTGCGCTTGAGAATCGCCTCGGGCTGCAGGCTGAGCTGGCCGTTGTCGGCCACGTGCACGGGCACGTCGCGGTTGCGCTGGTCGGTGCGTGGCACCAGCAGGCTGGAGCCGGCGCGCACGCTCATGCGGGGCGGGATGTTGTTCACGGCACGCAGTTCCGATTCGTTCATGCCCACCTTGGCCGCGGCCTGCGCCGCCGTCATCGTGGTGGGCACGACCCAGGCGGTCCAGCTGGCCAGCGGCCCGGTGTGGTCCTGCAGGTTGCGCTGGAAGATCACCGCGTTGTCCCAGGGCAGCAGCACGTGGGGCGTGCCCGCGGCCATCACCACCGGCTGGCGCAGCGAAGGATTGAGCGCGCGGAAGTCCTTTTCCTCGACCTCGGCCAGGCGCGCGATGACGGCCACGTCCATGTCGCGCTGCAGGGTGACGGTGTCGAAGAACGGGTGGTTGCCGATCAGGGGCAGGGTGGTGTTGAAGGCCTGGGGCCGCGCCAGGATGTTCTTCACCGCCTGCAGCTTGGGCACGTACATGCGGGTTTCCAGCGGCATGCTCAGGTCGGTGTAGCCGGTGGGCTGGCCCAGGCGCTGGTTGCGGGTGATGGCGCGGTTGACGTTGCCCTGGCCCCAGTTGTAGGCCGCCAGCGCCAGGTGCCAGTCGCCGAAGCGGCCGTGCAACTGCTGCAGGTAGTCGAGCGCGGCGCGCGTGGAGGCGAGCACGTCGCGCCGGTCGTCGCGGAAGGCGTTCTGCTTGAGGTCGAACGACTGGCCGGTGGCCGGCATGAACTGCCACATGCCGGCGGCGCGCGCGCTGGAAACCGCTTGCGGGTTGAAGGCGCTTTCAATGAAGGGCAGCAGCGCCAGCTCCATCGGCATGTTGCGGCGCTCGATCTCTTCAACGATGTGGAACAGGTAGCGGCTGGAGCGCTCGGTCATGCGCTGCATGTAGTCGGGTCGCGTGGCGTACCACTGCTCGCGGTCGCGCACCAGGTCGCCTTCGAGGTCGGGCATGGCGAAGCCGCGGCGGATGCGGTCCCACAAGTCGGTGGGCGCGTCCAGCGTGGTCACGCCGGGCAGGCTGGTGTCCGCGGTGGCGATCTCGCTGAGCGGCACGTCGGCGGGCAGGCGGTAGGAAGGCAGGCTGGGTGCCGGCGTTCTGGCGGCCGCGGTGGGAGCACCGGGTGCGCCCGCGGGTTCTGGCGCCACGGTGGTGGCACAACCGGACACCAGCAGCCCCACGGCGGCAGCGGTCAGCAGCAGCCATCGGCGCACCGGCCCGGGGTCGAGGTGTGGGAGGGCGGGCGGAGCAATCGGGAAGGCAAGGGTCATCGGAACACGTTTTTCCATTCGCGAAGCGTGGCGAAGACCGTCACGGCATCGGTGGGGCTGCCCGGCTCGCGGGCCTGGGCGGACTGCACGACGGCGGCTTCGCCGGTGCGCAGAAAGGGGTTGATCTGTTTCTCCAGTCCGATGGAGCTGGGCAGGGTGGGAAAGTTCTGCGCGCGTTGCGCCTGGCAGCGCGCGGTGTAGGCCGCCAGCGCGGCGTTGTCGGGCTCGACCGCCTGCGCGAACTTCAGGTTGGACAGCGTGTATTCGTGGGTGCAGCAGACGCGGGTGTCGGCGGGCAGCGCGGCCAGCCGGGTGAGTGAGTCCAGCATCTGGGCCGGCGTGCCTTCGAACAGGCGGCCACAACCGCCCGAGAACAGCGTGTCGCCGCAGAACAGCAGCGGCGCGCCGTCGATGTCGGGCGTGTAGTAGGCGATGTGGCCGGCCGTGTGGCCCGGCACTTCCATCACCGCGAAGCGCAGGCCCAGCACCTCGACCTCATCGCCCGCGCCCACGCGCTGCAGCGGCTCGGGCATGGGCTCGTACGCCGGACCGACCACGCGCGCGCCGGTGGCCTCGCGCAGCGCGGCCACGCCGCCGGTGTGGTCGGCGTGGTGGTGGGTGATCAGGATGGTGTCGAGTTGCAGGCCCTCCCGCGCGAGCCACGCGGCCACACCGTCGGACTCGCCGGGGTCGACCACCAGGGCCTTGCGCCCGTCGTGCAGGGCCCAGATGTAGTTGTCGCTGAAAGCCGGGAGGGGGAAGAGATGCATGGCGCGGATTTCGGGTGGGGGCGTGTAGAGTGCGGGCTGGCCTTCCCGGTGGTTTGCAGTGTCGCAGACTTCCACCCGGGACCGGTACTTGCCCCACACCACATGACCGCAAAAATTATAGGGTTGACCGAGTGGTTCGCCACCGCGCCCGGCCAGTACCTGCTGGCCTGGGAGCAGGCCCAGTTCGACCTCGCGGTGACCGACCTGTTCGGCTACAACGCCCTGCAGCTGGGTCTGCCCGAGCTCGATGCGCTGCAGGCCAACCGCATGCCGCACCGCTGGCTGGCCTTGCCCGAGGTGTTGCCGCCCGCGGCGCCCACGGGCGCGGGGGGTGGCCTGGCGCCGCGCGTGGCGCTGATCACCAACGCGGCCGCGCTGCCGTTTCCCGAGGCCAGCCTGGACCTGGTGGTGCTGCCGCACACGCTGGAGTTCAGCGCCGACCCGCACCACGTGCTGCGCGAGGTGGAGCGCGTGCTGGTGCCCGAAGGGCGCGTGGTGATCTCGGGCTTCAACCCGGCCAGCCTGTGGGGCCTGCGCCAGCGGCGCGGGCGGCTGTGCGGCCAGGTCGGCCTCAACGCGCTGGGTGCCTCCAGCCTGTACCTGCCCGAGGCGGGTGAATTCATCGGCCCCTGGCGGCTGCGCGACTGGCTGCGGCTGCTGAGTTTTGAAGTAGAGTCGGACCGCTTCGGCTGCTACCGCCCGGCGATGCGCACCGAAGCCTGGCTGCAGCGCTACGCGTGGCTGGACCGCGCCGGCGCGCGCTGGTGGCCCATTTTTGGCGCGGTGTATTTCGTGGTGGCGGTCAAGCGCGTGCGCGGCATGCGCCTGCTCGGCCCCGCCTGGAAACCGCGCCGCGCCACCTCGGCCGCGCCGGTGTCGGTGGCGAACCGGCACTGAGGCCCTCGCGGCCCTTCTTTACCCCGTCTTTACATTCAGGAGTTGTGTCTTTGAACCATGTGGTGATCTACACCGACGGTGCCTGCAAGGGCAACCCGGGACCCGGCGGCTGGGGCGTGTACCTGAAGTCCGGCGGCGTCGAAAAGGAGCTCTGCGGCGGCGAGCGCGAGACCACCAACAACCGCATGGAACTCACCGCCGTGATCGAGGCGCTGACCGCGCTCAAGCGGCCCTGCCGGGTGTCGCTGTATCTCGACAGCGAGTACGTGCGCAAGGGCATCACCGAGTGGATCCACGGCTGGAAGCGCAAGGGCTGGACCACGGCGGCCAAGCAACCGGTGAAAAACGCCGACCTCTGGCAGAAGCTCGACGCCCTGGTGCACGGCGGCGTGCACCAGATCGAATGGCACTGGGTCAAGGGCCATGCGGGCGATCCGGGCAACGAGCGCGCCGACGCCCTGGCCAACCGCGGCGTGCCGGGTTGAGCCCTCAACCCGCCTGCGGGGTCGGATAGCGGGAACTTCCGCTGCCGGGCGACTGTCAGCACTGCTACATTTCGTTTCTTTGACCTGTTCCATGCCCACCGGGGCGGGGAATGCATTTCCAGGCTGTCGAATCCATGGCGAACAAAGCGCTCTACGTGTGGGTGGCCGTTGCAGGCCTGGCACTGGCCTCCGGTGGCGCCTGGTGGCTGCAGAACCGGGCCGCCTCCAGCGCCAGCCCGACCGCCGTGGCCGCTCCGACGCCCCAGCGGGCCGCCGGCGGCGCACCCAGCGTGGAGGTGGCCAAGGTCAAGACCATGGCGCTGCGCGACTACGCACAGGCCGTGGGTTCGCTGCGCTCGCGCCAGAGCGTCACGCTCAAACCCGAGACCGCGGGCCGCGTGGCCCGCATCGCGTTTGCCGATGGCGCCCAGGTGCGCCAGGGCCAGTTGCTGGTGCAGCTCGACGACACCCTGCAGCGCGCCGAACTCAGCCAGGCGCAGGCGCAGCTCTCGATCGCGCGCGCCAACCTCAAGCGCAACCAGGAACTCGTGGCCCAGGGTTTCGTGGCCCAGCGTGTGGTCGACGAGAGCCAGGCCAACCTGCAGGTAGCCGAGGCCCAGGTGGCGCTGGCCGAAGCGCGCCTGCAGCGCATGCGCATCACGGCACCATTCGCTGGCACGGTCGGCCTGCGCAGCATCAACCTGGGCCAGTACGTGAAGGATGGCGACGACCTGGTGAACCTGGAAGACACCTCGGTGCTGACGGTCGACTTCCGGTTGCCCGAGCGTTACCAGACCCGGCTGGCGTCAGGGCAGCCGGTGCAGGTGCAGCTCGATGCCCTGCCAGGAAAATCCTTCGAGGCCAGGGTGCTCGCGGTCGACCCGCTGCTCGACGCCAACGGCCGCTCGATCGGGGTGCGCGCGGTGATGCCGCGCACGCCGGGCGCCGAACTGCGCCCGGGCATGTTCGCCCGCGTGCTCATCCTGTTTTCGGTGAACGACAGCGCGCTCGTGGTGCCTGAAGAGGCCATGGTGCCGCAGGCGGGCAAGCAGTTCGTGTATCTGCTGGAAGAGCAGGGTCAGGGCGACGCGAAGAAAATGGTGTCGCGCCGCGTCGAGGTGGAGCTCGGTGTGCGCCGGGGTGCCGAGGTCGAGGTCGTCAAGGGGCTCGCGGCGGGCGCCACGGTGGTGGTCGCCGGTCAGCAGCGCCTGCAGCGCGATGGCACCGTGGTGCGTGTGGTCGACATGGCCCGTGCCGCGGCGCCGGCCGCCGCGGCCTCGAAGCCGGCGCAGTGATCCCCCAACCGGACAGGAGTCTCCGTGCAACTGCCTGAAATTGCCATCCGCCGTCCGGTCTTCGCCTCGGTGCTGTCCCTGCTCATCCTGCTGGTGGGCTTCGTGTCGTTCAACGGGCTCTCGGTGCGCGAGTACCCGCGCATCGACGAACCGACCGTCACCGTCACCACGCGCTTCGCAGGTGCGTCCAGCGAGGTCATCGAGTCCCAGGTCACCAAGGTGCTGGAAGACTCGCTCGCCGGCATCGAGGGTGTGGACATCATCACCTCGATCAGCCGGCAGGAACAGAGCCAGATCACCGTGCGCTTCAAGCTCGAGCGCGACCCCGATTCCGCCGCCGCCGACGTGCGCGACAAGGTCAGCCGGGTGCGCCAGCGCCTGCCGGACGACGTGGACGAGCCGACGATTGCCAAGGTGGAGGCCGATGCCACGCCCGTGATCTGGCTGGCACTCAACGCCGACACCATCTCGCCGCTGGAGCTCAGCGACCTGGCCAACCGCCTGATCAAGCCCCGGCTGCAGACCGCGCCCGGCGCGGCCGATGTGCGCGTCTGGGGCGAGCGCCGCTTCTCGATGCGCATCTGGCTCGACCCCGACCGGCTGGCCGCCTACAGCCTCACCGTGCAGGACGTGGAGGACGCGCTGCGCCGCTCCAACCTGGAGGTGCCGGCCGGGCGCATCGAAAGTTCGCTGCGCGAGTTCAACGTGACCGCCGCCACCGACGTACAGACACCAGAGCAGTTCCGCGCCATCGGCATCCGGACCGCCAATGGCCAGACCATCCGCATCGACGACGTGGCGCGCGTGGAGCAGGCGCCGCAAGACGAGCGCACCTCGGTGCGCTACAACGGTCGCGACGCCATTTCACTGGGTGTGATCCGCCAGGCCACGGCGAACCCGCTGGAGCTCTCGGCCGCGGTGCAGGAGATGCTGCCTCGCATCGTGGAGGAACTGCCCGAAGGCGTGAGCATCGAGGTGGCGAACGACAACTCGATCTTCATCGACCGCTCGATCAAGGCCGTGTACACCACCATCGCCGAGGCGGCGGTGCTGGTGGCGCTGGTGATCTTCGTTTTCCTGCGCACCGTGCGCGCTTCCATCATCCCGCTGATCACCATCCCGGTGAGCCTGATCGGCTCGTTCGCGCTCATGGCGCTGTTCGGCTTCTCCATCAACACCCTCACGCTGCTGGCGCTGGTGCTGGCCATCGGCCTGGTGGTGGACGACGCGATCGTGATGCTGGAGAACATCTACCGGCACATCGAGGAGGGTATGAAGCCGTTCGAGGCCGCGATCAAGGGCGCCCGGGAGATCGGCTTTGCCATCGTTGCGATGACACTCACGCTGGCCGCGGTGTACGCGCCGCTGGCCTTCACGCCGGGACGCACCGGCCGCCTGTTTGCCGAGTTCGCGCTCGCGCTGGCGGGCGCCGTGGTGGTCTCGGGTTTCGTGGCGCTCACGCTCTCGCCCATGATGTGCTCCAAGCTGCTGCGCCATGTGGAAAAGCCAGGCCGCTTCGACCGCTTCATGGAGTTGGTGCTGACACGGATGAACAACGGCTACGACCGCGCCCTGAGCCGCTCGCTCAACGTGCGCTGGCTGGTGGTGGCGGTGATGCTCGCCAGCGCCGCCGGCAGTTTCTGGCTGCTGCAGGGCACGCGGTCCGAGCTCGCGCCCATGGAAGACCGCGGCGTGGTGCTGGCCAACATCAATGGACCCGATGGCGCCACCCTGGCCTACACGCGCCGCTATGCCGAAGCCATCGAAAAGATGGCGATGGCGCAGCCCGAGTTCGACCGCATCTTCACCATCGTGGGCAATCCCTCGGTGGCCCAGGGCAGCGTGGTGATGCGGGGCAAGGCCTGGGAGGAACGCGACCGCACCACCATGGAGATCGCGGGCAAGATGGCGCCGGCTATGGCCGCGCTGCCGGGCATCAGCGCCTACCCGATCACGCCGCCCTCGCTGGGCCAGGGTTTCCGCGAGCGGCCGGTGAACTTCATCATCGTCACCAGCGACAGCTACGAGAACCTGTCGACCATGGTGCGCCAGTTCCAGGAGCGCATGGCGCAGAACCCGGGCCTGGTGCAGGTGGACACCGACCTGCGCCTGAACAAACCCGAGATCCGCATGGACGTGGACCGCGAGCGCGCGGCCGACATGGGCGTGAGCGTGGACACCATCGCGCGCACCGTCGAGACCATGCTGGGTGGCCGCACGGTGACGCGCTACAAGCGCGACGGCGAACAGTACGACGTGGTGGTGCAGACCGTGTCGGCCAACCGCAGCACCCCCGAGGACATCGACCGGTTGTTCGTGCGCGGCCGCGGCGACGCGATGATTCCGCTGGCCTCGCTGGTCACCACCCGCGAGGTGGTGGTGCCGCGCGAGCTCAATCACTTCGGCCAGCGCCGCAGCGCCTCGATCACGGCCAACATTGGCGCCGGTTACTCGCTGGGCGAGGCGCTGACGTTCATGGAGGAGACGGCGGCCGAGATCCTGCCGGCGGGTTACGCCACCGACCTCAACGGCCAGAGCCGCGAGTTCCGCAATTCGTCGGGGTCGCTGGCGCTGGTGTTCGTGCTCTCGCTGCTGTTCATCTACCTGGTGCTCTCCGCGCAGTTCGAGAGTTTCGTCGACCCGCTGATCATCATGCTTTCGGTGCCGCTGTCCATGCTGGGTGCCTTGCTGGCGCTCAAGTTCACGGGTGGCACGCTCAACGTGTTCAGCCAGATCGGATTGATCACGCTTGTGGGCCTGATCACCAAGCACGGCATCCTGATCGTGGAGTTTGCCAACCAGCTGCGCGAGCAGGGCATGGAGAAGATCGCGGCCGTCAAGCGGGCGGCCGGTCTGCGCCTGCGTCCCATCATGATGACCACGGGCGCCATGGTGCTGGGCGCGTTGCCGCTCGCGATGGCCTCCGGGGCGGGGGCCGAGAGCCGCCAGCAGATCGGGTGGGTCATTGTCGGGGGCATGTCGATCGGCACGCTGCTCACGATCTTCGTGGTGCCGACCATGTACACGTTGCTGTCGCGCCGGACATCGCACCAGCCGCCGCCCAGGCCGGCACACGAAGAGCCCGTGGGCGCGATCCCCGCCAAATAGCGGAGCGCCCGGGCGCTCAGACCACGCCGTCGAACATCATCACGTCCACCACATCGCCCACCGCCACGTTGCCTTGCCCGTGGTGCAGCACGATCAGGCCGTTGGCCTGGACCATGGAACTCAGCACGCCCGAGCCCTGGTTGCCGGTGGTGCGCACAGTGAGCGTGCCGGCGGCGTCGCGCACGACGATGCCACGCTGGTATTCGGTGCGGCCCGGCTTCTTGCGCAGGGCTTCGGCGCTGCGCGCCTGCAGCAGCACCGGCGCGCTGGCCGTGCCGCCCATGAGGCGCTGCAGGGCAGGGCGCACGAAGGCGAGGAAGGTCACCATCACCGCCACCGGGTTGCCAGGCAGACCGAAGAGCACGGCGCTCTTGCCGGCTTCCTCGATGCGGCCCACCGCCATCGGCCGCCCGGGCCGCATGGCGATGCGCCAGAAAGCGACGTCGCCAAGCTGCTTCATCATGGCCTTGGTGTGGTCGGCCTCGCCCATGCTCACGCCGCCGCTGGTGATGATGGCGTCGGCCTGGCGCGCGGCATCGCGAAAGGCGGCCTCGAGCGCGGCCGGTTCGTCGCGCACCACGCCCATGTCCATCACCTCCACGCCCAGGCGCGTGAGCAGGCCGAAGACGGTGTAGCGGTTGCTGTCGTACACCGCGCCTTCGCGCGCGGGCTCGCCCAGGCTCAGGATCTCGTCGCCGGTGGAGAAGTACGCGACCCGGACTCGGCGGAACACGCGCACCGTGGGCAGGCCCAGGCTGGCCACCAGGCCGAGCGCGGCGGGGCCCAGCGTCTGGCCCTGGCGCAGCGCGGCCTGGCCGGCCATGAGGTCTTCACCGAGCAGGCGGCGGTTGTCGCCCGCGCCCACCACACCGAGCGGCACCACGATGTGCTCACCCTCGGTCTTCACGAATTCCAGCGGCACCACCGTGTCCAGCCCCGGCGGCATGATGGCGCCGGTCATGATCTTCAGGCACTCGCCCGCAGCCACCGCGCCGGCCCAGGCCTTGCCCGCGAAGGCCGTGCCGACCACGCGCAGGCGCAGGGGCTGGCCGGGCTGCTGCTGCGCGCTGTCGAACGCGAAGCCGTCCATGGCGGAGTTGTCGTGCGGCGGCACGCTGATGGGCGACACAACGTCGTGCGCGAGCACGCGGCCCAGCGCATCGAACACGGCCACGTCCTCGGTCTGGCCGACCGGTTCGACCAGACGCGCCAGGAAATCGTTGACACGATCGGCGCTGAGGGCCTGCGGGTCGTAGCCCTGCAGCTCGGCCGCGATCTGCTCTATCGTCTTCATCGCCTCAGCCCTTTTCCAGCGCGTGCAGCTCGGCCAGGGTGTTGGCGTTGAAGAAGGCCTTGGGGTCGTCGCCCGGCTGGTCGAAGGGCACGATCACGGTGCGGTGCTGGTCGGTCCAGCGGTCGATCTTGCGGCCGTCGGCCTGGGTGAAGGCCATGAGGCTTTCCAGCAGGTCCAGGCGCATCAGGCAGAACACCGGCTGCGGGCGCAACTGGCCGTCTTCCTCGCGCGCGGCGGCCATGGCGATCTCGGTGCCCTCGTCGTCGAACGCCTGCGCCAGGCGCTGCGCCAGATCGAGCGGGAACAGCGGCGTGTCGCAGGGCACGGTGAGCAGGTAGGGCGATTCGCAACGCTCCAGCCCAGTCATGAAACCGGCCAGCGGGCCGGCGTAGTCGTTCAGGGTATCGGGCCACACCGGCATGCCGAAGGCCTCGTAGGCGGCGAGGTTGCGGTTGGCGTTGATCATCTGGTCGCCGACCAGCCCGCCTGCCTGCATCTGCAGCCGCAGCAGGGCATGCATCGCCAGCGGCGTGCCGTTGAAGTTCTGCAGGCCCTTGTCGGCCCCGCCCATGCGCGAGCCGCGCCCGCCAGCGAGCACGATGCCCGTGATTTCAGAAGGATGGATCATTGTGTGTGAGGGCCGCCGCGCCGGGCCGCCCCAAGCAAGGCCAGCCCCCTTGGGGGGCAGCGACCCGCGCAGCGGTGGAGCGTGGGGGTCATGGTACTAGCCGCCGATGTAGCTCATCTCGACGCGGCGGGCGCCGGTGCCCGCATCCGGTGGCAGGCTGGCGCGCAGCTCGGAATAGCGGTCGCTGCGGCCCTGCCAGATGGCGGCGATGGCGCCCGCGAGCTGTTCGTCGGTGGCGCTGCCGCGGATCAGGTGGCGCAGGTCGTGGCCCTGGCTGGCGAACAGGCAGAGGTAGAGCTGGCCTTCGGTGGACAGGCGGGCGCGGTTGCAGTCGCTGCAGAAGGCTTGCGTGACGCTGCTGATCACGCCGATCTCGCCCGATCCGTCGGCGTAGCCCCAGCGCTCCGCGGTCTCGCCCGGTGCGGCGGCGTCGAGCTGCACCAGCGGCAGCTCGCTGTGGATGCGCTGCACCACCTCGGCGCTGGGCAGCACCTCGTCCATGCGCCAGCCGTTGGTGGCCCCCACGTCCATGTACTCGATGAAGCGCAGCACGATGCCGGTGCCCTTGAAGTGGCGCGCCATCGGCAGGATCTCGTGGTCGTTGGTGCCGCGCTTGACCACCATGTTGACCTTGATCGGGCCCAGGCCGGCGGCCTGCGCGGCGGCGATGCCCTCAAGCACGTCGGCAACGGGGAAGTCCACGTCGTTCATGGCGCGGAAGATGGTGTCGTCCAGCCCGTCCAGGCTCACCGTGACGCGTTGCAGGCCGGCGGCCTTGAGTGCGGCGGCCTTGCGCGCGAGCAGCGAGCCGTTGGTGGTGAGCGTGATGTCCAGCGGCCGGCCTTCGGTGGTGCGCAGCGCGGCCAGCTGTTCGATCAGGATCTCCAGGTGCTTGCGCAGCAGCGGCTCACCGCCGGTCAGGCGGATCTTCTGCACACCGTGCGCGACGAACTGGCGCGCCACCCGCGTGATTTCCTCGAAGCTGAGCAGCGAGCTGTGCGGCAGGTAGGGGTAGTCCTTGTCGAAGATGTCCTTCGGCATGCAGTAGCTGCAGCGGAAGTTGCAGCGGTCGGTCACGCTGATGCGCAGGTCGCGCAACGGACGGCCCAGTGCGTCGCCGAGCAGACCCGTCGGTGCCGTGGTCACGGAGGGAATGCGCGCAGCCACGGAAACCAGGCGCTGGTCGATCAGGGGAATGACGCGTTCGGACATGCACCGATTATGGGCGAGCGACTGCCCTGTCGCGCCGGTACACCCCGGGGTTCCGGGTTTTCAGCGGGGACATTGCGCGCGCCCCGGCCGGCCAGGTCAGGCCGGCTCGGCGCGACCCACGCGCGTGTACTGCGTGGCGTTGTCGCGCAGCCAGTCGGCCGAGAGATCGCTGGACTGCTGGTTGGGGTGGAAGTCGGGCCGGAAATAGGCCCGCCACGGTTTGAAGGTCTGGCGCAGCAGGCCTTCGCGGCCCAGCATGTGCCGCGCGGCGCTGCGCCAGGTGCTCCAGCGCCAGAGCGTGCCGTCGCGCCGCAGGTTGTCCACCGTCTGGCGCAGGGTGTCGGTGAGGAAGACCAGGGTGATGCGGCGCATCCAGGTCGTGCGCCACTGCTGGCTGCCGCCGAGCGCCTGGTACAGGTCGAACGCGGTGCATTTGTGTTCGGCCTCTTCGGCGCTGTGCCACAGCCACAGGGTCTTCAGGCGCGGCTCGCAGCCGTCGAGCACGTGGTGGTGCGCCAGGATCCATTCGGCGAACAGGGCGGTGAAGTGCTCGTTGGCCGCGGTGATGGCCAGACCGTGGCGCGGGTCGGTGCCCTCCATCAGTTTCAGGCGGTCGCGCGCGCGGGCTTCCCATTCGTTGACCAGACCGTGCTTCTCGATCTGCGCGTTGAACAGCGCGTGGATGCGCCGGTGCGTGGCCTCCTGGCCGATGAAGCCCTGTACCTCGGCTTGCAGCGCGGCCTGGCGCTCGGGCGGCAGGGCCTTGAGGCCGTTGCGCACCGAGTCGATGAAGAACTGCTCGCCGATGGGAAAGCTCATCGACAGCGCGTTGAACCAGGCGGTGAGGAAGGCATCGCCCGCGCACCAGTGGCGTGCCACGGGTTGCTCCAGATCGATCAGCAGGCGGCGGACGACGAGTTCGGTCATGGTGGGGTTCGGGGGTCGGTTGATCGTGTGGTACGAGTTGGTACCAGGCCGCGATGGTGCGCGCTGCGCGCCGGTCTGTCAAGCCGGAAGGCCTAAGATGCGCGGCCATGAAACCGAAAAACGCAGGGAACGTCGAGGCCGCGCCGAACGAACACCGCGCGCGCCTGCTCCAGGCCATGGCCAGCGTGGCGGCCGCGCAGGGGCTGGCCGCCACGTCGATCGCCGCCGTGGTGGCCGAGGCGGGGGTGTCCAAGCGCACGTTCTACGAACACTTCGTGGACAAGGACGCCTGCTTCCTCGCCCTCTACCGCGCGGCCAGCGCGTCGGCCCTGCGCACGCTGCGCGAGTCGGTGCAGCCCGGGCGCCCCTGGCAGGACCAGGTGGAACACGCGCTGGGCGCCTACCTGGCCCACCTGGCGGCGGGGCCGCAGCTGATCCGCATGCTGTTCGTGGAAATCCACCACCTCGGGCCCGCGGGCGCGACCGTGCGCCGCGAGGTGATGCAGCACCTGGCCGACTACATGCTGGAGACGATCAACGCGGATGGCACGACGCTCACGCCCACCATGGCGATGGCGGCCGTGGGCGGCATTCACGAACTCGTGCTGCAGGCGATCGAGCGCGGCGAAGCGGCGCAACTCGACCGCCTCACGCCCAGCGCCAGCGCAGTGGTGCGCCTGCTCGCGGGCGCGCCACCGTGGCCCGGCACCACGAAAAACGGCCCGCCGAAGCGGGCCGTCTGAACCGTCAGGGACCTGGTCAGGCCGCCAGCGGCAGCAGCGGCACGATCAGCAGGGCCACGATGTTGATGATCTTGATCAGCGGGTTCACGGCCGGGCCGGCGGTGTCCTTGTAGGGGTCGCCCACGGTGTCGCCGGTCACGGCGGCCTTGTGCGCCTCGCTGCCCTTGCCGCCGTGGTGGCCGTCTTCGATGTACTTCTTGGCGTTGTCCCAAGCACCGCCGCCGGTGCACATGGAGATCGCCACGAACAGGCCGGTCACGATGGTGCCCATGAGCAGGCCACCGAGCGCCTTGGGGCCCAGGAACACGCCGACCAGGATCGGCACCACCACCGGCAGCAGCGAGGGGATCACCATTTCCTTGATGGCCGCGGTGGTCAGCATGTCGACCGCCTTGCCGTACTCGGGCTTGGCCGTGCCTTCCATGATGCCGGGGATCTCCTTGAACTGGCGGCGCACTTCCACCACCACCGAGCCGGCGGCGCGGCCCACGGCCTCCATCGCCATGGCGCCGAACAGGTAGGGAATCATGCCGCCGATGAACAGGCCGACGATCACCATCGGGTCGCTCAGGTCGAAGCTGACCTGGTGGCCGTAGGTTTCCAGCTTGTGGGTGTAGTCGGCAAACAGCACCAGCGCGGCCAGGCCGGCGGAGCCGATGGCATAGCCCTTGGTCACGGCCTTGGTGGTGTTGCCCACCGCGTCCAGCGGGTCGGTCACGTCGCGCACGCTGCTGGGCAGTTCGGCCATTTCGGCGATGCCGCCAGCGTTGTCGGTGATGGGGCCATAGGCGTCCAGCGCGACCACGATACCGGCCATGCTCAGCATGGCGGTGGCGGCGGTGGCGATGCCGTACAGGCCGGCGAGCTGGTAGGAGGCAATGATGCCCACGCAGACGAACAGCACGGGCCAGGCGGTGGAGCGCATGGACACGCCCAGGCCGGCAATGATGTTGGTGCCATGGCCGGTGGTCGAGGCCTGTGCGATGTGCTTGACCGGCGAGTACTGGGTGCCGGTGTAGAACTCGGTGATCCAGACCAGCGCGGCGGTCAGCACCAGGCCGACAGCGCAGGCGCCAAACAGGCGCATCTGGCTGCCCGTGGCCGTGATCGCGTTGTCCGGCATGACCATGGTGGTCACGAAGTAGAACGCGATCAGCGACAGCACGCCGGCGATGGCCAGGCCTTTGTACAGCGCCGGCATCACGTTCTTCATGCCCGGGCTGGCCTTCACGAAGAAGCAGCCCACGATGGAGGCCAGGATGGACACGCCGCCGAGCACCAGCGGGTAGAGCACGGCCTGCATGGGCGCGGCGGTGACCATGAGGGCCCCGAGCACCATGGTGGCGATCAGCGTGACGGCGTAGGTCTCGAACAGGTCGGCCGCCATGCCGGCGCAGTCGCCCACGTTGTCGCCCACGTTGTCGGCGATCACGGCCGGGTTGCGCGGGTCGTCTTCCGGAATGCCGGCCTCGACCTTGCCCACCAGGTCGGCGCCGACGTCAGCGCCCTTGGTGAAGATGCCGCCGCCCAGCCGGGCGAAGATGGAGATCAGCGAAGAGCCGAAGGCAAAACCGATCAGCGGGTTGAGCAGCTTGGCGAGGTTGGACGCCGGCGTGAGGTTGCCGTTGCCGACCAGGAACCAGAAAAAACCCGCCACGCCCAGCAGACCCAGGCCGACCACCAGCATGCCGGTGATGGCACCGCCGCGGAAGGCCACGTCCAGTGCCGGGCCGATGCCCTTGGTGGCGGCCTGCGCGGTGCGCACGTTGGCTCGCACCGAGATGTTCATGCCGATGAAGCCGCAGGCGCCCGAGAGCACGGCGCCCAGCACGAAGCCGATGGCGGTGGTGCTGCCGAGGAAGAAACCGATGAGGATGGTGATGACCACGCCCACGATGGCAATGGTCTTGTACTGCCGGGCCAGATAGGCCGCGGCACCGGTCTGAATCGCCTCGGCGATTTCCTGCATGCGGGCGTTGCCCGCGTCCTGGGAAAGAATCCAGCTGCGGGACCAGAAACCGTAGACCACGGCCACGAGTCCACACGCCAGCGCAAAGATCAGCGCAGATTGTCCAACCATGAGAATTACTCCTGCTTGTTTCGACTTGGAGGGGGCAACGCCTCCGGGGCTGCCCCCGCTGCGTTGCTTCCTCGCTGCCGGTTTGCGCTGCATTGCACAGCGTTGAAACAGGGCGATTGGCCAACTCCGCGAATTTAGCGGGATTTGGCGCGGAGCAACCGCTTGCGGTCGGGGAAGTCAGCCTGGAATCAGTAAAATCAGGGTAAATCCTAGGCAGGTCGGCGCCATCGCGCCACGCCCATGCCCCTGGTCGGCCATCCGTCTGGATCGCCCGCTACCGTTTTTCACCAACCTTCATCACACAACATGTCCCTCGACAACGTCACCCCCGGAAAAAACGTCCCCGAATCGTTCAACGTGATCATCGAGATTCCGATGAACGCCGACCCGATCAAGTACGAAGTGGACAAGGAAACCGGCGCGATCTTCGTGGACCGCTTCATGAGCACGGCCATGCACTACCCGACCAACTACGGCTACGTGCCCAAGACGATCTCGGGCGACGGCGACCCGGTGGACGTGCTGGTGATCACGCCGGTGCCGCTGATCCCCGGCGTGGTGGTGCCGTGCCGCGCGATCGGCATCCTGAAGATGCAGGACGAGGCTGGCGAAGACGGCAAGGTGCTGGCGGTGCCGATCGACAAGATCCTGTCGATCTACACGCAGTGGCAGAAGCCGGAAGACCTGAACCCGATGCGCCTGAACACCATCCAGCACTTCTTCGAGCACTACAAGGATCTCGAGCCGGGCAAATGGGTCAAGGTGCTGGGCTGGGAGGGCAAGGACGCCGCCCACCAGGAAATCCTGGACGGCATCGCCGCCTACAACGCGAAGAAGGCCTGAGCGATCGGCCTTCGCCGCTCAGGGCGCTGCCTTGAGCGGATTGCGTTGCGCCAGGTGGTCCAGGTACTCACCGATCCCCTGGCCCTCGCGTTCCAGAAAGCGTTCGACCGCCTCGGCGAACGAAGGGTGCGCCAGCCAGTGCGCGCTGGTGGTGCGCACCGGCAGCAGGGCGCGCGCCATCTTGTGCTCGCCCTGGGCACCGCCCTCGAACCGCGCGAAGCCGTGGGCCATGCACCAGGCCAGCGGCTGGTAGTAGCAGGCCTCGAAGTGCAGGCAGTCCACGCGCTCCAGCGCACCCCAGTAGCGGCCGTAGGCCACGCGTGAGGCCTCGTCGATGCCGATCAGGCTGCAGGCGATGGGCTGGCCGTTGCGCTCCGCGATGAACAGCAGCCAGTGCTGCGGCATGGTCTGGGCCATGCGGTGGAAGAAGTCGCGGTTCAGGTAGGGCGCATTGCCGTGCTCGAGGTAGGTGCGCTCATAGCAGCGGTAGAAGAAGTCCCAGTCGGCGGCTGCGATGTCGCTGCCGCGCGACCAGCGGAACGTCACGCCCGCGTCGGCCACCTTGCGCCGCTCCTGCCGGATCTTCTTGCGTTTTTCCTGCTGCAGGCTGGCAAGGAAATGGTCGAAGTTGGTGAAGGCCTGGCCGGCTGGATCCGCGTTCGTCCAGTGGAACTGCACGGTGTGGCGCAGCATCATGCCCGCGCTCTGCGCCGCCGACACATCTGGCGTTTGCGCGAACAAGAGGTGTAGCGACGACAGGTCTTCTTCTCTCGCGTGCGCGATGAGCGCCTTCACCAGTGCTGCGCGGGCCACCTCGTCTTTCGCGAGGAGGCGCGCACCCGGCACGGGCGTGAACGGCACCGCCACCAGCGCCTTGGGGTAGTAGTCCAGTCCGTGCTGCGCGTAGGCATTCGCCCAGGCCCAGTCGAACACGTACTCGCCATACGAATGGTTCTTCAGGTACATCGGACAGGCGGCGTGCAGTTCGGTGCCGCGCCACAGCGTCACGAACTGCGCCTGCCATCCCGCGTGCGCGCACGCGCTGCCGCTCTGGTGCAAGGCCGCCAGGTACTCGTGGCGCATGAAGGGGCTGGGGTCGGCCTCCCGGGCCAGCAGGGCGTTCCACGCGGCAGAAGGCACATCCAGCGGTGAGCTGAAAACCCGGGTGACATAATTGATTTCAGACACAAGCAGCTCCCGCCCGCCGCGCTGCCGCGGCCCTTCCAGCCAGGTTTTCAGACCCCATGACGCTTTCCATTTGTGTCGCCCAGCTCAACTTCGTGGTGGGCGACATGTCGGGCAATGCCCGGAAGATCATCGATGCCGCCACCCAGGCCCACGCCCGCGGTGTGCGCCTGCTGCTCACGCCCGAACTGGCGATCTGCGGCTATGCGGCCGAAGACCTGTTCCTGCGCCCGGCCTTCGTCGATGCCTGTGATGATGCCCTCAAAGTGGTGGCAGCCGGGACGGCCCATCTCAAAGGCCTGCACCTCGTGGTGGGACATCCGGCGCATGCGGACGCGCTCACGGCCGGGCGGCGCGAGCGCAGCGTCTCGGTGGCCCGGCTGCACAACGCGGCCAGCGTGCTCAGCGAAGGCCGCGTGACCCACACCTACGCCAAGCGCGAGCTGCCCAATTACCAGGTGTTTGACGAGCGGCGGTACTTCGTGCCGGGCGACGCGCCCTGCGTGATCGATGTGGACGGTGTGCGCGTGGGCCTGCTGATCTGCGAAGACGCCTGGTTCGATGCGCCGGCGGCCGATGCAAAAGCGGCCGGCGCCGAACTGCTGGCCGTGATCAATGCCTCGCCCTTCCACGCCGGCAAAGGCGGCGAGCGCGAGGCCACCATGCGGCAACGCGCGCAGGCCACTGGCCTGCCGCTGGTGTACGCGCACCTGGTCGGCGGACAGGACGAAATCGTGTTCGAGGGCCGCAGTTTCGTGCTGGCCGCCGATGGCAGTCTGGCCGGCCGCGCGGTGAGCTTCGAGGAAACGCTGTTTGACGCGGCCTTCGCGCGGCACGGAGCAGGCTGGCAGATCACGGCCGAGACCGATCGCGCCCACAGCCCCGAAGCCGACCTGTGGCATGCGCTGGTGCTGGGCGTGCGCGATTACCTGGGCAAGAACGGCTTTCCGGGCGCGATCCTGGGCCTGTCGGGCGGCATCGACTCCGCCCTGGTGCTGGCGATCGCGGTCGATGCGCTCGGCAAGGACCGCGTGCGCACGGTGATGATGCCCTCGCCCTACACGGCCGACATTTCCTGGATCGACGCGCGCGACATGGCCGCACGGCTGGGCGTGCGCTACGACGAGATCGGCATTGCGCCGCAGTTCGAGGCCTTCAAGGCCAGCCTGGCGGGCGAGTTCGCCGGGCTGCCCGAGGACACCACCGAAGAGAACCTGCAGGCCCGCATCCGCGGCACGCTGCTCATGGCCTTGTCCAACAAGTTCGGCAGCATCGTGCTGACCACCGGCAACAAGAGCGAGATGGCCACCGGCTATTGCACGCTGTATGGCGACATGGCGGGCGGCTTCGCGGTGATCAAGGACGTGGCCAAGACCCAGGTGTTCAAGCTCGCGCGCTGGCGCAACGCGCACGACCCCTACGGTACCGGCGCCAGCCCGATTCCCGAGCGCATCATCACGCGCCCGCCCAGCGCCGAACTGCGGCCGGACCAGAAGGACCAGGACAGCCTGCCGGAGTACGCGGTGCTCGACGCCATCATCGAGCGCTACATGGAAAACGACCAGAGCCCGGACAGCCTGGTGGCCGCCGGATTCGACCGCGCCGACGTGGACAAGGTGGTGCGGCTGATCCGCATCAACGAGTACAAGCGCCGCCAGGCGCCAGTGGGCATCCGTGTGACCCACCGCAGCTTCGGCAAGGACTGGCGCTACCCGATCACCAGCAAGTACCGCGCTTAAGACCGCTGCAGTTCGAGCACAGCGCGCATCTCGCCGACCTCGATGCCGGCGGCGTTTTTCAGCGGTGGCGGTATCAGACTGGACAACGCGGCGCGGCTCTCGCCGTCCAGCCAGCCGAGCTGCTCCAGGGCCGACACGAAGGCCACCATCAGGGGCGGCAGCAGCCCGTCGCTCACCTTGGCCGCGATGGCGATGCCGCGGCTGAAGCTCGCGAGCACCTGCACGCCATCGGCACCCACCTTGCTGACCCAGTCGCCGCGGCCCGCGCGCATCAACGCCAGGTCGTTGCGGCCCTGGCCGCTGACGAGCTCGGGGTGCCGGCTCATGGCGCGGGCGATGCGCTGCGGCGCGTGGCCGTAGACCGGGTCGGGCTCTTCCAGCGTCAAGCGGGCAAAGGCGTGGGCCAGCGAGCGCAGGGGCAGGGCGTAGTTGGGCGCACTGCAGCCGTCCGTGCCTCGCACGAGCTGATCCACCGGCACGCCCGAAAAGTGGCTCACGCTGGCCGCAATCTGCTGCTGCACCGCGTGCGCCGGGTCGAGATAGCCTGCATGCGGTGCGCCCAGGGCGTGGGCCAGCAACAGCATGCCGGTGTGCTTGCCCGAGCAGTTGTGGTGCAGGCGGTTGAAGCGGGCACCGGGCTCCGGTGTGACGCCATTGACGCCGAAGAAGAAGGGCACGTGGCTGCCACAGGCCAGGCTGGATTCACCCGCGCCGATCTTCGCCAGCAGCGCGGCGGCGCGTTCCACGTGCATGGGCTCGCCGCTGTGGCTCGCGCACAGCAGCGCCACGTCGGCGTCGCTCAGCGCATAGCGGTCGGCCGCCTGCGCGATCAAGGGCATGGCCTGGAAGGGCTTGAGCGCGGAGCGGGTGAACAGCGGAGACACCACGTCGCCGACGCTGGCCAGCAGTTCGCCATGGGCGTTGACCACCGCGACGGAGCCATGGTGGATGTTCTCCGGGTGGCCACCCCGGTAGGCGACGGTGATGGGGACGTGCTGAGGCAGGGGCATGGGTGTTCCATTGCAGTCGGTGCCGCAGTGTACGAACTGCGGCGAAACCCTTGGGCATAATGAATCGCAATCGCTCATTCCCAAGCCACGCACCGGAGACACCCCATGAAACAGATCACCGCCGTCATCAAACCGTTCAAGCTCGAAGAGGTGCGCGAGGCGCTGGCCGAGCAGGGCGTGACCGGCCTGACCGTTACCGAGGTGAAGGGCTTTGGCCGCCAGAAGGGCCACACCGAGCTCTACCGTGGCGCCGAATACGTGGTGGACTTCCTGCCCAAGGTCAAGGTCGAGGTGGTGGTGAAGACCGTGGACGTGGAGCGTTGCGTGGACGCGATCATTCGCGCGGCCCGCACCGGCAAGATCGGCGACGGCAAGATCTTCGTGACCTCGGTCGAGCGCGTGGTGCGCATCCGCACCGGTGAAGAGGACGAGACCGCGGTCTGATCCGTCTCGTCAGATGGCCTCGATGCGGGCGGCCGGCGACAGGCCGGCGGCCTGCACCAGGTCGGGCAGCAGGGTGGCTGCATCGTCGCCCACGCGGATCAGTTCCATCTGCCAACTGCCCATGAACTGTTCTTCCACGCCGGTGCGCAGGAATGCCATCAGACCGTCGTAGTAGCCGGCCACGTTGAGCAGGCCCACGGGTTTGTCGTGGTAGCCCAGCTGGCGCCAGGTCCAGACCTCGAAAAATTCCTCGAAGGTGCCGATGCCGCCCGGCAGGGCCAGGAAGGCATCGGCGCGCTCCGCCATCAGGCGCTTGCGCTCGTGCATGGTGTCGACCACATGCAATTCGGTGCAGCCGTGGTGCGCCCATTCCTTTTCCACCAGCGCCTTCGGGATGATGCCGACCACGCGCCCGCCCGCGGCCAGCGTGGCCTCGGCGACCACGCCCATGAGGCCGTTGCGCCCGCCGCCGTAGACGAGCTGGCCGCCGTGGCTGCCGATCCAGTGACCGACGGCGCGCGCGGTGTCGATGAACGCCGGGTGGGCGCCCGGTCGTGAGCCGCAATAGACGCACAGGGAAAAGGCGGGTGAGCTCATGGGCAGTCCGGAAAGAAGTTCAGGCCCAGCGCGTCCACGCGGCGGCCAGCCAGATGCCGGCCCAGACCAGCAGGCTGAGCAGCACGGCGGCGCTGCCCATGTCCTTGGCGCGCTTGGAGAGGTCGTGCCATTCGGGGCCGATGCGGTCGATCGCGGTCTCGATGCCGGTGTTGAGCAGTTCCACCACCATGACCAGCACGACCGAAGCGGCCAGCAGCGCGGTTTCCACCCAGGTCTGGCCGAGCCAGAACGCCGCCGGGATCAGCACCAGCGCCGCCAGCGCTTCCTGGCGAAAGGCGGTTTCGCCCCAGCCCGCGCGCAGGCCGGCGAGGGAATAGCGGAAGGCGTGCGCGATGCGCGAGAGGCCGCTGCGGCGCTTCTGCGCATCGACGGGTTCGTGGTGTTTCATCGTGCGAAGCGCTCAGCGTTTGGCGCGCGCGGGCGCGGGCGGCGGGGTGTGTTGCACCAGCCGCGTACCGGCCAGGGCGTCGTGCAGGAACTGGCGCTGCGGATGAAAGCGCGAGAGCAGGGCCCAGATGACGACCCAACCGGTGAGCAGCACAGACAGTTCTGCGCCCGACAACGCCATGGCACCCGAGACCGCCAGCGGCGGCAGCAGCCACAGCCAGGACAGCACATAGCGCAGCAACGCGCGCGGCTGGGTGAGTGCATGGCCGTGGCGGTCCACCACGCGGATGTGCCAGGTCTTCATCGCCAGGGTCTGGCCCTTGGCCCAGAACCAGGTGAAGTAGATGCCGAAGACCACGAACAGGAAGGCTTGCTGGGCGTGCCGGTTGTCCAGGGCATTGCGGGTCTGCGTGAGGGTGGAAAACAGGTAGCTCGCGATGAAGACCACGCCGAACATCAGCATGCCCTCGTACAACCAGCAGGCCATGCGGCGGCGCAATGAAGGGGCCGTCAGGTCGGTGCCGGCATCGGCTGTCGCGGTGGTGGGGGAGGGAGAAGGCAGGGAGGCGGACATAGGCAGGAATTGTCGCATTGCGGCTTCCCGGCGCGCTTTTTCGGGGGGCTCGGGGCGCACCGGCAGGAAAATCCGTGCTGCAGTGCGATAATGCGCGCTGCAGTTCAAAACAAGGCAAACGGATCAGGGTCCGGCGGGGTATGTGCCCGCCCATGGCCATTGGTCTCAAGTCTCGACACCGCTCCACAAGAGTCGGTCTAGAGGCACCCAAGGTTTTTCGTCAGAGAAATTCTCGAAAGGTTCATCATGGAAATCAGCAAGGCCGAACTGGCCTCGGCTGCCGCCGCCACTGGCGCAGCCCCCCAAGACCTCCGCGGCGCAGAAATCCTCATCAAGGCCCTCCAGGCTGAAGGTGTGAAGTACATCTGGGGTTACCCCGGCGGTGCTGTGCTGCACATCTACGACGCTTTCTACAAGCAGGACACGATCCAGCACGTGCTGGTGCGCCACGAGCAGGCTGCCGTGCACGCGGCCGACGGCTACGCGCGTGCCACCGGCGATGTGGGCGTGGCCCTGGTCACCTCCGGCCCGGGCGTGACCAACGCCGTCACCGGCATCGCCACGGCCTACATGGACAGCATCCCGATGGTGATCATCACCGGGCAGGTGCCCACGGCGGCGATCGGCCTGGACGCCTTCCAGGAATGCGACACCGTCGGCATCACGCGCCCCATCGTCAAGCACAACTTCCTGGTGAAGGACGCGCGCGACATGGCCATGGTGATGAAGAAGGCCTTCCACATCGCGCGCAGCGGCCGGCCCGGCCCGGTGGTGGTGGACGTGCCCAAGGACGTGTCGTTCAACAAGGTGTCCTACGCCGGCTATCCCGAGTCGGTGGAAATGCGCTCGTACAACCCGGTGCGCAAGGGCCACGGCGGCCAGATCCGCAAGGCCCTGCAATTGCTGATGTCGGCCAAGCGGCCCTACATCTACACCGGCGGCGGCGTGCTGCTGGGCAACGCCACCGAGGAGCTGCGCACCCTGGTGAACATGCTGGGCTACCCGGTCACCAACACCCTGATGGGCTTGGGTGCATACCCGGCCTCCGACCGCAAGTTCCTCGGCATGCTGGGCATGCACGGCACGATCGAGGCCAACAACGCGATGCAGAACTGCGATGTGCTGCTGGCCGTGGGCGCGCGCTTCGACGACCGCGTGATCGGCAACCCCAAGCACTTCGCGCAGAACGAACGCAAGATCATCCACATCGACATCGACCCGTCGAGCATCTCCAAGCGTGTCAAGGTCGACGTGCCCATCGTGGGCGATGTGAAGGACGTGCTCACCGAGCTGATCCACATGGTGCGCGAGAGCGCGCTCAAGGTCGACGACAAGGCCCTGGCCGAATGGTGGAAGACCATCGAGACCTGGCGCTCGAAGGACTGCCTGAAGTACGACCGCGGCAATACCGACGTGATCAAGCCGCAGTACGTGGTGGAGACGCTCTGGAACATGACCAGGGACGCAGACGCCTACGTCACGTCCGACGTCGGCCAGCACCAGATGTGGGCCGCGCAGTACTACCGCTTCGACGAGCCGCGCCGCTGGATCAACTCCGGTGGTCTGGGCACCATGGGCGTGGGCATTCCCTATGCCATGGGCATCAAGCTGGCCAAGCCCGACAGCGAGGTGTTCTGCATCACCGGTGAAGGCTCGGTGCAGATGTGCATCCAGGAGCTCTCGACCTGCCTGCAGTACAACACGCCGATCAAGATCATGGCGCTGAACAACCGCTACCTCGGCATGGTGCGGCAGTGGCAGGAAATCGACTACGAAGGTCGCTACAGCCACAGCTACATGGACGCGCTGCCCAACTTCGTGAAGCTCGCCGAGGCCTATGGCCATGTGGGCATGCTGATCGAACGGCCGCAGGACGTCGAAGGCGCCATTCGCGAGGCGCGCAAGCTCAAGGACCGCACCGTGTTCATGGACTTCCGCACCGACCCGACCGAGAACGTCTTCCCCATGGTCAAGGCCGGCAAGGGCATCACCGAGATGCTGCTGGGTTCCGAGGACCTGTAACGCCATCGCGAAACGGCGAGGACCTCGCCGTTTCATCCCTCAGACGAATCTATTGCCCGCCAAGCCCGCGCATTACCGTGCGCGGGGGAGGGCGGCGAAAAGAGGAATCGAACATGAAACACATCATTGCTGTCTTGCTGGAAAACGAACCCGGGGCCTTGTCCCGCGTGGTCGGCCTGTTCTCCGCCCGGGGCTACAACATCGAATCGCTCACGGTGGCGCCCACCGAAGATCCCAGCCTGTCGCGTATGACGATACAGACCACCGGGTCGGACGACGTCATCGAGCAAATCACCAAGCACCTGAACCGCCTGATCGAAGTGGTCAAGGTGGTGGACCTCACCGAGGGCGCCTACACCGAGCGTGAGCTCATGATGGTGAAGGTGCGCGCGGTGGGCAAGGAGCGCGAGGAAATGAAGCGCATGGCCGACATCTTCCGCGGCCGCATCATCGACGTGACCGAGAAAAGCTACACCATCGAACTCACGGGTGACCAGAGCAAGAACGACGCCTTCCTGGAGGCCATCGACCGCTCGGCCATCCTGGAGACGGTGCGCACCGGCGCCAGCGGCATCGGACGCGGCGAGCGCATTCTGCGCGTGTAAGACAATCCTGCAGTTTTCATTCAACCCGAACAACACATTTCAACCGGAGCAACCCATGAAAGTTTTCTACGACAAAGACTGTGACCTGTCCCTGATCAAGGGCAAGACCGTGGCCATCATCGGCTATGGCAGCCAGGGTCACGCACACGCACAGAACCTCAACGACAGCGGCGTGAAGGTTGTTGTCGGCCTGCGCAAGGGCGGCGCCTCCTGGGACAAGGTCGGCAAGGCGGGTCTGACCGTGATGGAAGTCAACGACGCGGTCAAGGCCGCCGACGTGGTCATGATCCTGCTGCCCGACGAGCAGATCGCCGAGGTCTACCACCAGAACGTGGCACCGCACATCAAGCAGGGCGCTTCGCTGGCCTTTGCCCACGGTTTCAACGTGCACTACAACCAGGTCGTGCCGCGCGCCGATCTGGACGTGTGGATGGTCGCGCCCAAGGCCCCCGGTCACACCGTGCGCAACACCTACACCCAGGGTGGCGGCGTGCCCCACCTGGTGGCGGTGCACCAGGACAAGAGCGGCAAGGCGCGTGACCTGGCGCTGAGCTACGCCATGGCCAACGGTGGCGGCAAGGCCGGCATCATCGAGACCAACTTCAAGGAAGAGACCGAGACCGACCTGTTCGGCGAGCAGGCCGTGCTGTGCGGCGGCGCCGTCGAGTTGATCAAGATGGGCTACGAGACGCTGGTGGAAGCCGGCTACGCGCCCGAGATGGCCTATTTCGAGTGCCTGCATGAGCTCAAGCTCATCGTGGACCTGATCTACGAAGGTGGCATCGCCAACATGAACTACTCGATCTCGAACAACGCCGAGTATGGTGAGTACGTGACCGGCCCCGAGGTGATCAACGAGCAGTCGCGCGTGGCCATGCGCAATGCGCTCAAGCGCATCCAGAACGGCGACTACGCCAAGATGTTCATCTCCGAAGGCCGCACCAACTACCCAAGCATGACCGCGCGCCGCCGCAACACGGCCGAGCACAGCATCGAGGTGGTGGGTGCCCAGCTGCGCGCGATGATGCCCTGGATCGCCAAGAACAAGCTGGTCGATCAGACCCGCAACTGATGCACCTGCGCCGCGGCGCGGATCGATCACAAGGGCCACCTCGGTGGCCCTTGTCGTTTTCCGGCGCGGGCACACTGGCTTACACTGCGGTTTTCTGCGCAGGACGGCTGTCGCAGCGGCGCCAGGCCCATGAGACGACAGGCAAGCAAAGAGACCTCCATGCACGACGGAACCGACCCCCACATCACCCCCAACGAAGACCGCCCGAAGCGCCCCAAGGGCATCTACATGGTGCCCAACATGATCACGCTCGCCGCGCTGTTCGGGGGCTTCTATTCGGTGGTGATGGCCATGAATGGCCGCTACGACCTGGCCACCGTGGGCATCTTCGTGGCCATGGTGCTGGACAGCCTTGATGGCCGCGTGGCCCGGCTCACCAACACGCAAAGTGCCTTTGGCGAGCAGATGGATTCGCTCTCCGACATGGTGTCCTTTGGCGCGGCGCCCGCGCTCATTGCCTATGAGTGGACCCTGCGCGACCTGGGTCGCTGGGGCTGGATCGCGGCCTTCGTGTACTGCGCCTGCGCCGCGCTTCGCCTGGCGCGTTTCAACGTCAACACCGCCGTGGTCGACAAACGCTATTTCCAGGGCCTGCCTTCGCCTGCGGCCGCAGCGCTGGTGGCGGGCTTCATCTGGCTCATGACCGAACTCGCCATTCCACCGCAGGACGTGACCTGGGCCATGTTCGCCATCACGCTCTACACGGGACTCACCATGGTGACCAACGTGCCGTTCTACAGCTTCAAGGACCTGAGCTTGAAGAAGAGCGTGCCGTTCGCCGCCATCGTGCTCGTGGCCCTGGCCATCGCGGTGATCAACATCCATCCGCCCACCGTGCTGTTCGCGCTGTTCGTGGTCTATGGCCTCTCGGGCTACGCGATCTACTTCTGGCGCAAGGCCAAGGGACGCCCGACCAGCGTGATCAGCACCTCCACCGACGAACCCGACGAGCGTGGCCTGCACGATTGACGGCGCAGGCATCGCCCCATCAGACCTTTCCATCGAACGGCCGTGGCCTTTGTGCTACATTGCCAGCCATGTTCCAGATTTCTCTCTCGCTACTACTGGGTGTCCATCACGGGCAGGTCTGGTAGCGCGCGAGCGATTTCTCCACAACGGCCCGTTTGCACCTGCAGCGGGCCGTTTTGCTTTTGGAACTGCGGGTTTATTGAAGTCTTGCCCACGAGGCGAACCATCGGAGCACTGAGATGAGCGACAAACTGATCATTTTCGACACCACCTTGCGCGACGGCGAACAGTCGCCCGGCGCGTCCATGACGAAAGACGAAAAGCTGCGCATTGCGCGCCAGCTGGAACGCCTCAAGGTGGACGTGATCGAGGCCGGTTTTGCCGCCAGCTCGAACGGGGATTTTGATTGCGTGCAGGCCATCGCCAACACCATCAGGGACTCCACGGTGTGCTCTCTGGCACGCGCCAACGACCGGGACATATCGCGTGCCGCCGAGGCGCTCAAAGGGGCCCACCGTGCGCGCATCCACACCTTCATCGCCACCAGTGCCCTGCACATGGAGAAGAAGCTGCGCATGACACCCGAGCAGGTGCTTGAGCAGGCCAAACAATCGGTGCGCTTCGCCCGCAACCTCGTGGACGACATCGAGTTCAGTCCCGAAGACGGCTACCGCAGCGACATGGATTTCCTCTGCCGCGTGCTCGAGGCCGTCATCAAGGAAGGCGCGACCACGCTCAACATCCCTGACACCGTGGGCTATGCGATCCCTGAGCTCTACGGCGATTTCATCCGGACCTTGCGCGAACGTGTGCCCAACTCCGACAAGGTGATCTGGTCGGTGCACTGCCACAACGACCTGGGCATGGCGGTGGCCAACTCGCTCGCGGGTGTGAAGATCGGCGGCGCCCGCCAGGTGGAGTGCACCATCAACGGCCTGGGCGAGCGCGCGGGCAATTGCTCGCTCGAGGAGATCGTGATGGCGGTGCGCACGCGGCGCGACTACTTCGGCCTCGATGTGGGCGTGGACGCCACGCAGATCGTGCCGGCGAGCCGCATGGTGAGCCAGACCACCGGTTTCGTGGTGCAGCCCAACAAGGCCGTGGTGGGCGCCAACGCGTTCGCCCATGCCAGCGGCATCCACCAGGACGGCGTGCTCAAGGCGCGCGACACCTACGAGATCATGCGCGCCGAAGACGTGGGCTGGAGCGCCAACAAGATCGTGCTGGGCAAGCTCAGCGGCCGCAACGCGTTCAAGCAGCGCCTGCAGGACCTCGGCATCGAGATGGAGTCCGAGAGCGAGATCAATACCGCGTTTGCCGCGTTCAAGGAGCTGGCCGATCGCAAGAGCGAGATCTTCGACGAGGACATTCTCGCCCTGTGCAGCGACGAGAGCGTGACCGCCGAGAAGGAGCAATATGGCCTGGTCTCGCTCAAGCAGCGCAGCGAGACCGGCGAGCGCCCGCACGCCAATGTGGTGTTCACTGTCAATGGCCAGGAGATCCAGGGTGAGAGCGATGGCAATGGCCCGGTGGACGCTTCGCTGAAGGCGATCGAGAACCACGTCAAGAGCGGTGCCGAACTGGTGCTGTATTCGGTCAACGCCATCACGAGTGGCTCCACCGAAAGCCAGGGCGAGGTCACGGTGCGTTTGCAGCACGGCGGTCGGGTGGTGAACGGCGTGGGCGCCGACCCGGACATCGTGGTGGCTTCGGCCAAGGCCTACCTGAGTGCTTTGAACAAGCTGCACAGCAAGGCCGACCGTGTGGCAGCCCAGGGATAAAACCCAATGAAATCAAAGGCTTGAAGAATGCTGTTTCTTGATCGTAGGAAATGACACCAAAAGTAGCAGCTGTTCTACCGATCAATTAAGACAACATCCCAAGCTTTTGATATTGCTAGTTTTTTTTCTGCTGTCTATACTTCACTCCTGCGCAATTCCTGTTGCTGGAGTGAAGTCATGGTCATCGGCGTCGATCGCTTTCGCAAAATCCTGCTGGGCGCAGCCATCGCCGGCTGGGTGACCATCTCCGCTGCGCCTTTGCCTGCCCAGGCGGGCACCAGCGCGAAAACTGCAAAAAAGGCGGTGGCCACCAAGACCGTGCCCAAGCGCACGGTCGTTGTGTCCAGGAAATCGCAGCCCAAGGTCGCCCAGGTCAAGTCCCGCAAGACGGTCACCGTGGCACGCAAGACCCAGAGCCGTGTCAAGGTGCAGATGGCGGCGGGCAATTCCCGCGCGCTGCACAAGGTGGCGGTGCAACGCAAGCCGCTGGCGACCCGCGATGGCGTGGTTCGTGCCGCCTTGCAGCCGCGCCAGTCCGAAGGTGAGCGTCTGGGGCTGCGTTCCATGGACGACCCGCTCGAACTCAATTCCAGCGTGGCCCTGGTGATCGACCAGGAGACCAACGAGGTGCTGTTCAGCAAGAACGACGCGGCGGTGTTGCCGATCGCCTCGCTGACCAAGCTCATGACCGGCTTGGTGATCGCCGATGCCAATCTGGACATGCAGGAGATGATCACGATCAGCCAGGACGATGTGGACACGTTCAAGGGCAGCCGCTCGCGGCTCGCCGTGGGCAGCACCCTCAGCCGTGGCGAGCTGATGCACCTGGCACTGATGTCCAGCGAAAACCGCGCTGCCCATGCCCTCGGGCGCACCTATCCCGGTGGCCTCAACGAGTTCGTGCGGCTGATGAACAACAAGGCCATTGAGCTCGGCATGGCGGACACGCGCTACGTGGAGCCGACCGGCCTGTCCAGCCTGAACCAGTCCAGCGCGCGCGACCTCGCCACGCTGGTGTCGGTGGCCTACAAGCGACCCATCCTGCGCAGCCTGTCCACCTCGCCGGGCTATGAAGTGGATCTGGGTCGCCGTACCCTGCACTACAACAACTCCAACCGCCTGATCAAGAACCCGTCATGGGAGATCGGCCTGCAGAAGACCGGCTACATCTCTGAAGCCGGTCGCTGCCTGGTCATGCAGGCCAAGGTGGCGGGTCGGCAACTGATCATGGTGTTCCTGGACTCGACCGGCAAGCTCAGCCGCATGCAGGATGCCGAACGCGTGCGGCGCTGGGTGGAAGTCCAGACCGATGAACGTGCCCCGCTGGCTAGGCCGCAAGGCTGATCCGCACGGACGCCACAAAGCGCAACGGCCCCAAGGGGCCGTTTTTCATGGCGTCGCAGGTTTCACAGGATCAACGAGGGGCGGACGGTGCTGCGGGAATTCTCGGGCAGCCCAGCGCGGCCGAAATCTCCGCCGCGGTGGAGCGCAGCTTGGGCACCCAGTTCTCGTCGATGCGGTCGGCCGGCGCGGAGATCGACAGGCCCGCCACCAGCTTGTTCTGGTCGTCGTAGATGCCTGCGGCCATGCAGCGCACGCCCAGCTCCAGCTCTTCGTTGTCGCGCGCCAGGCCAGCTTGCCGGCATTGCGTGAGCTCGCGCTCGAGTGTGCTGAGCTGCGTGAGGCTGTTGCGCGTGTTGCCCGCCAGGCCGGTGCGCGTGGCGTAGGCGCGCACCCGCTGGGGCTCTTCGTCGGCCAGAAAGAGCTTGCCCACGGAGGTGAGGTGCAGCGGTGCCCGGCCTCCGATGGCGCGCACCACCTGCATGCCCGACCGTTCGCTGTAGGCGCGTTCGACGTACACGATCTCGTCGCCCTGGCGCACGCTGAGGTTCACCGGCTGCTGGATCTGCTTGTGCAACTCACGCATGGGCAGCAGGGCCGCATCGCGCACGCTCAGCCGTGCCTTCACCAGGTTGCCCAGCTCCAGCAGCCGCATGCCCAGGCGATAGCTGCCGGCTTCGGGGCGGTCGACGAACCGGCCGATCGTGAGGTCGTTGAGGATGCGGTGCGCGGTGGAAGGGTGCAGGCCGGTCTTCTCGCTGATTTCCTTGAGCGACACCGGCTCCTCGCGAGACGCCAGCACCTCCAGCAGGTTGAACATGCGTTCGATCACCTGGACGGTGGGCGTGCTGGGAAGGGACTCTGAGCGTTTGGTCATGGGCACTTGGGGTTGAGCGCGATTTTACAAGATGAAATCCGTGCCCTCGCACGGGAGCCCCAGGGCACAACGCGCCACACGCCCGTCACCGGGCTTCGACCCATCGGCCTTCGCGCAGCAGCTCGTGCGGCCGGAAGCCCGCCTTGTAGCTCATCTTGCTGCTCTGGCCGATCCAGTAACCCAGGTAGACGTGGGGCAGCTCCAGCGCGCGAGCCTGCTCGATCTGCCAGAGCACGCTGTAGGTGCCATAGCTGGCCTTCTCGTCGGGCTCGTAGAAGGTGTAGACCGCAGACAGGCCGTCGTTGAGCACGTCGACGATGGACACCATCTTGAGTTTCGATGGTGCGCCTTCGGACGCCGGCTCGTGGAATTCCACCAGACGCGAGTTGACACGGCTCTGCAGCAGGAACTGGGTGTACTGGTCGATGCTGTCGTGGTCCATGCCGCCACCGGCGTGGCGGCTGTTCTGGTAGCGCAGGTAGAGCTGGTAGTGCTCGGGGATGAAGCACAGTTTGAGAACGCGGGTCTGCAAGTGGCCATGCTGCGCCATCGAGCGCCGCTGGCTGCGGCTGGGCGCAAATGTGGCCACCGGCACGCGCAGCGGCACACAGGCCTGGCAGCCGTCGCAGTAGGGGCGGTAGGTGAACATGCCGCTGCGGCGAAAGCCGTGCGTGACCAGATCCGAGTAGGCGTCGTTGTGGATCAGGTGGCTGGGCGTGGCGACCTGCGAGCGGGCCTGATGACCGGGCAGGTAGCTGCACGGGTAGGGCGCCGTGGCGTAAAACTGCAGCGCCTGAAGCGGGAGTTCTTTGAGGTGGGTCACGCGCTACGACCGTCGTCGAAGAGGATGTGCTGCCAGTATACGGGCTGGAAATTCCAGCCTGGCGCAGGGTGCAGCAAAGCCATGCGCACATGGCGGCAGAAGTCCTCGCGTGGCATCAGCCGGCCGCCCAGCGAGGCCAGGTGGGCGGTGTCCTGCTGGCAGTCGATCAGCGGCAGGGCGTGGGCGCGGCTGAAGGCGACCAGGGCGGCCAGGGCGATCTTGGATGCGTCGCTCTGCCGGCTGAACATCGATTCGCCGTACACCATGGCCCCCAGGTTGATGCAGTACAGGCCCCCGGCCAGTTCGCCATCGATCCAGGTTTCCACACTGTGCGCCAGGCCGGCGCGGTGCAGCCGTATGTAGGCCTCCACCATCGCGGGCAATATCCAGGTGCCGTTCTGTCCCTCGCGCTGCGTGTGCGCGCATGCGCGGATCACGCGCTCGAAGTCGTGGTCGAACCGCACCTCCAGTCGGCCTTCGCGCAGCAGCTTGAGGAGCGTCTTGCGCAGCGAGCGGTGCAGGCGGAAGGCCGCTGTCTCCAGCACCATGCGCGGGTCGGTGCTCCACCACAGGATGGGCTGGCCCGCGCTGTACCAGGGGAAGATGCCGCGTGAGTACGCGGCCACCAGGGTGGGCACGTCCAGCACACCGCCGGCGGCCAGCAGGCCCGGTGCCGGGTCGGAGGCGCTCCACGCCGTCTCCACCGGCGGAAAGGCCTGGCCGGGTTCAAGCCAGGGCAACGCGCGGTTGGGCGGGGTGTGTGACATGCCGCTATTGTGCGCGGCTGTATCGGCGTTTCAAGCCGTGGGGCGAAGCCTGCCGCGCAGGAGAAGCCACCAAGCGAGTGCGCCGAGCAGGATGCCGGCGCCGTCGGCGGCCAGGTCGGACCATTCGCCATAGCGCCAACCCGTGGCGGCCTGTGCCAGTTCGATCGCCGCGCCATAGATCAGCAGGCAGACGGCCATGCGCGTCGGCTGCCTCGGGTAGGACAGCAGGCCTAGCAGGGCCAGCCAGGCGAAGCCCAGCGCGTGCTGGGCCTTGTCCCACACGTTGAAACTCTGGGCTGGGAGCAGGTCCACCGGCACCAGGGATGCGATGCCCAGGCCGACCACGCTGAGCCAGAAAACCGTCTTGAAGATGTGGGACATGGTGTGCGGGCAGAAACGACAAAGGCCTTCCGCGGAAGGCCTTTGGCATGTGTCTGTGGTGGCTCCCCGACCTGGACTCGAACCAGGGACCTGCGGATTAACAGTCCGTCGCTCTACCGACTGAGCTATCAGGGAACAGCCTCAAATTATAGCGTCGTTTGTTTGCTTTTTTGGACTGTCCCGGCTTTTGTCGAAATTTTGTACCCGGCATGGGGTGGGCGCTCAGTCGAAGACCGGGGAATCCACACCCAGCACCTTGTGCAGCTTGGTGCTGGTGGTGGTGTATTGCAGGAGCACTTTCTTGTCGGGAAAGATGAAAGGCACGGCGCCGAAGGCGGCCAGGGCGCATTCGTGGAAGCCCGAGAGGATCAGCTTCTTCTTGCCCGGGTAGGTGTTGATGTCGCCCACCGCGAAGATGCCGGGCACGCTGGTGGAGAATTTTTCGGTGTCCACCACGAGCTGTTTGCGCTCGATGTCCAGTCCCCATCCGGCGATCGGACCGAGCTTGGGCGAAAGACCGAAAAACACCAGCAGCATCTCGACGGGCACCACGCGCGTGACACCGTCGGGGCCCGTCACCTTCAGGCCCGAGAGACGGCCACCCTTTTCCTCAAAGCCATTGGCCTGGCCCACGATGAACTGCATTTCGTGCCGCTCGCACAGGTCGCGCATCCTGGCCACGCTCGCCGGCGCGGCCTGGAAGCCGTCGCGGCGGTGGATCAGGATCACGCTCGCGGCCCTGTGCAGGCCATCGGCGGCGAAGTTCAATGCCCAGTCCAGGGCCGAGTCGCCACCGCCCACGATGACCAGGTGCTTGCCAGCGAACTCGGCCGGACTCTTCACACGGTAGAACAGCTGCGAGCCATCGAACTGCTCGATGCCATCGACCTTGAGCGTGCGCGGCTGGAAGGCGCCGACGCCCGCGGCGATGAACAGCGTCTTCGTGAGGAACTGCGTGCCTTTGGACGTGGCGACGAAGAAGCGGCCATCGTCCTGCCGCTGCACTTCGGTGACTTCCTGACCCAGGTGGAAAGTCGCGCCAAAGGGCTCGATCTGCTTGAGCAGGCGGTCGGTGAGTTCCTGGCCGGTGCAGACCGGAATGGCCGGGATGTCGTAGATGGGCTTGTCGGGATAGAGCTCCACCGGCTGGCCGCCGGGGTAGGCAAGTGCGTCGACGACGTGGGCCTTGATCTCCAGCAAGCCCAGTTCGAACACCTGAAACAGGCCCACCGGGCCGGCTCCCACGATGACGGCGTCGGTCTCGATCGGTCCGTCGTGCGCGGCAGCAAGGGTCATGACGTCCTGGTTCAGCTCCGATGTCATCGTGCGAGCGGAAGCCTAGCGCAGCAGCTCAGGCAGTTTGCCGGTGCGGTCCTTCCAGTCGTCGGCATCGGCCGGCGGGGTCTTGCGCTTGGTGATGCTCTTCCAGCCGGGCAGCTGCGCGAGCTCGGCGTTGAGGGCCGTCATGTGCTGCTGGTCCTTGGGCAGGTCTTCCTCGGCGTAGATCGCGCTCACCGGGCATTCCGGGATGCAGACCGCGCAGTCGATGCACTCGTCCGGATCGATGGTGAGGAAGTTCGGGCCTTCGCGGAAGCAGTCCACGGGGCAGACGTCCACACAGTCGGTGTATTTGCAGCGGATGCAGGCTTCGGTGACAACGTGAGTCATGGTGGTCTTGGAAATCGGTGGAAGCCGTGATTTTAGGGTTTCCCGCAGGGCGAGGCCGGGCCATGGCCCTTGCCCTGACACAAGTTAAGCGCATGCGGGCCCATTGCGCGGCCCGCGCTGGCGTCACTGGACCAGCAAGGCCCCTGCCGTGCGGTGGCTGGCGGTGTCCACCAGCACCAGCGAACCCAGGGCCCGCGACTGGTCAAACGGCAGCGTGGCCAGCGGCTCCTGCAGTGTGAGTTCGATGTGGCCGATGGCGTTGGGTTCAAGCTGGTTGGCGTCTTCTTCCGCCAGGGTGTGGATGTCGAGCCGGTGCACGATGCGCTTGATCCTGGCCTTGACCCAGCGGTGGCCGTGCAGCGCCCAGTACACCCGGCCGGGCACCAGGGTCTCGTCGTCGAGCCAGGCCACGGTGGCGCGGATCTCGCGGCTGCCGCTCAAGGCCTCCCCCTCGCCATCGGCCAGCAGCCAGTCGCCGCGCGAGACATCGACCTCGCGGTCGAGCACGATGCCCGCGCTGTGGCCGGCGAGCACCGCCTGCGGCTGGCGCACGTGGTTCAGCACCTGGGCCACCACGGCGGTCTGCCCGTTGGGCATGATGCGCACCGGCTGGCCCGGTTGCACGCCACCCGTGGCCACGCGGCCCCAGAAGACGCGGCGGCCCTGCGAGGTGTCAGCCGAGCTGCTGAACTTCTCCACCCACTGCACGGCGAAGGCGAACGGCAGCGTGCTGTCGGCCGGCGTGACCGGCAGGCCTTCGAGGATCTCGAGCAGCGTGGGACCGCTGTAGCCGCACCAGCCAGCCCGTTCGCTGGCGTCGACGACGTTCCAGCCCTTGAGCGCCGAGATCGGCACCACGGCCGTGACCGGGATGCCGGCCTGCGCGGCGAATTCGCGCAGCGCGGCACCGATGTGTTCGAAGGCGAGCTGGCTGTCGTCCACCGCGTCGAGCTTGTTGATGGCGAACACCACCGAGGGCACGCGCAGCAGCTTGAGCAGCAGGCTGTGGCGGCGGGTCTGCGGGAGCAGCTTGAGCGCGGCATCGGCCCAGGCCAGTTTGGTCGCGTCGACCAGCACCACGGCGGCGTCGGCGCTCGATGCGGCCGTCACCATGTTGCGCGTGTACTGCTCGTGGCCCGGTGCGTCGCCGATGATGAACTTGCGCGTTTCGGTGCTGAAGTAGCGGTAGGCCACGTCGATGGTGATGCCTTGTTCGCGCTCGGCCGAGAGGCCGTCGGTCAACAGGGCGAGGTCGGTCTGGCCGTGGCGCTGCACGCCGGCCAGGTGGTCTTGCAGCACGGCCTTGCTGTCGACCAGCAGACGGCCGATCAGCGTGCTCTTGCCGTCGTCCACGCTGCCGCAGGTGATGAGGCGCAGGGCGGAACGGGTGTCGATGGGGCCGGTGGTGGTCTGTGGCGCGGTGGCCTGGGGAGCGAGTGTGGTCATGTCGGTGTCCGGTGTCGGTGCGGCTTCAGTTCAGAAGTAGCCGTCCTTTTTGCGTTTTTCCATCGAGGCGTCGGACGTCTTGTCGTCCATGCGCGTGGCGCCGCGCTCGCTGACCTCGGCGGCCAGCGTTTCGATCACGATGTCGTCGGCGGTGGCGGCCAGGCTCTCCACCGGGCAGGTGCAGGTGATGTCGCCCACGGTGCGGAAGCGCACGTCGCGCACTTGCACGCTCTCGCCGTCGCGCGGCGGTGTGAGCTCGGTCACCGGCACCAGCAGGCCGCGGCGGTCCACCACCTCGCGCTGGTGCGTGTAGTAGATCGAGGGCAGCGCGATGTTCTCGCGGGCGATGTACTGCCACACGTCGAGCTCGGTCCAGTTGCTGATGGGGAACACGCGGAAGTGCTCGCCGGGTTGCAATCGGGTGTTGAACAGGGTCCAGAGCTCGGGGCGCTGGGCCTTGGGCTGCCACTGGCCGAAGCTGTCGCGGTGGGAAAAGATGCGCTCCTTGGCGCGCGCCTTTTCCTCGTCGCGGCGAGCGCCGCCAATCAGTGCGTCGAAGCGGAACTCTTCGATGGCTTCCAGCAGCGTGACCGACTGGTGCACGTTGCGGCTCTCGCCCTCGTGGGCCAGGCGCACGGTGCCGCGCGCCATCGAATCTTCGACGCTGCGCACGATCAGCTCGGCGCCCAGTTCCTTCGCGCGCAGGTCGCGGAAGTCGGTCACCTCGGGAAAGTTGTGGCCGGTGTCGATCATCAGCAGCGGGTAGGGGATGCGGCCCGCGCCGAAGGCCTTCTCGGCGCACTTGAGCATGACCAGCGAGTCCTTGCCGCCCGAGAACAGCAGGGCGGGGCGCTCGAAGGCGGCCGCCACCTCGCGCAGGATGAAGATGGTCTCTTCTTCCAGCGCATCGAGGTGGGCGTTGCTCAGGTGGTGGTCGCTGGCGTGTTGCAGGGCGGTCTGGATCACGGCGGATTCGGTGCGGGCGTTCATGAGGGGGTCCGTTCGAGGGAGGACACGAGGGGAGAGGTGGCGGGCTGCACATGCAGGCCGCATTCCTTGGCGCTTTCCTGTTCCCACCACCAGCGGCCGGCGCGGAAGTCCTCGCCGACGCTGATGGCGCGGGTGCAGGGCGCGCAGCCGATGCTGGGGTAGAACTGGTCGTGCAGCGCGTTGTAGTCGAGCCGGTGCTCAGCGATGAAGTGCCACACGTCGCCCCAGGTCCATTCGACGATGGGGCTGACCTTGATGCGGCCGGGCTCCTGCACCACCTCGCCGACCTCGGCGCGCGCATTCGACTGCTCGCGGCGCAGGCCGGTGATCCAGCCGTCGTGGCCGGCCAGCGCGCGAGCGAGCGGCTCCATCTTGCGGATGTCGCAGCAGGCCTTGCGCAGTTCGATGCTCTGGTACATCGCCTCTTCGCCGTTCTTTCGCACGAAGTGGATGACCGATTCCTGCCGGGGCCGGAACACCTGCACGCTGATGCCGTAGCGCTGCTCGATCTTCGGGATCAGGGCGAGCGTCTCGGCGTGCAGCTTGCCGGTTTCGAGCACGAAAACGCTGGCCTCGATGCCGGCCAGCTTCATCAGGTGCGTGACCACCATGTCTTCCGCGCCCAGGCTGGAGGCCTGGGTCAGCCGGGGGTGGCTGGCGGCGGTTTCGCTCAGCAGCGCGATGCTGCGCTCGACCTTGGCGGCGAAGTCGGGCGAGGGGCGGTTGTAGAGGGCGAGGGCGGTCATGGCGGTGGCTGTGCGGCGCTCAGGCGTGGACGAAATGGGGCGCGGTGCGCACCGCGTCGCCCTGGTAGAAGGCGGGGTAGTGCGCCAGCAGTGCCTGGCCGTGGGCCAGGTTCTGGTCGGCGCGCAGCACGGCCTGGCTGAAGCCGCTGCGCTGCATCTGCACGAGCTGGTCGATCAGCACGTCGCCGGTGGCGCGGATCTGGCCGGTGAAGCCCAGGCGGCGGCGCAGCAGGAAGGCCTGGCTGAAGGCGCGGCCATCGCTGAACTTGGGGAAGTGCAGTTCGATCACGGCGATGCCGCTGAGGTCGGTCTCGCGCGGGTCGGCGTCGTTCGCGATCGAGAGTCGTTGCGCTGGGGTCTCGATGGGCACGAAGGCGTCGGCGCGGAAGAGTTGAAGGGTCTGGCTCATGGTGTCTGTCCTCAGGCGGTGGCGCGGGCCGTGCTCGTGCGCACCGCGTTGGCGGCGGTCTTGAAGGGCTCGGCGCCGGTGCGGCGCAGCGTGGCCACGAAGGTTTCGCCGCCGCTGCGCTGGGCGCGGTAGGTGTCGAGCAAGGCTTCGATCACGTCGGGCACTTCGCTGGCGGCGAACGAGGGGCCGATCACCTTGCCCGGCGTGGCCTCGCCCGACAGGCGCGTGCCGTCCGAGCCACCGAGCGTGACCTGGTACCACTCCTGACCGTCCTTGTCGACGCCCAGGATGCCGATGTGGCCGCTGTGGTGGTGGCCGCAGGAGTTGATGCAGCCGCTGATGTGCAGGTCGATCTCGCCCAGGTCGTGCAGCTCGTCGAGGTCCTTGTAGCGGCCCAGGATCGCTTGCGCGAGCGGCAGGGAGCGTGCGTTGGCAAGGTCGCAGAAATCGCCGCCGGGGCAGGCGATCATGTCGGTCAGCAGGCCGATGTTGGGCCTGGCCAGGCCGAGGCGGCGCGCTTCGCGCCAGAGTTCGGGCAACTGGTCGCAGCGCACCCAGGGCAGCAGCAGGTTCTGCTCGTGCGTCACGCGGGCTTCGCCGGCCGAGAAGCGCTCGGCCAGTTCGGCGGCGCGCTCCAGCTGCTCGGCCGTGGCGTCGCCCGGCGCCTGGCCGAAGCGCTTGAACGACAGCGTGACCGCGCGCAGGTCGGGGTTCTGGTGCGGCTTGACGTTCTGCTGCAGCCAGCGGCTGAACTCGATGTCGTCCTCGGCCGCGGCCTTGAGGATGTGTGCGATCTTCGCGTCGGCGCTCTTGCGGTCGCAGTTGAGCTGCGGCGGCACGAAGAAGGCGCTCACGCGGTCCAGCTCGGCCTGGCTGATGGTGTGCGGCGCGCCGTCCTTCTCGAGGATGTCGCGGTACTCGGCTTCCACCTGGTCGGTGTAGGCCTGGCCCTCGGCCTTCACCAGGATCTTGATGCGGGCCTTGTAGATGTTGTCGCGGCGGCCGAAGCGGTTGTAGGCGCGCACCACGGCCTCAAGGTAGTTGAGGATCTGGTTCCAGGGCAGGAACTCGCGGATCACGCTGCCGATGATGGGCGTGCGCCCCATGCCACCACCCACGCGCACCTGGAAGCCGAGTTCGCCGTCCACGTTGCGCAGCAGGCGCAGGCCCACGTCGTGCCAGGCGGAGGCCGAGCGGTCTTCGCGCGCACCGGTGATGGCCACCTTGAACTTGCGCGGCAGGAAGGCGAACTCGGGGTGCAGCGTGCTCCACTGGCGCATGATTTCCGCAAACGGCCGCGGGTCGGCGACCTCGTCGACCGCGATGCCGGCCAGCGCGTCGGTGGTGATGTTGCGGATGCAGTTGCCGCTGGTCTGGATGCCGTGCATGCCCACGCTGGCCAGCAGGTCCATCACGTCGGCCGAGCGCGCGAGCGGGATCCAGTTGTATTGCACGTTCTGGCGCGTGGTGAAGTGGCCGGTGCGGTCGGGCAGGGTGGGCACTTCGCTCAGGCCGGCGTTGGCTTTGGAGACGTCGTGCGCTTCCTTGTGGTCGAAGTCGCGCGCGATCTTCGCCAGCACCTTGAGCTGGGCGCTGTTGATCTCGCCGTAGGGCACGGCCACGCGCAGCATGGGCGCGAAACGCTGCACGTACCAGCCGTTCTGCAGGCGCAGCGGCTTGAACTCGTCGTCGCCCAGCGTGCCGGCCTGCCAGCGGGTGAGCTGGTCGCGGTACTGGGCGGCGCGCAGGTGCACGAACTGGCGGTCAAAGTCGGAGTATTGGTACATCGTCGTCGTGGGCAGTAAGAATCAGAAGGCGATCAATTTCAGGCCGGCGTAGGCCAGCAGCACCGAGAGCGCGGAGCGCACCAGGCGCTCGGGCGTGTGGCGCATGAGTCGGGTGCCGAGCCAGATGCCGGGCAGCGAGCCGGCAAGCAGCTTGGCCAGCAGCGGCCAGTCCACCGAGCCCAGGCTGGCGTGGCCCAGGCCGGCGACCAGCGTGAGCGGCACGGCGTAGGCGATGTCGGCGGCCACGATGCGCGGCAGCGGCAGCAGCGGGAACAGCAGCAACAGCACCGACACGCCGATGGCACCGGCGCCCACCGAGGTGAGCGTGACCAGGGTGCCGATGACCGCGCCGAACAGCACCGGCAGGCTCCAGTGGCGCGCGTGCGTGGCGGTGTGCAACTGGCCTTCGGGCAGGGTGCGCGGCAGTTGCTTGCCGCGCGCGGCCTTGTAGAGCATGGCCGCGGCGGTGAGCAGCAGGGCCAGGCCCAGGGTGCTGGTCATGAGCGACTGGACGGCCGGGCTGGCCGGACCCAACTGGCGCAGCACCAGCAGCGTCAACAGCGCGGCCGGCAGGCTGCCCGCGCTGAGCTGCCCGACCACGCGCCAGGGCACCAGCTTCTGGCGCGCCAAGCTCACCGTGCCACCCATCTTGGTGAAGGCCGCGAACAGCAGGTCGGTGCCGACCGCCAGATACGGTTTGACGCCGAAGAAGAAGATCAGGATGGGCGTCATGAGCGAACCGCCACCCACACCGGTGAGACCCACGATGAGTCCCACGGCGAATCCGGCCAGGATGATGGCGATGTCAGGCATGGGCGCGACTGTAAAGAGACAGCGATATATCCCAAACGATTTTTTGCTCATGGGTATATATCCCGGATGCATATGAAAAGGCGCGCCGTGCCGAATCACACGCCAGATGGCCGCTTGTCATGCGATATCGACCGCACATCGCCCCGCTGGCGTAACATCCGCGCCATGCAAAAGCAGCGCATTCTGGTCAGCGTCGTCGGGTTTTCCGATGTGGAGCGCCACGCGCTCAACACCGTGTTCCGCCTGTCGCAGGAGCGCGAGCTGTCTTATGCCCCCTGGGTGCCCATGGTGGCGCCGGGCACGCCGGTGCCGACCGGGGTGGCCCAGGTGGCGCTGGTCGATGGCGAAAGCCTGGAGGCGGTGCTGTCGCACGCCAAGGAGATGCCGCCCGGCCAGCGCCTGATCTGGGTCGGCCCCGACGCGCCGGAGCACGCGTGGCGCGTGCTGGACCGGCCGATCGAGTGGGCCGCGGTCCTGCACGACCTGGATGCCGTCTTCGCGGCCCGCCAGGCCGATTCGGGGCTGCTCGACCTGGACGTGACCGCGCCCTCGCCGCTGGACCTGGATCTCGACATGGACATGGGCGAGCCCGGCGAGATGGTCCGGCGCGCGCTGGTGGTCGGCACCGACGAGCAGGAGGGCACCTACCTGCGCACCCGCCTGGCCCTGGCCGGTGTCGCGCATGTGGACGAGGTGACCGACACGGAAACGGCGCTCGAGCTCATGGAGCGAAACCGCTACGTCTGCGGCGTGTTCAACCTGGACGACCACCGCATCGACATCTGGGCGCTGATGCGCCATTTCGTGACGCGCAACCCCCAGGCGCTCACGCTGGCCACGACCGAACTGGCCGGCCCGCTGGCGGGCTGGTGGCGCCGGCGGCGGGTGCGCCGCGACGCACACCGCGTGGGCATCACGGCCCTGCTGGAGCGGCCGTTCCAGCCGCGCCAGATTTCCGAGTGGCTGGATCTGATCTAGCCGGTTGACTGGCGGCGCGCCCGCTTCCAGGCAAAGCGCGCGGGATCGATGGCGCGCAGCAAGGCCGCATCGTGCTCTGACGGGTGTTCACCGTCCATCTGTGCGGCCAGCTGGCTGGCGCACCAGTGCGCCAGCGTGAGGCCACGCGAACCCAGCGCGCCCAGCAGGTAGAGCCCGGGCTGGCGCGGCGTGTCGCCCAGTGGCACGCGGCCGCGGCGCGAACCGGCCTGCGCCATGAGCGCCAGAAGGGCCTCGCCGTCCGGCACGGCGCCCACCAGCGGCAGCCGGTCCAGCGAGGCGCAGCGCACCTGGGCCCAGCCCCGCAACTGGCCGCTGGCGGTCGCCTCGCGCAGACGCTGTGCCGCGGGCGGGCAGATGGCCTGCAGGCTGCTGGCGTTGCGTTCGTGGGCCACGTCGCTGAGGTCCGTGCTGGCGTCGCCGCGCTCGTAGGTCGAGCCCATGGCCCACAGGCGCGCCGGCCAGGCCGGTGGCAGGCCGCTGTCTTCGTACAGCGGCACGTACACGCCGCTGTCGCGCTGCGGTCGGGGAGCCAGCGGCTCGCCCTCCAGCGCGGCCAGGCTCATCTGCCCCTTCACGGGCCGCAGCGGCAGGTCGTCGGCCTGCATCAGGCGGGAGGCGCCCGCGATCAGGGCATGGCTTCCCCAGGCGGCGGCCACCACCACCACGGGTGCCCGGGCCAGGCTGCGGCCTTGTGCGTCGAGGGCGTGCCAGCCGGTGGCGCGGTGGTGGTCCAGCCGGTGCACGGCAGCCTGCCAATGGGTGTCGAGCGCGCCGAGCTGGCGGGCTTCATCGAGCCAGGCCTGCACCAGCGCGGCCGGTCGCACCAGCGCGGCTGGCCAGCGGCCCGGGTCGTGGCCGCGGTTGTCCACCTCGCAGGGCTGCCAGCCCCGGCCTGGTGGCACAAGGCGCCGCAGTTCGGCCAGGGTGTCGGCCACGCCGAGACCGGACAGGCGCGACAGCGGCGTGGGCGAGCGCGTCACGTGCGGGCTGAGCATGCCCACCGGCAGGGCCGAG
>QZKF01000057.1 GCA_003599455.1 Comamonadaceae bacterium
CGCTGGTGTCGCGCCGGGCGGTTCGTGCCGTCGAGAAGCACAACGATCCGGTCGAGGGCGAGGGCTGGATGGTGCGGCTGGATGGTGTCGAGGAACGCCTGGCTGTGTCTCGCCGTCAGCTGGCGGCGGTTCGTGAAGCTCTCATGAGCTGAGTTGCTTTTTGCGTTGCTCCGGTCATCGGCGACCGGGGTGACCGGCTCCGCTCATGTCCCCCGGGTCGGCTGCGCCGCCCCTCCTCCTTTACTTCGCTGCGCCGGTCACCCCGATCACCGATGACCTCTCGGCGCGCGGAGCGTTTGACTCGTTCCAGGGGTGTCACTGGCGCGAGGGTGTGGGCGTTCTGCGCAGCGGGGTAAAGGAGGAGGCGGCCTCCCGCCGCCGGGGGACACCCGCGGAGCAGAGTGCCCGCACGCTCGCGGCCCGCGAGGTGCAACGAACGAAGAGAACCTCAGACCTCCGCCGCCTCCACCAGAAACCGCACCCGCCGCTGCCCCTGCCACTCGTCCGCATCCAGCCGGAACGCGATCTTCACGCGCTCGGGCAGCGGCTCGGTGTGGCCGAACCAGATGCCGTCGACCGGCTCGCCCTGGTGCTTGAGCTTCAGCGCCAGGTGCTTCTCGCCCACGAGGCGCTGCGAGACGATCTGCACCTCCTCGCAGAACACCGGCGGCGCAAAACCCTGGCCCCACACCTCCTGGTGCAGCGTGTCCACCAGATCAGGGCGGCGGTACTTCGTGTCGAGTGGGCCATCGGCCTCGATGCGGCGCTGCAGCGTGGCGGCGTCCAGCCATTCGTGGGCCACGAGCTGCAGCGCGGCCTCGAACGTCTCCAGCTGGTCTTCGTCGATGGTGCAGCCCGCCGCCATCGCATGGCCACCAAAGCGCAGCAACACGCCCGGGTGGCGCTTGGCCACCAGGTCCAGCGCGTCGCGCAGGTGAAAGCCCGCGATCGAACGGCCCGAGCCCTTGAGCTCGTGCTCCTTGCCCTCGGCGCCGCTGGCGGCGAACACGAAGGTCGGGCGGTGCAGCTTGTCCTTCAGGCGCGAGGCCACGATGCCGACCACACCCTCGTGGAAATCGGGGTCGAACACGATCAACGCGGGCGGTGGCTCTTCCGATTCGTCGAACATCTCCTCGGCCAGTTGCAGCGCCTGGTCGCGCATGTCGCCCTCGATCGCCTTGCGCTCGCGGTTGATGCCGTCCAGCGTGCGCGCCAGCTCGTCGGCGCGCAGCGCGTCGTCGGTGGTGAGGCACTCGATGCCCAGCGTCATGTCGGCCAGGCGGCCGGCCGCGTTCAGGCGCGGGCCGAGCGCAAAGCCGAAGTCGAAACCGGTGGCGGTCGCGGGCTTGCGCGCGGCCACGTTGAACAAGGCCGTCATGCCCGGCGGCATGGCGCCGGCGCGCACGCGCTTCAAGCCTTGTGCCACGAGGCGGCGGTTGTTGGCGTCGAGCTTCACCACGTCGGCCACGGTGCCGAGCGCCACCAGCGGCAGCAGGGCGTCGATCCTGGGCTGCGTCTGTGCGCTGAACACGCCGCGCTCGCGCAGCTCGGCGCGCAGCGCCAGCAGCACGTAGAACATCACGCCCACGCCCGCGATGGACTTGCTCTCGAAGGGGCAGCCCGGCTGGTTGGGGTTCACGATGACGCAGTCCTGCGGCAGCACGATGTCGCCGTCTTTCAGCGCGGGCAGGTGGTGGTCGGTCACGATCACCTGCAGGCCGAGCGCGCGCGCGGCGCGCACGCCGTCCACGCTGGCGATGCCGTTGTCCACCGTCACCAGCACGTCGGCGCCCTGCGCCTTCACGCGTTTCGCGATCGAGGGCGTGAGGCCATAGCCATCCGTCACACGGTCGGGCACGAGGTAGTTCACCCGGTCGAAGCCCAGCGGCGCGCCCAGCAGGCGCAGGCCGCGCAGGCCGACCGCGCAGGCGGTGGCACCGTCGCAGTCGTAGTCGGCCACGATGCAGATGGCCTGGTTCGCCGCCATCGCATCGGCCAGTGCGCGCGCGGCCTCCTGCGCGCCGAGCATCGAACCGGGTGGCAGCAGGCGGGTCAGGGCATCGTCGAGCTCGTCGGTGCTGGTGATGCCGCGGGCGGCAAACAGGCGCGCCAGCAGCGGGTGCAGGCCGCTTTGCTCCAGCGCCCAGGCGGCGCGGGGTGGCACGTCGCGGGTGATGATCTTCATAGGGTTTCCAGCGTTTTCCAGGCCGGGGCGTTGCCCAGCAGGTTCTTGAACAGGCGGCCGATGCGCGCGCCGGCGCCGCGCGGGGCGTTCGTGAAGCGCTGCGCCGCGCGCTCGCCGCACAGGGTGAGTGTGACCGGCTCGCCGCGGCGCGCGCGCTCCAGCCATTGCGCGATCTCGCCAGCGTCCAGCGCGATCCAGGCCTGTTGCCAGGCGGTCCAGTCGGCCTGCAGCGCGGCCTGGCGCAGGCCGTCGGGCAGGGTCGGCGCAGGCCGCAGCGGCGTCGGGTGGTCGATGGCGCCCGCGCCGCTGACCCAGAAGCCGTTCACCGGGTGCAGGCGCAGCGCCTCGCGCGCGTCGTGCGCGGCGTGGGTGTAGAACAGCATCTGCGCCTCGCTCTGCAGGCGCTTGAGCAGCAGTCCACCGGCGGGGTTGGCCGCGCTGTCGGTCATCCAGGCCTCCACCGAACGGCCGCCCACACGGTCCAGGCTGGCGCAGGCGATGCCGCGCAACACCTCGCCGCTGGCGTGCCAGCGGGTGGCCGACTCGTAGCGCAGCGCGATGCCGTCTTCGGCGCCATACGTTGCCAGCGCGTCGAACAGGGGGCGGGCGTGTTCGTCGCTCAGTCCCAGCTGTTCGCCGGGCAGCAGCGTCACCTGCTCCATGCCGACCTGGAAATGGCAGGGCGTGAACCAGGCCTGGGGCACATGGGGCTCCGTGCTCGCGGCCGCGGCCCAGGGAATCAGGCCGTCGCCATACGCGGAGCCGTCGGCGCGCAGCAGGCCGATGGCCTCGGCCAGCGCGCGCTCGTGCGGGGCGCTCAGGCTGTGCTCGGTGCCGGTGTCGGTGTACGCGGGCTGCAGTTCGGCCAGCAGGGCGGTGAGCCGGGGCAGTTGCAGGCCCGGCAGCGCGGCCCGGCAGGCCGGGTCGCTCGCGCTGGCGAACGGAACCAGCAGGTGCGAGGCGGGCTCAGAGGCCATGTGGGGTGCGGGCATGTTCCGATTGTCGGGGATGCCACAATGCCCGATGGATTCAACCCATCGCATGCAAACCCCCTACGAACTCATTCTCGGCTGGCGCTACACGCGCGCCGGCCGCGCCACCCGGCGCAACGGCTTCATCTCCTTCATCTCGGGCGTGTCCATGCTGGGCATCGCGCTCGGCGTGGCCGCGCTCATCATCGTGCTCTCGGTCATGAACGGCTTCCAGAAGGAAGTGCGCGACCGCATGCTGGGCGTGCTCTCGCACATCGAGGTGTTCGAGCCCAGCGGCCAGGCGATCCCCAACCTGGCCGACACGCTCGCGCGCATCGAGCGCCACCCCGAGGTGGTGGGCGCCGCGCCTTTCGTGGGCGCGCAGGCGCTGATCGCGCGCGGCGAGGACATGAAGGGCGCGCTGGTGCGCGGCATCGATCCCGCGCTCGAACCCAGGGTGACCGACCTTGCCGCCCAGCTGGCCGACACCCTGCTGCCGCGCCTGGTGCCCGGCGAGTTCGGCGTCATCCTCGGTGGCGAACTCGCGCGCAGCCTGGGCGTGATCGCCGGCGACAGCGTGACGCTGATCGCGCCCAGCGGGCAGGTCACACCGGCGGGTGTGGTGCCGCGCATCCGCCAGATGACGGTGGTGGGCACCTTCGATTCGGGCCACTTCGAGTACGACTCGGCGCTCGCGCTGCTGCACCAGGAGGACGCCGCGCGCATCTTCCGCGTGGAAGGCCCCACCGGCGTGCGCGTGAAGATCCGGGACCTGCACCAGGCGCGCGAGGTGGGCATCGCGATCGCGTCCGACCTCGACCCCGGCCTGCTGGTGCGCGACTGGACGCGCCAGAACCGCACCTGGTTCGCGGCCGTGCAGCTCGAGAAACGCATGATGTTCATCATCCTCACGCTGATCGTGGCGGTCGCCGCGTTCAACCTCGTGTCCACGCTGGTGATGACGGTGACCGACAAGCGCGCCGACATCGCCATCCTGCGCACCCTGGGCGCGAGTCCGCAAAGCATCATGGGGATTTTCATGGTGCAGGGCGCCATGGTGGGCGTCATCGGCACCGGCGCGGGCCTGCTGCTCGGCCTGGGCATCGCCTTCAACATCGACACCCTGGTGCCCGCGCTCGAACGCGTGCTGGGCGCGAGCTTCCTGCCGCAGGACATCTACCTCATCAGCCGCATGCCCAGCGACCCGCAGCAGACCGACATCCTGCCGGTGGCCGTCATCTCGCTGGTGCTCTCCTTCCTGGCCACGATCTACCCGAGCTGGCGCGCGAGCCGCGTGAATCCTGCCGAGGCTTTGCGCTATGAGTGACATTGTTCTTCAGGCCAACGGCCTCACCAAGCGCTTCAGCGAAGGCCGTCTCGACGTCACCGTGCTTACCGGCGTGGACCTGACGGTGCGCGCGGGCGAGACGGTGGCCATCGTCGGCGCCTCGGGTTCGGGCAAGAGCACGCTGCTGCACCTGCTGGGCGGGCTGGACGCACCCAGCAGCGGCAGCGTGCAGCTCATGGGCCAGACGCTCTCGGGCCTGAGCGCCACGCAGCAGGGCGCGCTGCGCAACAAACACCTGGGCTTCGTCTACCAGTTCCACCACCTGCTGCCCGAGTTCAGCGCGCGCGACAACGTGGCCATGCCGCTGTGGATCCGCCGCCTGCCGCGCGCCGAGGCGGCCGAACAGGCCACGAAGATGCTCACGCGCGTGGGCCTGGGCGAGCGCCTGCACCACCGGCCGGCCGAGCTCTCGGGCGGCGAGCGCCAGCGCGTGGCGATCGCGCGCGCGCTGGTCACGCAGCCGGCCTGCGTGCTGGCCGACGAACCCACCGGCAACCTGGACCGCAGCACCGCCGAGGGTGTGTTCCAGCTCATGCTGGCGCTGGCCCGCGACCAGGGCACGGCCTTCATCGTGGTCACCCACGACGAGGCCCTGGCCGCGCGCTGCGGCCGCGTGCTGCGGCTGACGACGGGTGTGTTGACCTAAGGCTTGGTTCTTGTGAGGCGCAGCGGTTTCTCCAGCCCCTGCACGTGCACCAGCATGGTCTTCCCCTGCACTTCGATGCGCTGGGCTTTCTGCAGCGCGTCGAGGTACCGCGCTTCCTGATCCGCCAGCGGTTCGGGGCAGGCCATGCGCGTGCCGCCCAGCTGGCCGAAGGCCACGCGGTCCTGCATCAGCGTGTACGAGCCGAAGAAACGGTTGCAGGTGCTGTTGCCCGCCACGCGCCCGGCCTCGGGAAAGGCCAGGGTGGCCTGCAGGCGGTCGAGCACGCCGCGCCCGCCCAGATCTTCCAGCCGCCACTCGCTGCCCACCAGTGGGGCGGCGGCGGACGCGCCGGCTGAGCCGGGCGCACCGGGCAGGGCGGCGCAGGCGGACAGTGCCATCAGCACGGGAGCGGCAAGCCAGGCGAGACGGGGCGTGTGTGACATGGTGGTTTCCTTCCGGTGGCGGGATGCCGGCGCGCGAGAGGCTTGCCGGCACAATGGCCGTTATACCGCCATGTGGATCGATACACACTGCCATCTGGACGCGCCCGAGTTCGGCGCCGACCACACGCTCGCGCTGAGCCTGCGCGAGCGCGCGGCCGCGCTCGGCGTGGGCCTGTGCGTGATCCCGGCCGTGGAGCGCGCCAACTTCGACACCGTGCGACAGCTCGCGCACCGCAGCGGCGACGCCTACGCGCTGGGCATCCACCCGCTGTACGTGCCGCGCGCGCTCGATGCCGACCTGGACGCGCTCGACGCCGCGCTCACCGCGCACCGCGACGATCCGCGCCTGGTGGCCGTGGGCGAGATCGGGCTCGATTTTTTCGTGCCGGCCCTGTGCACGCCCGGGATGCGCGAGCGCCAGGCCTTCTTTTACCGGGCCCAGCTGCGGCTGGCGCGCCAGCATGGCCTGCCGGTGATCGTGCACGTGCGGCGCAGCGCCGACCAGTTGCTCAGGCACCTGCGCGAACTGCCCACCGGCGGCGGCATTGCGCACGCCTTCAACGGCAGCGCGCAACAGGCCGGGGCGTTTCTGGGCCTGGGTTTCAAGCTCGGTTTCGGTGGCGCCAGCACCTTCGAGCCGGCACGCCAGCTGCGGCGCCTGGCGGCCGAGCTGCCGCTCTCGGCCCTGGTGCTGGAGACCGATGCGCCCGACATCCCGCCGCAGTGGCTGTACGCCACGGCGGCCGAGCGCGCGGCCGGGCGAGCGCAGGGCGTCAACAGCCCGGCCGAGTTGCCGCGCATCGGTGCGGTGGTGGCGGAACTGCGTGGCCTGTCCGCCGAGGCCTTGATGACGGCCACCACCGCCAACGCGCTGGCCGCGCTGCCCCGGCTGGCGGCGCTGGCCCGGCCGGCATGAGCCGGCTGCAAGGCCTCGCGCCGGTGCTGGACGCGAACACGCGCGTGCTGGTGCTGGGCAGTTTTCCGGGCGTGGCCTCGCTGCGCGCGCAGCAGTACTACAGCCACCCGCAAAACCACTTCTGGAAAATCCTGGGTGCGCTGTGGCAGCTGCCCTTGCCCGCCATGGCCTACGACGGGCGTGTGGCCGCGCTGCGCGACCATGGCTTGGGCGTGTGGGATGTGTACGGCGCTTGCGAGCGCGAGGGCAGCCTGGACGCGAACATCCAGAACGCGGAGCTCAACGACTTCGCGGCGGTGATGCGCGCCTGTCCGCGGCTGGAAGCGATTGCACACAACGGCGGTGAGAGTTTTCGCCATGCGCGGCACACGGAGCGGCTGGGCGTGCCGGTCTACAAGCTGCCGTCCACCAGCCCGGCGAATGCGAGCTGGAGTTTTGATCGCAAGCTCTCTGCCTGGGCCGAGGTGTTGCGTCGGCATGGGGTGGCGGCTTAGGTTTTTGTTTTGTTGCTGCGACCTCGCGGGCTCGGGGACGGGTGGCGCTCTGCTCCGCGGGTGTCCCCCGCCGGCGGGAGGCCGGCTCCTCCTTTACCCCGCTGCGCAGAACGCCACCCGCCCCCGAGCCGGGGGACATGAGCGGGGCCCTCACCCCGCCCTCGCCGGTGACCGCTCCAGCCGGAGAAAGACCTCAAGCAGCCACAGTGCGATGCAGCACAGGCGTCTCCGGCACCGGGTACCCCGCCGCACCAAACGTGCTCACCACCGCCTTGTGCGTGTCGAAGTAGACCTGCCAGTAGTGGTCGGTGTGCGTGTAGGGCCGCACGCACAACAAGGGGCCCTCGGGCGTGAACTGCAGGATCTCCACATCGGGTGCGGGTGACGCGATCACGTTGGGAATCGCCGCCACCGCCACCCGCAGACGCGCCATCGCGTCGTTCACGTCCACGCTGTTCGCCACCTTCGCCAGACAGTCCACCCGGCGAAACGGCTCCTGGCTGAAGTTCTGGATGTTGTCCGACAGCGCCTTGCTGTTGCCCACGATGGTCATCACGTTGTCCGGCGTGAGGATGGTGGTGGTGAACAGGCCCAGCTCCTTCACCGTGCCGGTCACACCGCCCGCGCTGATGAAGTCACCCACCTTGTAGGGCCGCAACACCTGCAGGAAGATGCCCGCCGCGAAATGCGCCAGCAGCCCGCTCCAGGCCGCGCCGATCGCCAGGCCCGCGCCGGCCAGCAGGGCCGCGAACGAGGTCGTGCGCACGCCGAAGATGTCCAGGATCGCGAGGATCAGGATGATGGTCAGCAGCACCGAGATGATGGACTTGAGGTAACGGATCAGTGTCTCGTCGAGCTTGCGTCCGCGCTCCATGCCCTTGCCGATCAGGCCCACCGCGATGCCGATCAGCCAGCGGCCCACGACCCATGCCGCGATCGCGCCCAGCACCTTGAGGCCGAAGTCGGCGCCCTGGGTGACCAGGAAATTCCAGATGACTTCCGTGTTCATAATGATTCCTCCTGAAGTTCACACACCACGATGACGAATCCATCACGCCCCACCGGGCACCCAGCCGCCGCCGATACCCCACCCCCGCAGGCCGATGGATTGTGCCCGCGGCCACGCATTTGCGGTAGCGGGGTCCCGGCGTGAAGGCCGGCGCCAACGCCGCCGCGCGCCAGCGCCGCGCGCCGCAGGCCTTGCCGGAAGTGACCATCTCCGAAGACAGCGAGGTGCGCTTCCTGCACCTGGGCACCGAATGGATCCAGGGCTCCATGCTGCTGGACGCGCCGTTCGACATCGAGCTCGACTACGTCCAGCGCATGATGGCCTGGCTGCTGTTCGTCGAGCCCGACTCGGTGAGCGGGCGCCGCGCGCTGCAGCTCGGCCTGGGCTCGGCCGCGCTCACCAAGTTCTGCTTCAAGAAACTGCGCATGGACACCACCGCGATCGAGATCAACCCGCAGGTGCTCGCGGTGTGCCGCGCGTGGTTCAAGCTGCCGGCCGACGGGCCGCGCCTGCGCGTGCTGCTGGCCGACGCGGGTGAAGAGATCCGCCGTGCCGACCACATCGGCGCCTACGACGCACTGCAGGTAGACCTGTACGACCACGAGGCCGCCGCACCCGTGCTCGACAGCCCCGACTTCTACGCCGACTGCCGCGCCGCGCTGAGCGACGACGGCTGCCTCACCGTCAACCTGTTCGGTCGCGACACGAGCTACGAGCGCTCGCTGCAAAGCATTTGCGCGGCCTTCGGCGCCGACGCGGTCTGGGCCTTCAAGCCGACGCGCGAAGGCAATACCGTGGTGCTGGCCCAACGCACGCCCGGGCGCCCGAGCCGCATGGCCCTGCTGGCGCGCGCCGAAGTGGTGCAGACGCGCTGGGGTTTACCCGCTGTGAAGTGGTTGCGCCTGTTCAAACCGGTATCCTGATCGCGCATGAAGACCCTGACGAAGTCCCCATCGAAGACCGCTGACGCGCCGGTGCCGGAAGGCCCGCTGGACTGGCGCAACCTCGTGGGCTGGCTGCGCGAGGACGGTGTGATCTCGGCCGAGGAGGCCGAGCGCACCATCACGCGCTGCTCGTCCGCCCACAGCGTGCAGCACCCGCTGCAGCGCCTCTCGGTGGTGGGCATGGCGCGCGCCTCGGACAGCCATGTGCTCGACGTCGAGACACTCACGCAGTGGCTGGCCCGGCGCAGCGGCCTGGAGTACATGCGCATCGACCCGCTCAAGGTCGATGTGGGCAAGGTCGCGGACGTGATGAGCGCGGCCTATGCCGAGCGCCACAAGGTGCTGCCGGTGCTGGTGAGCGCCGCCGAGGTGGTGGTGGCCACGGCCGAACCCTTCATCCGCGACTGGGTGCCCGAGGTGGAGCGCCAGACGCGGCGCACCGTGCGCCTGGTGCTGTCCAGCCCGCAGGCCATCAGCAGCTTCACCGGCGAGTTCTTCGCGCTGGCCAAGTCGGTGCGCGCGGCGAACAAGAGCGGCGCGCAGGGCGGCTTCGGCAGCTTCGAGCAGCTGGTCGAGATGGGCAAGGCCAACAAGCAGCTCGACGCCAACGACCAGGGCGTGGTGCAGGTGGTGGACTGGCTCTGGCAATACGCCTTCGACCAGCGCGCCAGCGACATCCACCTGGAGCCGCGGCGCGAGCAGGGCGTGATCCGCTTCCGCATCGACGGTGTGCTGCACCCGGTCTACCAGATGCCGATCGGCGTGATGAACGCGATGACCGCGCGCATCAAGCTGCTCGGCCGCATGGACGTGGTGGAACGCCGTCGCCCGCAGGACGGCCGCATCAAGACGCTGCGCCCCGGCGTGGGCGGCGCGCGCGGCGACGAGGTGGAGATGCGCCTGTCCACACTCCCCACCGCCTTCGGCGAAAAGCTGGTGATGCGCATCTTCGACCCCGACTCGACGGTGAAGGACCTGAGCGCGCTGGGTTTCGCCGCGCACGACGCGCAGCGCTGGGAGGGCCTCACGAAACACCCGCACGGCATCGTGCTGGTGACCGGCCCCACCGGCTCGGGCAAGACCACCACGCTGTACGCCACGCTCAAGCGCCTGGCCACCGAAGAGGTCAACGTGAGCACGGTGGAAGACCCGATCGAGATGATCGAGCCGGCCTTCAACCAGACCCAGGTGCAGCCGCACCTGGACCTCGACTTCGCGCAGGGCCTGCGCTCGCTGATGCGGCAGGACCCGGACATCATCATGGTGGGCGAGGTGCGCGACCTGGCCACCGCCGAAATGGCGGTGCAGGCCGCGCTCACCGGCCACCTGGTGTTCACCACGCTGCACACCAACGACGCGCCCTCGGCCATCATGCGGCTGATGGAGCTGGGCATACCGCCCTACCTGATCAACGCGACGGTGCTGGGCGTGCTCGCGCAGCGCCTGGTGCGCACCCTGTGCCCCGCCTGCCGCAAGCCGCAGGACCCCACCGACGCCACGGCCTCGCGCGCGGTGCTGACCGAGCTGGTCAAGCCCTGGCAGGTCAGCGGCAGCTACCGGCCGTACCAGCCGGTGGGCTGCGTCGATTGCCGCATGACCGGCTTTCGCGGCCGCATGGGCCTGTACGAGCTGCTGGTGGTCACCGAAGCCTTCAAGGACAAGGTCAGCCGCGAGCCCGTGCTGGACGCGCTGCGCAAACAGGCGGTGCAGGACGGCATGCGCCCGCTGCGCCTGGGTGGCGCGGCGCGCGTGGCCGAGGGCCTGACCACCATGGACGAGGTGCTGGCCTGCACGCCGCCCGTGCAGTGACCCGCACCCGCGTTCGCACCGCGCGCCCCGGTCCATGATCAAGAACCTGCAGGACTTTCTCGCCGGGCTGCTGTTCCTGGTGCTCGGCATCGGCTTCGGCTGGGCCGCCACGCGCCACAGCCTGGGCTCGGCGGCCGACATGGGGCCGGGCCATGTACCGCTGCTGCTCGGTCTGTTGCTGGGCCTGCTGGGCGTGCTGATCCTGTTCAAGGCGCTGGCCTTCGAGGCGCTGGGCAGGGGCCGCATCGTGCACTGGGGCGTCGGCCCGTTGCTGCGCGTGCTCGGTGGCCTGTTCTGGCTGGCCCTGTGCAGCGGTCCCGCGCAGTGGCCCTGGGTGGGTCCGTCGTTCGCGCAATGGCCCACGCTGGGCCTGGCGGCCGGCGTGGCCGGGCTGGTGATCGCGGTGGTGCCGGGTGGCGCCAGCGACCGCGGCCGTGTGTGGCTGTGGTCGCTGGTGCTGGCGGCGGCGGTGTGCGCGCTGTGGGTCGGGCCGCTCGGGCTGGACCTGCCGGTGTGGCCCACACGGGCCGGGCGCTGAGCGCGGTCGGGACGCACGGCCATGGACTTCTCCTGGTGGGACTCGCTGGCACAGGGCATGGCCGCGGTGTGGGGCTGGCAGGCGCTGGGCCTGATCGCGCTGGGTGTGCTGGTGGGCAGCGTGTTCGGCCTGCTGCCGGGCCTGGGACCGGTGGCCGCCATCGCGCTGCTGCTGCCCGCCACGCTGGGCCTGCCCGCGCTGCCCGCGCTGCTGCTGCTCGCGGGCGTGTACTACGGCGCCCAGTACGGCGGTTCGCTGCCGGCCATCGTGCTCGACCAGCCGGGTGAAGCCTCGTCGGTCATGACCAGCCGCGACGGTCACCCGCTCGCGCTGCAGGGCCGTGCCGGCGTGGCGCTCTCGGTGGCCACGCTCAGCTCGTTCGCCGCGGGCTGCCTGGCCATCGGCGTGGTGGTCCTGCTGGCGCCCTGGGTGGTGTCGCGGGGGCTGGAGTTCGGCCCGGCCGAGCGCTTCCTGCTGCTCGTGGTGGGACTGGTGGGCGCCACGGTGCTGGCCTCGGGCTCGTTCCTGAAAGCGCTGGCGATGACGGTGCTCGGCCTGCTGCTGGGCCTGACCGGCTGGGACGTGCAGACCGGCACCGCGCGCTTCGTGCCGGAGGCGCTGGAGCCCTGGATGGGGCGGCACAACGGTCTGACCGAAGGGGTGGGTTTCATCGCGCTCGCACTGGGCTTCTTCGTGGTGGCCCCGTTGGCGGCCGAGCTGGCCGGCCTCTCCACGCACGCACCGGGCGAACCGGTGCAGGCGCCGCGCAGCGCCGAAGCCCCGGCCGGCCTGGACACGCGTCCCACACGCGAGGAGCTCAAGGATGCGCTGCCCGCGCTGCTGCGCGGCACCGCCCTGGGCGCGGTGCTCGGCGTGGTGCCGGGCGGTGGTGCCCTGCTGGCGTCCCTGGCCGCGTACCGGCTGGAAGCGCTGGTGTCGCGCCACCGCGTGCCCGCGCCAGGGCAGGGCAACCTGCGCGGCGTGGCGGCGCCCGAGGCCGCCAACAACGCCGGCGCGCAGACCGCCTACCTGCCCCTGCTCGCGCTGGGCCTGCCGCCCAATGCGGTGATGGCGCTGCTGCTGGGCGCGCTCGGCCTGCACGCGATCGAGCCCGGCCCGTCGGTCATGGGCGTGCAGCCGGTGCTGTTCTGGGGGCTGCTGGTGTCCATGTGGATCGGCAACCTGGTCCTGCTGCTGCTCAACCTGCCGCTGGCGCGCTGGTGGGTGCCCGCGCTGCTGCGCGTGCTGCGCGTACCGCGCCGCGCGCTGCTGGCCGGCCTGCTGGTGGCCTGCGGCCTGGGCGCGCTGGCGCTGGGCCCGCACGGCTGGGGCGTGTGGCTGGTCATGGGGCTGGGGCTGCTCGGCTTCGTGCTGCAGCGCCTGGGCTGCGAAGGCGTGGCCCTGCTGCTGGGCTTCGTGCTCGCGCCCGGCATCGAAGAGCACCTGCGCCGCACCCTGCAGCTCTCGCGCGGCAACTGGTTCGTGTTCATCGAGCGCCCGGTGTCGGCCGTGCTGTTGATGGCGGCCATCGGTTTGCTGCTGGTGGTGGTGCTGCAGCCACGGCGGCGTGCCGCCCGCTGACGTGGCCCGGCATCGCGAAAGACGAAGCCCCGGGCGCGGCAGGCTCTTCGCGCCGCCCGGATAATCGTGTGGATGCCCGCCGCGCCTCCGTCCACATCCCACCCCGTGCCCCACCTCGCCACCGGCCTGCTGCTCGCCAGCGCCGGCTCCATCGCCTTCAGCGGCAAGGCCATCATCGTCAAGCTGGCGTACCGGTATGGCGTGGACGCGGTCACGCTGATCATGTACCGCATGCTGTTCGCGCTGCCGCTGTTCCTGGCGCTGGCCTGGTGGGCCAGCCACCGGCCCGGCGGCGAGAAACCGGCACCGCTGACCCGCAGGGACTGGATCGGCGTGCTGGGCCTGGGCTTCACCGGCTACTACCTCGCGAGCTTTCTGGATTTCTGGGGCCTGCAGTACATCAGCGCCAGCCTGGAGCGGCTGATTCTGTACCTCAACCCCACGCTGGTGCTGGTGCTGGGCTGGGTCATCTACCAGCGCCGCATCACCGGCCTGCAGGCGATCGCGATGGCGGTGAGCTACGCGGGCGTGTTGCTGGTGTTCGGCCACGAGGCCGGCTTCCAGGGGCCGAACGCGGTGCTCGGCGCGGTGCTGGTGTTCGGCAGCGCCATCAGCTACGCGGTCTACCTCGTGTACAGCGGCGAACTGGTCCAGCGCCTGGGCTCCATGCGCCTGGTGGGCCTGGCCACCAGCGTGGCCTGCGCGCTGTGCCTGCTGCAGTTCGTGCTGCTGCGGCCCATGAGCGCGGCCGCGGTGGCGCCCGAGGTGATCTGGCTCTCGCTGCTCAACGCCACGCTGTGCACCTTCGCACCGGTGGTGATGGTGATGATGGCGATCGAACGCATTGGCGCCGGCCTGGCCGCGCAGACCGGCATGATCGGCCCGATGTCGACCATCGTCATGGGCGTGCTGATCCTCGACGAACCGTTCAACCGCTGGATTGTGGCGGGCACCGTGCTGGTGTTGAGCGGCGTCTTTCTGGTGACGCGCTTCGGCGCGTCGTCCTTGCGCAAATAACTTTTCTGGAGATTCACATGGACTTGGGCATCAAGGGCAAATGGGCGCTGGTGTGCGGCGCGAGCAAGGGGCTGGGCCTGGGCTGCGCGCAGGCGCTGGCGGCCGAGGGCGTGCACGTGGTGCTGGTGGCGCGCGGCGCGCGCGACCTGGAGGCCGCGGTGACCGGGCTGCGCGCAGCCTCGCCCGGTGTGACGGTGCTCGGCGTGGCCGCCGACATCACCACGACCGAAGGCCGCGCCGCCGCATTGTCGGTGGCGGGCGGGCCGGGCACGGCGTTCGACATCGTGGTCAACAACGCGGGCGGTCCGCCACCAGGCGACTTCCGCGCCTGGGACCGCGACGCCTGGATCAAGGCGCTCGACGCCAACATGCTGACCCCGATCGAGCTCATCAAGGCCACGGTGGACGGCATGGCGCAGCGCGGCTTTGGCCGCATCGTCAACATCACCTCGGGCGCGGTGAAGGCACCGATCGACATCCTGGGCTTGTCCAACGGCGCGCGCAGCGGCCTCACCGGCTTTGTGGCCGGCGTGGCGCGCAGCCCGCTGGCCGCGCAGGGCGTGACGGTCAACAACCTGCTGCCCGGCGCGTTCGATACCGACCGCCTCAAGACCACGCTGGCCGGTGCCGCCGAGAAAACCGGCCAGTCGGTGGACGCGATCGCCGAAGCCCGGCGCAAGAACATCCCGGCCAAGCGCTTCGGCACATCCGAGGAGTTCGGCGCCATCTGCGCCTTCCTCTGCAGCGCGCACGCGGGCTACATCACAGGCCAGAACGTGCTGGCCGATGGTGGGGCCTACCCGGGCACGTTCTGAGTGGGCGTGTCGAGGTGGGTCGCGATCAGGCGTTCGCGACGCGGGGCTTGAAGGCGGCCAGCAGGCGGGGCGCCAGCGGCACCAGCAGCATCAGCGCGGCGGCAGTCCACAGACCGATCGAGATCGGGCTGGCCACCAGAATGGCGGCGTCCCCGTTGCTGATGGACAGCGCGCGGCGCAGGTTCTGCTCCATCATGTCGCCCAGCACAAAACCCAAAATCAGCGGCGCCATGGGAATGCCCTGCTTGCGCAGCAGGTAGGCCGCGAAACCCAGGCCGGTCATCAGGACCAGGTCGAACGTGGTGGCGTGCACCGCGTACACGCCCACGCTGCTGACGGCCACGATGCCGGGCACCAGCAGCCAGTTGGGCACGCTCAGCACCTTGGTGAACACGCCCACCAGGGGGATGTTGAGCACCAGCAGGATCACATTGGCCACGAACAGCGAGGCGATCAGGCCCCACACCAGATCAGGCTGCTGGGTGAACAGCGCCGGGCCGGGTGTGATGTTGTAGAGCGAGAGCGCGCCCACCATCACCGCCGTCGTGCCCGAGCCGGGCACACCCAGCGTGAGCATGGGCACGAAGGAGCCGGTGGCGGCCGAGTTGTTGGCCGCTTCGGGCGCGGCCACGCCGCGGATGTCGCCCTTGCCGAACGTGCCTTCCTTGTCGGTCAGGCTTTTCTCCATGGAATACGTCATGGCGCTGGCGATGGTGGCGCCGGCCCCGGGCAGCACGCCGACGCCAAATCCCACCACGCTGGAGCGCAGCGTGCCCCACCAGGTGGCCTTGAGCTCCCTCCAGTTGAAGAGCATGCGGCCAGTCTGCGTGACCATGCCGGTGCTGCTGTGGTGTTGCTGCAGCATGAGCAGCAGTTCGCTGATGGAGAACACGCCGATCACCACCACCACGAACTGGATGCCGTCGGAGAGGTGGACATCACCGCCGGTGAAGCGGTAGACACCCGAGTTGGAGTCCAGCCCCACGCACGACATGGACAGGCCGATGAGCGCAGCCAGCCCGGCCTTGACCGGCGCGTCGCCCATCAGGCCGGCGATGCAGGCAAAGGCAAAGCACATGAGCGCGAAGTACTCGGCCGGTCCGAAAGACAGTGCCCAACTGGCCAGCAGCGGTGCGAACAGCACGATGCCGATGGTGGCCACCAGCGAGCCCACGAAGGAGCTCCAGGCCGAGATGGACAGCGCCACACCGCCCTGGCCATTGCGCGCCATCGGGTATCCGTCCAGCGCGGTCATGATGGCGCCCGCGTCGCCTGGCACGTTGAGCAGGATGGACGAGATGCGACCGCCGTACTCGCAGCCGATGTACACGGCGGCCAGCAGGATCAGCGAGGTCTCGGGTGGCAGCTTCATGGCAAAGGCCAGCGGCATCAGGATGGCCACGCCGTTGATGGGACCCAGGCCGGGCAGCAGGCCGACGATGGTGCCGATGAAGCAGCCCAGCGCGGCGATCAGCAGGTTGGTCGGGGTGAGTGCCACGCCGAAACCCAAGACCAGGTGTTGCAGGACTTCCATGTCAGTTTCCTCCCAGCAGTGCGGCCAACGGGCCGGTGGGCAGCACCACGTCGAGCAGCTTGTCGAACAGCAGGAACAGCACCAGGCCCAGCGCAACGCCACCGGCGAGTGACTGTTTCCAGCTCCCCCCAAACGCCATGCCCACCGGCACGGCCATCAGCGCCGTGGCCAGCGCAAAACCCAGCCACTGGAACAGCAGCGCGTAGACCAGCACGGCGGTCGCGCACACAGCGGTGGCCTTCCACGGAACACCGTGGAAGGACTCTGCACCGGCGGTGGGGCGCAGCACCAGCCACAGGCCGCACAGACCCAGACCGCTCGCCAGCAGCAGTGGAAAAGCGCGCGGGCCGACAGGTTCGTAGGAGATGGCGGCGGCGTAGTCCTGCGCGGCCCAGGCCATGGCGGCGGACGCAACAACACACACCACGCCGAGGACGCGGTCACTCATGGGAACTCCGGGAAAAAAGGGGAGGGGGCCACCGCCGGGGTGGCGCCGCAGAGCAGGGCCAAGGCCCTGCGGGATCACTTGGCGGGCACGACGTTCAGGCCGAACTCTTCGGCCAGCTTGCGGTAGTCGGCCACCTGCTTCTTGACGTAGGTGTCCAGCGGCGCGCCGGTCAGGGCCATGGGGAACAGGCCACGCTCGTTGCGCAGCTTGTCGTAGGCGGGCGTGGCCATCAGCTTGGTGAAGGTGTCTGCCCAGATTTTGTAGTCGGCGTCGCTGACCTTGGGGCCCAGGTAGAAGCCGCGCACGATGGGCCACTCCACGTCATAGCCCTGCTCGGCGGCGGTCGGGATGCTGGCCATGTCGCCAGTGAGGCGCTTGTCGTTCATCACGGCCAGGATGCGGACCTTGGCGCCGGCCTTGATCTGCTGTCCGGCTTCGGCAGCGTCGCCGGTGAACACGTGGATGTGGCCCCCCTGCAGCGCGGTCAGCGCTTCGCCGCCGCCTTCAAAGGCCACATAGCGCATGGTCTTCGGGTTCACGCCGGCGGCGCGCGCGGTCAGCGCGGCCTTCATCCAGTCCTGGCTGCCCACCGTGCCACCGGCGCCCAGCACCACCTTGGTGGGGTCGGCCTTGATGGCGGCCATCACGTCCTTGAGCGATTTGAACGGCGAGTTCTCGGCCACCACCACGGCGCCATAGTCGGTGCCGATGGCGGCGAGCCAGCGCACGTCGTTCTCGGTGTAGCGGCCGAACTTGCCCTGGGCCAGGTTGAGCAGCGAGCCGCCCGAGAAAGCAATGATGGCGTTGGCCGCGTCGGGCTTCTGGGCGATCACGGTGTTGTAGGCCACGGCGCCGATGCCGCCCGGCATGTAGGTTACGCGCATCGGGTCGGCGACGAACTTGCCCTCCTGCAGCGCGCTTTGCACGAGTTTGCAGGTGAGGTCGAAGCCGCCGCCGGGCTTGGCGGGGGCGATGCACTCGGTCTTGTCGAGTGCGCCGGCGGCGAAAGCGGTGACGGCGCTGGCCGAGACGGCCGCGGCAAGCAAACGGGATGTGAAGCTCATGAAAGTGTCTCCTCGGGGGGGTGAAATGCTCGCAACGGATCGGTTGCGATGAGGGCACTGTAGAAAAAGCGCACTTTCAGGCCGCTTTCAGAGATGGGACTGTTTTTTCAGGGTTAACCCGCACTAGCCGCCGGGGCGCCGGCGCTGGCCAGCGCCATCGTGACCTCCAGCCCGCGCCCCTCGGGTCCGGCGCTCACCCGCATCTCGCCGCCATGGCGCTGGGCCACGGTGCGCGCAATCGCCAGCCCCAGGCCGGAGCCGGGCAGCGGGCCCTGGCGGCCGCGGAAGAAGCGCTCGCCGGCGCGCGCCAGTTCGTCGGGCGGCAGGCCAGGCCCGTTGTCGACCACGCTGAAGCGCACACGGTCCTCGCTGTGGCCCACGGCGAGCGTCACATGGCAGCCCGTGCCGCCGTGGCGGATGGCGTTGTGCAGCAGATTGGACAAGGCCTCCTTCAGCAGGCCGGGCTCGCCGTGAAAGGGCAGCGTGGCCATGGGCGCGTGCAAGCCCAGGTCCACCCCCTGTTCGCGTGCCATGGGCCACCAGCGGCGCACCAGGTCTTCGGCCAGCACCACCGCGTCCAGCAACTCGGGTTCGGGCGCTGCGCTGTCGGCCTTGGCCAGGGAGAGCATCTGGTTGGTCTGGCGGATGGTCTCGTCGAGCTGCTGGCGGATGTTGTCCATCACCTCGCGCAGCGCGGCAGGGTCTTCCTCGCGCTGGGCAAAAGCCACCTGGGTGGCCAGCGTGGTCAGCGGCGTGCGCAGCTGGTGCGAGGCGTCGTCGATGAAGCGCCGGCGTGCCTCGGCCTGTTCCCGGTTGCGCCCGATGTGGTGGTTGATGGCGCCCACCAGCGGGAGTACCTCGGCCGGCACGCCCGCGCTGTCCATCGGGGTGAGGTCCTGTGGCGGGCGGGCTTCCACGTCCTGGCGCAGGCGCGCCAGTGGGCGCATGGCCCAGGCGATGGCCAGGCCGAACAGGGTGCTGGCCACCGCGACCAGCAGGAAGTCGCGCGCCACCGACTGCAGCACCAGGCCACGCCGGAAGTCGGAGCGGGCCTCCAGCGTCTCGGCCACCTGGATCACCACGCGCTGCGGTCCGGGCTGGCCTGCCAGCGGTGCGGCCAGTTCGCGCGCATAGCTGCCCACGCGCACCGGTTCTCCAAAATACACCCCCTCATGGAACTGTGGCTTGCCCGACTGCAGCGGACTGGGCGGCAGGGGCAGGTCGGAACTGCCGATTTCGACCAGCCCGTCTTCGGTGGCCACCCTGTAATAGACCTGCCCGTTGGCGGTGAGCTCGAAGAACTCCAGCATGCGGTAGGGCAACTCCACACCCAGACCCCCACTGGCGGTGGAAATGCTGGAGTCGATGGACTTCACCGCACCCAGCAGGGATCGGTCGTAGGCGGCGTCGGCCGCTTCGCTGGCGGTGCGCCAGGCCAGCCAGAGTTCGGCCGAAAACACCAGCAGCATGCCCGGCACCAGCACCACCAGCAGCATGCGGCGGATGCTGCCGCCCAGCCAGCGCGGAAGTTTCACGGCGGACACTCCAGCAGGTAACCCATGCCCCGCAGCGTGGTGATGCGAACGGGAGACGCTTCGAGACGCTTGCGCAGGCGGTGCACCAGCACCTCGATGGCTTCGGGGTTCACGTCCTGCTCGTCGGAGAACACGCGCTCCACCAGTTCGCGCTTGGACAGGGCTTCGCCGCTGTGCTGGATGAGCGCTCGCAGCACCGCGTGTTCGCGTGGCGTGAGCACCAATGCCTCGTGCAGCAGCCGGAACTGTCTGGCGGCGCTGTCGTAACTGAGAGGCCCGCAGGCAAAGCGCGGATGTTCCTGTCCGCGCGAGCGTCGGATCAGGGCGGTCAGCCGTGCTTCGAGTTCGCTGAGTTCAAACGGCTTGGCCAGAAAGTCGTCGGCCCCGCCGTGCAGACAGCTGACGCGCTCCATGAGCGAGTCGCGCGCGGTGAGGATGAGCACGGGCAGGCGCTCGTCGGCCTCTCGCAGGTCCGCCAGGACGTCGTGTCCACCCAGACCGGGCAGGCCCAGGTCGAGAATGAGCGCGTCGTATTTCGTGGCCTTGAGGCTGCGGCGCACCAGGCGGCCATCGTTCACCCAGTCGACGTGGAAGTCACTCTGGGCGAGGGCCTTGGTCAGCCAGTTGCCCAGGTCGGTTTCGTCTTCGGCCAGCAGGATTCTCATGGGCATGCCCTCGGGTGGGTGGCGCGGGTGTCTCGCCCGGCCTCGCATTGTCGGGCGGAATCGCGCATCGCTCAGCGCCGCGAGCTGACCAGGATGCCGCCCACGATCAGCACGAAGCCGGCCAGGTGGTACAGCTGGGGCGGCTCACGCAGCAGCGTGGCCGACATCAGCGCGGCGAACAGCGGCGTGAGGTTGGAGAAGACGCTGGCCGTGGCCGGGCCCACGCGGGCCACGGCCGCGCCCCAGCTGCGGTAGGCCAGCAGCGACGGACCGACCGCCACGAACACCAGGCCGGCCACCAGCGGCCAACCCCACTGGATGGCGCTCTCGCCCGCCGGCCGTGCGGGCAGGGTGAGCCATTCGCCCGCGGTGAAGGCGGCCGACCAGACCAGGCCGAACACCATCTGTGCCAGCAGGAAGGCGGCCCAGTCGGCCTTGATGGCCGCGGGTTCATGGGCGGGTGGGCGCGCCAGCAGCCAGCTGTACCAGGCCCAGGCGAGCGCCGCCAGCAGCACCAGCAGATCACCCGGCACCAGCTGCACCGCCAGCAGGCCGGCCGGATCGCCGCGCGCGATCACCACCACCACGCCGCACAGCGACATGAACGCGCCCAGCGCCGCGCGGCGCGAAATGGGCACGCCGTAGAACACACGACCCATGATCAGCATCCACACCGGAATGCTGGAGGCCACCAGCGTCACGTTGAGCGGGGTGGAGGTCTTGAGGGCCATGTACTGCAGCGAGTTGTACATGCCCACGCCCAGCAGGCCCAGCAGGGCGAAGCGTCGCCAATGTGTCCACAGGCCACTGCCCGGGCGCAACACCCAGCCCGCCAGCGGCAGCAGCATCAGCATGGCCAGCACCCACCGCAGGAAGTTGAGCGTGACGGGGGGCACCACGCCCTGCATGAGGCGCCCCACCACGGCATTGCCGGCCCACATGAGCGGGGGAATGAGGAGCAGCAGAAGGGTGGTGGGGGTGAGTCGCGCGCTGGCTGTCTGTGGCATGGCCTGCACTGTAGCGCCGCCGGTATGCCCGCCGCCGCCATGGGGCTGCTGCGCGGGCGTGGCCGCGCGGCGCCGCAATCGTGGCAGCATCGCTTCTTTTGCACCATGAGGAGACCTGAGATGAGCGAACAAACCAGCCGCGCCGTGCGCATCCATGCCCCTGGCGGCCCCGAGCAACTGGTGGTCGACACCGTGAGCGTGGGCGAACCCGGCCCGGGCCAGGTGCGCATCCGGCACCATGCCGTGGGCCTGAACTACATCGACGTCTACCAGCGCACCGGCCTGTACCCGTTTCCCATGCCGCTGTCGCTGGGCATGGAAGGCGCGGGCGTGATCGAAGCGGTGGGCGAGGGCGTGACCCACCTCAAGGCGGGTGACCGCGCGGCCTACGCCGCCAACCCGCCCGGCAGCTACTGCGATGTGCGCGTGATGCCGGCCATGAACGTGTGCAAGCTGCCGGACGCGATCGACTTCGAGACCGGCGCGGCCATGATGCTCAAGGGCCTGACCGCGCAGTACCTGCTCAAGCGCTGCAAGCCGGTGGAAGGGCTGGAGGCGGGCGACTTCGTGCTGTTCCACGCCGCCGCCGGTGGCGTGGGCCTGATCGCCTGCCAGTGGGCGAAGTCACTGGGCCTGCAACTGATCGGCACGGCGGGCTCGGACGACAAGTGCAAGCTGGCACTGGAGCACGGCGCGAGCCACGCCATCAACTACCGCACCGAGGACTTCGCCGCGCGCGTCAAGGACATCACCAACGGCCAGGGCGTGAAGGTGGTCTACGACTCGGTGGGCAAGGACACGTTCGAGAAGTCGCTCGACTGCCTGCGCCCCTTCGGCCTGATGGCCAGCTTCGGCAACGCGTCCGGTCCGGTGGCACCGTTCGCGCCCGGCATCCTGGGCCCCAAGGGCTCGCTGTACGTGACGCGCCAGACGCTGTTCACCCACATCACCAGCCGCGAGCGCACGCAGGCCATGGCCGACGACCTGTTCGCGGTGGTCGAAGGCGGCAAGGTGAAGATCCGCATCGACCAGCGCTTTGCGCTGACCGACGTGCAGGCCGCGCACAAGAGCCTGGAGGCGCGTGCGACCACTGGCTGCACGGTGCTGCTGCCCTGATCCGCCACTGCACGACGGACCCATGAAAAAAGCGGCCGGTGGGCCGCTTTTTTCATGCCGGTTGGGTCTGTGGTGTTCTGGGTGCCACCTCGGCCAGCGCACGCTCCAGGTGCTTGAGCGTGGCCGGCACGTCGTGCCACTTGTCGAGTCCGAACAGGCCGATGCGGAAGGTCCGGAAGTCGGCCGGCTCGTCGCATTGCAGCGGCACGCCGGCCGCGGTCTGCAGGCCCAGCGCGAGGAATTTCCTGCTCGACTGGATCTCCGGGTCGGTGGTGTAGCTCACCACGACACCGGGCGCCTGGAAGCCGGCGGCCGCCACGCTCGGAAAGCCGTGGCGCACCAGCAGGGCGCGCACCTGGCTGCCGAGCGCGATCTGCTCCTGCCGCACGCGCTCGTAGCCATAGGTTTCGGTCTCGACCATGGTCTCGCGCAGGCGCGTGAGCGCGTCGGTGGGCAGGGTGGTGTGGTACGCGTGGCCGCCGCCCTCGTAGGTTTCCATGATCTGCAGCCACTTCTTCAGGTCCATCGCGAAGGTGGTGCTCTGTGTGGCGTCGATGGCGGTGCGGGCGCGCGCGCTCAGCATCACCATGGCGCAGCAGGGCGAGCTGCTCCAGCCCTTCTGCGGCGCCGAGATCAGGATGTCGACGCCGGTGGCCTGCATGTTCACCCACATGGCGCCCGAGGCGATGCAGTCGAGCACGAACAGGCCGCCCACGGCGTGCACCGCGTCGGCCACGGCCTTGAGGTAGTCGTCGGGCAGGATCATGCCGGCGGCGGTTTCCACGTGCGGCGCGAACACCAGCGCGGGTTTCTCGCGCGCGATGGTGTCCACCACCTCGGCGATCGGTGCCGGCGCCCAGGCGGCCTGCGGGCCGTCGCCGCTGCGGCGTGCCTTCATCACCGTGTGGCTGGCGGGGATGCCGCCCATCTCGAAGATCTGCGTCCAGCGGTAGCTGAACCAGCCGTTGCGGATCACCATCACGTGCTTGCCGGTCGCGAACTGGCGCGCCACCGACTCCATGCCGAAGGTGCCACTGCCGGGCACCAGCACCGCCGAGTGCGCGCCGTAGACGCGCTTGAGCATGGCCGAGATGTCGGTCATCACGCCCTGGAAGCGCCGGGACATGTGGTTGAGCGCGCGGTCGGTGTAGACCACCGAGAACTCGAGCAGGCCATCGGGGTCGATGTGGGGCAGCAGTCCGGGCATGGGGTGTCTCCTGGGCAGGTCGCGGAACGGTCGGCCAGCGTAGCACAGCACCTTCGGCCTGTGGCGGGCCGGGGCTTGGGGCAGATGCCCGCTCAGAGGCGGCTGGCGTGCGGCGGGGGTTCGCGCAGGCGGCTGGGGGCGAGCACCCCCGCGCTGTCGAGGATGGGGTAGGCGATCGAGCAGATGTGCGAGTTGATGCGCTTGAGGTCGCTGATGAGGTCCAGGTGCAGCGCGCTGGTGTCCATGCTCTGCATGCTCATGCCCGAGAGCCGGTCCAGGTGGGTGGCGGCGTACTCGCGTTCCATGTCGCGAAAGCGCACCTTCTCTTCCAGCAGGCGCTGCGCGTCGCGCACATTGCCGTTGAGGAACACGCTCATGCCCAGGCGCAGGTTGTCCAGCAGGCGCGCGTGCAGCTCGGTGATCTCGGCCATGCCGGCCTCGGAGAAGTCGCGGCCCTTGCGGATCTTCTTGTCCTCGATGTCGAGCAGCACGCGCTCCACGGTATCGCCGATCTGCTCCATGTTGATAGTGAAGCTGATGATGTCGGTCCAGCGCCGGCTTTCGGCCTCGCTGAGCTGCTGGCGCGAGATCTTGGTGAGGTAGTACTTGATGGCCGAGTACAGGCTGTCGACGGAGTCGTCGAGCTTGCGCAGGTCCTGCGCGAGCTTGAGGTCGTTGCTCTTGATCACCGTGACCACGCCGCGCAGCATGGTCTCGACGATGTCGGCCTGGTGCATGGCCTCGCGCGCGGCGCAGGAAATGGCCAGCGAGGGCGTGGCCAGGGCCGAGGGGTCGAGGTGGTTGGGCCGGTTCAGCGGGCCGTTGCCTTCCTGCAGCGGCAGCAGGCGCCCCACCAGTTTCGCCACCGGCTGGGTGAGGCCGATGAACACCGCGCCCACCAGGAGGTTGAAGCTCAGGTGGAACAGCACGGTGAGCGTGGCCGGGTCCTGCACCAGCGGCTGCATGAATCGCACCCAGGTGGGGATCAGCCAGATGGCAATGGCGACGCCGAACACCTTGAACAGCAGGTTGCCCAGCGGCACCTGGCGCGTGCTGATGCCGGACTTCGCGGTGGTGATCACGGCCAGCAGCCCGCTGCCCAGGTTGGCGCCGAGCACGATGCCCAGTGCCACGTCCAGCCCCACCACCTGCAGCGCCAGCGTGGCGGCCAGCAGCACCACGGCGAGGCTGGAGTAGGCCACCACCGCCAGCGCGGCGCCCATCAGGATTTCCAGCAGCCGGTCGCTGGAGAGCGACTCCAGCATCAGTTGCACGGCGGGGTTTTGCGTGAGCACGTTGGTCGAGCCGGTCACCAGGCGCAGCGCGAGCAGCATCAGGCCCAGGCCGATGAGCACGCGCCCGAAGTCACCCACCGAGGTGCCCTGGCGCGAGATGAACAGCGTCACGCCGGTGAAGATGAACAGCGGCGAGAGCCAGGACAGGTCGAACGAGAACACCACCGCCATCAGGCTGGTGCCGATGTCGGCGCCCAGCATCACGGCCAGCGCGGCGGGCAGCGCGATCAGGCCGCGGCCGACGAAGGAGGCGGTGATGAGCGCGGTGGCGGTGCTGGACTGCACGACCGCGGTGACGCCCAGGCCCGAGAGCGCCGCGGTGAAGCGGTTGCCCATGCTGGACGCCAGCATCTGCCGCAGGTTGCTGCCGAAGACGCGCAGCACGCCGGTGCGCACGAGGTGCGTACCCCAGACCAGCAAGGCGACCGCCGCGAGAAGATCCAACAGATGTTTCATGAACGGAGAAACTATACGCCCAGCGCCCGGGCCGTGAGGACCTTCGGCGGGGCCGGGCGGCTCAGCGGCCGCGGCGCACGCGCAGGATCTCGTCGAGGATCAGCGCGACCGCGCCCACGGTGATGGCCGCGTCGGCGATGTTGAAGGCCGGGAAATGCCCGCCGGGGAAGATGCCGGCGAGGAAGTCCCAGTGGAAGTCGAGGAAGTCGACCACGTAGCCGTGCATCAGGCGGTCGATCACGTTGCCGAGCGCGCCACCCAGGATGCAGGCGAGCGCGAACGCAAACAGCTTCTGACCCGGGTGCGAGCGCAGCATCCAGACGATGAAGACCGCCGCGGCCACGCCCACTGCCGTGAAGAACCAGCGCTGCCAGCCGCCCGCATCCGCCAGAAACGAGAACGCCGCGCCGGTGTTGTGCGCCCGCACGATGTTGAAGAAGCCGGTGATGGTCGTGCTGTCGCCGAGCTGGTAGCTCGCCAGGATGAGTTGCTTGGTGACCTGGTCGGCCGCCACCAGGACGGCGGCCAGACCCAGCCAGGGCCATATGCCACCGCTGCCCGCGCGCGCCATCAGGCCACCGAACGGGCTTCGCCCGCGCCAAACAGGTTGCTGGTGCAGCGGCCGCACAGCGTGGGGTGCGCGGCATCGCTGCCCACGTCATCGCGGTAGTGCCAGCAGCGCTCGCACTTGGTGGCGGTGGCCGGCGTGACCTCGATCGCCAGGGCATCGCCCTGCAGCAGCTGCACCGCCGAGACGATCAGCACGAAACGCAGGTCTTCGCCCAGCGAGGCGAGCAGGGCGTGGTCGGCGGCGGGCACGGTGAGTTTCACCGTGGCCTGCAGCGACGAGCCGACCCGGCCGGCCTCGCGCACCGTCTCGATCTCCTTGTTCACCGCGTTGCGCAGCTCGCACACGCGCGACCAGCGGGCCAGCAGCGCCTCGTCCACCGCCGGCAGCTGCGCGAAGGTCTCGAAGAAGATCGAACCCTGGCTCTGCGCACCCGCCAGCACCGGCCAGGCCTCTTCAGCCGTGAAGCTCAGGAACGGGGCCATCCAGCGCAGCATGGCGTGGGTGATCTGGTGCAGCGCGGTCTGCGCGCTGCGCCGCGCCAGGCTGTCGGGCGCGGTGGTGTAGAGCCGGTCCTTGAGCACGTCGAGGTAGAACGCACCCAGGTCTTCCGAGCAGTAGATCTGCAGCTTGGAAACCACCGGGTGGAACTCGTAGATCTCGAAGTGCGCCAGCACCTCAGCCTGCAGCTGCGCCGCGCGCGCCAGGGCGTAGCGGTCGATCTCCAGCAGCTGGTCGAACGGCACGGCGTCCTTCGCGGGATCGAAGTCGCTCACGTTGGCGAGCAGGAAGCGCAGCGTGTTGCGGATGCGGCGGTAGGCGTCGGTCACGCGCGCGATCACCTTCTTGTCCATCGGCGGGTCGCCCGAGTAGTCGGTGGACGCGACCCAGAGCCGCGCGATCTCGGCGCCCGGGTCCTTGGCGAAAGTCTCGATCTCGATCACGTTGCCCAGCGACTTGCTCATCTTGCGGCCCTGGCCGTCGACGTTGAAGCCGTGCGTGAGGATGCCGCGGTAGGGCGCGCGGTCGTAGAGCGCGCAGCCCAGCAGCAGCGAGCTGTGGAACCAGCCGCGGTGCTGGTCGTGGCCTTCGAGGTACAGGTCGGCCTCGGGGCCGCTCTCGTGGTACGGCAGGCGGTCGTAGGCCTTCGCGTGGCTGCCGCGCAGCACATGCTGGAAGGTCGAGCCCGAGTCGAACCACACTTCCAGGATGTCGGTGCTCTTGGTGTAGTGCGGTGCGTCCGCGGCGCCCAGGATCTCCTCGGCCGTGACGCGGCTCCACGCCTCGATGCCGCCCTTTTCCACGATGTCCGCGGCCTGGTCCAGGATCTCCATCGTGCGCGGGTGCAGCTCGCCGCTGTCCTTGTGCAGGAAGAAGGGGATGGGCACGCCCCAGCTGCGCTGGCGCGAGATGCACCAGTCGGGCCGGTTGGCGATCATGTCGTGCAGGCGCGCCTTGCCGTTGGCCGGGTAGAACCGGGTGTGCTCGATGGCGTCCAGCGCGGTCTGGCGCAGCGTGCGCGGCGCCTTGTCCTTCGTGAACACGCCCTCGCCCTCGTCCATGCGCACGAACCACTGCGCCGCGGCGCGGTAGATCACCGGCGTCTTGTGGCGCCAGCAGTGCGGGTAGCTGTGGGTGATGGTCTGCGTGGCGAGCAGGCGGCCGGCGTTCTTCAGCGCCTCCAGGATCACCGGCACGGCCTTCCAGATGTGCAGGCCGCCGAACAGCGGGAAGTCGGCCGCATAGGCGCCGTTGCCCTGCACCGGGTTGAGGATGTCGTCCACCGACAGGCCGTGCGCGGCGCAGGAGTTGAAGTCGTCCAGGCCGTAGGCGGGCGAGGAGTGCACGAGGCCGGTGCCGTCGGCGTCGCTCACGTACTCGGCCAGGTAGACCGGCGAGAGGCGGCGGTAGCCGGCGTCCACGTCGAACAGCGGGTGGCGGAAGTTCAGGCCGCCCAGCGCCTTGCCCGAGGCGGTGGCCAGCACGGTGCCGGTGAGGCCGAAGCGCGCCAGGCACTTTTCGACCAGGGTTTCGGCCAGCACCAGGCAGCCCAGGGGCGTGTCCACCAGGGCGTAGGTGAAATCGGGATGGGCGTTGAGCGCCTGGTTGGCCGGGATGGTCCAGGCGGTGGTGGTCCAGATCACGGCGAAGGCGGTCTTGCCCGCGGGCAGCGCGCCCAGGCCGAAGGCAGCGGCGAGCTTCGCAGCGTCGTCGGTCTCGAAGGCCACGTCCAGCGTGTCGCTCTTCTTGTCGGCGTATTCGATCTCGAACTCGGCCAGCGAGGAGCCGCAGTCGAAGCACCAGTACACCGGCTTGAGGCCTCGGTAGACGAAGCCGCGTTCGATCACGCGCTTGAAGGCGCGGATCTCGCCGGCCTCGTTGGCCGGGTCCATGGTGCGGTAGGGGCGTTCCCAGTCGCCCAGCACGCCCAGGCGGCGGAAGTCCTCGCGTTGCTGGTCGATCTGCCCGGTGGCAAAGGCGCGGCTTTTGGCCTGCATCTCGTCGCGGCCGAGGTTGCGGCCGTGCAGCTTCTCGATCGCGTTCTCGATCGGCAGGCCGTGGCAGTCCCAGCCGGGGATGTACTGCGCGTCGAAGCCGGCCAGCTGGCGGCTCTTGACGATCATGTCCTTGAGGATCTTGTTCAGCGCATGGCCGATGTGCAGCTTGCCGTTGGCGTAGGGCGGGCCGTCGTGCAGCACGAACAGCGGCGCGCCGGCGCGCGCCACGCGCAGGCGCTGGTACAGGCCGTCCTCCTGCCAGGCCTTGACCCAGCCCGGCTCGCGCCTGGGCAGGTCGCCGCGCATGGGGAAGGGCGTGTCGGGCAGGTTGAGGGTGCTGCGGTAGTCGGTGGCCGCGGGGGTGGATTCGGACATGGGGGCGATCTCGGCTTGGCTTCGACAGGCTCAGCCCGAACGGGTCGGTGGTCGGAAGAGAGGGGGAAGCCGTTCGCCCTGAGCCTGTACAAGGGCGCGCAGCACGGGGCATTCAGCCCCCGGTGCGGGCGTTAAATTCGGTCGCGGGTGGTCTGCCGGTGGGTCTGCGTGTGCAGCGACGCAAAGTACGCGCGCGCGTCGTCGCAGTCCCGGGCGATGCCCTTCGTCAGGGCGTCCAGGCTGTCGTACTTCAGCTCGTCGTGCAGTTTGTGCAGCAGTTCCACGCGCACGATTTTACCGTAGGCCTCCCCGTCGGGCAGGCGGGCCGCCATGGCCGCAGGCCACGCGAGGCAATGCGTTTCGAGCAGCACCCGCCCGCCGTTGACGTCGTCCGGGTCCAGCGAGGGCCGCACGCCGAGGTTGGCCACGCCCGGCAGCGGGGGGGAATCGGCGTCCGGCCCCAGGCCGTGCACGTGCACCGCGAAGATGCCGCTGGCGGCGGGCTTCCAGTGGGCAAAGCGCAGGTTGAGGGTGCGAAAACCGTCGCCGCGCCCGGGGCTGCTCTCGGCCAGCTGGCGGCCCAGCTTGCGCCCGTGCACCACGTGGCCGCTGATGCTGTAGGGCCGCCCGAGCAGGGCGGCCACGTCGTCCATGCGGCCGGCGCCCAGGGCTTCGCGCACCGCCGAGCTGGAGACGCGCAGGCCGTGCACCTCGTAGCTCTGCATGCGCGCCACGTCGAAGCCGAGGCGCTCGCCGGCGGCGTCGAGCATGGCGTAGTCGCCCGCGCGCTTCGCGCCAAAGCGGAAGTCGTCGCCCACCAGCACGTACTTCACGCCGAGCGCGCCCACCAGCGTGTCTGCAATGAAGGCCTCGGGCGGCTGGCTGGCCAGGCGCGCGTTGAAGGGCAGCACCACGCACTGGTCGACGCCGCAGCGCTCGAGTTCCTGCAGCTTGTCGCGCAGGGTGGCGATGCGCGCCGGCGCCAGTTCGGGCTTGTGGTGCAGGGCGGCAAAGTGGTCGCGCGGGTGCGGCTCGAAGGTCATGACGCAGCTGGGCACGCCGCGGTGGTGGGCCTCGTTGTTGAGCAGCGCCAGCATGGCCTGGTGGCCGCGGTGCACGCCGTCGAAGTTGCCGATGGTCAGGGCACAGCCCGGGGAGCCGGGTGGACGGGAGCGCAAACCGCGAAAGATTTTCATGCCGTGAAGGGGGTGTCGGGTGCTGTGGTGACGGGCATCGGGGTGTGCAGGCTGTGGCTTCCAGGCCCACAGCCACGGCCGCTTCATCAAAGCGCGCTATATTGGCACACGATGATATGCGCCCGCTGGCTTGGCCCGCGGCCGCTGGACGGCCCCGCCAGGGCCGCCCCTTCCCGGTGTCTTGTTCTGTCGAAGGAGCCCGTTTTGAAGGTCTTGAAGCTCTCCGCCCAGGGTCTGCCACAGTCGTGGATCAGCCTCGAAGAAGCCGTCCTGCACTATGCGGCGGACGAGGTGCGCTGGGAGATGGGGGCCGAGATCGCGGTGTTCCATGGCGGGCACAACGCGGTCACCGGGCGCCAGTCCATCATCACCGTCAACTCCATCATCGGCACCCAGGGCGTGCCGCGCATCAATCCGTTCGACCTGCGGCCCACGCTGACCAACAGCAAGCTGTTCGCGCGCGACCGCAATGTTTGCGCCTACTGCGGCGAGCATTTCCACGAGGAAGAACTCACCCGCGAGCACATCGTGCCGCTGGGGCAGAACGGGCGCGACCTGTGGATGAACGTGGTGACGGCCTGCAAGTCGTGCAACCACCGCAAGGGCAACCGCACACCCGAGCAGGCGCACATGGGGCTGCTCTACGCGCCCTACGTGCCCAGCCTGTGGGAAGACTTCATCCTGCGCAACCGCCGCATCCTGGCGGACCAGATGGAGTTCCTGATGTCGCACCTGCCCAAGAGCTCCAGGCTGCACGCCTGAAGCCTTGCATCAATAGGTCAGTTCCAGGACCACCACACGGTTTTCTGCCGCCGGCCAAGTCCGGCCGGCGATCTTCTCGCCGTTGAACTCCGCTGCAATGGGCCGCACGCCATCCTGCGCCAGGTTGATCTTCGCGCTGGAGACGCCGGCGCCCGTGGGCGGCACGCCGGGCAAGGCCTTGCCGTCGAACGACATCCTGTCGCGCGCCGCGTCAAAGTAGCCGCGCGGCCGCGTGAAGGTGACGGTGGACTTCGCGTCCTTGTCGGCCGCGGCGATGCGCTCGGCGCGCAGGTGGATCAGATCGCTGCCGCGCGGGAACGGGCTGCGGTAGATGTGCGTGGTGGCGTAGCCCGGCGCGCTGATCACGAACTCATGCGGCACGCCGGCCTGCGCGGTGAACGGGCCCCAGAGGCCGTCGGCGCCCACCGTCTTGCTGTGCACGGCGGCACCCCGGCGTTCGCCCGTCGCCGGGTCGGTGGCGTACACCGCGAGCTGCGCGCCCGGCAGCGGCAGGTTGTTGGCGTAGTTGCCGGTGGCCGGGTCGGTGGGCGTGAGACCCAGTCCGGTGAGCTTGCCGTTGAGCACCACGGGTGCCTGGGTCGGGATCGTCAAGGTGGTGGGGGCCTTGCCGGTGATGAAGCGGTAGGTGGCGTCGAAGGCCGCGGGCGAGAACGAGGTCTCGCGGTGGTCCACGCGCGGCAGCACCACGTTGTTCGCGCCCTTGAGCGCCGGGCCTTCGAACGTGACGTTGGTGGGCGTGCCCTTGGCGCCGATCCACAGGCCGTCGGGCTGCGCGAACTTGTCGTTGTTGTCGGAGCGGATGGTCATCCACTTCACCGGGCCGCTCACCTCGTCGCCTGCGGCGTTCTTCGGCGCGTTGAGCGCCGTGAGGAAAGGACCGGTGCCGGAGAATTCGTTGGCCTCGCGGAAGCCCTTGATGGCCCAGACGCCGTGGTTGGGCGTGCCGCCCAGCACCGCGTGGCTCACGGTCTTGTCGCCGCCACCGTTCTGGATGTAGTTGCGCACGGCGTTGCCGCCGCGCGAGTTGGCCACCAGCACCACCTGCTTCGCGCCCGTGGCCTTGAGCACCTTGTCGACCTCGGCCTTGAGGTAGGCCATGTGCTCGGCGGTCGAGGTGCGGCCGGGCTGGGCCTTGCCGTCCTCGTCGCGCGCGAGCGGGTAGGGCAGGTCGATCGCGTGCAGGCGCTCGCGCGGCCAGCCGTTGGACTCGAAGCGCCACACCGTGCTCTGCCAGATGGAGGCCGAGTCGCCGTTGCCGTGCACGAACACGATGGGAGGCTGCCCGGCGCCCTGGGGCGCGGTGGCGCAGGCGGCCAGCAGCAGGCTGCTGGCGAACAGGGAAAAGAAGGTACGGCGATTGGTCATGTGTGTCTCCATGTCGTTGTTCTGGATGGGGAAAACAGAGCGGCCCGCACAGGGCGGGCCGCTCGGGGGATCAGGCGAACACGCCGGCCGTGTCCTGCATGCGGCTGGACACCTCGCCCAGGTGGTGCAGGGTATCGCCGAAGCTCATCTCCAGTTGGGTCAGCTTCTTGAAGTAGTGGCTCACGATGTACTCGTCGGTCACGCCGATGCCGCCGTGCAGCTGCACCGCCTGCTGGCCCACGAAGCGCATGGACGTGCCCAGTTGCACCTTGGCGCGTGCCATGGCCGCGCGGCGCTCGGGCGCCGGGGCATTGAGCTTGAGGCTGGCGTAGTAGCTCATGGAGCGCGCCAGTTCCAGCTGCATCTTCATGTCGGCCACGCGGTGGCGCAGCGCCTGGAAGCTCGCAATGACCACGCCGAACTGCTTGCGCGTGTTCATGTACTCGACCGTGATGGCCAGGGTCTTGTCGAGCACACCCACGGCTTCGGCGCAGGCGGCGGCGATGCCGATGTCCACGCCGTGTTCGAGCGCGGTCAGGCCATCGGTGGTGATGAGCTGGGCCGGTGCGTCCTTGAGCGTCAGGTCGCCGGCGCGGCCGCCGTCCTGCGTGTGGTGGCCACGCGTGGCCACGCCCGAGGCGCTGCGCTCCACGAGGAACAGGGCCAACTGGCCGTTGGCCATCGCGGGCACGATGAAGGCGTCGGCCTGGTCGGCGACCGGCACCACGTTCTTGCTGCCCGACACCTTCCAGCCGCTGCCCGCCTGGGTGGCGGTGGTGGCGCAGACGTCGAGCTTGTAGCGCGCCTGGCGCTCCTGGTGCGCGAGCACCACCAGCGCCTCGCCCGAGGCGATGCGCGCCAGCCAGGCCGCCTTGAGCGCGGCGGGGGCGTAGCCGCCCAGCACGCCGGAGGCGACCAGAGTCTGCGCCAGGGGTTCGAGCACGATGCCGCGGCCCAGCTCCTCCATGACCACCATGCCTTCGATGGGACCCATGCCCATGCCGCCGTCGTCTTCGCTCACGTAGAGACCGGCCAGGCCCAGCTCGGCGAGTTCGCCGTAGGCCGCGCGGTCAAAACCGCCGGCGGCCACGATGCTGTTGCGGCGCTCGAAGGTGTAGCCCTTGTCGACCCACTTGCGAACCGCGTCGCGCAGCTGTTCCTGGTCGTCGGAAAAATCGAAATCCATGTGTGTCTCCTTAGCCCAGAACGGTCTGTGCAACGATGTTGCGCTGCACTTCATTGCTGCCACCGTAGATGGTGGTCTTGCGCAGGTTGAAGTAGGTCGATGCGAGTGGCGCGTTGGCGTTGACGCCACCGGGGAAGCTGCCCTGCCAGCCGGCTTCCATGGCCTCCTCGATGAAGGGCAGGCTGTAGGGGCCGGCCGCGAGCATCATGAGTTCGCTGTAGCGCTGCTGGATCTCGCTGCCCTTGATCTTGAGCAGGCCGGCGATGTCGAGCGAGTTCTTGCCCGATTTCTCGGCCGAGAGCACGCGCAGGACCAGCATTTCCAGCGCCACCACGTCGACTTCGAGCAGGGCGATCTGGTCGCGGAAGCGGGTGTCGTCCCACACGCCCTCGGCCTTGGCGATGCGCTTCAAGCGCTCGAGTTCGCGCTTGGCGCGGTTCACGTCGGCGATGTTGGTGCGCTCGTGGCTCAGCAGGTGCTTGGCGTAGGTCCAGCCCTTGTTCTCTTCGCCGATCAGGTTCTCGGCCGGCACCTCGACGTTGTCGAACCAGACCTCGTTGACCTCGCATTCGCCGTCGAGCAGCTTGATGGGACGCACCGAGACGCCGGGCGATTTCATGTCGATCAGCAGGAAGGAGATGCCGGTCTGCGGCTTGCCTTCGTTGCTGGTGCGCACCAGGCAGAAGATCCACTCGCCGTACTGGCCCAGCGTGGTCCAGGTCTTCTGGCCGTTGACGATGTACTTGTCGCCCTGGCGCTCGGCGCGGCATTTCACCGAGGCCAGGTCCGAGCCCGAGCCCGGTTCGCTGTAGCCCTGGCTCCACCAGACTTCACCGCTGGCGATGCCGGGCAGGAAGCGCTCCTGCTGCGCCTTGTTGCCGAAGGCCATGATCACGGGCGCCACCATCACCGGGCCGAAGGGCACGACGCGCGGCGCGCCGGCCAGGGCGCATTCTTCCTCGAACAGGTGCTTCTGCACCGCGTTCCAGCCCGGGCCGCCGAATTCCTTGGGCCAGCCCCAGCCCAGCCAGCCCTTCTTGCCGAGGATCTTGGCCCAGCGCTGCATGTCGTCGCGCGTCAGGCGCAGGGCGTTGTGGACCTTGTGGGCGATGTCGGCGGGCAGGTTGGCCTTGACCCAGCCGCGGATCTCCTCGCGAAACGCCTGTTCTTCGGGCGTGAATGCCAAATCCATGGGATGTCTCCTGGTGGCCGCCACAGGGTTGTGCCGGCGAATTGAACAACGCCGGTCAGTTTCGCACGACCGTTCGTTTTATCGCTGTCCGGGCTGCGACAAGCCGAGTTGTTCGTTCAGATTCTGCAGTTGGTCCTGCAGCGCGGCCACGGTGTTTTCCAGCGTGGCGAGGCGGCGGGTGAGGGCGATCAGCTCGTCCTCGGTGGCGGCGCTGCCCTGCGCCGCCGGGGCGGCGGCGAATGCCGTGGCGTCCACCGGTCCGCAGAGCAGGTGGGCCCAGCGCTGCTCGCGGGCGCCGGGCGCGCGCGGCAGCTTCACCACCAGCGGGCCGCCCTTGTCGGGGCTGCGGTCCTGCAGTTCCTCCAGGAAGCCGTCCACCGAGGCGATGTCCAGAAACTTGTACCAGCGCTCGGTGTTCAGGCGCAGCTCTCCGGCGGTCTGCGGGCCGCGCAGCACCAGCATGCCCAGCAACACGGCCGATTGTTCGGGCACGCCCACGGCGCGCACGAAGTTGTGCTCGTAGCGCGTCACGCGGCTGCCGCCACCTTCCATCACCATGTGCAGGGCGCGCAGGGCGTCCAGCGCCTCGAGCACCTGGGCGTCGGCCAGGTTCATCACCGGCTCGCGGCTGGACTTCTGGTTGCAGCCCGTCACCAGCGCGTTGAGCGTGAGCGGGTAGCTGTCGGGCACGGTGCGCGCCTTTTCCATGAGGGTGCCCAGCACCCGCGCCTCGGCGGGCGAGAGCGGGCGCTGCTGAAAATCGTGGCCGCGCGGGCGGCCGGCGGCGGGGGCTTGCAGGTCTGAGGTCATTACACTTCCGGGCCATGTCTGGCGTGAACAAAAACATCGTGATTCTGATCTCTGGCAGCGGCTCCAACATGGCCGCCATCGCGGAGACGGCCCTGAAGCGGCGCTGGCAGGCCCGGTTCGGCGCGCGCGTGGTGGCGGTGATCAGCAACAAGGCCGCGGCACAAGGCCTGGCCTGGGCCCGCGAGCAGGGCATTGCGGCAGTTGCGCTGGACCATACCGCCTACGACAGCCGCGAGGCTTTCGACGCTGCCCTGATGGCCGAAATCGACCGGTTTGAACCGGCGCTGGTGGTGCTGGCCGGTTTCATGCGCATCCTCACGCCGGGCTTCGTGCAGCACTACGAGGGGTGCCTTGTGAACATCCACCCCAGCCTGCTGCCGGCGTTCACCGGGCTGAAAACGCACCAGCGCGCGATCGAGATGGGTTGCCGCTTGGCGGGCGCCACGGTGCACCGCGTGACCAGCGAACTCGACCATGGCGAGATCCTGGACCAGGCCGTGGTGCCGGTGCTGCCGGGCGATACCGCCGAGATGCTGGCGGCCCGGGTGCTGACGCAGGAGCACGTCATCTATCCGCGCGCGATCGAAAGACTGCTCGCCGCTTGAAATGTTTTACGCCTTCTCCCCTGGGAGAGGGCTGGGGAGAGGGCACGCCCTCAAACCCCCTTGTGGAACACCAGGCCCGCGTGCTCCCGCATCGCGTGAAATCTGATCTTCGGCCAGTTCGCCTCCACCGCGCGCAGCGTGGCCGCGTGGTCAACCAGCAGCGTGGGTGCGTCCACCGCGTCGAGTGCCACGCGGTGGCTGTTGGCATCGATGAAGCGCTTGAGTTCGATCTCGCCGCCGTCCTCGGGCGCACAGGTCACCCAGCGCGCCACCTGGTAGGGGCTGTTCATGATGCGGGCCTTCACGCCGTACTCGTGCTCCAGCCGGTGCGCCACCACCTCGAACTGCAGCTGGCCCACGGCGCCCAGCAGCAGCACCGAGCCGGCCACCGGGCGGAACACCTGGATGGCACCCTCTTCGCCGAGCTGCGTCAAACCCGAGCGCAGCTGCTTGCTGCGCAGCGGGTCGGCCACTTCCACGCTGCGGATGATTTCCGGCGCGAAGAAGGGCAGGCCGGTGAACTGCAGGCTCTCGCCTTCGGTCAGCGTGTCACCGAGCTGCAGCACGCCGTGGTTGGGGATGCCGATGATGTCGCCGGCAAAGGCCTCGTCCAGCAGCTCGCGGCGCTGCGACAGGAAGCTCACCACGGTGTTGGGGCGCAGGTCCTTGCCCGAGCGCACCACCTTGAGCTTCATGCCGCGCTCGAAATGGCCGCTGGCCACGCGCACGAAGGCGATGCGGTCGCGGTGCGCCGGGTCCATGTTGGCCTGGATCTTGAACACCACGCCGCTGAACTTGGGTTCGTCGGGGTGCACGGTGCGCTGGATCGCGGGGCGGTCGCCGGGCGGCGGTGCCAGGTCCACCAGCGCGTCGAGCACCTCGCGCACGCCGAAGTTGTTGACCGCCGAGCCGAACAGCATCGGCGTCTGCTTGCCCGCCAGGAACTGCGCCTCGTCAAACGCGGGCGACGCGCCCGCCACCAGTTCGAGTTCGTCGCGTGCCTGCTCGAACTCCGAGCCGAAGCGCTTCACGCTCTCGGGATTGTTCAGGCCGACCAGCACGTCCTCGTCGCCACCGCGGCGGTCTTCACCGGCCGCGAACACGCGCATCTGGTCGGTGCGGCGATCGAACACGCCGCGGAAGGTCTTGCCCATGCCCACTGGCCAGGTGAAGGGCACCACGGTCATGCCCAGCTCGCGTTCGATCTCGTCCATCAGGTCCAGCGGCGCCTGCACCTCGCGGTCCATCTTGTTCACGAAGGTCAGGATGGGCGTGTTGCGCGCGCGGCAGACCTGCAGCAGGCGCCGCGTCTGCGGCTCCACGCCGTTGCCGGCGTCGATCACCATCAGCGCGGCGTCCACGGCGGTAAGCACGCGGTAGGTGTCTTCCGAAAAGTCCTGGTGGCCCGGGGTGTCCAGCAGGTTGATCACGCAGTCGCGGTATTCCATCTGCATCACCGAGGACGCGACCGAAATGCCGCGCTGCTTCTCGATTTCCATCCAGTCGCTGGTGGCGTGGCGCGCGGCCTTGCGCGCCTTCACGCTGCCGGCGATGTTGATGGCGCCGGAGAACAGCAGCAGCTTCTCGGTGAGGGTCGTCTTGCCCGCGTCGGGGTGGGAAATGATGGCGAAGGTGCGGCGGCGGCGCACCTGTTGGGAAAGTTCGGACATAGCCTTCGATTATCCCCGGCGCAGCAACATGTGCCGGAGCGCGGGTGCCCGGTCCAGAGATGCCGTGGGACCGGCTTTGCCGGGCCACAGGCGTCGTCCCCCTGGGGGGAAGCCGCGTCAGCGGCGCAGGGGGGCGACAATACCGCCCCTATGCACCCCAAAGCCCTCCTGGACGAATGCGCCAGCCTGATCGAGCAGGTCTTCAAGTTCGAACACCCCGCCGACGCCGTCGTCGCCCGCCACTTTCGCGAGAACCGTTCACTCGGTCCCCGCGAGCGCGCCACCCTGTCCGACACGGTCTACACCATCCTGCGCGAGCGCCTCAAGCTGGAATGGCTGGCCCGCTCGGGCAGCGGCTCCAAGTGGCGGCGGCTGGCGATCCTGGCCTTTCCCGGCGACCGCGACTTCATCAAGAGCGCGCTGACCGAGCCCGAGAAAACCTGGCTCGACCATTGCGATGCCGTGACCGACGCCGATCTGATGGCGCCACACCGGCACAACCTGCCCGAGTGGCTCGCCACCGAACTGCGCGAGCAGGTGGGGGGGGAATTCGACGCCCTGGTCGCCAGCCTGAACCAGCCCGCGCCGCTGGACCTGCGGGTCAACCTGCTCAAGGCCAAGCGCGAGGCGGTGCTGGCCTCCCTGAAGGCCGCTGGCCTCGTGGGCGAGCCGACGCCGTACTCGCCACTGGGCATCCGTATTCAGGGCAAGCCCTCGCTGGCCAGGCTGCCGGCCTTCGTGCAGGGTGAGGTCGAGGTGCAGGACGAGGGCTCGCAACTGCTGGCCCTGCTGCTGGACGCCAAGCGCGGCGAGATGGTGGTGGACTTCTGTGCCGGCGCGGGCGGCAAGACCCTGGCCATCGGCGCGGCCATGCGCAACAGCGGCCGGCTCTATGCCTTCGACACCTCGGGCCACCGGCTCGACGCGCTCAAGCCGCGCCTGGCGCGCAGCGGCCTGTCCAATGTGCACCCGGTGGCGATCGCCCACGAGCGCGACGACCGCATCAAGCGCCTGGCCGGCAAGATCGATCGGGTGCTGGTCGATGCCCCGTGTTCGGGCCTGGGCACGCTGCGCCGCAGCCCCGACCTGAAATGGCGCCAGACGCCCGCCACCGTGGCCGCCCAGGCCGAACTGCAGGGGGCCATCCTGCACAGCGCCGCGCGCCTGCTCAAGCCGGGCGGCCGGCTGGTCTATGCCACCTGCAGCCTGCTGAGGCAGGAGAACGAGGCCGTCGCCGAGGCCTTCGAGCAGGCCCATGCCGATTTCGAGGCCCTGCCGGTGGCCGCTTTGCTGGACGGTGCACAAGTGGGGGATGCGGCCGCGCTGTGCTCGGGGGAGCAGGGGCGCTGGCTGCGTTTGTGGCCTCATCGGCATGCAACGGACGGCTTTTTTGCTGCCGTCTGGCGGAAAAGGCCTTGAATTGTCGCGAAGTCACTCGATCTGAATCCGTAAGTTCGTATCTCTGAAGGCCCAAGGGTTGGTGATTTGCACCCCCGGCCTTAAAATCCGGAGCTTGCCGGCCCACCCCGCCCATGGGCCCGGCTTCGATTTGTCTCTCCTTGACCCTCGGGCGGTCTAATAGGAAATCCATGTCTTCTTCCGATTCCGGAATCTTTTCGCTGCTTTGGGACGGCCTGATCCAGTTCCTGGCCCATGGCGTCAGTGGCGCCACTTGGTGGCAGGCCATTCTCGTGGCCCTGGTCTTCGCCCACATCACGATCGCCAGCGTCACCATCTACCTGCACCGCCACCAGGCGCACCGGGCGCTGGACCTGCATCCCATCGCGTCGCACTTCTTCCGCTTCTGGCTCTGGATGACCACCGGCATGGTCACCAAGGAATGGACCGCCATCCACCGCAAGCACCACGCCAAGTGCGAACACGAGGGGGACCCCCACAGCCCCGTGGTGTTCGGCATCAAGAAGGTGTTCTATGAGGGCAGCGAGCTCTACCGCGCCGAAGCCAAGAACCAGGAAACCCTGGAACGCTATGGCCACAACACGCCGAGCGACTGGATCGAGAAGCACGTCTACACCGGCCGCTCGCGCCTGGGCGTGAGCCTCATGCTCATCATCGACGTGGCGCTGTTTGGCGCCCTGGGCCTGACCGTCTGGGCGATCCAGATGATCTGGATCCCGATCACGGCCGCCGGCATCATCAACGGCATCGGCCACTGGTGGGGCTACCGCAACTTCGAGGCCGCCGACGCGAGCACCAACGTGTCGCCCTGGGGCATCCTGATCGGTGGCGAAGAACTGCACAACAACCACCACACCTACCCGACCTCGGCCAAGCTGTCGGTCAAGCCCTACGAGTTCGACATCGGCTGGATGTACATCACCCTGCTGAGTTCGGTGGGCCTGGCCTCGGTGAAAAAGGTGCCGCCCAAGATGGCTTATGGCGACGTGCGCCCGGTGGCCGACGAGAAGACGCTGGAGGCGATCATCGCCAACCGCTACGAAGTGATGGCGGGCTACGCGCGTGAGATGCGCGCCGCCTGCAAGCGCGAGCTGGGAGCCCTGCAACAGCGCAGTGGCGACGCCACCGTGCTGCAGGCAGCCCGCCGCTGGCTGCACCGCGACGACGACAAGGTGCCCGCCAACGTCAAGCCGCAGCTGGCCCAGGTGCGCGCGGAGCACCCGGTGCTCGACAAGATGGTGACCATGCGCGAAGAGTTGCGCGCGCTGTGGTCCAGCACCAATGCCACCCGCGAGCAGCTGGCCACGGACCTGCAGGCCTGGTGCCGCCGTGCCGAAGAGAGCGGTATTGCCGCGCTGCGCGACTTCTCCATCCGCCTGCGCTCGGCCCACGCCTGAGTTCGGCCTCTCCGGAAAAAAGCCACCCCGCGGGGTGGCTTTTTCATGGGCAAACGTTGTCGATCGCGCACAAAAAAGCCGCTGGATGACAGCGGCTTTTTTGTGGGGAACCGGCTCGATTACTTGAGCTTGATTTCCTTGTAGTCCACGTGCTTGCGTGCCTTGGGATCAAATTTCTTGATCAGCATCTTCTCGGGCGTGGTCTTCTTGTTCTTGGTGGTGGTGTAGAAGTGGCCGGTTCCAGCGGTGGACTCCAGCTTGATCTTCTCGCGTGCGCCTTTGGTTGCCATGTTCGGTTCTCCTTAAGCTTGACCGCGTGCGCGCAGGTCGGCGAGCACGGCGTCAATGCCGTTTTTGTCGATCAGGCGCAGGGCGGCGCCGGACACGCGCAGGCGCACCCAGCGGTTTTCGCTCTCGACCCAGAAACGGCGGTATTGCAGGTTCGGCAGGAACCGGCGCTTGGTTTTGTTGTTGGCGTGGGAAACGTTGTTCCCGACCATGGGCTTCTTGCCCGTGACGTCGCAGACGCGTGCCATGAGGACACTCCGATCATTTCAAACAGCTGTTGACCGCGACCGGAGGGGACTCCGTGCCTGGCCATTCAGCCTCACCTCGCCAGGAAAGGGTGGCGGTAACCCGAATCTGCTTCGTGCCCCGGGCAAGCCGGTCAATCTCAGCAAAGCCCGCAATTATAGCCAATAGCCGGGCGGCCCGCCATGGGCCTGCGTTGCCGGGCGTCAGGCGGCGTTCTGTTCCAGGAAGCGCTGGGCGTCGAGGGCGGCCATGCAGCCCGTGCCGGCGCTGGTGATGGCCTGGCGGTACACGTGGTCCTGCACGTCGCCGGCCGCGAACACGCCGGGCACGCTGGTCATGGTGGCCATGCCCTGCAGGCCCGAGCGGGTGGTGATGTAACCGTCCTTCATGTCGAGCTGACCCTTGAAGATGTCGGTGTTGGGCTGGTGGCCGATGGCGATGAAGCAGCCCTGCAGGGCGAGGTCCTCGCTGGCGCCGGTCTTCACGTTTTTCAGGCGCACGCCGGTCACGCCGGTCTGGTCGCCGAGCACCTCGTCCAGCGTGCTGTGCAGCTTGAGTTCGATCTTGCCCGCGGCGACCTTGTCCATCAGCTTGTCGATCAGGATGGCTTCGGCCTTGAAGGTGTCGCGGCGGTGCACCAGCGTGACCTTGCTCGCGATGTTGGACAGGTACAGCGCTTCCTCCACGGCGGTGTTGCCACCACCGATCACGCTGACTTCCTGCCCGCGGTAGAAGAAGCCGTCGCAGGTGGCGCAACCCGACACGCCCTTGCCCATGAAGGCCTCTTCCGAGGGCAGGCCGAGGTATTTGGCCGATGCGCCGGTGGCGATGATGAGCGCGTCGCAGCTGTATTCGCCGCTGTCGCCTTTGAGCACGAAGGGGCGCTTGCTGAAGTCGACGGCGTTGATGTGGTCGAAGATGATCTCGGTCTTGAAACGCTCGGCGTGCGCCAGGAAGCGCTGCATGAGATCGGGTCCCTGCACACCTTCGGCGTCGGCGGGCCAGTTGTCCACGTCGGTCGTGGTCATGAGCTGTCCCCCCTGCGCGATGCCGGTGATCAGCACCGGGTTGAGGTTGGCGCGAGCGGCGTAAACGGCGGCGGTGTAGCCGGCAGGGCCTGAACCGAGGATGAGGACTTTCGCGTGTTTCATGGTGCAAGCCCCATCGAATTTGAGGCCAAGTGGTTTAGAGTAAGCAGTTATATAGGTGCGCCGGGCCGAAAAACCAGCCCCCCAAGGCGCCCGGTGTGTGCGAGTCATTGTATGAAAGAGCGCTGTTCGCGCTGTCTGAACCAAGGAATACACGCATGTCCCTCCTGTCCAATCTCGATCTCATCCGCCGGGTTCCGCTGTTCTCCACCCTGACCCAGGCGCAGGCGGAGTCGGTGGCCGACTCCGTGATCAAGCGGCGCTTCAAGCGCGGTGAGTGCATCGTCGAGCAGGGCAAGAAGTCCAACTGCCTGGCCATCGTGCTGACGGGGCGGGCCCGCGTGGTGACCACCGACACGCGAGGGCGGGAGGTGATCCTGGCGACCATGAACCCGGGTGACTACGTGGGCGAGATGAGCCTGATCGACAACCAGCCGCACTCGGCCACGGTGAAGGCCGAGGTGCAGACCGATGTGCTGATCCTGGGCCGCACCGAGTTCGCACGCTGCCTGCCCGAGAACACCTCCATGGCCTATGCGGTCATGAAGGGCCTGGTGCAGCGGCTGCGCCACGCCGACCGCAAGATCGAATCGCTGGCCCTGATGGATGTGTACGGTCGTGTGGCGCGTGCGCTGCTGGAATTCGCCCAGCCGGACAAGGAAGGCGTGCTGACGATCAAGGACCGCGTTTCGCGCCAGGACGTTGCCAAGATGATCGGGGCCTCGCGCGAGATGGTCAGCCGGGTCATGAAGGACCTCGAAGACCGGGGGTTCATCGAGGTGACCGAGGACGGCAGCACCGTCATCAAGGAACGCCTCAACTCGCTGGGCTGAGCGCCGCATCGGTGGCTCGCGGCGGCGGCGCTGCGAGAGCCTGCCGACCCTGTTCTGCATGGCCTGGCCGCACCGCGTCATGGGGTAAGCTAGCCGCTGGAATTCAGCGAGGCCTATGACATATTCACTCAACACCCTCAACGCCGACCGCAGCCCTGCAGGTCCGGCGGGTGTGTCCCGGTTCGCCCAGGAAATCGGCCTGGTGCTGGGCGCCGCCGCACTGGCGTTCTGGCTGCTCGCGCTGCTGAGCCATTCGTTGACCGACCCCGCCTGGAGCACCACCGGCACCGCCACCGAGGTGGGTAACTGGGGTGGACGCCTCGGGGCCTTGCTGGCTGACTGGAGCTACTACCTGCTGGGCTTCTCGGTGTGGTGGTTGTTCCTGGCGGGCGTGCGCGCCTGGCTGTCCACGCTGGCGCGCTGGATCCGGGGTACCCCGGGCAGCGAAGACGACGCTGCGCCGGGTGACCGCATCTGGCATCGCCCGTGGGCGCGCCGCTCGCTGTTCTGGCTCGCCCTGTTCACATTGATGGCCGCGAGCACGGTGCTGGAGTGGAGCCGCCTCTACCGTCTGGAAGCCTTGCTGCCGGGGCATGCCGGTGGCGTGCTGGGCCATGCCCTGGGCCCGCTGTCCACGCGCTGGCTGGGCTTCACCGGATCGGCGCTGACCATGCTGGCCCTCCTGCTGGTGTGTCTGCCGAGCGTGTTCCGTTTTTCCTGGGGCCATTGGGCCGAGGAAGTCGGGCACACGCTGGACGGCTGGTTCGAAGCGCGGCGCGAGAAGCGCGAAGCGGTGGAAGACCATCGCATTGGCGAGAAGGCGGCGCGCGAACGCGAAGAAGTGGTGAAGGTCGAGCGGGTGGAAATCGAGGAGCACCACCCCACGCCGGTGGTGATCGAACCCACGCTGGTCGATGTGCCCAAGAGCGAGCGCGTGGCGAAAGAACGCCAGAAGCCGCTGTTCACCGAACTGCCCGACAGCAAGCTGCCGCAGGTGGACCTGCTCGACAGCGCGCCAGCGCACCAGGCTGGGGTGGACAGCCAGACGCTGGAGATGACCAGCCGCCTGATCGAGAAGAAGCTCAAGGATTTCGGCGTCGACGTGCGCGTGGTCGCCGCGGCGCCGGGCCCCGTGATCACGCGCTACGAGATCGAGCCCGCCACCGGCGTGAAGGGTTCGCAGATCGTCAACCTCGGGCGCGACCTGGCGCGTTCGCTCTCGCTGGTCTCCATCCGCGTGATCGAGACCATTCCGGGCAAGAACCTGATGGCGCTGGAGTTGCCCAACGCCAAGCGCCAGACCATCAAGCTCAGCGAGATCCTGGGATCGGCCGTCTACAACGACGCCAAGTCGATGCTGACCATGGGCCTGGGCAAGGACATCGGTGGCCAGCCCATCGTGGCCGACCTGGCCAAGATGCCGCACTGCCTGGTGGCCGGTACCACCGGCTCGGGCAAGTCGGTCGGCATCAACGCGATGATTCTGTCGCTGCTGTACAAGGCCGACGCGCGCGACGTGCGCCTGCTGCTGATCGATCCCAAGATGCTCGAGATGAGCGTCTACGAAGGCATTCCGCACCTGCTCGCGCCCGTGGTCACCGACATGAAGCACGCGGCCAACGGCCTGAACTGGTGCGTGGCCGAGATGGAGAAGCGCTACAAGCTCATGAGCAAGCTGGGCGTGCGCAACCTCGCGGGCTACAACGTGAAGATCGACGAAGCCGCGGCGCGTGGCGAGTTCATCGGCAACCCGTTCAGCCTCACGCCCGAGCAGCCCGAACCGCTGGAGCGCCTGCCCTACATCGTGGTGGTGATCGACGAGCTGGCCGACCTGATGATGGTGGTGGGCAAGAAGATCGAGGAGCTCATCGCGCGTCTGGCGCAGAAGGCGCGCGCGGCCGGCATCCACCTGATCCTCGCCACGCAGCGCCCCAGCGTGGACGTGATCACCGGCCTGATCAAGGCCAACATCCCCACCCGCCTGTCGTTCCAGGTCAGCAGCAAGATCGACAGCCGCACCATCCTCGACCAGATGGGTGCCGAGAGCCTGCTCGGCATGGGTGACATGCTTTACATGCCGTCGGGTACGGGCTTCCCGATCCGGGTGCATGGTGCGTTTGTCAGCGACGACGAAGTGCACCGCGTGGTGGCCTACCTGAAAGAGCAGGGCGGCGAACCCAACTACATCGACGGCGTGCTCGAGGGCAGCGTGGGCGATGGCGAGGGCGGCGACCTGTTCGGCGAAGGGGGCGGCGAGAGCGGCAACGGCGAGAAAGACGCGCTCTACGACCAGGCGGTGGAGATCGTGCTCAAGGACCGCAAGGCCAGCATTTCCTACGTGCAGCGCAAGCTCAAGATCGGCTACAACCGCGCCGCGCGCCTGCTCGAGGACATGGAGAACGCCGGCCTGGTCAGCGCGCTCACCTCCAGCGGCCAGCGCGACATCCTGGTGCCCTCGCGCGGCGAATGAATCCTGCCGACGTGCAACCAAGTCGGCGCAACCGGGTCAGACCGTCCATGATCAAACAACTCCTCACCTCCGGCGCGCTGGCGCTGGCCGCGCTCACCGCCCAGGCCGACGGCCTGCAAGACCTCGAAAGATTCCTGCGCGAGGTGAGCAGCGGCAAGGCCGGCTTCACCCAGGTGGTGACCTCGCCCAAGCGCGCCAGCGAGACCGTGGCGCGCAGCAAGACCTCCACCGGTCGCTTCGAATTCATGCGGCCCGACCGTTTCCGCTTCGTGTACACCAAGCCGTTCGAGCAGACCATCGTGGCCGATGGCCAGACCCTGTGGATGTACGACGTGGACCTGAACCAGGTGACCTCGCGCTCGCAGAAGGACGCGTTGGGCAGCACGCCGGCGGCGCTGATCGCGGCCGGTACCGACCTCAAGGGCCTCACCGATGCGTTCGAGCTCAAGCCCGCCGCGGCGCAAGGCGGCCTGGAGTGGCTGGAGGCCCGGCCCAAGGACCGCAACGGCCAGTTGCAGATGGTGCGCGTGGGCTTCAAGCAGGGCCAGTTGTCGGTGCTCGACATCGAGGACAGCCTGGGCCAGCGCTCCGTGCTCACCTTCAACGACTGGCAGGCCAACGCCGCGCTGAAGGCGGGGGACTTCAAGTTCCAGCCGCCGGCGGGCGCCTCCGTGATCCGGCCCTGAGCCGGGCCCGCAGCTGCTGAACCGGACGACGCGCGCCGTGGCTGTTGCCAGTTCCCACGTGCCCCTGGCCGAGCGCCTGCGCCCGCGCACCCTGGCCGAGGTGGTGGGCCAGCAGCACATGCTGGGCGAGGGCATGGCGCTGCGCCTGGCGTTTGAATCGGGCCAGCCGCACAGCTGCATCCTCTGGGGGCCGCCCGGCGTGGGCAAGACCACCATCGCGCGGCTCATGGCCGACGCCTTCGACGCGCAGTTCCTCACCATCAGCGCGGTGCTCGGCGGTGTGAAGGACATCCGCGAAGCGGTGGAGCGGGCCGAGGTGGCGCGCAGCGGGCTCTCGCCCCAGCGCACCATCCTGTTCGTGGACGAGGTGCACCGCTTCAACAAGAGCCAGCAGGACGCCTTCCTGCCGCACGTGGAAAGCGGCCTGTTCACCTTCATCGGCGCCACCACCGAAAACCCCTCGTTCGAGGTCAACTCGGCCCTGCTGTCGCGCGCCGCGGTCTACGTGCTGCAGCCGCTGTCGGAAGACGATCTGCGCGAGATCGTGGCCAAGGCGCAGGCCATCGACGCGGTGCCGGCCATCGAGTCCGCCGCCATCGACCGCCTGATTGCCTACGCCGACGGCGACGCGCGCCGCCTGCTCAACACGCTGGAGACGCTGGCGGTGGCGGCCGGGAGCGAGAAGCTCACCGAGGTCACCGACGCCTGGCTGCTCAAGGTGCTGGGCGAGCGCATGCGCCGCTACGACAAGGGCGGCGAGCAGTTCTACGACACCATCAGCGCGCTGCACAAAAGCGTGCGCGGCTCCGACCCCGACGCGGCGCTGTACTGGTTCGTGCGCATGCTCGACGGCGGCGCCGACCCGCGCTACATGGCGCGGCGCTTCATCCGCATGGCGGCTGAAGACATCGGCCTGGCCGACCCGCGCGCGCTGCGCCTGGCGCTGGACGCGGCCGAGGTCTACGAGCGCCTGGGCAGCCCCGAAGGCGAGCTGGCCCTGGCCGAATGCGTGGTCTATCTGGCCGTGGCGCCCAAGAGCAACGCGGTCTACAAGGCCTTCAACGAGGCCAAGGCTTTCGTCAGGAAGGACGGCACGCGCCCGGTGCCCATGCACTTGCGCAACGCGCCCACCCAGCTCATGAAGCAGCTCGACTACGGCAAGGGCTACCGCTATGCCCACGACGAAGAGGGCGGTTTCGCGGCCGGCGAGCGCTATCTGCCCGACGGCATGGCCGACCCCGGCTTCTACCGGCCGGTCGAGCGCGGGCTGGAGGTGCGCATCGCCGATAAGCTGCGCGAGCTCAAAAAACGCAACGATCAAAAAAACTAATGAAATGCCAATCGCGCTGATGCAGCGATGGGCCGCGATCGAAATTCAGGGTAAACCCGCGTCCGCTAAGGGCTTACACGCATGCGGCCCCCAAAAGCGCGTCATTACAATCCGTCCACCAACCCGCAGTCTGTCCTGTTTCAAGGTCAGGTCTGGCGGGTTTTTTGCTAGGTTGAAACAGGCCAGCGCCACAAGCGCCCTTCGGCCTGTCACACACACGGAGAATCTTTCATGGAAGTTTTGCTACAGCAGATCATCAACGGTCTGGTGCTGGGCAGCATGTATGCGCTGGTGGCTCTTGGATACACCATGGTGTACGGCATCATCGGCCTGATCAACTTTGCCCACGGCGACGTGCTGATGGTGGGGGCGCTGACCAGCTGGACCCTGATCGGATGGATGACCGATGCCTCGCCCGGTCTGCCCGGCTGGCTGGTGCTGCTGCTGGCCACGGCGATTGCGATGGTGGTCTGCGCCACGCTGAACTTCTCGATCGAGAAACTGGCCTACCGGCCGCTGCGCAACTCGAACCGGCTCGCTCCCCTGATCACGGCCATCGGCATGTCGCTGCTGTTGCAGACCTTCGCCATGATCATCTGGAAGCCCAACCCCAAGTCCTATCCGAACATGCTGCCCACCGAGCCGGTGCAGTTCGGCGGCGCGGTGATCTCGATCACGCAGATCACCATCCTGGCCACCACGGCCATCACGCTGGCCTTCCTGATGTGGCTGGTCAACCGCACCAATCTGGGTCGCGCCATGCGCGCCACCGCCGAGAACCCGCGCGTGGCCGCGCTCATGGGCATCAAGCCCGACGTGGTCATCTCCGCCACCTTCATCATCGGCGCCATGCTCGCGGCCATCGCGGGCGTGATGTGGGCCTCCAACTACGGCACCGTGCAACACGCCATGGGCTTCATGCCCGGCCTCAAGGCCTTCGTGGCCGCGGTCATGGGCGGCATCGGCAACCTGGCCGGTGCGGTGGTCGGGGGCATTGCCCTGGGCCTGATCGAATCCCTGGGCGCCGGCTACCTCGGCAAGCTCACCGGGGGCGTGCTGGGCAGCCAGTACACCGACATCTTTGCCTTCATCGTGCTCGCCATCGTGCTCACGCTGCGCCCCTCGGGCCTGCTGGGTGAACGTGTCGCGGACCGTGCCTGACCGCCAGGAGAACCCACATGATGAACACCAAAACCGGCAAGCTGATCGTCTTCCTGATCGCGGGTGCAGCCCTTCTGCTGCTGCCCATCATCCTGCAGTCCACCGGCAGCAACTCCTGGGTGCGCATTGTCGACATCGCGCTCATGTATGTGCTGCTGGCCCTGGGCCTGAACATCGTGGTCGGCTACGCCGGCCTGCTCGACCTGGGCTACATCGCCTTCTTCGCGGTGGGGGCCTATGTCTTCGCGCTGCTGGGTTCGCCCCATCTCGCCGACACCTTCCCGGCCATCAAGGCCATGTTCCCCAACGGCCTGCACTACAACATCTGGCTGGTGATGATCCTCGCGGCGGCGGTCGCGGGCGTGGTCGGCATGATCCTGGGTGCGCCCACGCTCAAGCTGCGCGGTGACTACCTGGCCATCATCACCCTGGGCTTCGGCGAGATCATCCGCATCTTCCTGCTCAACATGGACCGCCCGGTGAACATCACCAACGGCCCCAAGGGCATCAGCCAGATCGACACCATCTCGGTGTTCGGACTCGACCTGGGCCAGCGCCTGACCATCGGCAACTACACCTTCCAGCCGGTCACGCTGTACTACTACCTGTTCCTGTTCTTCGTGATCCTGGCCATCGTCATCTCGTACCGCCTGCAGGACTCGCGCATCGGCCGCGCCTGGATGGCCATCCGCGAAGACGAGATCGCCGCCAAGGCCATGGGCCTGAACACCCGCAACCTCAAGCTGCTGGCCTTCGGCATGGGCGCCTCGTTCGGCGGTGTGTCCGGCGTGCTGTTCGCCTCGTTCCAGCGCTTCGTCTCGCCCGAATCCTTCTCGCTGATGGAGTCGGTGATGGTGGTGGCCATGGTGGTGCTCGGCGGCATCGGGCACATCCCGGGCGTGGTGCTCGGCGCCCTGCTGCTGGCCGGCCTGCCCGAGTTGCTGCGGCACGTGGCGCACCCGCTCACGGCCATGACCGACGGCCGTCTGGCTCCCGAGATCCTGCGCCAGTTGCTGATCGCGCTGGCCATGGTGGTGGTCATGCTGATACGACCCAAAGGCTTGTGGCCCTCGCCCGAGCACGGCAAGTCCCTGTCCAAGTGAGCGGAGAATCCAGATGACTGACACGATTCTCAAAGTGGCGAACGTCTCCAAGCGCTTCGGTGGCCTGCAGGCCCTGAGCGATGTGGGCATTGAAATCAAGCGCGGCCAGGTCTACGGCCTGATCGGCCCCAACGGCGCCGGCAAGACGACCTTCTTCAACGTGCTGACCGGCCTGTACTCGCCCGACAGCGGCTCCTTCGAGCTCGCGGGCAAGCCGTACACGCCCAGCGCGGTGCACGAGGTGGCCAAGGCGGGCATCGCCCGCACCTTCCAGAACATCCGCCTGTTCGCCGAAATGACGGCGCTGGAAAACGTGATGGTCGGGCGCCATGTGCGCACGCATTCGGGCCTGATCGGTGCCGTGCTGCGCACGCCCGGTTTCAAGCGCGAGGAGGCCGAGATCACGGCCCGCGCGCGCGAGCTGCTGGCCTATGTGGGCATCGAAAAGTTTGCCGACTACAAGTCGCGCACGCTGAGCTACGGCGACCAGCGCCGGCTGGAGATCGCACGCGCCCTGGCCACCGATCCGCAGCTGATCGCGCTGGACGAGCCCGCGGCCGGCATGAACGCCACCGAAAAGATCCAGTTGCGCGAGCTGATCGACCGCATCCGCAAGGACGACCGCACCATCCTGCTGATCGAGCACGACGTGAAGCTGGTGATGGGCCTGTGCGACCGCGTGACCGTGCTCGACTACGGCAAGCAACTGTCCTCCGGCTCACCGGCCGACGTGCAGAAGGACCCCAAAGTGATCGAGGCCTACCTCGGCACCGGTGGCCACTGATCAAGGACCGACACACATGGCAAACACACTCCTCAAAGTCAGCGGCCTCAAGGTGGCCTATGGCGGCATCAAGGCCGTCAAGGGCATCGACCTCGAAGTGCGCGAAGGCGAGCTGATCTCGCTCATCGGCTCCAACGGCGCCGGCAAGACCACCACCATGAAGGCCGTCACCGGCTCGCTGGCTTTTGAAGCCGGCGACATCGAGTACATGGGCAAGAGCATCAAGGGCAAGGGCGCCTGGGACCTGGTGAAGCAGGGCCTGGCCATGGTGCCGGAAGGCCGTGGCGTGTTCACTCGCATGACCATCACCGAGAACCTGCAGATGGGCGCCTACATCCGCAGCGACAAGGCCGGCATCGCGCAGGACATCGAGAAGATGTTCGGCATCTTCCCGCGCCTGCGCGAGCGCAAGGACCAGCTCGCCGGCACCATGAGCGGTGGCGAGCAGCAGATGCTGGCGATGGCGCGCGCGCTCATGAGCCAGCCCAAGGTGCTGCTGCTCGACGAGCCGTCCATGGGCCTGTCGCCCATCATGGTCGACAAGATCTTCGAAGTGGTGCGCGATGTCTCCAAGCAGGGCGTGACCATCCTGCTGGTGGAGCAGAACGCGCGCCGTGCCCTGCAGATCGCCGACCGCGGCTACGTGATGGACTCGGGCGAGATCATCATGACCGGCGTGGGCCGCGACATGCTGGACGACCCGAAAGTGCGTGCCGCCTACCTCGGCGAATAACGTACCCCCACACTCCGCCGCTGCGCGGGTCGCTGCCCCCCAAGGGGGCTGATTCGCCTTGGGGCGGCCCGACGTCGAATCGCGCCTCCAAGGCAAAACTACAATCATGGGTTGCGCACCTCGGTGCCCAACCCATTTTTCATTCATGACCCAAGCCCACACCCCCCCCACCGCCGAGACCGGCGCGCCCGCCGCGCACGACGAAAACCAGCTCATCGCCGAACGCCGCGAGAAGCTCAAGGCGCTGCGCGAGGCGCAGAAACGGGGCGAGGGGGTCGCTTTCCCGAACGACTTCAAACCGGCCGACAAGGCCGCCGAGCTGTTTGCCCGCTATGGCGAGAGCACCAAGGAAGCGCTGGAGGCCGCGCCGGTGCGCGCCAGCGTGGCCGGCCGCATGATGCTCAAGCGCGTGATGGGCAAGGCCAGCTTCGCCACCGTGCAGGACGCGTCCTTCGGTCCCTCGGGCGGGCGCATCCAGGTCTACCTGAACAACGACAGCGTGGGCGAGGCGCTGCACAACGCCTTCAAGCACTGGGACCTGGGCGACATCGTCGCCGCCGAGGGCGTGGTCATGCGCACCCGCACCGGCGAGCTCACCATCCACGCTGACCGCATCCGCCTGATCACCAAGAGCCTGCGCCCGCTGCCCGACAAGTTCCACGGCATCCACGACCAGGAGATCAAGTACCGCCAGCGTTACGTCGACCTGATGACCGACGAGAGCGCGCGCAAGCGTTTCGTCGCGCGCAGCCAGGCCCTGGCCAGCATCCGCGACTTCATGGTCGGCCACGGCTTCCTCGAAGTGGAAACGCCGATGCTGCACCCGATCCCGGGCGGCGCCAACGCCAAGCCGTTCAAGACGCACCACAACGCGCTCGACCAGGAGATGTTCCTGCGCATCGCGCCCGAGCTGTACCTCAAGCGCCTGCTGGTGGGGGGGTTCGATCGCGTGTTCGAGATCAACCGCAACTTCCGCAACGAAGGCATCAGCGTGCGGCACAACCCCGAGTTCACCATGATGGAGTTCTACGCGGCCTACTGGAACTACCAGGACCTGATGGACTTCAACGAGCAGCTCATCCGCCACGTGGTGAAGCAGGTGCGCGGCGACGAGCCGCTGACCTACCAGGGCCAGCCGGTGGACGTGCTCTCGCCGTTCGAGCGCCTGACCATCCGTGAAGCGATCGTCAAGTACACCGACGCCGGCGACAGCGTGGACGATGCCGCGTGGCTGCAGGGGCAGCTGAAGAAGCTGGGCCTGAGCGAAGAGAAGCACCAGCTCTCCACCCGCAGCCTGCCCAGCCTGCAGGTGCTGTATTTCGAGGAGAAGGTCGAGGACAAGCTCTGGAACCCGACCTTCATCATGGACCACCCGACCGAGATCTCGCCGCTGGCGCGCGCCAACGACGCGCACCCCGAGGTGACCGAGCGCTTCGAGCTCTACATCACCGGCCGCGAGTTCGGCAACGCGTTCTCCGAGCTCAACGACGCCGAAGACCAGGCCGCGCGCTTCCAGGCCCAGGTTTCGGCCAAGGACAGCGGCGACGACGAGGCCATGCATTTCGACGCCGACTACATCCGCGCGCTCGAGTACGGCATGCCGCCGGCCGGCGGCTGCGGCATCGGCATCGACCGGTTGATGATGCTGCTCACCGACAGCCCCAGCATCCGCGACGTGATCCTGTTCCCCGCGCTGCGCCGCGAACACTGAGCCTGAGCGCACCCGCCATGAAAGAAGCCGCCCTCGGGCGGCTTCTTTTTGAGCGGTCGGGATGCTCAGGCGTAGGCGGCCAGCGCCTTGCGCATCTTCTTCATGGCCGCCACCTCGATCTGGCGCACGCGTTCGGCGCTCACGCCGTACTCGGCCGCCAGCTCGTGCAGCGTCATGCCACCGGAGCCGTCGTCGTTCACCTTGAGCCAGCGCTCGCTCACGATGCGGCGCGAGCGTTCGTCGAGCTCGCCCATGGCCATGGCCACGCCTTCGGTGGCCAGCATGTCGCGCTGGGCCGATTCGAGCACCGCGGTGGGTTCGTGCGTGGCGTCGGCCAGGTAGGCGATCGGGCCGAAGCTGTCTTCGCCGTCGTCGCCCGGGGCCGGGTCCAGCACCACGTCACCGCCCGAGAGGCGCGTTTCCATTTCGCGCACCTCTTCCGGCTTCACGTTGAGCTCGCGCGCCATCACGCCCACCTCGCTGTCGGACAGCACCTCGCGGTGCGTGTCGCCATCGAGCGCGTCGGCGCGAAAACCCTGCTTGCGCGAGCGCAGGTTGAAGAACAGCTTGCGCTGCGCCTTGGTCGTGGCCAGCTTGACCATGCGCCAGTTCTTCAGGATGTACTCGTGGATCTCGGCCTTGATCCAGTGCATGGCGTAGCTCACCAGGCGCACGCCCTGGTCGGGGTCGAAGCGCTTGACGGCCTTCATCAGGCCGACGTTGCCTTCCTGGATCAGGTCGCCGTGCGGCAGGCCATAGCCCAGGTACTGGCGGGCGATCGACACCACCAGGCGCAGGTGCGACATCACCAGCTGGCCGGCAGCGTCCAGGTCGTTGTCGTCGCGCAGGCGGCGCGCGGCCTGCTGCTCCTGCTCCAGCGTGAGCAGCGGCAGGCGGTTGACCGCGGAAATGTAGGCGTCGAGGTTGCCCAGGGGCGGCACCAGCGCCCACGGGTTCGCCACGGCGAGCGAGCCGGCAGAAGCGGTGGCAACGGGAGCGAGCGTGTGGGACATGTATACCCTCCTCAGGTGGTCTTCCAAGAATATTAGCACTCTCTATGAGTGAGTGCTAAGCGCCAAGTTCCTTGTCCGTGAGGCCATCCGGTTTTTGGCGGATGCCTGCACGCTGCTGGCACGGCGGATTCTTTGAAAGCCATTGATTCATAAGAAGATTTCCCCAGTCGACAGCGTCAGGCGACAGACCATGCGCGCTTTTGCCCCCCGGGTGAAGCGCGCGACGGCCGCGCCGAAGGTGGTCAGGGCACCAGCACGGCGGCCCCTTGCAGCCGACCGGCCCGCAGGTCGTCCAGCGCGTGGGCGGGTGCTTGAGGGCTCATGCTGGATATCTTGAACCACCGGCGGGTGCCAGCGCTTGATCCAGCGCAATGCCCCCGGGCGGCGCGCGGCGTAAGTTGTGTTGATCTCAGCCCCATCCCGGAAGGAACGTCCATGTCAACGCCCCGATCCATCCTGCTCCACGTCGACAGCTCCGCGCGCGCGCCCGAGCGCATCCGGCTGGCGCGCCAGCTGGCCGACGAGTTCGATGCCGGCGTCATCGCCCAGCCCTGCATGCTGAGTTCCATGGCGCGCTACCCCCTGGCCCTGGAGGGCGCCTCCCCGGCCATCGCGCTGATGCAGGAGTTCGACCAGGCGTGCCTCGACAAGGCGCATGCCGGTTTCCTGCAGGCCGCTGCGGGCTCCAGCCGCCTCCAGTGGGCCGAGCCCCTGGCGGACGGGCCACACGGCTTCGCGCGCCGGGCGCTGTACGCCGACCTGATGGTGCTCGGCCAGCGCGATGCGGACGATCCCGCCGTGGGCGAACTGCCGGCGGACTTTCTGCCCGCCCTGCTGGTGCATAGCGGCCGGCCCGCGCTGGTCCTGCCCCACGCCGGCGCCATCGCGCCCGTGGGGCGCCAGGTGCTGGTGGCGTGGAAGGAAACGCGCGAAGCGGCCCGCGCGGTGTCGGCCGCCTTGCCCTGGTTGCAGCGCGCCGGCCAGGTGCATGTGCTGTCGTACGGCGAGCAGGCCGGTGCCGCCCTGCGCTCGATCGAGCCGTACCTCAAGGCCCACGGTGTCTCCGCCACCTGCCACGACGGCGGCCCCGAACCGGGCGATGCCGGTAACCAGGTGCTGTCCCGGGCTGCGGATCTGGGCGCGGACCTGCTCGTGATGGGCTGCTACGGCCACAGCCGGGCGCGCGAGTGGGTGCTGGGTGGCGCCACGCGCACCATCCTGCAGTCGATGACGCTGCCGGTGCTGATGGCGCATTGAACCCACCGGGACCGCCGCCGATGCCGACCCCGTTCGACCCCTGGCACACCGGTGCGGTCGCCTCTGAGGTGGCCATGGCCTCGTGCGCCACGCCCGGGTGGCTGGAAGCGCAGCGCGCGCGGCGGCTCGCTGCCTTGTTCGAAGCGGCGGCCCGGGGTTCGCCGCGCTACCGCCGCGTGTTCGCCGGGCGCGATCCGGCCCGCATGCGCCTGGAGGAACTGCCCGTCGCGCGCAAGGCGGAGCTGATGCGCCATTTTTCCGACTGGGTCACGGACCCGGCGCTGGCCCTGGGCGAGCTGCGCCGTTTCATCGCCGACCCCGGCAACATCGCCCGGGCCCATCTGGGCCGCTACACCGTCTGGGAGAGCTCGGGCAGCAGCGGCGAGCCTGCCGTCTTCGTGCAGGAAGCGCGGGCCATGGGCGTCTACGACGCGCTGGAGGCCCTGCGCCGCCCCGTGCTGCGCCCGCTGCAACGCTGGCTGGACCCGTGGGGGCTGAGCGAGCGCATGGCCTTTGTCGGTGCCACCGGCGGGCACTTCGCGAGCACCGTGTCGGTCGAGCGCCTGCGCCAGTTGCAACCCGGCCTCTCGCAGCGCCTGCGCGGCCTGTCGTTCCTGCAGCCCATGGAAGCGCTGTGCGCCGAGCTGGAGGCGTTCCAGCCGACGGTGCTGGCCACCTATCCCAGCGCCGCCGTGCTGCTGGCGGCGCAACACCGCGCGGGCCGCTTGCGCGTGGACCTGCGCGAGATCTGGACGGGGGGTGAAACCCTGTCGCCGGCGCAGCGCACCTTCGTGCGCGACAGCTTCGCCTGCCCGGTGAGTCAGAGCTATGGCGCCTCGGAGTTCCTGTCGCTGGCGTTCGAATGCCGCCATGGCGCGCTGCACCTCAACAGCGACTGGGCGATCCTGGAGCCGGTCGACGCGCAGGGCCGCGCCGTGCCGGATGGCCAGTCTGGTTGCACGACCTTGCTGACCAACCTGGCCAACCACGTCCAGCCGCTGATCCGCTACGACCTGGGGGACCGGGTGACGTTTCTGCCGACACCCTGCGCCTGCGGCTCGCACCTCCCGGTCATCACCGTGTCCGGGCGCGACGACGACACGCTGCGGCTGGCGGGTGACCGGGGACGCGCGTGCGTGCAGGTGGTGCCGCTCGCGGTGAGCACCGTGCTGGAAGACGCCGGCCTGTTCGACTTCCAGCTGGTGCAGGAAGGCCCGCGCGAGCTGCTGCTCACGACCGGCCTGCACGGCCGGCGGGCGCAACCCGCCCTCGATGGCGCCCGCGAAAAGCTGCAGGCCTTCCTGTGGGAGCAGGGCGCCCGGGGCGTGCACATCCGGTGCCGCAGCGGGGCGGTCGCGCGGCGTGGCCGCAGCGGCAAGATCCAGCGGGTGATGACCGCTGCACACTGAGGCCAGCGCGGAGCCTGCTCAATGGCGCCAGGGCTGAACCGTCCCACGATCAGCGCTGCGCTGGCATCCCGGTCGCACACGCCCGCTGGCCTGCCCGTTGGACGAGGGCAAGGTCGAGGCGGACCACCAGGACGGCCTCCCGCCGTCACCGGGCCTGCAGCCGGTTGATGTATTCGAGCAGGGCAAGGATGCGTGCGCGCACGTGGGCTTCCGCGTTGTACGGCGACTCCATGAAGTACTCGGCGTCCTTGATGCGGTAGTCGCGGCCCCACACCGGCATCTCGCGCGATCCGTGCACGGGTACCTCGGCGCCATCGATGACGTCGTAGAGCCGGTTCATCGGCAGCACTCCGCCGTTGTTCCGGGCCAGCAGCGTGAGGTCGGGCGGGCTCCTGGTGAGGAAGGGCACCAGGACGCCGCCGCCCTTGCCGCTGGTGCCATGGCAGCTGGCGCAGTTGCTCTCGAACTCGCGCTTGCCCTGGTCCAGCCCGGCGGGGCGGCCCTGCGCGAGCGCACCGCCCGCCAGCAGGGCCAGGCCCAGGCCGAGGATCCGGAAATTCGTGGCGTTCTTCTTCATCAAAGTCTCCTGTGGGTGGATGGGTGGGGGATCTCGTGTCAGCGCGCGGGCAGGCGCAACTCGCGCAGGCGCGTCTCGATCGCGCCCACGTCCAGGCTGGTCAGGTCGACCTCGTGCACCCCTTGAAGGCGGGCGGTCACGGCCGGGCTCAGGGCTGCCTTGAGTTCGCCCAGGAAGGGGCTGGAGGCGGTGAGCCACAACGCGGCGTATTCACCCCGGGCCAGGCCGTCCTCCAGCCGCTCGGCCAGCTCGCGGGCGAAGCGGTGCAGCAGCTTGCTGCGCTGGCTGGTGTGCGGTTCGAAGTGCGCCGCGGCGCTGCTGTTGTCGCTGCTTTCGTGGCCCTGGCGATCCCGCTCGAGCTCGCTGCCCTTGAGGCGGCCTTCGGGAAAGTCGATGGTGTACAGCGACACCAGGGGGTCGCCCACCGAGGTGCGGCTGAAGAGGCGTGCCATCGACCCGTTGGCCACGAGGATCCATTGCTTTTTCATGGTGCTGTCCTTTCAACGCGGGATGGCCCCATCTTGGGTTCCGGCACAGGCGCCGCATTGAGTTCGATCAACGCCCACGCAGCGGCCGGGCACCGGGATGACGGTCGGCGTGACGCGGCAGGCCGGCGCGCGCCCTGCGGGCCCGCGTCGTCCAGCGTCTTGCGGGTGCTGCGCGAATACGCCCTGAGCGCGTCCATGTCGAGGATCTCCACGTCGCGGTCGTTCACATGGATCATCCGGGCCAGGGCGAGCGTGGTGAACGAGCGGCTCACCGTTTCGTGGGCCACGCCGAGCATGCTGGCGATGTCGCGCCGGCCCATGCGCAGCAGAAAACGCCGCGGCGACTGCCCGTTGGCCGCCATCTGTCGCGAGTGCTGCAACAGGAAGCGCGCCAGCCGCACTTCGGAGGCCACCGCCGCCATGACGTCCACCAGCTCGTTGGTGCGGGTCAGCGCCAGGCTGCCGGCGCGCTGCAGCGCGCGCCCGAACGCCGGCACCGCCTGGCTGAACGCCGGCAGTTCGGTCTTGTGGATCACGAAGACCGTGGAGTCTTCGAGCGCCGTGGCGGCCGTGGGGTGCACATCGACGCACAGCGCGTCGAAGGCCAGCACCTCCCGGCGTCCGGCGAAGGCCAGCACCTGTTCGTAGCCGTCCTCGTCGCTGCGGAAGATCTTGAAGGTGCCGGTGTGCACGAAGTACAGCGCGTCGGCCGGCGCGCCCAGGTGGATCAGCGATTGACCGGCCGGCACGCGGCGCAGGCCCACCGCCATCCGGGCCGCGGCCCGCGCGGCGTCCACTCCGTCGAGCCCGTCGTGGCCCAGCAGGCCCAGCAGGTCGGCCAGGGTATGGCGCCCGGCGGGCGTGGTGTTCGATGTGCTCAAGACGGTCTCCTGGCTGGTGGACGGGGCGTGTAGGTGTGTGTGGTGTCGGGTTCCAGCATGCGCCGGCGCGCCTGGGCGCACCATCGGAATCCGGCGCAAGCTGCGGTCGGACAGTGGCGCCCTGCGATGCGCCCGATTCCCAGGGTCGGCTCGGAATATTCCTACCCCGTGCGTGCGGCTTGATCTGCGTCAAGCCGCACGGTCGGAGGCCTGCGCGCCCGGTGCGAATCTTTCTAAGATGGCCTTGAAGGCCGTCATTGCGGGGCCTTCGTGCGATGTGCGTGCCCCGCAGCCCCATGCCCCGGAGCCGATCCCATGACTTCAGCGCCCATGCCCCGCAACACCGCGCCCCTGGAGGCCCTGGCGGAGCCCCGGCTGGCCCACGCCGCGCTGGAGGCGGTGATCACGGTCGATCACGCGCAGCGCATCGTCATGATCAACCCCGCGGGCCTGGACATGTTCGGGCTCCAGCGCGAGCAGGCTCTGGGCATGCACCTGGAGCAGCTCATCCCCGTGCGCCTGCGGGCGCCGCACGCGCGCCACGTCCACGGGTTCGGCGCCTCCGGCCAGGTCGAGCGGCCGATGGGTGAGCGTGGCCGCGTGCTCGGGTTGCGCGCCAACGGGGAGGAGTTCCCGCTGGAGGCCGCCATCTTCAGGAGCGAGGTGGCCCTGCCCTCGGGCACGCAGACCTACTACACCGCGCTGCTGCGCGACCTCAGCGAGCTGCGCCGCATGAGTTCCGTCATCGAGCAGCTCAACCAGCGCCTGCGTTCCCTGTTTGAACGCGCGCCCGTGGCCATCTGGATCACGGAGCAGGACCGGGTGGTGTTCGCCAACCTCGCCTGCGCCCAGCTGCTCGGGCTGCCCAACCCCGGGCAACTGGTCGGGCGGTCGATCTTCGAACTGCTCTCACCCGGCTTCCACGAACCCGTGCGCGGCCATCTGCAGACACTGGAGAAGGACGATGCGGTGTCGGTTCTGGTGGCGGCCATCCAGCATGCCGACGGCACGCTGCGCGAGGTCGAGCTGGTGGTGGCGGTGCTGCCCGACCACGAGCGCAGCTTCGTGCAGATGGTGATCAACGACATCACCCAGCGCACACGCGAGAAGAAGGACCTGCTGCGCTCGCGCCGCACCCTGCGCGAGCTGTCGGCCAGCCTGGTGGAGGCGCGCGAGGAAGAACGCCAGCGCATCGCGCGCGAACTGCACGACGAGCTGGGCCAGCGGCTCACCGCCCTCAAGCTGGAGATGACCGCCTGCCTGCGCGACCACCCCAGCGTGGCGCTGGCCGAGCGAGCGCAGGGCATGCTGGAGATGCTGGACGACACCGTGGCCTCGGCGCGGCGCATCGCCATGGACCTGCGGCCCCTGATGCTGGACGACCTGGGCCTGGCCGAGGCCATCGACTGGCTGGTGCAGCAGTTCAAGCGGCGCACCGGCATCGGCGTGAGCGTCCGGCTGGACAAGGCCCTGAGCGGCTTGCCGCCCAGCCTGGCGACCACGCTGTACCGCATCGTGCAGGAGGCGCTGACCAACATCACGCGCCACGCCCAGGCCAGCGAAGTGGCGATCACGCTGGTCAACCGTGGTCAGGAACTGCACCTGACCATCCAGGACAACGGCGTGGGATTCGCCGGCGCCTCCCGGACCCGCAACGCCGGTTCGTTCGGTCTGCTGGGCATCCGCGAACGCGTGCTGATGCTGGGCGGGCGCCTCTCGGTGGGCAACGCGGAAGGGGGCGGGGCCCGGCTGGTGGTGCGCGTGCCGCTGGTGCGGCCCGTGGCGCAGGCGCTGGATGAGGACGTCAGGGATGCGGTGGGGCCGCCGTTCGACGACTCCACGCGGGACCACCTCGACTAGGGAAGACAGCAGCATGAGCGACACCACGATCTCCCCAGGCACCCCCCGCGAGGCCCTGCTGCGCCTGTTGCTGGTGGACGACCACACCGTGGTGCGCGAGGGGCTCAAGCGCCTGCTCGACCCGCAGGGCAACCAGTGGTCCATCACCGAGGCCGGCACCGGTTTCCAGGCGCTCGAATACCTGCGGCGCCAGCCGTTCGACCTGGTCATCGCGGACCTGTCCCTGCCGGGCATGAGCGGGCTCGACCTCATCCACCGCATCAAGGAAGGTTTCCCCGACGTGGCCGTCCTGGTGCTGACCATGCACAGCGAGGAGCAGTACGCGCTGCGTGCCTTCCAGGCCGGCGCCAGTGGCTATGTCACCAAGGACAGCGCCTGCGACGAGCTGGTGTCGGCGGTGCGCAAGGTGGCCTCGGGTGGCGTGTTCGTGACCTCGGTGCTGGCCGAGCGCGTGGTGCAGCAGCTCAACGGCCGCCGCCCGGCCTCCGATCTGGGCGCGCTGTCCAACCGCGAGCTGGAGGTCATGCAGCGCATCGTGGCCGGTGAACGCATGAGCGACATCGCCCAGGCGCTGCACCTGTCCATCAAGACGGTGAGCACGCACAAGACCCGCATCCTGGAGAAGCTCCACCTCGACAGCACGGCGTCGCTGATCCGCTTCGGCCTCGAGCACCCGTCCCACAAGCTCGACCTGGGCGCCGGGCCCGACCCGGGCTGAGCCCTGCGGCCGCGCCCGGTTCAGCCGTTGGCGCGCGCCGCGTCCAGCGCCTCGCACACCTCGGCATCGCCGAGCTGGTGAAAGTCGAGGTAGTGCAGACCGATGGCGTGAAACGGCCGGGGCTCGACCAGGCGGACCACCTCGTCGACCTCGTCGCCCAGCGCCACGATGCTCTGGTGCGGCGCCACCGGCACCGCCACGATGAGGCGGGCGGGGCGGCGCCGGCGCAGCGCCTGGAGGGCGGCCTTCATGGTGGTGCCGGTCGCGATGCCGTCGTCCACCACGATCACGGTGGCGCCCTCCACCGGGTGCTGGGGCCTGCCCTTCAGGTAGACGTTGCGGCGGCGCTCGATCTCCCGCAGCGCGGCCGGCAGCATGGACTGGATGTAGGCCTCGTCGACGCCGGGCAGGTCGGCGGTGTCCTCGTTCACGATCACGTCGGGCGGCGTGCCTTCGACCACCGCCGCCACCGCCAGCTCGGGCTGGGACGGCGCGCCGATCTTGCGCACCAGCAGCAGGTCCAGCGGCGCGCCCAGGGCCCGGGCGATCTCCGCGGCCACCGGCACGCCGCCGCGCGGCAGCGCCAGCACCAGCAGGGGCGGCTGTAGCGCCATCGCCCGCAATGCGGCCGCGAGCTCGCGGCCCGCCTGCGTGCGGTCGGAAAAACGGGTGCGGGCCATGGCCGCTCCAGGGTACGGCAGCGCGCCGCGCGATGGCCTGCCGTGGCCGGTGTCGCTCCAGAGGTACGTGCTCATGCGGGTCTTTCCTGGTTGAGGTGTTGTTCGAACCAGCGCGCGGCAAAGGCCGCGACGCTGCTGAGCGCCCCGGGTTCCTCGAACAGGTGGCCGGCGCCAGGCACGACCTCGAGCCGCTTGGGCGCGTCGAGCTGGCGCAAGGCCTGGCGGTTCAGCGCCAGCACCTCGGTGTCGAGCCCGCCCACGATCAGCAGCGTGGGTGCCCGCACCTGCGGGAGGCTGGCCGCGGCGAGGTCGGGGCGGCCGCCGCGCGAGACCACCGCCGCCACCCGGTCGGGTTGCTGCGCGGCGGCCACCAGCGCGGCCGCCGCGCCCGTGCTGGCGCCGAACAGACCGAACGGAAAGCGCGCCAGGTCGGGGTGGTGCCGGGCCCAGTGCAGGGCCTCGATCACCCGCTGCGCCAGCAGACCGATGTCGAACACCTTGCGCCGGTCCTGCGCCTCCTCCTCGGTCAGCAGGTCGAACAGCAGCGTGGCCAGGCGATGGCGCTGCAGCGCGTGTGCCACCTCGCGGTTGCGCGGGCTCTTGCGCCCGCTGCCACTGCCGTGCACGAACACCACCAGGCCCAGCGCCTGGGCGGGAATCACCAGGTCCCCCGGGAGGGCCAGGCTGCCGAGTTGCACCGGCTCTGTGACGCGCACGCTGGACATGGCTTGCCTTGTTGCGGGAATCCCGCCAACGCGGGGGGGCAGGGACACGCCATGGTGCGCGCCAGGCCGCGCCGGCGCATTGAGCCAGCGCAACGCGGTGGCTGGCGTCTACAATTTTTCCATGCCCACCACCGGTACGACGAACGATGCGATGAACGCCGTGCCGCGAGGGCCCGGTGTGCCCCGCCGTATCGACATCCGCTGCAAGGGCTATCCGGTGGTCCATGTCGATGGCCGGCCGGTGGCCCTGAAGCTCAAGCGCGGCCTGGCGCTGCTGGTGTACCTGGGCGAGCTCGCGCGCCAGGTGTCGCGCACCCAGCTGGCCGAGACGCTGTGGCCCGACGCGCCGCCCGACACCGCCCGCGCCCGGCTGCGCCGCCTGTGCCACGAGGTCAATGGCGTGCTGGGCTTCGACGCGCTGGTGGGGGATGCGGACACGCTCTGGCTCGATGCCCTGGAAGGCGGCGGCGCGTCATCGGACGTCGCGCGGGTCCGCCGGAGCGCGCAACAGCTGATCGCCGCGCCGGACGACGCCCGCTCGCACGAGGCGCTGGAACAGCTGCTGGCGGGCGATTCGCACCGCGTGCTCGATGGCTTCGGGCTCGACTCCGACGTGTTCAGTGCCTGGCTGGATGCCAGGCGCAGCGAGCAGGAGCGCCTGGTGGTGCGCGCGCTCAGCCGCGCGGCCGAGCACCTCTGCGCCAGCGGCCAGCCCGCGCTGGCCGCCGAGGCGGCCGCGCGCCTGATCGCCATCGATGCGCTGGCCGACCTGGGCCACGCCGTGCTGCTGACGGCGCGTGCCCGGCTGGGTGACGCCGCCGGTGTCGAGGCCGCGTACTTCGCCTGCGCCGACCTGCTGCGCGAGGAACTGGGCATCCGGCCGTCGGCCTACATCGAAGCGGCCTATGCGGAGGCCCGGGCCCAGCTCACCGTGCTGCCCGAGCAGCGCGCGGCACGCCCCAGCCTGTCACCACCGATCCGGTTTGCCGACGCCGTCGACGGCTCGGTGGCCTACCTCGAGCTGGGCGGTGGCGACACCACGCTGGTGATCCTGTTCGGCCTGTGGTCGCACCTGGAGGTGGCGTGGGAAGAGCCGCGCATCCGCGCCGTCCTCGACCGCCTGGCGCGCTCGTTCCGCGTGGTGCTGGTGGACCGCCGCGGCACCGGCCTGTCCGACCGGGCCGACCAGCAGCAGTCCATACGCGCCGGGGTCGAGGACATCGACGCGGTGCGCCGCGCGCTGGGCGTGGAGCAGGTGTGGCTGCTCGGCAATTCGGTGGGGGGCGCGATCGCCATCGAATACGCCTCGGTGTTTCCCACGCGCGTGCAGGGCCTCATGCTCTACGGCACCAGCGCGCGCGGCACCTGGGCACCCGACTACCCCTGGGCGCTCACCGAGCAGCAACAGAAGAAGTGGCTGCACGAGCTGCAGTCCTCGTGGGGCGGCGCCACCAGCCTGGCGCAGTTCGCTCCATCGATGGCGAACGACCAGGCCACCCGCGACTGGTGGGCGCGCATGCTGCGCCAGTCGGCCTCGAAGAACGGCATCCCCTTGCTGCTGCGCGCGCTCGGCGGCATGGACGTGTGCGCGCGCCTGCCTGCGCTGCAGGTGCCCGCGCTGGTGCTGCAGCGCAAGGGCGATTTCATCGTGCGCGAGGGCGCGGCGCGTTACCTGGCCACCCACATCCCGGGCGCGCAGCTGGTGCTGCTCGAGGGCGACGACCATCCCCTCTGGTATGGGGACACCGCGTCGGTGCTGGACGAGATGGAGCGCTTCGTGCAGGCGCATCGCCCCGTTTCCTGAAGGACTGCCAGCGGACGGTGGTTTCCTAAGCTGACTGCGTCGGGTGGGCCCTGCGGCCAACACCGATGCCCGGCCCCGTGCCGGGCCCCCTTCACAGTCCCCTCAGGAGAACCCATCGTGACTTTCAAAGACCTTCGTGGCGAAGCACTCACCACCGTGCACGCGTCCTCGGCCCAGGCCTACAACCAGACGCTCGACCTGTTCAACAGCTTCCGCGCCGACCCGCTCGCCGTCATCACCCCGGCCCTGGAGCAGGACCCCGCCTTCATCTCCGGCCACCTGCTGCTGGCCGGCATGATGCTCGGCACCTACGACCCGAACATGAACGCACCGGCGGGCGCCAGCCTCGACCACGCCGCGGCCAGCCCGCTGGCGCCGACCGCGCGCGAGCAGTCGCTGCACGCGGCGCTGCGCGTCTGGGCCGACGGCGACATGAACGCCGGCAGCGCCCGGCTCGACCGCCACCTGATCGACCACCCGCGCGACCTGCTCGCCCTGCAGCTGGCCCACACGGCCGACCTGGCGCTGGGCCGCACGACCATGCTGCGCGACCGCATCGCCCGCGTGCTGCCCGCCTGGAGCGAGAGCGACGCGGGCTACGGCTACGTGCTCGGCATGCAGGCCTTCGGCCTGGAAGAGTGCTTCGCCTACGAGCAGGCCGAAGACGTCGGCCGGCGCGCGGTGGCGCTGCAGCCGCACGACACCTGGGCCGTGCACGCCGTGGCCCACGTGTGCGAGATGCAGGGGCGCGTGGCCGACGGCATCCAGTGGATGAACGAGACCCGCGGCGCGTGGGAGGCCAACAACGGCCTGGCCGTGCACAACCACTGGCACCTCGCGCTGATGCACCTGGCCCGGGGTGAACACGCCGCCGTGCTGGCGCTGTACGACCAGGCGGTGGTGCCGTCGCCCACCGCGCTCGCGCTCGACCTGGCGGATGCCAGTGCGCTGTTGTGGCGCCTGGCGATGCGCGGTGTCGACGTGGGCTCGCGCTGGCAGTCGCTCGCGCAGCGCTGGCGCGCGCAAGGCCTGTTTGGCGCGGTGGGGTTCCTCGACGTGCACGCGGCCCTGAGCTTTGCCGCCGCCGGCGACGACGAAGGCATGGCGCTGCTCGCGCGCGCCGGTGCGCAGGCCGCCGCCCGCCCGGGCGCCTTTGCCGAATGGGGCGCGGTGGCCAACCCCGCGCGCGAGGCGATCGCGGCCATGGTGGCCGGCCAGCACGCGCGCTGCGTGGACCTGTTGCTGCCGGTGCTGCCGGTGGCGCAGGCGCTGGGCGGCAGCCACGCGCAGCGCGACCTGCTCACGCTGACCGTGCAGGAGGCCGCGAAACGCAGCGGCCACCGCGCCCTGTTCGGCGCGCTGCAGGCGCAGCGGCAGGTGCACCACCTGCCGATCACCCCGCTGCACAGCGCGGTGTTGTCGTCGTCGTCGCGCGCGCCGCAGCGCCGCACCTCGCTGGCCTGATCGCCCCCCCAAATGGCCGCCTTCGCGCGGCCACACCGGAGCCTCACATGAGCACCACGCACACCACCGAGCGGCTGGACGGCCGCGCCCGCCACCGCCTGAACCGACCGGCGATGGCGCTGCAGAAGAACGCCCTGCTGTCGATCGCCAGGCCCCTGGGCTGCCGCATCGACTGCATCGCTGGCAGCCTGTGGATCACGCGCGACGGCGATCCGCACGACACCTTGCTGTCGGCCGGCGAGCACCACGTCGCCCAAGGGCGCCCGCGCCTGATCGTGCAGGCGCTGGAGGCCGGCGTGGTGCGCATTGTCAGCCGCGGTGTTCCCGTGTCAGCGAGCTGATGCGCCAGCCCTGCGGCGTCTGCACAAGCTGTGCCGGCGCAGAGGGCGTGTGGTGCCACGCGAACACCATGCTCGCGTGCGCATCGCCGGCCAGCGGCTCGCAGCGCTCGAGGTGCAGGCCCAGCGACCGCAACAACCGGATCGACCTTTCGTTGTCGGGCCGGGTGATGGCCAGCACCGTGGAAAGCCCGAGCACCTCGGCGCTGTAGGCCAGCGTGGCGGTGGTCGCTTCGCGGGCGTAGCCTGCGCCTTCAAAGCGCGGCAGCAGTGCGTAGCCCACATCGATGGCGGGCAGCTTGTCGCGGCGCACCAGGCCGCACAGGCCAACGAGCGCGCCATCAGCCCGGCGTTCGACCGCCCATTGCCCGAAACCCTGCCGCTCGCAGGCCGCGCGCAGGTGGTGTGTGATCCAGTCGCGCGCCTCGGCCACGCTGTGCACGCCGCGGTCGCCGATGAAGCGCTGCCAGCCTTCGCTGTGCAGCAGTTCGACGATGAAGGGCGCGTCCTCGGCGGTGAACCAGCGCAGCGTGAGTCGGTCCGTTTGCAGCACTTTCATGTGCGGCTGAAGGTACCCCGAATCCTGGATCAGGCGCAAGCGTATGCGCTGCCCACGAACCGGCCCGCTTGCCGCAGGGGCCGTTGCTCGCGCGCCTCGCAGCGCGCCATCAGGCGCCGGTTCATCTCGCTGTAGGGCCGTGCTGCGATGCGCTCTTCGGTCAACGAACGCGCCAGCTCCCACTGGCCGTCGCGCATCGCCGCTTCCAGCAGGGTCTGCTGCACCAGGTCGCACTGCGCGCGGCTGCCACCGCAGTGCTGCGCCAGGTGGCGGTGTTGCAGCAGGCATTCGACCGCGGCGGCGTGGTCGCCGGCGCCGAAGCGCATCACCGCCTCACACACCGGCAGCGCCGCGTGCGCGACAAGCCCCTGCAGGTCTTGCGTGCGCTCGGCGCTGGCGCGCAGCGCCGTCATCAGCCACTGCGCGTGCCCGATGCGACCGGCGCCCACGTAGGCCAGGATGGCGTGCGTGTCGTTGAAGGGCCGCAGGCCGCGCTCGGGCGTGACCGCCCAGGCGCTGGCCACGCGCTGCCAGCGCTCGGCCACATCGATGCCGCGAAGCTGCAGCCGCCACAGCAGCGCCGAAGCGTCGACCAGCGCCGGTGCGCCAGCGCGCGCGCCGGCAGGCAGGCGCGCGTCGAGGATGCGCAGGGCCGCCGCCACATCGTCCAGGTCCAGGTGGCACAGTGCCTGGTGCCACCACAGGTGGGGCGCGTAGCTCCCGCTGGTGGTCCACGCGCTGGCCCGGGCCTGCAGCCAGGCGATGCCGTCCACCGAACGGCCCTGCATGTCCAGCGCGTGCGCCACCGCATGCACCGCGCCGGCGTTGCGCCGGTCGAAGGCCAGGGCGCGCCGGCCCACCGCGGTCGCGCCCGCGTGCTCGCCGTTCTCGGCCAGGCCGAAGGCGTACATGCCCAGCACATGGCCATAGCCGGGCATGCGCTCATGCCAGTGCGGCAGCGCCGCCGCGATGCGGTCGCGCAGCTGCGCGGTGCGGCCCCACTGCAGGTCGCCAAAGTGCGCGACGCGCAGCGCCAGCGTGTCCAGCGGGTCGTCCGCGGCGATCTCGCCATAGCGCTGCAGCGCTTCCTTGAGGTCGCGCTCCAGCCAGGCCCGGGCCGCGGCCAGGTGGCGGCGCTCGCGCTCGCTGGCCGCACCCGGGGGCAGGGCCTCCGCGATGTGCAGCGTGCGCGCCAGCGCCGGCAGCGCGTCCTCGCTGCCGGCCATCACGAGCAGCGCGGCGTGCAGGCAGTGGCCGGGTGCGAAGCCCGGGTGCGCCCACAGCAGCGCCTGCGTGCCCGCCAGGGCATCGCCCTGGCCGGTGTGCAGCATCGCCAGCAGGTCGGCCAGCGTGTCTTGCGGCCGTGCGTGGGGCCGTGCATGAAGGCGGTGGGTGGAGCACATCGTTGCTCACCTCGCGTGCGGGCCCAGGGCCATCACCATCAGCGCCGCCGCGGCCAGCGCCAGGCAGAAATGGACCACCGTGGAGACCAGCGCGCGGCCGCGCCACCAGCGGGTGCGCCGGCCGCGCTCGGACGGGCCGGGCAGGTCGACCACCCACAAGGCCGGCACGCCGGCCAGCAACAGGAACACAAGCCAGGACATGGCGAACTCCCCAGAAAAAGATGGGTGCCAGCTTAGGCAACGCAGGTCCGCTGGGCGTCCTTCGCCGTGCGCGACAGCGCGCGCGGCGCCGGGCGAGGACAATCGCGCCATGGCCATCGCACTCAATTCCGACGAAGTGCTCACCCCGCCCGTGGCCTCCGCCACCGTGATGGTGGTGCGCGACAGCCCAGCGGGCCTGCAGGTGCTGCTGGTGCGCCGGCACGGCAACTCGGGTGTGCTCGGTGGTGTGCACGTGTTCCCCGGCGGCAAGCTCGACGCGGCCGACCGCCTGGCCGATGCCGCCGCGCTGGACCGCCCGGCCGATGCCTGCCTCGCGAGCCTGGGCGAACCCGGGCTGGACGTGCACACCGCGCTGGGCCTGCACGTGGCCGCGCTGCGCGAGACCTTCGAGGAATGCGGGCTGCTGCTGGGCCAGGCGCACGGTGCCGCCCATGTGCAGCCGGTGCGCGAACAGACCGCCGCCGGCATCGCCTTCGCCGAGGCCTTGCGCGCCCTGGGCCTGCCACTGGCCACGGCCAGCGTGCAGCCATGGTCGCGCTGGGTCACGCCGCGCGTGCCCTCGGTGACCAACAAACGCTTCGACACGCGCTTCTTCGTGGCGGCCGCCCCCGAGGGTCAGGCGGTGGAACATTGCGTGCGCGAGGCCACCGAAGCGGTGTGGCTGTCGCCGCGCGCGGGGCTGGAGCGCTACTGGGCCGGCGAGATCGACCTGGCGCCGCCGCAGATCATGAGCCTCGCCCAGCTCAGCCGGCTGGCCGACGTGTCACAGGTGCTGGCCGCCGCGCGCAGCCGCCCACCGGTGCTGATCGAGCCCGAGCCCTTCGACCAGGACGGCCAGCGCGTGATCTGCTACCCCGGCGATCCGGCGCACAGCATTGCCGAACGCGTCTGGCCCGGCCCCACGCGCCTGACCCACCGCAACCGGCGGTTCGAGCCGGAGGGTGGGCTGGGGGCCTTGCTGGGTTGAGCGGGCCTGGTCGAGGGCGCCTTGTGGGTCCTTGCGCGTGAACGAAACCTTGCAGTTCGGTGGTGAGGTGCCACGCTCTCGACGCCATCACGCTGGCCTCTTGATGGCCAGAGGCGCTCGTTCCACGTAATCGACGGTACGAGCAATACAGGCACAGGCTTCGCACGCTCGCGGCGTCCTCAATTTTGGGGATGCAGGCGTCCAGCGCGGCGGACTATCATGAATCTGTGGTTATTTGAAAGCGGCAGATTGCCGACAAGGAGATTCCTATGTATGGGTCGATCTTGGCTTTGATGTTCGCTTTGCTGTCGGCGGGGTGTGCATCCACCGCCGCCACCTTCTTCAACAGACCCGTGGTTGAAGACTCGGTGAAAAATAGTCTCTCGACGATTTCCTTGGCCGCCGATCGAAGGACGGTTGTGGTGGTGACCGATGGAGAAAACCGCGGCAAGTTCTGCGCAGAACCGCCCCCTGACACCGCCACCGGCTTGAAGACCGAGCTCGACGCAGCCCTCGAAGCAAAGGCGCAGTCAGACAAGGTGAAAGCCGAGATCGAAGGCAAGGCTTCGCTCAAGGACAAACTCGAGACTTCCGTGACGGTGATAGCGGAACGCACGGCCCCGCTCGATGCTTTTCGCACGGGCGTCTATGCGCTGTGCCAGTTTCATCTGAATGGCGCGATCGATAAAACTGATATCAAGCCACTTTTCGAGAAGCTGATCGACAGCTTCAGGATCAGTGATGCTGCCAAGGGTCAGAAGTAGAACTTGCCGCGAGTCCTGAGCAGATTGGCTGGCGTAGGTCGATTTCGAATCCTATTGGAGGTGCATTCATGTATCGGTATCCGATCGTCAGCATGTTCTTCGTCGCGCTGGTTGGGTGCTCTCCAGGCGCGCTGGCCTTCAAGCTCAATCCTTGCCTGCGAATACTGACGTTCTCGGACACCGGTTTGGCGCAACGCGCAATCAACGGTTGGAATCCCTGTGCCGCAGTCCCCGAGAGGCTGCAGTCCACGGTACATGAGCACATGACCCTTGCCGCTATCTACAAGTACCGTGGCGTCCCGATTCAGCGCGGCGTCGCGAAAGGGGCTGAAAAGGCCGCCATCAACTATATGAGAGAGCGCTCCTGGAAGGTGGGGAATGGACCGAACCATGAGACATTCGGACTGATGTTTGGCACGTGGTGGAACGATGACCCGATGATGCATCTGTGGGGCGAATGGACCGATTTCGGTTCTGGAGTCAAGCACCTTCAACGTCTCTTCTCGGGGAAGGCGCACATCTCATACGCAGGAGGCGTCGCTGGATGCACTGTTCCTGCGGATCAGCATCTCGCGTACGCCTCGCATTTTGGGAAGTTGCAGCATCTTCACTTCATGACGTCCCTGGGGCGTGAGCGCCCGGAAAGTGAACGTCTGGAGACCACCATTGAGGATGCCCTCGCCTGGATCGAGTTTGCTTACAAAGTGGCCATCGGCGAAATAGCGGCCACTGCTCCGTTGACCCACGAGGACGAGCAACGCTTGAAAATGCCATCGGTTGCCAGGAATCTTTGCCTCAAGGATCCACGCAATGTCAAGGTGAGATCGGTTTTCACTCGCCAAGGTCCCAGTACCTCAGTGAACATCGAGTTTCGCAACCGCCTCACACCTGATGTGGCGCTCGGCTCCATCTTTCACCTGTTGCAAGACTCCTTCTCCCCTGCACATGCCTGTCGGGTTGAGATGCAATCGGAAGGCAAAGCCATGGCTGTGCTCCGACGGGTTTTCAACTACAACGAGCAAGATCACAAAGAGCATGCGGCTCAGGACGGATATCCCGCCTGGTTAACAGAATATGCCCGCACGGGAGTTCACCGGTACGCCAACGACCCGGTTGCAACAGGAGCCTGGCTTCTGCGTGCAGTTGACGATCGGATGCCCTGGGATCAGGTCCGCATGGAGCTCTTGTCGACCATCTTCAAGACTGAGCCGTCGGGCCAGACTCACTCGACTTCGGCGTGCATCTGAAGATGGGCGCTTCGATCTGAAGCCCGAGATGCCGCAGCGGTCGACGCGGCTGCAGATCGGCAGGTTGTGCGTGGACCGGTTCAATCTGCAGTCGAAACAGCGACAGCGCCGCTAGGCTGGGGAGTTCACTTCCACGGACCCTGATCCAGTGGCGATGCGCTGGCGCCGGATGCGCTCGCGGAACAAGGTCCAAACCAGAAGTTGGACGCTGCCTGGAACTCGCCGCCATGATGACCGTCCAAATCTTGTCCTTTCACCCCGCAATCAGGAGTCAGCGCCATGCGTGTGTCCATTGTGTGTGTTTTTGCCGCGTCCCTCCTGAGCGCCTGCAGCGGCTACGCGCCACCCGCCAATCTGTCGGGCCTCACCGCCGACCAGCTCGTCGCGCAGATGGGCCCTCCGGAGACGCGGCGCGCCATTGATGGGGGTGGCACCCGGCTGGAGTTTCCCCGTGGACCTTACGGCCTGCACACCTGGTTTGTGGACCTCGACGCCACCGGGCGGGCCGTGCGCGCCGAGCAGGTGCTGACCGAGCAGAACTTCAACCGGATCAACCCCGGCATGTCGGAGGACGAGGTGCGTCGGTTGCTGGGCCGTCCCGGCGAGGTGGACGGGCTGGCGCGTTCGCGCGGCACGGTCTGGAGCTACCGCTTCGTGAACCCGTTCTGCCGCTGGTTCCAGGTCGAGATCTCGCAGGAGCGCACGGTGCGCTCGGCGGGCTATGGCGAGCCGCCGGAATGCAGCCGCCGGGACAACCGGGTCCTGATTCCCTGACGGCGGATCGCCGCCAGGCTCAGGCCACGCCGAAACGGTAGCGGGTGGTGCCGCGGTACGGCCGGCCGGGCGCCACGGTGTTCTGCGGCAGCGCGGGGCAGTTGGGCGCGTTCGGAAAATGCTGCGGCTCCAGGCACACGGCCGAGCGCGGGCGGTGCCGCACGCCCCATTTGCCGATGTCGGGTTTCTCGGCCACGCCGAGCTGGCCGGCGGTGTAGACCTGCAGCAGGGGTTCGCTGGTCCACACGTCCAGCGTGCGGCCGCTGGCTTCGCTGCGCAGCTGCGCGCACAGGCGCTCGGCGCCTGCCGCGTGGGGTTCCAGCGGGTAGCTCAGGTCGATGTCGGGCAGTGTGCCCAGACGCTTCGCCGAACGCAGGTCGTGCACATGGCCGTCCAGCGAGACCGTGCCGCCGGTGGCGATGCCGTCGGCCCCGGTGGCCAGCACGGTGTGCGCCTGCGGCACCTGCAGCACATGGCCGTCGATGCGCTGGCCTTCTTCGCGCACACCATCGAGGTTGAAGTAGATGTGGCTGGTGAAGCTCGCGGGGCCAGGTTCGTCGAGCGCGGTGGCCTCGTGCTCGATCACCAGCGCGTTGTCGTCGTCGAGCCGGTAGGTCAGTTGCAGGTCCAGCGTGCCGGGGAAGTGATCTTCCGCGGTGAGGAAGCGGTGGCGCAGCTGCAGCGTGCGCGCATCGGTCTGCATGGCATCGAACGCGCGGTGGCGCGCGCCGCGCGGGCCGCCGTGGATGCAGTGCGCGCCCGCGTTGGGCGTGAGGCGGTGTTCGCGCCCGTCCAGCGTGAAGCGCGCGCCACCGATGCGCCCGGCGTAGCGGCCCACGAAGGCGCCCATGGACGGCGAGCCGCCGAGCACGCCGGCCAGGCTGTCGTAGCCCAGCGCCACGTCGTCCAGCGCGCCGTGGCGGTCGGGCACCACGATCTGCAGCACCTTGGCGCCGAGGTTGGTGATGGCCACCACCATGCCGCGCGGATTGCGCAGCAGGTAGAGGGCGGTGGGCCGGCCGTCCACTTCGCCTTCGAAGCGGGCCGGGTCGAGCAGGTGGGGGAACGTCGGTGGGCTCATGCCCCGATTGTGGTGCGGCCGCCGGGACGGTTTACTGCGGGCCGAGCGCCTTGATGAGCGCGTCGAGCTGCTCCATCTCGGCGGGCTTGAGGTCGGTCAACGGTGCGCGCACCGGGCCGGCGCCGTGGCCCACCAGTTGGGCGCCGGCTTTCACGATGCTCACCGCGTAGCCCTGGCCCTTGTTGCGGATGTCGAGGTAGGGCATGAAGAAGTCCTTCAGCAGGCGGTGCTGCGTGGCGTGGTCGTCGGTGCGCACCGCCTCATAGAAGTCCATCGCGGTCTTCGGGATGAAGTTGAACACCGCCGACGAATACACCGGCGTGCCCAGCGCCTTGTAGGCCGCGGCGTACACCTCGGCCGTGGGCAGGCCGCCCAGGTAGGAGAAGCGCTCGCCCATCTTCAGGTAGATCGACATCATGAGTTCGATGTCGCCCACGCCGTCCTTGAAGCCGATCAGGTTCGGGCAGCGGTCGGCCAGGATCGCGAGCGACTCGGGCGTGAGCTTGCAGACGTTGCGGTTGTAGACGATGACGCCGAACTTCACGCTCTTGCAGACCTGCTCCACGTGCGCGATCAGGCCCGCCTGGCCGGCTTCGGTGAGGTAGTGCGGCAGCAGCAGCACGCCGTGCGCGCCCAGGCGCTCGGCCTCCTGCGCGTGCGCGATGGCGGTGCGCGTGGGGCCACCGGCGCCCGCGATGATGGGCACCTTGCCGCGGCAGGTGTCCACCGCGGTCTTGATGATCTGGCCGTACTCGGGGCCGGAGAGCGAGAAGTACTCGCCGGTGCCGCCGGCCGCGAACAACGCGCTCGCGCCGTAGGGCGCCAGCCACTCCAGGCGGGCGGCGTAGCCCCGGGCGTTGAACTCGCCCTGCGCATCGAAATCGGTCACGGGGAACGACAGCAGCCCGTTGCTGACGATGGATTTGAGATCCTGGGGATTCACGAAATGTCCTCTGCTTGGTTGGAAGAAATCAGTCCAGCTTGATGTCGGCCTCGGCCACCACCGCGCCCCAGCGCTTGCGCTCGCGCGCGAAGAAGCTGTCCTGCTCGGTCGGCGTCATGGTGACCACCTCGGCGCCCTGGCCGGTCAGGCGCGCGCGCACGTCGGGGCTGCGGATGGCCTTGATGAGTTCGGCGTTCAGGCGCGCGATGAGCGCCGGCGGCGTGCCGTTGGCGACCAGCGCGCCCTGCCAGGTGCCCGACTCGAAATCGGTCACGCCCTGCTCAGCCAGCGTCGGCACGCTGCCCACCAGCGGCATGCGCGTTTTCTTGGAGATGCCCAGCACCTTGAGGCGGCCGCTCTGCACATGCGGCAGCGTGGCCAGCATGCCGTTCATGATCACCTGCGTCTGGCCCGCCACGGTGTCGGTCACGGCCTGCGAGCCGCCCTTGTAGGGCACGTAGGTCCATTTGGCGCCGGTGGCGCGTGCCACGGCCACGCCGGCCACGTGCGGCGCGCTGCCCACGGCCGTCACCGCGAAGTTCAGGTCGCTGGTCTTCGACAGCGCCACCAGTTCCTTGAGGTTGCTGGCCTTGACGGAGGGGTGCACCGCCAGCATGTGCGGCGAGTAGGCCAGCATGGTCACGCCACGCAGGTCCTTGCCCGGATCGAAGGCCAGCTTGGTGTAGACCGAGGGGCTGATCGCCAGCGCGCCCACGTCGCACAGCAGCATGGTGTGGCCGTCGGGTGCGGACTTGGCCACCAGGTCGGCACCGAGGTTGCCGTTGGCGCCGGGGCGGTTCTCGACGACGACCGGCTGGCCCAGGCTCTCGGACAGCGGCTGGCTGATGGCGCGCGCGATGATGTCCGAGGAGCCGCCGGGCGGGTAGGGCACGATGATCTTCAGCGGCTTGTTCGGGAAGCTCTGCGCCTGCGCGGGCAGGCCCACGGTGGCGATGGCGGCGGAGGCCGCGATGAGTTGTCGGCGGTTCAATGACATGGTGAGCTCCTTGAGGGGGTGTTTATTTGACGAGGCTGGGCAGCCAGAGCGAGAACGCGGGGATGTAGGTGACCAGCATCAGGCACACGCCCAGCGCGCCATAGAACGGTGCGATGGTGCGCATCACCTGGCCCACCGAGATGCCGCCGATGGCGCAGCCGACGAACTGCACCGAGCCCACCGGCGGGGTGTTGAGGCCAAGCGCGCAGTTGATGAGGATGACGATGCCGAACTGGATCGGGTCCATGCCGAACTGCATGGCGATCGGCAGGAAGATCGGCGTGCAGATCAGGATGGTGGCCGCCATGTCGAGGAAGGTGCCGAGCACGAACAGCAGCAGGTTGATCATGAGGAAGATCACCCAGGGCTTGTCCGACACCGCCTTCATGAGTTCGCCGGTGATCTGTGGCACCTCGTACAGCGCCATGAAGTAACCGAACGCGGCCGAGATGCCGATCAGCAGCAGCACCACGCCGGTGGTCTTGCAGGCCTTCGCGCAGGCCTTGAGGAAGTTCGTCCACGACAGCGAGCGGTACACCAGGGTGGTGATGAGCAGCGCCCAGGCCACTGCGATCGAAGCCGACTCGGTGGCGGTGAACGCCCCCGAAAGAATGCCGACCAGGATGATCACCACCACCAGCAGGCCGGGCAGCGAGGCCAGGAAGGCGGCGAGCACCACGTTCCAGCCCACGAAGCCACCGGCGCGCACCGGATAGCCGCGGCGGATCGCGACCCAGTAGGCGGCGGCCAGGTTGCACACCGTGAGCAGCAGGGCGGGCATCAGGCCGGCCAGCATCAGGCTGAGCACGCTGACCGAGGCAATGCCCGAGGTCGCCAGCGTGAAGATGATCAGGTTGTGCGAGGTCGGCATGATGGCGCCGACCAGCGCCGCGTGGGTCGTGACGTTGACCGCATAGTCGGCGTCGTAACCCTCCTTCTTCATGAGCGGGATCATCACCGAGCCGATGGCGGACACGTCGGCCAGCGGCGAGCCGGCGACACCGCCGAAGATGGTGCAGCCCAGCACGTTGCTCATGCCCAGGCCGCCGCGCACGTGGCCCACCAGGCTGTTGGCGAAGCGCACGATGCGGTCGGCGATGCCGCCGTACAGCATGAGCTCGCCGGCGAACACGAAGAAGGGGATGGCCAGGAAGCTGAACACCTGCATGCCACCGACCATCTTCTGGAACACCAGCGCCACGGGCAGGCCGGCGGCGATGATGGTGACGACCGAGGACAGGCCGATGGCGAAGGCCACCGGCACACCGATGAGCAGCAGCAGCGTGAAGCTGACGGCGAGGATGGTCAGTTCCATGAGGGCTCCACGATTTCGCGGCGCAGCATGGCCAGGAAGTGCTCGACCGAGAACATCACGATCAGCACGCCCGCGACCATCAGGGGGATGTAGTCCATCGCCTCGCTCACGCCCAGCAGGGGCTTGATCTCGCTCCACTTGGCGCGGGCCCAGATCCAGCCGCCGTACACCATGAGCGCGCCGAAGATGCCGACCAGCACGTGGATCAGCAGCTCCACCCGCAGGCGCCAGCGCTCGGGCAGCAGCACCACCATGGACTCCAGGCCGATGTGCCCCGCGTCGCGCACACCCACGGCGACGCCGAGCGCGGTCACGTACAGCACCAGCAGGAGGGCCAGTGCCTCGGCCCAGGTGGGTGTGTCGTTGAAGACATAGCGGCCGATGACCTGGTACTGCACGCACAGCACGAGTGCGATCAGTCCGACCACCGCCAGCATCAGGCTGAGCCGGGACAGGCCGGCGCAGAGCTTGGTGTACATGGAATCTCCTGAGGCGCCGGCCCCGCCCTCATGAGGGGCGGCGGGGCCGGGCTTGATGGCGGCGCGAGGCCGCGGGGCTGCTTACTTGGTGTCCTGGATCGACTTGACCAGGCGTTTGAGGTCGGGGGTGGTCATGAACTTGTCGTAGACCGGGCCCATCACGGCCTGGAACGACTTCTTGTCCACCTCGGCGATCTCGGCGCCGCCGGCCTTCACCGCCGCCAGCGACTTGCTTTCCTGCTCGTCCCATTTCTTGCGCTGGAACGCCACCGACTCCTTGGCCGCGGCGCGCACCATGTCCTGCTCGGCCTTGGGCAGCTTGTCCCAGGCGATCTTGGACATCAGCAGCATTTCGGGCGCCATCGAGTGCTCTGTGCGCGAGTAGTACTTGGCCGACTCGTAGTGCTTGGTCGATTCGAACGAGGGGATGTTGTTTTCCGCCGCGTCGATCAGGCCGGTCTTCAGACCGGTGTAGACCTCGCCGAAGGGCATGGGTGTGGCGTTGCCGCCCATGGCGCCGATCAGCGCCACCCACAGCTCGGACTGCTGCACGCGCACCTTCAGGCCCTTGACGTCGGCCACGGTCTTGATCGGCTTCTTCGAGTAGAGCGAGCGTGCGCCGCTGTCGTAGAACGCCAGGCCGATGAAGCCCTGCTCTTCGCACGATTTCAGGATCTCCTCGCCCACCGGGCCGTCCAGCGACTTGCGCATGTGCTCGACCGAGCTGAACAGGAAGGGCATGGTGGGCACCTGCGTCTTCTGGCAAATCGCGTTCATCGGGCTGATGTTCACGCGCGTCATTTCCAGCGCGCCGATCTTCACCTGGTCGATGGTTTCCTTCTCGGTGCCCAGCGCACCCTTGTTGAACACCTTGATCTTGTGCTTGCCGCCGCTCTTCTTCTCCAGCAGCTCGCTCATGTGCTTGACGGCCGCCACGGTGGGGTAGTCGTCGGCGTTGTGGATGTCGGCCGAGCGGAACTCGGCGGCTTGGACGGAGAACGCGGCGCAGGCGGCCACGATGGTCAGGGCGGGTTTGAAGTTCATGTCTTCCTCGGTGCTTGCGGTTGGTGGATGGAAACAGGGGGTGGGCTTCGCGCCTCTTGTCGGAATGCGGTGGTCAGAAATGGCAGAGCGGTTCGGGCAGCCCGCGCGCGCCGGGGCGCAGCGCGAACACGCCACCGGCCAGCGGCTGGTCGGACAGGTCGCCGCCGGGCCGGATGGAGGTGACGAACAGGGTGTCGAGACCGCTGCCGCCGAAGGCGCACATGGCGGGCTTCTTCACCGGCACGGCGAGCGAGCGGTCGAGCCGGCCGTCGGGCGTGAAGCGGTGCACCAGGCCGGCGTCGTTGCCGCAGATCCAGTAGCCGCCGTCTTCGTCGACGGCCGCGCCGTCGGGCCGGCCGGGCAGGGGCTTCATGTCGATGAAGACGCGCTGGCGGTGTGGCGTGCCGGTGTCGGTGTCGTAGTCGAAGGCCCACACGGTCTGCATGCCGGGGTGCGAGTCCGAGAGGTACATCGTCCTGCCATCGGGGCTGAAGGCCATGCCGTTGGGCGTGATGAAGCCGCCCTGCAGCGCGCGCAGCGTGCCGCCGTCGAAGGCGTAGACGCTGCCCGCGGGTGCGGCCAGCGACATGTCGGACACCATGGTGCCGGCGCGCAGCCGGCCCTGGCGGTCGCAGCGGCCGTCGTTGAATCGCATGCCGCCTTGCGGGTGCTGCACCGTGGCCAGCGGTGCGTGGGTCAGCGTGCCGTCGGCGTGGGGCGTGAGCAGCGCCACGCCGGTTTCCATGGCGGCGACCCAGCGGCCGTGCGGCGTGGCCTCGCTGCCCGCGGCCAGCGCGATGCAGCCAGTCATCTCGGGCGTGGCCCACTGGCGCGCCTGGGCGGTGGCGGCGTGCCAGCACCAGAGCGCGCGGCCCGGGATGTCGACCCAGAACAGGCACTGGCGCTGCACGTCCCAGACGGGGCTTTCGCCCACGCCGTTGCGCGCGTCGAGCACCAGTTCGGCTTGTGCGTTCATGGTGTTCAGAACGGGCCGGCCTTGACGAAGGCGCCGCCCTGGTAGATCGCGGCGGGGTCGCTCAGGTCGGGCGCGGCGGTGCGCGCGTAGATCGCCTCGCGGAACACGTCCGAGCTGTCTTTCGCGACATAGCCCACGTGGCGCGCGCGGCTGTTGTCCCACCAGGTCACGGCGTTGTCGGACATGCCGAAGACGATGCTGTGGCCCAGCACCGGCGTGCTCAGGCAGGCGGTGATCAGGCGGTGCAGGTCGTCGAAGCTGAGCCAGGTGGCGAGCATGCGGCGGTCTTTCGGCTCGGGGAACGAAGAGCCGATGCGCACGCAGGCGGTCTCGATGCCGTGGCGGTCGAAGTAGAGGCGCGCCAGGTCTTCGCCGAAGGCCTTGCTCAGGCCGTAGAAGCCGTCGGGGCGCGCCGGGTGATCGGCGTGGATGGTCTCGCTCTGCTTGTAGAAACCGGTCACGTGGTTGGAGCTGGCGAACACGATGCGCTTGACGCCATGGCGCCGCGCGGCTTCGTACAGGTGGTAGGCGCCCAGGATGTTGGCCTGCAGGATGGCGGCAAAGGGCGCTTCCACCGAGATGCCGCCCATGTGCACGATGGCGTCGCAGCCCGCGACCATGGCGTCCACCTCGTCGGCGTTGGAGAGGTCGGCCAGCACCACTTCCTCGCCGGCCTGCGCCGCGCCCAGGCCGGCCTTGTCCGACAGGCGCAGCACCGCGCAGTTGCCCTTGAGGCGCTCGCGCAGCGCGGTGCCCAGGCCGCCGGCGGCACCGGTCAGCAGCAGCCGGTGGTGGGTCTTGAGTGTGGTGTCCATGGTGTTCGGTGCGGCTTTGTCAAAGGGCTTGGACTTTTGCAAGGGCTTTGCTACAGTCCGCTCATCTTGTGTTGTCTGTTGTCGGTTGTCTGACAACTTGGGCGGATTGTGTGAAGCCCAGGATGGCCTGTCAAGGAAAAAGCGATGCTCTCCGTGAAAACCCTAGGTGATGAGTCCGCGCCGCTGGCGACGGCGCCGACCCGCGCGCGCCGCCCGCGCGGCCTGGTGCCCGAAATCGTCGACACCCTGGCCGCCGACATGCGCGAGGGCCGGCTGCAGACCGGTGACAAGCTGGCCACCGAGTCGGAGCTGATGAACCGCTTCGAGGTCAGCCGCACGGTGGTGCGCGAGGCGATCTCGCGCCTGCAGGCCTCGGGCCTGGTGGAAACGCGGCACGGCATCGGCACCTTCGTGATGGCGCCGCAAGAGCAGAGCAACTTCCGCATCGCGCCCGAAGACTTCGCCACCGTGGCCGACGTCATCTCGCTGCTGGAGCTGCGCATCAGCCTGGAGAGCGAGGCCGCCAGCCTGGCCGCGCAGCGCCGCGACGACAGCCACCTGCAGAACATGGCCGCCGCGCTCGCGGCCTTCGAGGCCTCGATCGCCGAGTCGTCCGACGCCGTGCCCTCGGACTTCCAGTTCCACATGGAGGTGGCGCGCGCCACCGGCAACCGCCACTTCGCCGACCTCATGACCTACCTCGGCACCATGATCATTCCGCGCACCCGCATCAACACCGCCAGCAGCGCGCCCGAGGGCCGGCTGGCCTACCTGCGGCGCGTGCACACCGAGCACCAGAACATCTACCAGGCGATCCGCCTGCGCGACGCCGAGGCCGCGCGCAGCGCCATGCGCACCCACCTCTCGAACAGCCGCGAGCGCCTGCGCCGCGCCCAGCCGGGCGATGCGCGCGCACCGGCCTGAGCCCGGTTTTCCTCGTCCTTCATGCCGGCCCGCGTGGGCCGCGCCCCCTTCGTCCTTTCTCTTTCTGATTTCCCACACCATGAACACACTGCAGTCTTTCGACGCGCGCACCGGCGCGCCCCACGGTGAAGCGCTGACCGCCTCCACACCCGCCGACATCGACGCCGCCGCGCGGGCCGCGGCCGCCGCCTTCGACACCTGGGGCCACAGCAGCGGTGCGCAGCGTGCCGACCTGCTGAACGCGCTCGCCGCCGCGCTGGAAGCCGACCGCGAGGCGCTGGTCGCGCTGGCCGACACCGAGACCGCGCTGGGCACTGCGCGCCTCAACGGCGAGCTCGACCGCACCGCGTTCCAGCTGCGCCGCTTCGCCGGCATCGCCGCGCGCGGCGTGCCCTTCGAGCGGCTGGACGACCCGGCCGTGGCGGGCGCGCCGCCCGTGGGCCATCCGGCCATGCACCGCCAGCGCGTGCCGCTCGGCCCGGTGGCCATGTTCGCGGCCAGCAACTTTCCGTTCGCGTTCTCGGTGCTCGGTGGCGACACCGCCTCGGCGCTGGCCGCGGGCTGCCCGGTGGTGGTGAAGGCGCACCCGGGCCACCCGCTGCTGTCGCAGCGCGTGTTCGGTCTCATCCGTGAGGTGCTGCAGGCGCAGGGTCTGCCCGCCGGCCTGGTGGGCCTGGTGCAGGGCGCGGGGGTGGAGGTGGGCGTGGCGCTGGTGCGCCATCCGCTGATCGCCGCCGGCGCCTTCACCGGCTCCACGCGCGGCGGTGCGGCGCTGCAGGCCGAGGCGAATGCACGGCCGCGCCCGATTCCCTTCTATGGCGAGCTCGGTTCCATCAACCCGGTGGTGGCGCTGCCCGCGGCGCTGGAAGCGAAAGGCGCCGAACTCGCCACCACGCTGGCCGGTTCGATCGCGCTGGGCTGTGGCCAGTTCTGCACCAACCCGGGCCTGATCGTGCTGCTCGACGGCCCCGCGTCCGACGCCTTCGTCGCCCAGCTCGCCACCGCGCTCGCCGCGCAGACGCCGCACGCCATGCTCACCAGCGGCATGCGCCGCGCGTTCGACGCCGGCGTGGCGCGCTTCATCGAACACGGCGCGCAGCCGCTGGTGCAGCAGCCCGGCAGCGCGCAGGCGCCCGGCCCGCAGCTGCTGCAGGTCAGCGCCACGCAGTTCCTGCAACAGGCCGCGCTGCACGACGAGGTGTTCGGTCCGTCCAGCCTGGTGGTGCGCGCGGCCTCGCAGGCCGAGGTGCTCGCGGTGCTGGCCGCGGTGGGCGGCAGCCTCACGGTGACGCTCTGGGGCGCCGAGACCGAATCCGACGACACGCGCGCGCTGGTGCGCGGCGCCATGGCGATCGCTGGGCGCGTGCTGTTCGCCGGCGTGCCCACGGGCGTGGCGGTCACGGCCGCGCAGCAGCACGGCGGCCCCTGGCCTTCGTCCACCACGCCCATGACCACCTCGGTGGGCGACGCCGCGCTCGAGCGTTTCCTGCGCCCGGTGAGCCTGCAGGACGCGCCGGCCTGGGTGCTCGCGGGGCAAGGCCGGCCGTGCTGAACGGCATGCGCGGCGCGGCCTTCTTCAGCCGCCCGCGCAACGTGGTCTGGCTGGCCACGCTGTGCTGCCTGCTCTGGGGCAGCGCCTACCCGGCCATCAAGAGCGGCTACGCGCTGCTGGCCATCGGCCGCGACGACACCGCCTCGCAGCTCGTGTTCGCGGGTTGGCGCTTCGTGCTCGCGGGTGTGCTGCTGCTGGGCATGGCGCGCGCCATGGGCCGTCCGGTGTTCGCGCTCTCGCGCGGCGACCTGGGCCGCATCGGCTTGCTGGGCCTCACGCAGACCTCGCTGCAGTACGTGTTCTTCTACATCGGCCTGGCCCACACCACCGGCGTGAAGGCCTCCATCCTGAACGCCACCGGCACCTTCTTCAGCGTGCTGCTGGCGCATTTCATCTACCACGACGACCGCCTGCACCGCCGCAAGCTGTTGGGCTGCCTGGTCGGCTTCGCGGGCGTGATGGCGGTGAACCTGCGCGGTGGCCAGGAGCTGGGCGCGGCCTTCACCTGGCTGGGCGACGGCTTCATCGTGGTCGCGGCCTTCGTGCTCTCGGCCGCCAGCATCTACGGCAAGCGGCTGTCGCAGCAGATCGACGCCATGGTCATGACCGCGTACCAGCTCGCCATCGGCGGCCTGGTGCTGTCGCTGGTGGGCCATGCCGGCGGCGGCGCCCTGCACGGCATGGGCGTGGCGGCGGCGTCGCTGCTGTTCTACATGGCGGTGCTCTCGGCCGTGGCCTTTGCCCTCTGGGCGGCGCTGCTCCAGCACAACCGCGTGGGTGGCGTCGCGGTGTTCAACTTCCTGATCCCGGTGTTCGGCGCGCTGCTCTCGGCGCTGTTCCTGGGCGAAGACATCCTGGCCTGGCGCAATGCCGTGGCCCTGCTGCTGGTCTGCGGCGGCATCTGGCTCGTCACCGCCGAGCCGCGCACGACCCCACGCGAGAACGCCCCACCCGGTTGACCCGGCGCGTGCGGTGGCGCGCCATCGGCGCTACAGTCCGGCCTTGCCCGTGCGCACCGGATGGTCCGGCGCCCGTGGGGTACGAGGAGTCGTCATGGTGTGGTTGATCCTGGGCCTGGCCCTGTTCCTGGGCGTGCATTCGGTGTCCATCGTCTCGCCACAGGGCCGCCACGCGCTCGCGCAGCGCATGGGCGAGGGCGGCTTCAAGGGCCTCTACACGCTGGTCTCTCTCGCCGGTTTCGCGCTCATCGTCTGGGGCTATGGCCTGGCGCGCGAGGCGCCGGTGCTGCTCTACACCCTGCCCACCGGCATGCGCCACCTCGCGGCCCTGCTCATGCTGCCGGTGTTCGTGCTGCTGTTCGCGGCCTACCTGCCCGGGCGCATCCAGCGCGCGGCGAAACACCCCATGCTGCTCGCGGTGAAGTTCTGGGCGCTGGCCCACCTGCTGGCCAACGGCACACTGGCCGATGTGCTGCTGTTCGGTGGTTTCCTGGCCTGGGCCGTGGCCGACCGCATCTCGGTCAAGCGCCGCGCCGCGGCCGGTCTGTTGCGCAGCGCACCGACGCGCGCGGGCGGTCCGGTCAACGATGCGATCGCGCTCGTGGGCGGCCTGGCCGTCTATGCGGTGTTCGTGCTCTGGGCGCACGCCTGGCTGTTCGGTGTAAGACCGATGGGTTGAAACGGACAGACCCAGGGGAACCCCACGCCACGTGCATGCACCAACCGGCTTGTTTCACTTTTCGATGCCCCTGGACATGACCTCGACACGCCCCCTCGCCAGCGCTCCGCTGGGCCTGCTGATTGTTCTCGTGGGCGCGCTCGGCGCCGGCACCGTTTTCGCGCAAGCCTCCCGGGTCACCACCGAGGTGGTCGCCCGCGGCCTGCAGAACCCCTGGGCGCTGGCCTTCATCGGCGAAGGCCGCATGCTGGTGACCGAGCGGCCCGGGCGCATGCGCGTGGTCGGTGCCGACGGCCGACTGGGCCCGCCGCTGGCCGGCGTGCCCGAGGTCGACGCGGTGGGGCAGGGCGGCTTGCTCGACCTGATCACCGACCGCGATTTCGCGCGCAACCGCACCGTGCATTTCTGCTACTCGGAGGCGGGCACCCTCGGCATCGGCAATTCCACCGCCATGGCCTCGGCCCGCCTCTCGGCCGACGCCAGCGCGCTGGAGGACGTGAAGGTCGTCTTCAGCCAGAAGCCCAAGGTCGGCAGCCGCCTGCACTTCGGTTGCCGCATCGTGCAGGCCGGCGACGGCAGCCTGTTCCTCGCGCTGGGCGATCGCTACACCCGCATGGCCGATGCGCAGACGCTGGACACCCACCACGGCAAGGTGGTGCGCGTGCGCGCCGACGGCAGCGCCCACCCCGACAACCCCTTCGTGGGCCGCAGCGGCGCGCTGCCCGAGATCTGGAGCCTGGGCCACCGCAACCCGCAAGCCGCCACGCTCGGCCCCGATGGCCGGCTCTGGGTGATCGAACACGGCCCGCAAGGCGGCGACGAGATCAACCGGCCCGAGGCCGGCAAGAACTACGGCTGGCCGGTCATCACCTACGGCGAGAACTACGGCGGCGGCACCATCGGCGAAGGCCTCACGAGCAAGGCCGGGCTGGAGCAGCCGCTGCACTACTGGAAGCCGTCGATCGCGCCCTCGGGCATGGCCTTCGTGAAGAGCGATCGCTATGGCAAGGACTGGCAGGGCAGCCTGCTGGTGGGTTCGCTCAAGTTCCGCTACCTCGCGCGCCTGGTGCTCGACGGCGAGCGCGTGCTGCGCGAAGACAGGCTGCTGCCCGACCTGGGCCAGCGCGTGCGCGACGTGCGCGAAGGCCCGGACGGCCTGATCTACCTGCTCACCGACGAGCGCGACGGGCAGCTGCTGCGCCTGAAACCCGGAGGCTGACCCGCCATGAACCCCACGCCCCAGACGGCCGCGGCGCCCCGCGCGCAGGCAGACGCCCAGCGCAGCGCGCTGGCCCGCCACCACACTGCCGTGCGCGAGCGCAGCCGCGCGCTGGCCGCACCGCTCTCGCCCGAGGACTGCCAGGCCCAGTCCATGCCCGATGCCAGCCCGACCAAGTGGCACCTGGCGCACACCACCTGGTTCTTCGAGACCTTCGTGCTCGAGCGTTTCGAGCCCGGCTTCAAAACCTTCGACCCCGCGTTCCGCGCGCTCTACAACAGCTACTACAACGGTGTCGGCGAACCGTTCCCGCGGGCGCAGCGCGGCCTGGTCACGCGGCCCGACCTGGCCGGCGTGTGGCGCTGGCGCGCGCAGGTCGACGAGCGCATCGCGCGCCTGATCGAGCGTAGCGACAACCCCGAAGCCCTGCGCCTGATCGAGCTGGGCCTGCACCACGAGCAGCAGCACCAGGAGCTGCTGCTCACCGACATCAAGCACCTGCTGTCCCTCAACCCGCTGCGCCCGGCCTACCAGCGCCACTGGCCGCTGGTGTCGGTGAGCACGGTGGCGCCGCGCTGGCTGGAGCAAGCGGGTGGCCTGGTCGAGATCGGCCACGCGGGCGCGGGCTTCGCGTTCGACAACGAGACGCCGCGGCACCGCCAGTGGCTCGAACCGCATGCGCTCATGAACCGGCTGGTGACGCACGGCGAGTGGTGGGCCTTCGTGCAGGACGGCGGCTACACCGACCCGCGCTGGTGGCTCGCCGCCGGATGGGACTGGGTGCGCGCGCACGGCCTGCGCGCGCCGCTCTACTGGACGCTGCCGTCCACCGGCGCGGCCTTGCCCACGGTGTTCACGCTGCACGGCGAGGTGCCGCTGGACCCGCACACGCCGGTGGTGCACGTCAGCTATTTCGAGGCCGACGCCTTCGCGCGCTGGGCCGCGGCCACCCACGCCGACTGGGCCGGCGCGCGCCTGCCAACCGAGGCCGAGTGGGAGGCCGCCGCGGCGCCGTTGCCGGTGCAGGGCAACCTGCAGGACGGTGACGCCCTGCACCCGCTGCCCGTGCGGACCGCGGGCGAGGGCCTGCGCCAGATGTACGGTGACGTGTGGGAGTGGACCAGCAGCAGCTACGGCGCCTACCCCGGCTACCAGCCGGCCGAAGGCGCGGTGGGCGAGTACAACGGCAAGTTCATGGTCAACCAGACCGTGCTGCGCGGCGGCTCGTGCGCCACGCCAGCCTCGCACCTGCGCGCGAGCTACCGCAACTTCTTTCCCACCGACGCGCGCTGGCAGTTCAGCGGGCTGCGCCTGGCGCGCAGTCTGTAACACATACGAAACCCGGCACCCATGCGACACACCACCCTGGCCCCGCACTTCGTCCAGTTGCACCACCCGGCGGCGGGCGCGTCGCACCCCGAGCTGGTCGCCGGCTTGCTGGAGACGCCCGCGCGCATCGCGCCGAAGTTTTTTTACGACGCCCTCGGTTCGCGCCTGTTCGATGCGATCACCGAACTGCCCGAGTACTACCCCACACGCACCGAAGCCGCCGTGTTCGCGCAACACGGTGCCGACATGGCGCGCCATGTGCCCGAGGGCGCGGTGATGGTCGATCTGGGCGCCGGCAGCTGCGCCAAGGCAGCGCGCCTGTTCCCGGTGCTGCAGCCCGCGGCCTACCTGCCGGTGGACATCTCGGTGGACTACCTGCGCGACACGCTGGCCGCGCTGCAGCAGCGCCACCCCGAGCTGCCCATGCTGGGCCTGGGCATGGACTTCTCGGCGCGCCTGTCGCTCGGCCCCGCCGCCGGTGCGTGGCTGGCCGAACGCGCGCTTGCCGAGCAGCCGCGCCTGGTGTTCTACCCCGGCTCCAGCATCGGCAACTTCACGCCCGACGAAGCGCTGGCCCTGCTGTGCCAGGCGCATGCGGTGTGCCGCTCGGGTGGGGCGGGCGGTGGTTTGCTGATCGGCGTGGACCGCGTGAAGCCGCGTGCCGTGCTCGAACCCGCCTACGACGACGCGCTGGGCGTGACCGCCGCCTTCAACCGCAACCTGCTGCTGCACGTGAACCGCCTGCTCGGTGCCGATTTCGCGCCCGCCGCGTGGCGGCATGTCGGCTTGTACAACGCGGTCGAGTCGCGCATCGAGATGCACCTGCAGGCCACCGGCGCGCAGACCGTGCGCTGGCCCGGCGGCGAGCGCGCGTTCGCCGACGGCGAGCGCCTGCACACCGAGAACTCCTACAAGTGGGAACCCGGGGCCTTCGAGGCCCTGCTGCGCGAGGCCGGCTTCGGCGAGGTCCGGCACTGGACCGATGCGCAAGGCTGGTTCAGCGTGTTCTGGGCGCCGGCCTGAAGCTCACGGCGCCACGCTGCGAAAGCCGGCGTGGATGTCGTTGCGCCCGGCAGTGAAGAAGTTGCGGTAGCCCGGGTGGCGCATGCGCGGCGCGGTGCCGGGGCCGGCGCCCTTGAGCACCGGGCGCCCGTCGAACCAGGGCTGTGAGTAGTCCCTGTAGGGATGGGGCACGAAGCCGGGGTAGGGCGCGAAGGCGCTCGCGGTCCATTCCCAGACCTCGCCCCAGGCAAAGCCTGTGAGCGTGCGCGCCGCGTGCTCCCATTCGGCCTCGGTCGGCAGGCGCCGGCCGGCCCAGCGGCACCAGGCCCGGGCTTCGTCGGCGCTGAGGTGGCAGGCGGGCGCCTGCAGGTCCAGCGCTTGCCATTGGCCGAAGCGCTGCTGCTCCCAGCCCAGGGGCGTGTGGCGCAGGTGGCGCGGCGTGGCGACGCCACCGGCCTCCACCCACGGCAGGTACTGCGACCAGCGCACCGCGTGCGCATCGATCTCGAAGGCCTCCACCCGCACCGTGTGGGCACCGAGTTCGTTGTCGAACGCGAAGCCGGCGCCGTCATGGCCGAGCCGCACTTCGCCGGCCGGCACGAGCAGGCTGCCTGCGGGCGGCGGCAGCAGCGCGCGGGGCGTGTCGCCCGGATCGATGCCCAGCGTCTGCGCCATGTAGACCGCCGCCTCGGCGTGCATGTCCTCGTGGAACAGCGCGAGGCGGAAGAAGTACAGGGCCTCGTCGGTCTCGTCGGCCTGCTTCAGCAGCGCCAGCGTGTCGCGCAGGCCGGCCGCGAGGTCGGCGCGCACCGCGTCGGCGTCTGGCAGGGCCAGATGCCAGCGGGTGTCATGCGCCACGGTGCTGGAGTTGTAGAGGGCGTCGGCGTCCAGGCCGCGCATGGCCTGGCGGGCTGGGCTGCGGGGCGCATCGGGATCGGCGCCGGTGCCGCGGTCGCGCTGCGCGTGGCGCGCGATCCACCAGTCGGCGAACCAGCCCACGTGGCCCAGTTCCCACAGCGGTGGGTTCAACTCGGGCGTGCAGGGCACGCGAAGGCCGGGGCCCAGCGCGCTTTCGAACGCGGCGAACTGGCCCAGCGTGCGATCGCGCGCCTCCACCAGGGCGCGCGCGAGTGTGGCCCGGTTGGCACGACGGGCCTGGTCGGCCGCGGCCCAACGGCCTGCCAGGCCATCGGACACAATCCGGTCTCCGGTTGCACCCATGCAAAAACCTTCCCTCTGTATCGTCACACCCGCGCTGGCCGACGCCAACAACGGCAACTGGCAGACCGCGCAACGCTGGGCGCGGCTGCTCTCGGGCCATTATCGGGTGAGCCTTGCGCGGCAATGGCCCGACGCGCAGGTGCCCGACGCCGACCTGCTGCTGGCGCTGCACGCGCGGCGCTCGGCCACGTCGGTGGCGGCCTGGGCCGGGACGGGGCGACCGCTGGTGGTGGTGCTCACCGGCACCGACCTGTACCGCGACATCGCCCACGACGCCAGCGCGCAGCGCTCCCTGGCCCTGGCGCACCGCCTCGTCGTGCTGCAGGAACAGGGGCTGCTGGCCCTGCCGCCGGCGCTGCGCCCGAAATGCCGCGTGGTGTTCCAGTCCAGCCCGCGCCGCCAGAGCCTGCCCAAGACCACGGCCCACCTGCGCGCGGTGATGGTGGGCCACCTGCGCGACGAAAAATGGCCGCAGACCCTGTTCGAGGCGGCCCGCCTGCTGCGCGCCGACGAGGGCATCCGCATCGACCACATCGGCCACGCGCTGGACCCGGCGCTGGGCGAGGCGGCGCGCCAGACCGCGCTGGACTGCCCGCACTACCGCTGGCTCGGGGGCCTGCCGCACGCCGCCACGCGCCAGCGCATCCAGCGCGCGCACGTGCTGGTGCACACCAGCCGCATGGAAGGCGGCGCGCACGTGATCCTGGAGGCCGTGCGCTGCGGCACGCCGGTGCTGGCCTCGCACATCCCCGGCAACGTGGGCATGCTCGGCGCGGGCTATGGCGGTTATTTCCCGCCCGGCGACGCGCACGCGCTCGCCGCGCTGCTGCGCCAGTGCCGCACGGGCTTGGCCGCGCCGGCTGGCAGGCTGGCGGCGCTGCAAGCACAATGCGAGGCCAGAGCACCGCTCTTCGATCCCCGTGCCGAGCAGGCCGCCCTGCTGGCCGTGCTGGCCGAACTGCTGCCGTGAGCGCACCCGCTGCGCGCGCCACCCCATCCCTCCGGAGATCCCCATGAACGCACCCCTGAAACCCGCCGCCACCCAGCCGCGCCTCACCAGCCTCTCGCACGGGGGCGGCTGCGGCTGCAAGATCGCACCCGGCGTGCTCAGCGAGATCCTCAAGGGCACCAGCGCGATGCCCATGCCCAAGGAACTGCTGGTGGGCATCGAGACCGCCGACGACGCCGCCGTGTACCAGCTCAACGACGAGCAGGCGCTGATCGCCACCACCGATTTCTTCATGCCCATCGTCGACGACCCGTACGACTTCGGGCGCATCGCTGCGACCAACGCCATCAGCGACGTGTACGCCATGGGTGGCACGCCCATCATGGCGCTGGCGCTGGTGGGCATGCCGATCAACGTGCTGTCCACCGAGACCATCGGCAAGATCCTCGAAGGCGGGCAGGACGTGTGCCGCGCCGCCGGCATCCCGATCGCGGGCGGCCACACCATCGACTCGGTCGAGCCCATCTACGGCCTGGTCGCGCTGGGCCTGGTGCACCCCAAGCGCGTCAAGCGCAACGCCGACGCCAAGGTGGGCGACCGCCTGATCCTGGGCAAGCCGATCGGCGTGGGCGTGCTCTCGGCCGCGCTCAAGAAGGACGCGCTGTCGCCCCAGGGCTATGCGCAGATGATCGCCCACACCACGAAGCTCAACACCCCGGGCCCGGACCTGGCCGCCATTGAAGGCGTGCACGCGCTCACCGACATCACCGGCTTCGGCCTGGCCGGCCATGTGCTGGAGATGGCGCGCGGCTCGGCCACCACGGTGCGCCTGGACATGGCGCGTGTGCCCCTGATCGAGGGCGTGCGCGAACTCGCCGCGGCCGGCATGGTGACCGGCGCCTCTGGCCGCAACTGGGCCGCCTACGGCCACGAGGTGCGCCTGGGCGCCGGCCTGCAGCCGGTTGACCAGGCCCTGCTCAGCGATCCGCAGACCAGCGGCGGCCTGCTCGTGGCCTGCGCGCCCGAAGCGGTGGATGCGGTGCTCGCGGTGTTCCAGCGCCATGGCTTCGCGGTGGCGGCCGATGTGGGCGAGATCGTGGCGGCGCGGGCCGACGGCGTGCGGCTCGAAGTGGCCTGAACCGCAGCCAGACCCGGCGGACCGTGAACAAGAGCATCGAATTCTTCGACCGGCAGTTCCGCCAGGCGCCGGCCGAGGCCTCGCTCAGGCTCAACCCGTTTGAAGCGCAGGCGCTGCCCCACGTGCACGGCGAGGTGCTCGATTTCGGCAGCGGCATGGGCAACCTGACTTTTGCCGCTGCCGCGCGGGGCTGCCGCGTGACCGCGCTGGACGGCAGCGCGGCGGCGGTGGCGCACATGCAGCGGCGCGCCGCGCTCGAAGGCCTGCCGGTGGTGGCCACGCAGGCCGACCTGAGCGACTACCCGATCCGGCAGAGCTACGACACCGTGGTGTGCATCGGCCTGTTGATGTTCTTCGATGGCCCCACGGGCTGGCGCGTGCTGGGCGAGCTCCAGCGCAGCACGCGCCCGGGCGGCTGCCTGGTGCTCAATGTGCTGGTGCAGGGCACCACCTACATGGACATGTTCGACGCCGAGCGCCACTGCCTGTTCACGCCCGAGGCATTGCGGCAGCACTTTGCCGGCTGGCGCATCGACAGCTGCGAACTCGCGGACTTCGACGCGCCGGGCCAGACCCTCAAGCGCTTCTGCACCCTGATTGCCCACAAACCCCTCAACGACCCTGCACCGACATGAAACGACAACGCATCAGCTCCGGCTCCCCCTTCGAGGCACAGATCGGCTATTCGCGCGCCGTGGTCGCGGGCGACTGGGTGTTCGTCTCGGGCACCACCGGCTTCGACTACGCCACCATGACGATTTCCGACGACGTGGTGCAGCAGGCCGAGCAGTGCCTGCAGAACATCCAGGCCGCGCTGCAACAGGCCGGCGCCAGCCTCGACGACGTGGTGCGCGTCAACTACGTGCTGCCCGATGCCTCGCTGTTCGAGGCCTGCTGGCCGGTGCTGCGCAAGCACTTCGGCAAGGCCCGCCCCGCGGCCATGATGATCTCCGCCGGCCTGCTGGACCCGCGCATGAAGATCGAGATCGAGGTCACGGCGCTCAAGGCGAGTTGATCGAGATGACCCCACCCCGCATCCTCGCCTTCGATGTCTTCGGCACCGTGGTCAACTGGCATGACAGCATCGTGCGCGAGGTGCGCGCCCTGTATCCGCAGGTGGACGCCGACGCCTTTGCGCTGGCCTGGCGTGCGGGTTACCAGCCCACCATGCAACGCGTGCGCTCGGGCGAGCTGGGCTGGACCCTGCTCGACGACCTGCACCGCATCATTCTTGACGAACTGCTGCCCCGCTTCGGCCTGGGCTATCTGCCCGAGGCGGAGAAGCTGCACCTGAATCAGGTGTGGCACCGGCTCGACGCCTGGCCCGATGTGGTGGAGGGGCTCACGCGGCTGAAGACCGGACACACGGTGTGCAGCCTGTCCAACGGCAACACCGGGCTGCTGACGAACATGGCCCGCCATGCCGGCCTGCCCTGGGACCGCATCCTCTCGGCCGAAGACTTCCACGCCTACAAGCCCGACCCGGCGACCTACCTCGGTGTGGCGCGGGTGTTCGGCGTGGCGCCGGGCGAGGTGATGATGGTCGCCACGCACCAGGACGACCTGGCCGCGGCGCGCGCCTGTGGCCTGGCCACGGCCTATGTGGAGCGGCCGCACGAGTTCGGCGCGGACCGGCCGAAGTATGTGAAGGCCGACCCGGCCAACACGCTGCACGCGCGCAGCTTCATCCACCTGGCCGAGCTGCTGGGCTGCTGACGGCGGCCGCGCCGCCGCCGGGTTACTCGACGCGCACGCTGGCGCTCACCGCATCCACCATGGGTCTGGCCGGTTCGAGGTTGTCCAGCAGTTCGAGCTTGAGGCTGTAACTGCCGGCCGGTGGTGCCAGCCAGACCTCGGTCTGGCCCTCGCGGAAGTCGAGCACGGCGGCGCCGGTCTTGCCGTTGGCCGGGGTGACGGTCAGGCGGAAATGGCCGGTCTCGGGAATCTTCTGGGCCTCGTGCGCCACGTTGAGCGCCGAGGCATGGAACTGCACGCGGAACGGGGTCTTCGTGACCGGGCCGTCCAGGCCCAGGGCCAGGCCCTTGACCGACAGGGTCTTGGGGTCGGTCGGGTTTTTCTTCGTCACCGTGATGGTGGCGGGCTTGCTGTAGACGAAGTGCGGCAGGTGCTTCTGGTCGGCCAGCAGCATGCGCAGCGTGTAGGTGCCCGGCTCCAGCGTGAGCGCCGTCTCCATCTGGCCCTTGCCGAAGTGGATGTACTGCTCGTTGAAGGGCAGTGCCTGCTTGAAGTTCAGCGGCAGGTCGCGGTTGACCAGCAGGTGGTGGTGGCCGCTCTTGGCGCGGCCCGGTTGCGCGATCGGCGCCAGGCCCCAGCCGCCGGAGAGGCCGAACTTGAGCAGGTAGGGCGTCTCGATGCGGTCACCGTCCTTGAGGTTGGTGAAATAGGCCTCGGCCGTCAGCCGCGGTGGCGCGGCCTGCCAGGGGTGCTGCTTGTCGGCGGGAGCCGGGGCCTGGGCCTGGACGGCGCCCGCGAGCAACAGGCTGGTGAGCAGAAGGGCGGGGCGCGAGACGTTCATGGCGTTGATCCAGGATGGGATACCCCCGAGTCTATCCACCGACCCGCGTGTCTCATGTCCGCTGGTAACGCATCACAAACCCGCGATCGATCCGGTCCTTCCACTTCCAGGCCCAGCCGCCTTCGGCGTGCAGAGGCCCGTAGCTCGCGATCGCGTGGCCGGTGCCGCAGGACAGCAGGTTGAGCGTGTGCTTCGGCGGGGTGTGCGGCTGCAGTGGCTGTGCGCCGTGCGCGGCCAGCAGGTTGTGCGCCAGCGGCGGGCCCGCGCGCACCGCGTACACGCCGCTTTTCGGGTGCGGCAGGTCGGCGCGGCTGGCCACGTCGCCGGCGGCGAACACGTTGGCGTGGCTGGTGCTCTGCTGGCAGGCGTTCACCAGCACATGGCCTTCGTCCGACAGCGCCAGGCCGCTGCCCTGCAGCCAGGCCGGGGCGTGCGTGCCGATGGCCAGCAGCGGCACGTCGCAGGCCAAGCGCGCGCCGTTGCCCAGGTGCACCTCACCCTCGGTGATGCCGGTGCAGGCCTCGCGCAGCACGGTGATGCCGCGTCGCTTGAGCTGGCGCAGCACGCGACGCTGCACGCCGGGTGTGTAGTTGGCGGCGACCTCGGGCCCGCCGGTGACCAGCGTGAAGCGCGCTCCCGGCATGCCATGGAGGCGGATCGCCTGCTCGGCCGCGAAGACGAGTTCGATGCCGCCCGCGCCCGCGCCCACCACGGCGAGCGAGACCGGCTGGCGCTGCGCCAGCGCCATCACCTGGGGCCAGAGCGTGGTGAAGGCTTCGATGGGCCGGATCGCCAGCGCGTGCGTGGCCGCGCCGGGCATGTCGGCTTCGAGCCGGGTGCGGTCGAGCACGGCGCCGGTGTCGATGGACAGCAGGTCGTAGCCCAGCGTGGCGGGCATGTCCGGTGCGCCCTGGACCGGGCTGACCTGCACGGTCTGGCCCGCCGCGTCGATGCCGCTGCAGCGGCCCTGCAGCCAGCGTGCGCCGGCCGCGCGCACCAGCGGCTCCAGCGCGATGCGGCAGTCGTCCTCGCTGTAGCGTCCGGCGACGAAGCCGGGGGTCATGCCGCTGTAGGTCTGGTGCGCGAACGGCGTGAGCACCGTCACGTCCAGATCGCCCGGGTGGTGCTCGGCCAGTTGGGCCAGCACATGCACGTGGGCATGGCCGGCGCCGAGCAGCAGGAGTTTCTTGATGCCGTGGTGCATGGGCCCCGATGTTACGGGGTGCTCGCGGAGGCGCCTGTCGCCCAGCGCAGGTCGCCCACCCAGCCGCTGCTGGTGCTGGCGGTGTTGTCGCTGTCGGCACCGATCAGCACGCGCGTGACGGCGGGTGCCGCGCTGCGTGGCGTGCCGGCGCCGTCGGGCAGTTCGTCGGCGAAGAGCGCAATGAAGTCTTGCGCCACGTCGCGCGACTCGGCGACCCAGCGCGCGAGCGCTGCGCCCTGGCCCTGCAGGCTGATGAAGCGCACGCGTTTCGAGTACGGGTTGGCGCCCTGCAGGCCCGCCGGATGGCTGCTGTCCCACACGTAGCACACGGTGGCCGCGGGCAAGGCCTCGCCACTCACGCGGCGCGCGATGCGCAACACCGTGCGCTCCACGAAGGGCACGCGGTCGAGCGCGTGGTCGAACATCACGCAGACCTTGAGCGCGGCATCGTCACCGGCCTTGGTGAGGATGTCCGCCGGCGCCTGGCCGCCCGAGAGCGGTTCGTCCAGCCGCCAGCGCCACTGCAGGCGGGCGGGTGCGGGGCGGCCACCACGCGATACCCCTGCTCCTCGTCGGCGACGTTGGCCTCGTAGTCGATCCAGAAGTCGAGGGGGATCCCCGTCTCCGGGTCCCAGGTGACCTGGATCTGGTGGGCGCCCTGCCCCACCGCGTCCTCCAGGACGTCGAAGAGCCCTTCCACGCCCGGAAAGTAGGGTTGGAGCTCCGTGGACACCGGGGCCCCGTCGGACGTGTAGACCCGGGCCTGCACCTGACCCGACGCCACCCGGACCCGCACCGGGCCGCGGCCCGTCTCCCCGCAGAAGCAGAGGCGCTCCACCTCGTAGACGTAGATCGGCGGGCGGAGGGCCTCCCAGATGGCGCGGTTGGCGGCGATCTCCCGGCGGAGGTCGTCGTCCCCGGGTCCCAGGTCGGCGCACGCCGCCAGCGTCACGGCGAGGGCGAGGGTGGTCAGGAGCGGGCGCATCGTGGCCATTCCGGGAAGTGGGGGACCGCACGTGCCCCACGGCGGGGCCGTGCGGCACTTCGTGGAGGGAAACGACCCGCCGGCGCCCCGTGTGACGCGTCCTCGCCAGGCTTTCGCCGGGCGGGGTCGAAGCCTCATCTTGCTGCAGCGCCCGATCCCTCGGCCTCCGCCCCTCTCGAGGAAAGCGATGAGCAACGCCGACGCCCCACGCGCCACGACCCCGACTCCCCCGCCCCTCTCCTGGCCTCCCCCGGGGCTGGAGCGCATGCAAGGAAAGCTCTGGCGCGTCATCGGCCTGAGCTGGGTGGGAAGCCTCATCCTCATCGTGCCGCTCCTCTGGGAGATGGCGGTTGAGCAGCCCTTCTGGAGCCTCGGCCCCTTCGAGGGGAACTGGCAGGTGGGCATGCTCATCGCCGGGCTGGGGCTCCTCGTGCTCGTGGTGGCGTTCTGGGCCTTCTTCCACCTCATGAGACAGGGCGCCGAGGCAGCCGACGCCGGGTTCGGGACGCTCACCGTCGTCGAGGTCATGACCGACGTGGGGCGCGACATGGGCTTCCTCATCCAGGGCAAGCGGCACTTCGCGCTCCTGGACGAGGGGCGCCGGGCCTCGGTGGTCATGAGCCGCCTCCGCGGCGCGGCGTTCCTCCTGGCCGCCGCCCTCTGGCTGGCGGTGGGCTTCGGCCTGTCCGTGCTGCTGGCGGCCCGGGGCTTCGTGACCCCGTCGGGGATCCTCCTCATGACGTTGGGGCCGGTGGGGCTCCTCCTCGTCGCGGGGCTGGTGATCCTCACGGCGCAGAGCGCCTCCGTGCGCAACGCCCGCACGCTCTGGATCGCGCAGGAGGGCTCGGACAAGATCTCCGCGGAGGGGGGCCAGTGGGCCACGCGCCTCGACGAGGCGGGCGGCGCGGTGGTCCTGGGCTCGGGGCCCAAGGGCGAGGCGGGCACCTTCCGCATGGGCGCCACCGCCGTGGTGGTGGTCTTCATCCTCACGCTGGTGCCCACGGTGACGGTGTCGGTGACCGCGGCCATCGGCCCCATCCTGGCGGAGATCGCCGTGCCCACCTTCCTCTCCGTGCAGGAGATGGCGGGCGCCGCCGAGCCGCTGCGGCGCTACCGGCTCCAGCCGGACGACTCCATCACGCCCAGCCGGGCGGGGGCGGCGCTCCAGAACATCGCCTTCGTGGGCGGCGGGGACCTGGAGCCCTGGGAGCGGGCGCCGGAGACGCTCTACGACCAGGGCTGGTTCCCCGACCCGGAGACCTTCCCCGACCCCTTCTCGGAGACGGTGGCGGCCGACCTCATGTCCCGCCCCTTCGCCGACTTCTCCCCGGAGGAGCAGGTGGCGCTCCGCCAGGCGGCCTCCCACCCGGCCCACGCCGAGTTCCACCTGCTGGCCCGGGCCAACCTGGTGGACGTGGTCAGCGGGCGGTGGAGCCTCCCCTTCCCCGACACGTTGAGCTTCCACGCCCTTCCCTGGCCCCGCTTCGCCGCCTTCCGCACGGCGGGGCTCGCCCAGGTGGCCAAGGCCGCCGTGGACCTGGCCGAGGGCCGGCGAGACGAGGCGGAGGCCGCGCTGGTGGAGCTGGTGTCCACCGGCTTCCTCCTCATGGAC
>QZKF01000076.1 GCA_003599455.1 Comamonadaceae bacterium
TCCGCCGTCAAAAACCATCCGCATCCGACTTCGATGTCGACATCCGAAATCCATCGACTCAGCTCACGCTGCGGCGGGGGTTGTGCAGACCTTCCTTAGACCTCTCTTCTACGCCCCAATGAGAGCTTTGAAGGCAGAAACTTGAGGCAGCGGCTTCCCTTGTCCGCCATTGATCAACCCTGGCACGACCATTTCGCGAAGAAGCTTCGTGTCTTTGATGTTCAGAAGATCAGAGTTACGCCCCAAACTATTCGAGATCAGCATCAGTTCCAACTGCCGGACATCCCGGTGCGTCCCTCCTGTCGGCGCCACCAGCTTGCGCCCTGGGGTGTATTTGGCGATCAGTGTCAGCAGCGGCGTACCTTTTCTCGCCGCCACAGCGTTGTTGAAGTGATTCAGCTTGTGCGCGGTAAAACATTCCTTCCTAAAGGACTGCCGCTCCGCCAGTCCGACATACCAAGGGAGAACACCCTTTCCTGCGCGTATGGCGAACACGTAGCACCCGATAGCCCCGGACAAATCTTCTCCAGCGTTCTCGTCTACCTCACACCAGAAAGCCGTCAACGACTTCTTGCCTCCAGCAATCAATCCATTTTCTTGGCGTGGCACAACGAAGGCTCTCGAAGGGTAGAAGTTCATGATTTGCTGAGTGATGAGGTTCAGATGTCCAACTTTGATTTAAACGACGAGATGCAGGATACCCACAATTGCGGTCTTTCAACAAAGTCGCTTTGCGTCCCCAGAAAGTATTCGAAATCAATCCTGCAACGCATCGTGCTGGGTGCATGACAGGCACAACAAATCCAGCGCACTGACTGGGTAGATGTGCATCTACCGGGCCGACGCGCTTTTTGTTGGTGTTGCGGGCGGCCGCAATGTCGATAGCGCCCGACATGCGCACAAAGCCTTTGCCGGGCACAATCCCACCCGGCGCGAAGAGGCGCGCCCGATCCCCCTCAACAACAAGGAGACACCATGGGCCTGCTCAACTGGACGGAGAAACCGGCTTCCACGCTCGACAACGGCGGCGTGATCGCACCCGACGAACGCCTGCCCTGGCCGCAGACCACGGTGATGGGCGTGCAGCACGTCATCGCCATGTTCGGCGCCACCGTGCTGGCCCCGCTGCTCATGGGCTTCGACCCCAATGTCGCCATCCTCATGAGCGGCGTCGGCACCCTCATCTTCTTCGTCATCACGGGCGGCCAGGTGCCGAGCTACCTGGGCTCGAGCTTCGCCTTCATCGGCGTGGTGATCGCCGCCAGCGGTTATGCCGGCCCGGGCCTGAACGCCAACCTGGGCGTGGCGCTGGGCGGCATCATCGCCTGCGGTGCGGTCTACACGCTCATCGGTTTCATCGTGCACCTGACCAACGAACGCCACACCAAGACCACACCCATGAAGGGCATGGAGGTCGAGGAGGTGGAGAACGACGTGGCCGTGCACTGGATCGAGCGCCTGATGCCGCCGGTGGTCACCGGCGCGGTGGTGGCCGTGATCGGCCTGAACCTCGCGGCCATCCCGATCAAGAACATGGCGCCCACCGGCTTCGACGCCTGGATGCAGGCCGTGACCTTCCTGAGCGTGGGCCTGGTGGCCGTGTACACGCGCGGCATGACGCAGCGCCTGCTGATCCTGGTGGGCCTGATCGTGGCCAGCCTGATCTACGCCGTGCTCACCAACGGCCTGGGCCTGGGCAAGCCGATCGACCTCTCGGCGCTTGCCGCGGCCCCGCTGTTCGGCCTGCCGAAGTTCACCGCGCCGGTGTTCGAAGCGCAGGCCATGCTGCTCATTGCCCCGGTGGCGCTGATCCTGGTGGCCGAGAACCTGGGCCACATCAAGGCCGTGAGCGCGATGACCGGGCGCGACCTCAACCCCTACCTGGGCAAGGCCTTCATCGGCGACGGCGTGGCCACCATGGTCAGCGGCGCCTCGGGCGGCACCGGCGTGACCACCTACGCGGAAAACATCGGCGTGATGGCCGCGACCAAGATCTACTCCACCGCGATGTTCGTGGTGGCCGCCTGCATCGCCATCCTGCTCGGCTTCAGCCCCAAGTTCGGCGCGCTGATCCAGGCGATTCCGCTGGCCGTGATGGGCGGCGTGTCCATCGTGGTGTTCGGCCTGATCGCGGTGGCCGGCGCGCGCATCTGGGTCGAGAACAAGGTCGACTTCTCGGACAACAAGAACCTGCTGGTGGCCGCGATCACGCTGATCCTGGGCACCGGCGACTACACGCTGAAGTTCGGCGCCTTCGCGCTCGGCGGCATCGGCACCGCCACCTTCGGCGCGATCATCCTGTACGCGCTGCTCAACCGCAAGCGCTGAACGGACCTCAGGGCAAACCCGCACCCCTGCAGTAGCTGGCTGTTACCCCGGCCAGCGCCCGCCCGCCAACAATCGGCTCCCGATCCACCCCGACGAGGAGACCTGAATGGGCAAGAAACTGTTGATGATCTGCGGCGACTACTGCGAGGACTACGAAACCATGGTGCCGTTCCAGGCGCTGCAGGCGGTCGGCCACACGGTGCACGCCGTCGCGCCCGACAAGAAGGCCGGCGACTTCATCCACACCGCCATCCACGATTTCGAAGGTGCGCAAACCTACAGCGAGAAGCCCGGCCACCGTTTCACGCTCAACGCGAGCTTCGCCGACGTGAAGCCCGAGACCTACGATGGCCTGGTGATCCCTGGCGGGCGTGGCCCGGAGTACCTGCGCATGCATGCCGGCGTGCTGGCGCTGGTCAAACACTTCACCTCCAGCGGCAAGCCGGTGGCAGCCGTCTGCCATGGCGCTCAACTGCTGGCGGCCACGGGCGACATCAAAGGTCGCACGATCTCGGCCTACCCCGCCTGCCAGGTGGAGGTGGAGCTCGCAGGCGCGACCTACGCCGCCATCGCGGTGGACCAGGCTGTGACCGACGGCCCTTTCGTCACGGCCCCCGCCTGGCCAGCCCATCCGGCCTGGATCGCCCAGTTCCTGGTGGTGCTGGGCACCCGCATCAGCCACTGAGCGCGCGGCCGGTAAAGTGGCCGACAATGGCCCTGGACCACCGCCGCAGGAGTGCCCTCATGTGTGAAGTCTTCATCAGCGCCGACCCCGAGAGCTACGCCAGCCGCACGCGCTCGGTGCGGCTGCATGGGGTGGTGACCAGCATCCGGCTGGAGAACCTGTACTGGGACGTGTTGACCGAGATCGGCCAGCGTGACGGCATGGCCGTGGTGCAACTGATCGAAAAGCTCTACGACGAGCTGGTGGCGGCGCGGGGCGACGTGGGCAACTTTGCGTCGTTTCTTCGTGTCAGTGCCCTGCGCTACATGGCCCTGCAGGCCCATGACCGCATCCCCATGGACAACTCGGTGCCCATCCGCTCACTGGATGCGCGCGCGGTGCTCCACGCGCTGCCGTCGCACTGGGCGCTGCGGCCGCCCGCGCTGGCGACCGCCCAGGTCGTGGCCCTGCGCCGCAAGGGATGAAGGTTCGCTACAGTCGGGTGACCCATCGCCTCACCCTGTCGTACACCGAATCCCCATGACCATCTGGAAAAAACCCATCTCCGTCGAAGAACTCACCGCAAGCCACAAGGACACCGCGGTGCAGCACCTGGGCATCGAGTTTCTGGAAGTCGGACCCGACTTCATCCGCGCACGCGTGCCGGTGGACACGCGCACCCGGCAGCCCTATGGCCTGCTGCATGGCGGCGTGAGCGTGGTGCTGGCCGAAACCCTGGGCTCGTGCGGCGCCGCCTACAGCTGCCCCGAAGGCCACCGCGCCGTGGGGCTGGACATCAACGCCAACCACCTGAAGGGCGCCACCAGCGGCTGGGTCACCGGCGTCACGCGCCCGGTGCACATGGGCCGCACCACCCACGTGTGGCAGATCGACCTGACGAACGACGCGGGCGAACTCACCTGCGTGTCGCGCATCACGATGGCGGTGCTGGCACCGAGATAACGGGGCGAGCTTGTGCCGCCGCCCGTTGACAGGCCCGGGAGCGTGCAACCATAATGGTTGCACTATGGAGGTTCCCGCCATGCCCACGACCCTGACCCTGAAGAACATCCCTGACGCTGTGTACGACCGGCTGAAGGCCTCTGCCGAGCTGCACCGGCGAAGCATGAACAGTGAAGCCATCGTGTGCCTGGAAGCCATGCTGGTTCCGACCCGGGTGGCACCCGCAGAGCGACTGGCCCGCGCACGCGAACTCAGGGCAACATTGAAACCCGCCCGGTTCCTCGCTCGAGACATTGACGCGCTCAAGCGCGAAGGGCGGGCATGATCGTTGTGGACTCGAACGTACTCGCCTACCTGTATCTGCCCGGCGAGTTCACGGAGGCAGCGGAAGCCCTGCTCGGCAGCGACCCCGACTGGGCAGCGCCGATTCTGTGGCGCAGCGAGTTCCGGAACATTCTCGCGGGCTACCTGCGGCGCAAGAGCCTCAGCTTTGAGCAGGCCATTGCACTGCAAGAGGAGGCCGAAGACCTGCTGGCAGGCCGCGAATACGAGGTTGACTCAAAAAGCGTTCTTGAACTCGTGCGCGACAGTGACTGTTCGGCCTATGACTGTGAGTTCATCGCACTGGCCGCGAGACTCGGCACACGACTCGTGACGATGGACAAGAAGCTTCTGAAGGCCTTCCCGAGCCTGGCGCTTGCGTTGGATTCGGTCTGATTCTTGAGCGGGTGTTCGTGTGGCAGCGACACGCCTCAGCGCATGCGCTGGGGCCACCTCGACCGAATCAGCGGGCGATCTTGCGTTCGATCGCGGACACCACCCCGGCGCGCAGCGTCACGATGGTCAGCGTCTGCCGGTCTTTCGGGTGGGGAAAGTAGGTCCAGGTCTTCTCTTCGGGTTGGCCCCGGACGATCCGGATGAAGGCCTCGTGGTCGGGCTTGCCGACCCTGAACAGGACCTCGCCCTCGGCCATGCCCGCGCGGATGAAGCGCCGCTCCCCGGCGTCGGCGGCCATCGCCGATGCGCTGGCCGCGGCGAGAGAAAGGGTGACGATCGTCTTGGTCAGGTTCATCTGCGGCTCCCGTGAATGCTCACGCGGACCATCATACAAAGCCGCTGTTCACCGACCGTCAACTCCGCTCGCACCGCCCCTGCGCCGTGGCCTGCCCCCGGAAGTCGCTGGTCCAGGTCTGCGCCGCCGTGTCGATCTGGATGCGCTCGTTGTCCACCGCCGTGAGGATCACGGTCTCCTGGATCGCGAAGGTGTAGACCGGCACGCCGTCGATCTGCACCGCGCGCACGCGCTTCTGGTCGTAGACGATGTTCACCGTGCGCGTCCAGGTGGTGCGCGCGGGCAGGTAGACGGCCTCGCAGACCAGGGTCACGTCGCTGGTCTTCTTCGCCGGTGGTTTTGACTTGGCGGCGGGCTGTGCCCAGACACCACCGCCACTGGCGACCAGCAGCAGGCCCAGCGTTGCGGTCGCAAAAGCCTTCATGCCGCCTCGCCGCCATGCTTCATGCGCTCGCTCTTCCAGTACACGTCGTCACCGCCGTTGAGGCGGTTGAGCACGCGCGCGAGCACGAACATCAGATCGCTCAGGCGGTTGAGGTACTGGCGCGGCGTGTCCTTGAGCGGCTCCACGTTGCCCAGCGCCACCACCGCGCGCTCGGCGCGGCGCGCCACGGTGCGGCACACGTGGGCCTGGCTGGCGGCGCGCGTGCCGGCGGGCAGGATGAATTCCTGCAGGCGCGGCAGGGCCTCGTTGTGCGTGGCCAGCGCTTCGTCGAGCGCGAGCACGGCCTCGGGCTTGAGCAGCTCGAAGCCGGGGATGGAGAGCTCGCCGCCCAGGTTGAAAAGCTGGTGCTGGATCTCGACCAGCAGCGCGCGCACCTCGTCGCCCATCGGCTCGCACAACAGCAGGCCGATGTGGGAGTTGAGCTCGTCGACATCGCCCATCGCGTGCACGCGCAGGCTGTCCTTGGAGACGCGGGTGTTGTCGCCCAGGCCGGTGGTGCCGGCGTCGCCGGTGCGGGTGGCGATCTGGGTGAGGCGGTTGCCCATGGGGTCCTCGATTCTTTGGTCTGGCGGTACGCCAATACCGGATTGTGAGTGAAACGACCCGGCGTAACGGCATGCAGGGAAATGTGTCTGAGGCAAAGGTCTTGTCTTGGAGGCAACCGCAGGCAAAAACGCTGGCCCGGGGCGGCGAACCGGGCGCTAATGCGGCTTCGTTCCACTGCCATCAGGAGTCACCGATGTCCCGATCCCGTTCGCAACGCATAGCCGATTTCGAAGCCCGCAGCGTGCAGCTGATCGCCGCCTGCACCCTGGGGCTGGCCGGCATGGCCAGTGCCCAGGTCGCGCCGCCGTCGCGGCAGATGGGGCAGCTGGTCCCCACCAGTGCCTCCCAAGGCTTAAACTGGCCCGCTGCACCCACAAAGCGACCGGAGACAAGCCCCCATGAACGCCCCCACCACCCTGAGCCACCTGGCGCCTGAAGTCCACCAGCGCGCGATCCCGGCCGAGTTCCTCGCCGCCCTGCAGGCGCGCTTCGGCGCCCAGTGCTCCACCGCGATGGTGGTGCGCGAGCAGCATGGCCGCGACGAGTCGGTGTACGAAGTGCCGCCACCGGCCGCCGTGGTGTTCGCGCAGAACACGCAGGACGTGGCCGACGCGGTGAAGCTGGCGGCGCAATACCGCGTGCCGGTGATCCCGTTCGGCGTGGGCTCCTCGCTCGAAGGCCACCTGCTCGCGGTGCAGGGCGGCATCAGCATCGACGTGAGCCGCATGAACAACGTGCTGGCCATCAACGCCGAAGACCTCACGGTGACGGTGCAGCCCGGCGTGACGCGCAAGGCGGTGAACGAGGCGGTGAAGAGCGAGGGCCTGTTCTTCCCGATCGACCCGGGTGCCGATGCGTCCATCGGCGGCATGTCGGCCACGCGCGCTTCCGGCACGAACGCGGTGCGCTACGGCACCATGCGCGAGAACGTGCTCGCGCTGGAGGTGGTGACCGCGCAGGGCGAGGTGATCCGCACCGGCACGCGCGCCAAGAAGTCATCGGCCGGTTACGACCTCACGCGCCTGATGGTGGGCAGCGAAGGCACGCTGGGCGTGATCACCGAAGTGACGCTCAAGCTCTACCCGCTGCCCGAAGCGATCTCGGCCGCGACCTGCTCGTTCCCCAGCATCGAGGCCGCCGTGCGCACCGTGATCCAGGTGATCCAGCTCGGCGTGCCGATCGCGCGCTGCGAGCTGATCGACCACAACACCGTGCGCATGGTCAACACGCACAGCAAGCTCGGTCTGCGCGAAGACAACATGCTGCTGATGGAGTTCCACGGCTCACCCGCGAGCGTGAAGGAACAGGCCGAGACGGTGCAGGAAATCGCCGCCGATTTTGGTGGCCAGGCCTTCGAATGGGCCGTCACGCCCGAGGAGCGCACGCGCCTGTGGACCGCGCGGCACAACGCCTACTTCGCCGCCATCCAGAGCAAGCCCGGCTGCCGCGCGATCTCCACCGACACCTGCGTGCCGATCTCGCGCCTGGCCGATTGCCTGCTGGATTCGGTGACCGAGGCCGACGCGGCCGGCCTGCCCTACTTCCTGGTCGGCCACGTGGGCGACGGCAACTTCCACTTCGGCTACCTGATCGACCCGAACAAGCCCGAGGAACACACGCTGGCCGAGGAGCTCAACCACAAGCTGGTGGCGCGCGCGCTGCGCCTGGAAGGCACCTGCACCGGCGAGCACGGCGTGGGCCTGCACAAGATGGACTTCCTGCTCACCGAAGCCGGTGCCGGCGCGGTCGACATGATGCGCACCATCAAGCGCGCGCTCGACCCGGACAACATCATGAATCCGGGCAAGATCTTCCCGATGTAAATGCCGCGGCCTACGGTGCCAAGCCTGCGGCGTCAGAGGCTGTTCAGCCGCGCTGGCGTGGCTACGATGGACCTCTCTTTTCATCACTCCATGGAGGTCACATGTCCGGCTGGTACGAACTGCATCAGAACGACAAAGGCAAGTTTTCCTTTGTCCTGAAAGCCGCCAACGGCGAGGTCATCCTGCGCAGCGAAGGCTACGAGACCCGGGCATCGGCCGAGAACGGCATCGCCTCGGCTCAGAAGAACAGCCCCCATGCCGCGAGCTACGAACGCAGCGACGCCACGGATGGCCGCTTCTATTTCAACCTCAAGGCGGCCAACCACCAGGTCATCGGCACCAGCCAGATGTACACGACGGCGGCCAGTCGCGACGCAGGCATCGAGTCGGTGCGCACGAACGGCCACAGCCAGATGGTCAAGGGCGGCGGCTCCTGAGCTGAGCGGCCTTCAGGCCGCGGGCAAACTCTCGCCCGCTGCTGACCTGCGCTTCAGTGCCCGCCGCGCAGGCGGTCGATCAGGCCATTGAGCGCGTCCAGCGAGCCGAACTGGATCGCGATCTCGCCCATCTCCTCGATGCGCCCGTGGCGCTTGACGCGCTTCTTCACGCGCACCTCGACCTCGGCGGTGAGCAGGTCGGCCAGCTCTTCTTCCACGCGGCGGATGTCGCGCGACTTCTCTTTCTTGAGCTTCTGCGGCGACAGCGCGAACTCGGCACCGAGCTTCTTCACCAGGCTCTCGGCCTCGCGCACCGACATCTTGCGGGCCGCGATCTGGTTGCCGGCGGTGATCTGGCTGGCCTTGTCGAGCGAGAGCAGCGCGCGCGCATGGCCCATGTCGAGGTCGCCGGCCATCAGCATGGTCTGCACCGGCTCGGCCAGCTGCAGCAGGCGCAGCAGGTTGCTGGCGGCGCTGCGCGAACGCCCCACGGCCTGGGCAGCCTGCTCGTGAGTGAGCCCAAACTCTTTCACCAGCCTTTGCAGGCCGTGGGCTTCCTCGAGCGGGTTGAGGTCTTCGCGCTGGATGTTCTCGATCAGCGACATGGCCGCCGCGGCCTCGTTGGGCACGTCGCGCACCAGCACCGGCACGCTGTCCAGGCCCGCGAGCTTCGAGGCGCGGAAGCGGCGCTCGCCGGCAATGATTTCGTATTTGCCGGCGTTGGCGCCGTCGGCGAGCTGGCGCACCAGGATCGGTTGCATCACGCCCTGGGCCTTGATGCTCTCGGCCAGCTCGTAGAGCGCACCCTCGTCCATGCGCGTGCGCGGCTGGTACATGCCGGGCACGAGCTGGTCCAGCGTCAGGCTGGACGGCAGCTGGCCGGCGGCATCGGCGGGCGTGCCCTCGAACACCTTGGGGCCGAGCAGGGCTTCGAGTCCGCGGCCGAGGCCCTTGGGTTTTTTGGTGACCATGGGTCTTCTTTCGTCAGTCAGAGATTCATGAGTTCGGCGAGCACCGCATGGCCGGCCGGCCAGTCGCCCAGGCCGGTCTCGGCGTTGATGTGGCCGGCCTCGCCCAGGTCAACGAAGCGCGCGCCCCAGGCGGTGGCCAGCGCCTGCGCGCGCTCGAAACTGCAGTACGGGTCGTTGCGGCTGCCGACCAGCACGCTGGGGAACGGCAGGCGCTGCATGGCGATGGGCGACCAGCTGGGCAGCAGCGGGCGCATTTCTTCGCGCTCGGCGTCGCCGGGTGCGACCAGCAGCGCGGCCTTCACGCGCGCGGTGTTCTGCGAATGCGCGGCCCAGGCCGCCGCGTGCAGGCAGCCCAGGCTGTGGGCCACGAGCACGGCGGGCTCGTCGCAGGTGAACAGCACCTCTTCCAGCCGGGCGATCCAGTCGCCGCGTTTCGGCGTCATCCAGTCGTGCTGGTCCACCCGGCGGTAGCCGTGGCTGGCTTCCCAGCGGCTTTGCCAGTGGTCGGGGCCGCTGTTCTGCCAGCCGGGCAGGATGAGGACGTTGTCTGGTTTCACGTGAAACAACCTCGGCTCACAGCTTGTCGATGCGCTCGACCATTTCCTTCGCGAACGCCACGAAGGCCTGGCTGCCACGGGCCGCCGGGTCGAACACCACGCCGGGCAGACCGTAGCTGGGGGCCTCGGCCAGGCGCACGTTGCGCGGAATCACGGTGTCGAACACCTTGTCGCCGAAGTGCGCCTTGAGCTGATCGCTCACCTGCTGCTGCAGGGTGATGCGCGGGTCGAACATGACGCGCAGCAGACCGATGATGGCGAGGTCTTTGTTCAGGTTGGCGTGCACCTGCTTGATGGTGTTGACCAGGTCGGTCAGGCCCTCGAGCGCGAAGTACTCGCACTGCATGGGCACGATCACGCCGTGCGCCGCGCAAAGGCCATTGAGGGTGAGCATGCTGAGCGAGGGCGGGCAGTCGATCAGCACGAAGTCGTAGGCATCGGCCACCTCGGCCAGCGCGGTTTTCAGGCGCTTCTCGCGCCGCTCCACCTCGACCAGCTCGACCTCGGCGCCCGCCAGCTCGCGGTTGGCACCCAGCACGTGGTAGCCACACTTCTCGGAAAACACCGCGGCTTCGGCCACCGAGGCCGATTCCAGCAGCACGTCGTACACCGAGAGCGCCATCTGCCGCTTGTCCACGCCCGAGCCCATGGTGGCGTTGCCCTGCGGGTCGAGGTCGACCATCAGCACGCGCTGCCCCACCTTGGCCAGGCCGGCGGCGAGGTTGACGGTGGTGGTGGTCTTGCCGACGCCGCCCTTCTGGTTGGCGATGCAAAAGATCTTGGCCATGGGTTCTTCTTATTTGGAGATGGCCAGCTTGATGCCGAAGCCGATGAGGAACAGGCCCGCGACTTTCTCCAGCGCGCGGCCGATGGCCGGGTTGGCGCGCATGCGCTCGGCCAGGAAGTGGGTCAGAAGCGTGACGGTCAGGCCATAGGCGAAGGTCAGCACCGCGATGGTGGCGGCCATGGCACCGAAGCTGACCAGGCCCTGGTGGCGGGCCGGGTCCACGAACAGCGGGAAGAAGGCCATGTAGAAGACGATGGCCTTGGGGTTGAGCAGTGTGATGGTGAAGGCCTGCTGGAAGTACTGGCGCGGACGGATGTGCAGCACCGGCGCATCACCCGGCTTGGCGGTGAGCATCTTCCAGCCCAGCCAGGCGAGGTAGGCCGCGCCCAGCCACTGCACCGCGCTGAAGGCCGCCGGGTAAGCCGCCAACAAGGCCGCCACACCGGCCACCGCCAGCCACATCAGCACCTGGTCCCCGGCGATCACGCCGAAGGTGGCAGCCAGGCCACCGCGTACCCCGCCCTTGCCGGTGGAGGTGATCAGCGCCAGGTTGCCGGGCCCGGGAATGAGCAAAAAGACGACGATGGCGGCGACAAATGCGCCGTAGTCTGCGATGCCGAACATGGAGAACCCCCGGGATGTGGAGGGTCGAGTTTACGTGAAGGGTCCGGGCGGCCGGCGCCGCGCGCGCCGGGCTGTGATGCTCAGGCCACAGCGCCGGGCCCGGGCCGCATCCAGACGATGCAGCGCTCGGCGTCCAGCCCGGGCACGCGGAGCTGTTCCACGTGAAACACATCCACCGCGCCGGCCTCGGCATCCAGGGTGGCGAGCTCGTCACCGGGGTGTTTGCCTTTCATGGCCATCCAGATGCCACCGGGCTGGAGGGCGTCGCGCGACCAGCGGGTGAAGTCCACCAGCGAGGCAAAGGCCCGGGAGCACACCACGTCAAAGCCCTGCCCCGACAGCGCGTTGAGGCTTTCCACCCGGGCATGCAGGCCTGTCAGGTTCGGCAGCTTGAGCGTGGCCGCCGCCTGCTGGATGAAGGCAGCCTTCTTGGCCACGGTGTCCACGCAGGTCACGGAGATCTGCGGGCAGGCGATGGCGATCACCACACCCGGCAGGCCGCCGCCCGAACCCACGTCGAGCAGGTGCAGCGGACGGTCGTCGACCTGCCGGCGCAAGGGGCCGATCACCGCCAGGCTGTCGAGCAGGTGGTGGGTCATCATCTCGGCGGGGTCGCGCACCGCCGTGAGGTTGTAGACCTTGTTCCATTTCTGGAGCAGGCCCAGGTAGTCGAGCAGCAGGTCGACCTGCCGCGCATCCAGATCGAGCTGGAGCGACTGCAGGCCAGCCTGCAGCGTGGCGCGCGGATCGCTCATGCCTCGACGTCGGCCGGGACCGGCAGCGTGGCGAAGCCCTTGAAACCGCCCTTCTTCAGGTGGATCAGCAGCAGCGAGATGCTCGCCGGCGTGATGCCCGAGATGCGCGAGGCCTGCCCGAGGGTGTCGGGCCGGTGCTGGGCCAGCTTCTGGCGCGCTTCGAACGACAGCGCCTTCACCTGCAGGTAGTCCAGATCGGCGGGCAGCCGCAGGCCCTCGTAGTGCGCGGCGCGCTCCACCTCGTTTTTCTGACGGTCGATGTAGCCCGAATACTTGGCCGCGATCTCCAGCTGCTCCACCACCGGCTCCAGCAGCTCGGCCAGTGTTTCACGTGAAACCTCGGGCGCGGCGTACTTGCCGCCGTCCATGCCCACGAGGTCGGCGTAGGCCACGCCCGGGCGGCGCAACAGGTCGAAAAGGTTGTGCTCGTGCTCGATCGCCTTGCCCAGCACACGCTCGGTTTCGGCCGCCGGCAGGTTGCGCGGGTTCACCCAGGTGGCCTTCAGGCGCTCGGTTTCACGTGAAACCGCGTCGCGCTTGCGGCTAAAGGCGTCCCACTGCGCATCGCCCACTAGGCCCATGCGCCGGCCGGCTTCGGTCAGGCGCATGTCGGCGTTGTCCTCGCGCAGCTGCAGCCGGAACTCGGCCCGGCTGGTGAACATGCGGTAGGGCTCGGTCACGCCCTGGGTGATCAGGTCGTCGACCAGCACGCCCAGATAGGCCTCGTCGCGGCGTGGCAGCCAGGCGTCTTCGCCCCGGCACTGCAGGGCGGCGTTGATGCCGGCGAACAGGCCCTGGGCCGCGGCCTCCTCGTAGCCCGTGGTGCCGTTGATCTGGCCGGCGAAGTACAGCCCCTGAATCTGTTTCGTCTCGAAGCTGCTCTTGAGCGAGCGCGGGTCGAAGTAGTCGTATTCGATGGCGTAGCCGGGGCGCAGGATGTGCGCGTTCTCCAGCCCGGCCATGCTGCGCACCAGCTGGTACTGGATGTCGAACGGCAGGCTGGTGGAGATGCCGTTGGGGTAGACCTCGTGCGTGCTCAGGCCCTCGGGCTCCAGGAAGATCTGGTGGCTGTCCTTGTCGGCGAAGCGGTTGATCTTGTCTTCCACGCTCGGGCAATAGCGCGGGCCCACGCCCTCGATCTTGCCGGTGAACATGGGGCTGCGGTCGAAGCCGGAGCGGATGATCTCGTGCGTGCGTTGATTGGTGTGCGTGATCCAGCACGGCACCTGGCGCGGGTGCATGGCGGTGCTGCCCATGAAGCTGAACACCGGCACCGGCTGGTCCGGGTTCATGCCGCCGGGCACACCGTCGCCGGGCTGCTCGGTGCACTTCGAATAGTCGATGCTGCGGCCGTCCAGCCGCGGCGGGGTGCCGGTTTTCAGGCGGCCCTGCGGCAGTTTCAGTTCCTTGAGGCGCGCCGAGAGCGACACCGCCGGCGGGTCACCCGCACGACCGGCCGCGTAGTTGTTCAGGCCGACGTGGATCTTGCCGTCCAGGAAGGTGCCAGCGGTCAGCACCACGGTGCGAGCGCGGAAGCGGATGCCCACCTGCGTCACCGCGCCCACCACCCGGTCGCCCTCCACCATCAGGTCGTCCACCGCCTGCTGGAACAGCCAAAGGTTCGGCTGGTTCTCCAGCGTGCGGCGGATCGCGGCCTTGTACAGCACGCGGTCGGCCTGGGCGCGGGTGGCGCGCACGGCCGGACCCTTGGAGCTGTTCAGGATGCGGAACTGGATGCCGCCTTCGTCGGTGGCCAGCGCCATGGCGCCGCCCAGCGCGTCCACCTCTTTCACCAGGTGGCCCTTGCCGATGCCGCCGATGCTGGGGTTGCAGCTCATCTGGCCCAGCGTCTCGATGTTGTGCGTGAGCAGCAGCGTGGCGCAGCCCATGCGCGCGGCGGCCAGCGCGGCTTCGGTGCCGGCATGCCCGCCGCCGACGACGATGACATCGAATTCCTGTGGGTACAACATGATGGTGATCGCTTCCGGGGTGCTGCGGCCCGGCGCCCCGGGCAACCCGCAATTGTCCCACCGTTGCGCGGTTTCTGCCCTGCCCGGCCCGCTCCGCCACAATGCGGGCATGAGCCACACCCCCACCCCTCTTCTGATCTTCGCGGGCAGCACCCGCGCCCAGTCGCACAACCGCCGCCTGGCCCAGGTCGCCGCCGGCATCGCGCGCGCCCAGGGCGCCCAGGTCACGCACATCGAGCTGGCCGACTTCGAGCTGCCGCTGTACAACGCCGACCTGGAAGCGCGCGGCACGCCGGCCGCCGCCATCCGCCTCAAGGAGCTCTTCCACGCCCACCCGGCCTGGGTGATCTGTTCGCCCGAATACAACGGCAGCTACACCGGCCTGCTCAAGAACACCATCGACTGGGTGTCCAGCCCGGTCAAGGGCGACCCGCTCTGGAGCAGCGGCAGCAAGCCCTTCGCGGGCAAGGTGGTGGGCCTGCTCAGCGCCTCGCCCGGCGCGCTGGGTGGTCTGCGCAGCCTGTCGCACCTGACGCCCCTGCTGCTGAATCTGCAGTGCTGGGTGACGCCGAAGCAGTTTGCGCTGTCGCGCGCCGGCGAAGCTTTCGATGCCGACGGCCAGCTGGTCGCCGAGCCCGCGCGCCAGGCGGTGCAGGGCGTGGTCGAGCAGGCCCTCTGGGCCGCCGGCAAGCTCTCGAATTCATAGCATCAAGCCTTTATGCAATGCCGTCCCGGCTGTGCCGCCTGCTGCATCGCGCCGTCGATCAGCAGCCCCCTGCCCGGCCTGCCCCAGGGCAAGCCGGCGGGCATGCCCTGCCCGCAGCTCGATGACGAACTGCGCTGCCGCCTGTTCGGCCAGCCCGAGCGCCCGGCCGTGTGCGGTTCGCTCGCGCCCGGCCCCGAGATGTGCGGCGAGCGCCGCGAACACGCCATGGCCTGGTTGACCCGGCTGGAGCGCGACACCGAGCCCCAACTTCCATGAACACCACCGACTGGCAGGCACTGGCCCAGCTCTACCCCGCGCTCGAAGCGGCCGTGCCGGCCAACGACGTCGAGGCCCTGGCCGTGATGGACGTGCCCGCCGGCACCACCCTGTTTCGCGAACAGGAGCGCTGCGGCGGCTTCCCGCTGCTGCTCAGCGGCGAGGTGCGCGTATCGCGCTCGGCCAGCAGCGGGCGCGAGCTGGAGCTCTACCGCGTGGTGCCGGGCGAGATGTGCCTGGTCTCTTCCTCGTGCCTGTTCGTCGACCAGCCGCTGAGCGCGCACGGGCTCACGGTCAAGCCCACCCGGCTGGCGCTGCTGGCGCCCGGGGCGTTCCGCGCCGCGCTGGCCCACACCGGTTTCCGCGACTTCGTGCTCGGCCTGTTCGCCGCCCGCCTGGCCGACCTCACCGGCCTGATCGAGGCGGTCGCCTTCCAGCGGCTCGACAGCCGCCTGGCCGCCGCCCTGCTCGGCCATGGCACGCAGGTGCACGCCACCCACCAGGCGCTGGCCGACGATCTGGGCACGGTGCGCGAAATCGTCACCCGCCTGCTGCACCGCTTCGAGCGCGACGGCTGGGTGGAGCTCTCGCGCGAGTGCATCACCGTGCGCGACAGCGCCGCCCTGCGCGCACTCGCCGCGCTGCAGCCCCGCTGAAGACCGGCCGGCGGCCTGTGTGACCCAGGTCACATACCCGAAGCGCGCCGGCGGGCCCAATGGCTGCACCCCACCCTGTTCCGGGGTGGTCAAGACACCTTCAACGGAGAAACACCATGACCAAGAACGTCGGCGGCATCGACCGCACCCTTCGCATCGCCATCGGCCTGGCCCTCATCGCCGCGGCCGCCACCGGCACCGTCGGCCTGTGGGGCTACATCGGCGTGCTGCCGCTGTTCACCGGCCTGGTGGGCTGGTGCCCGCCGTATGCCCTGCTGGGCTTCAACACCTGCTCGATGAAGAAATAGGCCCCGGAGCACGCCTGTCCTTGCAGGGACAGGACAGGCGCGCCCAGGCGGCATACAGTGCAAGGCTCGCGCCCACGTCGAGGCGTCCAGGAGACACACCATGCACATCCCGTCCCTCAGAGAAGTGGTCAGCGCCGAAGAATGGGCGCTGCGCTGCGACCTCGCCGCCTGCTACCGGCTGGTGGCTGCCTACGGCTGGAGCGATCTGGTCTTCACCCACATCAGCGCCAAGCTGCCCGACTCGGTCACCGGTGGCGACCACCAGTTCCTGATCAACCCCTACGGCCTGATGTTCGACGAGATCACGGCGAGCAGCCTGGTCAAGGTCGACATGGCCTGCAACAAGCTGCACGACACGCCGTTCCCGGTGAACCCGGCCGGCTTCGTGATCCACAGCGCGGTGCACGAGGCGCGGCCCGAGGCCGGCTGCGTGATGCACACGCACTCCCGCGCCGGGGTGGCGGTGAGCGCTCAGAAGGCCGGCATCCTGCCCATCAGCCAGCAGAGTACGTTTGTGCTCGCTTCGCTGGCGTACCACGAGTACGAAGGCGTGGCCCTGCGGCCCGAGGAAAAAGTGCGGCTGCAGGCCGACCTGGGCAGCGCCAACCACCTGGTGCTGCGCAACCACGGCCTGCTGACCGTGGGCAAGACCATCCCCGACGCCTTCCTCGCCATGTACACGCTGGAGAACACCTGCCGCATCCAGGTCGACGCGATGGCCGGCGGCACCGAGCTCACGCAGGTGAACCCCGCCATCCTGGCCGGCATGGCCGATGTGATGCGCGTGGCCACCGCCGGCCTGGGCTCGCAGCTGGCCTGGCCGGCGCTGCTGCGCAAGGCGGAGAAGCTGGACCCGGGCTACCGGAGCTGAGCGCTCAGGGCGGCTGCCGCACGAAGGCGGCCATGCCGTCGAGCACGGTGCGCAGGCGCACCAGCTCGCGCGAGGTGTCGAGCCGCTTCGACCACGCCGCCAGGCGCGAGACACGCTGCAGGCGCGGCAGCAGGTGGACGATGAAGTCGCGCAGCGCGGCGCCGCCCGTGCCCGCGTTGGCATAGGCCTGCAGCACCGCCTGCACCGCAGAAGGCCCGAGCGGCTGCAGGTAGCGCGCCAGCGACAGCAGCAGCTGCAGCATGTCGTAGACCTGCACCGTGCCCAGCGCCATGCCGGGCTGCAGGCGCTCCTCGAAATCGAGCCGGGCGAAGCGCTGCCCGTCCCAGGTCAGGTTGCGGATCTGCGCGCCGCCATGCCACTGGCCGCGCGCGTGGAAGGCGGCCAGGTCGGCGCTGGCCGCGCACATCAGTTCCAGCCACTCGTCCTCGGGCCGGCGGTGCAGCTGGTGGTCCAGGGTGTCGCCCACATCGCCGGTGGTGAGCGAGAAGCCGTCGAAAGCCAGCACCGGCGGCACGTGCTCGCCCGCAGCCGCCAGGGCCTTGAGGCGCTCGTGCTCATAGGCCAGCAGCACCGCGCCATCGGTCTGGCGCACCGCGAGCCAGGGCACGGGCACGCCGACAAAATGCGCGAACACCCAGATGCCCATGGACTTGCGCAGGCTGCGCAAGGGCCGGTCGGCGGTCTTGGTCCAGGTCTTGAAAGACGACGGGGGTGGGGCGGGTGTGCTCAAGGGGTGGGATTATCCCCAGAAACCCGGAACACCCGCGGAACCGGGCCTGGACAGGCTCAGGGCGCGTCGGCGTAGCGCTGCAGTTCCCAGCCGCTGACCTGCTGGCTCCAGGCGGCCCACTCCTCGTGCTTGAGCGCCAGGAACTGGTCGCAGAAGGCCGCGCCCACGGCCTCGCGCAAGGGCGCGTCCTGCGCCAGCGCATCCAGCGCGGCCAGCAGGTCGCGCGGCAGGCGCGCAGGCAGCGGCTCGCCGCGCGCGTGGCGCTCGTACAGGTCGTCGGCGCAGGGCTCGGCCGCGGGCAGCGCCTGGTCGATGCCGGAGAGGCCGGCGGCCAGCGTGGCGGCGATCGCCACGTAGACGTTGCAGGCCGGGTCGGGCAGGCGCCACTCCAGGCGCCCGGCCACGCTGCGCACGAGGCAGGTGCGGTTGTTGTCGCCCACCGCCTTCCACACCGGCGACCAGGTGGTGCCCGAGGCGCTGCGGCTCGCGGCCAGCCGCTTGTAGCTGTTGACCGTGGGCGCGCACAGGGCGGCCAGCGCGTCGGCGTGGTGCAGCAGGCCGGCGGCAAAGCGGTGGCCGGTCTCGCTCAGGCCCAGCGCGCCGGCGGGGTCGGCCATCACCGCCCTGCCCTGCGCGTCGGTCAGGCTCAGGTGGAAATGCAGGCCGCTGCCGGGCGCGTGCGCCAGCGGCTTGGGCATGGTGGAGAACACCTGGCCGTGCTGCTGCGCCACCGCGTGCGCGGCGAGCTTGAAGAGCTGGTAGCGGTCGGCCGCGGCGAGCGCCTCGTCGTGCCGGTAGTTGATCTCGTACTGGCCGGTCGCGTCCTCGTGGTCCATCTGCTGCAGCTCGAAGCCCAGCGCGTCCAGCGTCTGGCGCATGCCGTCGAGAAAACCGAAGTTGCGCGCGATGGCCTGCAGGTCGTAGGACGGCTTGGCCAGCCGGTCCTCGCCGTCGGCCACCTGCCAGCGGCCCTGCGCGTCGCGGTTGAGCAAAAAGAACTCGGGCTCGATGCCGACCCACAACGTCCAGCCGCGTTCGGCCTTCAGGCGCTGCACCTGGTGCCTGAGCACCTGGCGCGGGCAGGTGTCCAGCGGCTCGCCGCCGGCATAGCCGTCGCACACCGCGTGCGCCACGCCCGGCATGAAGGGCAGCGGGCGCAGGCTCTCGGGCCGCACGAGGCCCATGTACTCGCTGCGCGCGCCCATGCGCGGCAGGCCGGTGCCCGCGATGCTGGGGCCCGCGAAGCCGGCGCCGGTGTCCACCGCGCCGGCCAGGCCGTCGAGCGGCACCAGCTTGCCCTTGGGCGCGCCCAGCAGGTCGGTGAAGGTGGCCAGCACCGAGTGGATGCCCTGGGCGCGCAGGGCCGCGATGCGCTCGTCCAGCGCAGCCAGGCTCAAGCGAGCACCTCGGCCAGCGCGGCGTCGAGCACGCCCAGGGCCTCGGCGAACACGCTGTCCTCGATGGTCAGCGGGAACAGGAAACGGATCACGTTGCCGTACACGCCGCAGGTCAGCAGCAGCAGGCCGCGCTTCAGGGCCGCCGCCTGCACCTTCTTCGTGGTGTCGGCGTCGGGCGCGCCGGTGGCGGCGTCGATGAAATCGCAGGCCACCATGGCGCCCAGGCCGCGCACGTCGCCCAGGCGTTTCGGGTACAGGGCACGCTGCGCGATCAGGTGGCCGATGAGCTGGTCGCCCAGCTTCTGCGCGCGCGCGGGCAGCTGCTCCTCGGCCATCACGTCGAGCACCGCGTGCGAGGCGGCAATCGCCAGCGGGTTGCCGGCGTAGGTGCCGCCCAGGCCACCCGGGGCCGGGCCGTCCATGATGGCGGCCTTGCCCGACACCGCCGACAGCGTGGTGCCGCCGGCCATGCTCTTGGCCATGGTCATGAGGTCGACCGACACGCCGAAGTGCTCCATCGCAAACATCTTGCCGGTGCGCGCGAAGCCGGTCTGCACTTCGTCGGCCACCAGCAGGATGCCGTGCTGGTCGCACAGCTCGCGCAGCCACTTCACGGCCGCGGGCTGGATCACGTTGAAACCGCCCTCGCCCTGCACCGGCTCGAACACGATGGCCGCCACGCGGCTGGGCTCGATGTCGCACTTGAAGAGCTGCTCCATCGCGTGCTTCGTCTCGTCGAGCGAGGCGCAGTGGCAGGGGAACGGCACGTGGTAGATCTCGGGCGGGAACGGGCCGAAGCCGGCCTTGTAGGGCTGGACCTTGCCGGTGAGCGCGACCGAAAACATGCTGCGGCCGTGGAAGGCGCCGCCGAAGGCGATCACGCCGGTGCGGCCGGTGGACGAGCGCGCGATCTTCATCGCGTTCTCGATCGCCTCGGCACCGGTGGAGAAAAACGCCGTCTTCACCGGCCCGGTGATCGGCACGATGGCGTTGATGCGCTCGGCCAGCGCCACGTACTCGGTGTAGGGCACGACCTGGTAGCAGCTGTGGGTGAAGCGCTGCAGCTGCGCGGCAATCGCGGCCTGCACCTTGGGGTGCACGTGGCCGGTGTTGAGCACCGCGATGCCACCGGCGAAGTCGATGAAGCGGCGGCCCTCGATGTCCCAGAACTCGGCGTTCTTCGCCTTGTCGATGAAGAAGTCGCCCATCACGCCCACGCCGCGCGGCGTGGCGGCCAGGCGGCGCGCGTGCCAGGCGGCGTTGGTGTGGTCGGTCTTGATTTCGTTCATGGCATTCATGGGTGTCTCCTTAAACAGGGCTGTCGATGCGAATCCACGTCGTCTTGGTTTCCGTGTACTTGTCGAACGCATGCAGCGACTTGTCGCGCCCCACGCCGCTCTGCTTGAAACCACCGAACGGCACGGTGATGTCGTCCTCGTCGTACTGGTTCACGTGCACCGTGCCCGCGCGCAGCGCGCGCGCCACACCGTGCGCCTTGTTGATGTCGCGCGTCCACACCGCCGCCTGCAGCCCGTAGATGCTGCTGTTGGCCTGCTTCACCACGTCGGCCGCGTCGGTGAACGACAGCACCGAGAGCACCGGGCCGAAGATCTCCTCGCGCGCGATCGTCATCTGCGGTGTCACGCCGTCGAAGATGGTGGGCAGCACGTAGTTGCCACCGGCCACCGGCATCGCCGCCTCGCCGCCGGCGATCAGCTTCGCGCCTTCGCTCTTGCCCAGGCCGATGTAGCGCATCACGTTGTCCATCTGCACCTTGTCGACGATGGCGCCCATCACGGTGGACTTCTCCAGCGGGTTGCCCGGCTGGTAGCCCGGCACCAGCTTGAGCGCCTTCTCCAGGAAGGCGTCCTTGATCGAGGCCTCGACGAACAGGCGCGAGGGCGCGTTGCAGCTCTCGCCCTGGTTGAAGAAGATGCTGCCCACCGCCGCCTCCACCGCCTTGTCGAGGTCGGGGCAGTCGGCGAACACGATGTTGGGCGACTTGCCGCCCAGCTCCGTCCAGGCGCGCTTGAGGTTGCTCTGCCCGGCCATCACGTGGATCTGCTTGCCCACGCGCGTGCTGCCGGTGAAGGCGATGCAGTCCACGTCCATGTGCAGGGCCAGCGGGCTGCCTGCCTCGGGGCCGTAGCCGGGCACCACGTTGAACACGCCGGGCGGAATGCCGGCCGCCAGCGCCAGCTCGGCCAGGCGCAGCGCGGTGAGCGGGCTTTTCTCCGACGGCTTCAGCACCACCGAGTTGCCGGCGGCCAGCGCGGGCGCGATCTTCCAGGCCGCCATGATCATGGGGTAGTTCCAGGGCACGATCACGCCCACCACGCCGACCGGCTCGCGCGTGATCAGCGCCAGCGCGTTGCGGCCCGTGGGTGCGATCTCGTCGTACACCTTGTCCACCGCCTCGCCGTACCAGCGGATGCAGTTGGCCGCGCTGTTCACGTCCACGCCCTTGGCGTACTTGATGGGCTTGCCCATGTCCAGCGTCTCGGTCAGGGCCAGCTCGTCGGCGTGCGCGGTCAGCTGCTCGGCGAACCTGATCATCACGCGCTTGCGCTGCGCCGGCGCCAGGCCGCTCCAGCGGCGGTCTTCGAACGCGGCGCGGGCGGCGGCCACGGCGGCGTCGATGTCGGCTTCGCCGCAGCGCGCCACGGCGGTCAGCACGCGGCCGTCCACCGGCGAGATGTTGTCAAAGGTCTGGCCGTCGCGCGCGGCGACGCGCTCGCCGTTGATGAAGGCGCGGCCGTCGAAAGTCAGGTCGGTCATGGGGTCGGGTCCGGGGGTGGTCGAGGAGCGGGAATTGGCTCCATGCTACGCCCGAAACCCGGGCCCGCGCCAGTCCACTTTGGGCGGCCGGCAGCGACCCAGTGGGCCGTTGCCGGGCGGGGCTCAGTTCGGGTTGAGCGCCACCAGCTCGGCCCGCGTGGCCGCGGCGATCTCGCGCTCGCGCTTGCGCGTGGCGCGCGCCACCCACACCGCGTAGCCCACGATGCCGATGGTCACGGTCACGATCAGCAGCGTGGCCGCGGCGTAGATGGTCGGGTTGATGCCGCGCCGGGCGTAGCCGAAGATCACCTGCGGCAGCGTGTTCACGCCCGGGCCGGAGAGGAATTCGGAGATCACCACGTCGTCGAACGAGAGCGTGAAGGCCAGCAGGAAGGCCGCCAGGATGCCCTGGAAGATATTGGGCAGGGTGATCAGGAAGAACACCTGCAGCGGCCGCGCGCCGAGGTCCATGGCGGCCTCCTCGATCGAGCGGTTCATCTCCATCAGGCGCGACTGGATCACCACCATGCCGTAGGCCATGCCCAGCAGGGTGTGGCCGAAGATGATGGTGAGCATGCCGCGCTCGGGCCAGCCGAAGGCGTTCTGCGCACCCACCATCAGCAGCAGCAGCGACAGGCCGATCACCACCTCGGGCATCACCAGCGGGGCGTTGACCATGCCCGAGAAGATGGTGCGGCCCAGGAAACGGCGGTAGCGCACCAGCACGAAGGCCGCGAAAGTGCCGAGCACGGCCGAGAGCACGCCGGTGACGGCCGCCACCTTGAGCGAGAGCCAGAAGCCCTCGACGATCTTGGTATCGCGCGTGAGCGCCTCGTACCAGCGCAGCGAGAAGCCGGTGAAGTTGGCGTCCTGCCGTGTGCTGTTGAAGCTGAACACGATCATGAAGAACAGCGGCAGGTACAGGAACAGGTAGACCGCCGCCAGCCAGAACTTGCCGAAGTGTTTTTCGAGAAAGGGTTTCATGGCCGGCCTCACTTGCGGGGTTCGGCGGCGTCGCCGGTGTAGTGGTAGTAGATCGCCAGCGGCACGACGATCAGCGCGATCATCACCACCGCCAGCGCGGTGGCGCGCGGCCAGTTGTTGCTGGTGAACATCTCGTCCCAGACCACGCGCCCGATCATGATGTTCTCCGGCCCGCCGAGCAGCGAGGGGATCACGAACTCGCCCACCGAGGGAATGAACACCAGCATGAAGCCGGCCACGATGCCGGCCTTGGACAGCGGCACGGTGATCAGCCAGAAGGCCTTGAACGGCGTGGTGCCCAGGTCGTAGGCGGCCTCGAGCAGGCGGAAGTCCATCTTCACCAGCGTGGCGTACAGCGGCAGCACCATGAAGGGCAGGTAGACGTAGGTCATGCCCACCAGCATGGAAACGTTGGTGTAGAGCATGAGGATGGGCTCGCTCGTGATGCCCAGCGCCATCAGCAGCTGGTTGAGCACGCCCTGGTCGGCCAGGATGCCTTTCCAGGCGTAGACGCGCAGCAGGAACGAGGTCCAGAACGGCAGCATCACCATCATCAGCAGCGCCGGGCGCACGCTGGCCGGCGAACGCGCGATGAAGTAGGCGAACGGATAGCCGACGACCAGGCACAGCACGGCGGTCCACAGCGCGTACCAGATCGAGCGCAGGTAGGCCTCGATGTAGATGGTCTTGAACAGCACGCCGCCTTCGTCGCGGAAGATGGTCCAGTAGTTCTCGTACTTCAGGCTGAGCAGGCCGGTCTGGCTGTCCCAGATCGGCTTGAACGGGTGGATGCTCTCGCCCATGTCCACGAAGCTGATGTACAGCAGGATCAGGAAGGGCAGGAAGAAGAAGACGAACAGCCAGACGTAGGGCACGCCGATGACGAAGCGCTTGCCGGGCATGAGGGGGTGGGTGGCCATGGGGTGTCTCCGGGCGTTCAGTCGCGCAGCACCACGCCGGCGATGTCGCTCCACCAGAAGAAGACGTTGTCTTCCCAGGTGATGTCGGACAGGTCCTGGCGCGAGGTGTTGGCCTCGGTGATCTTCACGCGCAGGCCCTCGGCCGCCTGCACGATGTAGGTGTTGTAGGAGCCGAAGTAGGCGATCTCCTTGACCTTGCCGGTGAACAGGTTGGGGCCCACACCTTCGGGGCGCTGCTTGCTGATCTCGATCTTCTCGGGCCGCACGGCGATCGTCACCGGCATGTGCAGCGTGCCGCTCACGCCGTGGCCGACATGGATCTCGCCGATGGCGGTGGCCGCCGCGCAGCGGTTGGGCTCGTCCACGCTGAGCTTGCCCTCGAACAGGTTGACATTGCCGATGAAGTCGGCCACGAAGCGGTTGGCCGGGTGCTCGTAGATCTCTTCGGGGCTGCCCACCTGCAGCACGCGCCCCTTGCTCATGATGGCGATGCGGCTGGCCATGGTCATGGCCTCCTCCTGGTCGTGCGTCACCATCACCACGGTCACGCCCACCTTCTCGATGATGTTGACCAGCTCGAACTGGGTCTGCTCGCGCAGCTTCTTGTCGAGCGCGCCCAGGGGCTCGTCGAGCAGCAGCAGCTTGGGCCGCTTGGCCAGGCTGCGCGCCAGCGCCACGCGCTGCTGCTGGCCACCCGAGAGCTGGTGCGGCTTGCGCTTGGCGTAGGGCGTGAGCTGCACCAGGGCCAGCATCTCGTCGGTGCGCTGCTGGATCTCCGCCTTGGGCAGGCCCTCGCGCTTCAGGCCGAAGGCCACGTTCTCCCAGATATTGAGGTGGGGGAACAGGGCATAGGACTGGAACATCATGTTGACCGGCCGCTCGTAGGGCGGCATGGCCGCCACGTCCTGCCCGCCGAGCAGGATGCGCCCCGAGGTCGGCTTCTCGAAGCCGGCGAGCATGCGCAGCAGCGTGGACTTGCCACAGCCCGAGCTGCCCAGCAGGGCAAAGATCTCGCCCTTGCCGATGGAGAGCGACACCTCGTCCACGGCCACCGCCTCGTCGAAGCGCTTGACCAGTTTCTCGGTGACCAGATAACCCGCCTGGGTGCCCGTCTCTGCCATGTTCAGTCCTTGTTGTGGTTTGCGTGTGCGTGAAGACAAGAAAAAGGGCTGTTCATACGGTGTGTACGAACAGCCCTGGATCAGGTCTGGTGAAAACCGGGCGCCTTATTTGCCCTTCTTGAAGCTGTTGTAGGCGTTGGCCATGGCTTCGCGCGCTTCGTTGGTGAAGCTGCTCGGCGGGATCATCTTGGCGAAGTAGTCGGACTCGACAAAGATGGTCTTGTTGCCGGCGATCTCGGGGTTGATCTTGTCCATGGCGGCCTTGTTGCCGGTGGGGTAGCTCATCTCGTTGGCCATGGCCGCGGCGTTTTCCGGGCGCAGGAAGAAGTCGATGAAGGCATTGGCGTTGTTCGGGTGCTTGGCATCCTTGGTGATGGCCATGGTGTCAAAGAAGATCAGCGCGCCGGTGCTCGGCAGCAGGGCTTCGATCACGTCCTTGGAACCGTTTTCCTTGGCGCGGCCGGCGGCGATGTTGATGTCGCCCGACCAGCCCACGGCCACGCAGGCCTTGGCACCGGCGATGTCGTCGATCATGGTGGAACTGAACAGGCGCACGTCCTTGCGCACCTTCTTCAGCATGTCGGTCGCCAGCTTGTAGTCGGCCGGGTCGTTGGAGTAGGCGTCCTTGCCGATGTAGTGCAGTGCCACCGGGATGATCTCGGTGGGCGAGTCCAGGTAGGCGATGCCGCAGGACTTCAGCTTGCTCGTGTACTCGGGCTTGAACACCAGGTCCCAGGCGTTCTCGGGCATGGGCGTGCCGCCCAGGGCCTTCTCGACCTTGGTCTTGTTGATGCCCACGGTGGTGAAGCCCCAGGCCCACGGCACCAGGTGCTTGTTGTCCGGGTCGGCCTTGGTCAGCGTGGTCAGGATCGCCGGATCCAGGTTCTTCAGGTTGGGGATCTGGTCCTTCTTCAGCGGCTGCAGCAGGCCGCCTTCGATCTGGCCCTTGGCGAACACGGTGCCGGGCACCACGATGTCGTAACCGGTGTTGCCCGCCACCAGCTTGGCGTGCAGGGCCTCGTTAGTCTCGAAGGTGTCGTAGTTGACCTTGATGCCGCTTTCCTTCTCGAAGTTGGCGATCATGCCTTCGGGGATGTAGTCGGGCCAGTTGTAGATGTTCAGGACTTTTTCATCGTCGTACACCGGGCCGGCGGGTGCCGCGGGCGCGGCCGGCGCGGCGGCCACCGGGGCGGGTGCCGCAGGCGCGGCCACCGGCTCTTCTTTTTTGCCACAGGCGGCCAGCAGGATGGCTGACATCGCGAGAACCAGAACGTGCTTTTTCATGGTGTTGCTCACTCCAACGGGGTTAATCGACCAAAAGAACTCAACCGGGTGGGGCTGGAAATTGCCTGAGATCGCTAGCAATTTTCAGACCCGATGCGGGCCCCTGTGCACCAGAAACGGGCCTGGCGAGGCATTGCGGAAACCATTCTAGGGCCAGTCCCGCCGGGTTTTCCATCCCTGTCGGGGCCGGCATCCGGTCAAGCCAGCTGGCCGGCGGCGCGCAACTCGTCCATGGTCGCGTCCAGGCAGCGGTGGATCAGCGCCATCATCTCGTCGATCTGGGCCCGGGTCATCACCAGCGGCGGCGCGATGATCATGCGGTCGCCCACGGCGCGCATGATCAGGCCGTTCCTGAAGCAGTGGGCGCGGCATTTCATGCCCACGCCCAGGTCCTCGTCGAACATCTGCTTCGTGGCCTTGTTCTTCACCAGCACCAGGCCGGCGACGAAACCGCAGGTCTCGGCCATGCCCACCAGCGGGTGGTGGTTGAGCTCCTCGAAACGCTCGGCCAGGTAGGGGCCGACGTCGTCGCGCACCTTGCCCACCAGGTTCTCGCGCTCCATCAGCTCGATGTTGGCCAGCGCCACCGCGCAGGCCACCGGGTGGCCGCTGTAGGTGTAGCCGTGGTTGAACTCGCCGCCCTTCTCGATCAGCACCTTCGCCACGCGGTCGCCCACCATCACGCCGCCGAGCGGGATGTAGCCGCTGGTCACGCCCTTGGCGAAGGTCACCAGGTCGGGCCGGTAGCCGAACTTCTCGTAGGCGAACCAGTGGCCCAGGCGGCCGAAGGCGCAGATCACCTCATCGGAAATCAGCAGGATGCCGTGCTTGTCGACGATGCGCTGGATCTCGGGCCAGTAGGTCGATGGCGGGATGATCACGCCGCCGGCGCCCTGCACCGGCTCGGCGATGAAGGCCGCCACCTTGTCGGCGCCGATGGAGAGGATCTTCTCCTCCAGCCAGCGCGCGGCGCGCAGGCCGAAGTCGGCCTCGCTTTCGCCGGGCAGCGCGTTCTCGAAGAAATAGGGCTGCTGGATGTGCGTGATGTTGGGAATGGGCAGGTCACCCTGGGCGTGCATGCCGCCCATGCCGCCGAGCGAGGCGCCGGCCATGGTGCTGCCGTGGTACGCGTTGTGGCGGCTGATGATGACCTTGCGCTGCGGCTGGCCCAGCAGGTCCCAGTAGCGGCGCACCATGCGCACGTTGGTGTCGTTGCTCTCCGAGCCGCTGCTGGAGAAGAACACGTGCTCGAAGCTGCGCCCCCCCACCTTGGGCGCGAGGGCCGCCAGCTTGGTGGCCAGCTGCACCGCCGGCACGTTGGTGGTCTGGAAGAAGCTGTTGTAGAACGGCAGCGTCATCATCTGCTGGTAGGCGGCGTCGGCCAGCTCCTTGCGGCCGTAGCCGGCGTTCACGCACCACAGCCCGCTCATGGCGTCGAGGATCCTGTGGCCCTCGGAATCCCACACGTAGATGTTGTCGGCGCGCGTGATCACGCGCGAGCCGCGCGTGGCCAGGTCGCCGTGGTCGGTGAACGGGTGCAGGTAGTGCGCGCTGTCCAGCGCCTGGATGGCTTTCGTGTCCTGCTGCTCGGCGCGGCGCACCAGGGCGGGTGGGGCAATGAGGGTCGAGGTGTTCATGGTCGGTCCTTGGGTCGCGTGGTCAGACGTGAAGCAGCAGGTGCTCGCGCTCCCACGGCGAAATCACCTTCATGAACTCGTCGAACTCGAGCTCCTTGATCTCGGTGTAGATGGTGATGAATTCCTTGCCCAGCACGTCGTGCAGGTCGGTTTCACGGCGCAGCCAGTCCAGCGCCTCGCCCAGGCTGCGCGGCAGCGAATAGGGCGAGAGGTAGGCGTCGCCCTTCATCTCGGGCTTGGGCTTGATCTTGTTCTTCAGGCCCAGGTAGCCGCAGGCCAGCGTCATCGCCATCGCCACGTACGGGTTGGCGTCGGCGCCGATCACGCGGTTCTCCACGCGGCGCGCCTCGGGGCTGGAGATCGGCGAGCGGATGCCCACCGTGCGGTTGTCGTGGCCCCACTCAATGTTGATCGGTGCCGCGGTGTGGCGCGAGAGGCGGCGGTAGCTGTTCACGTACGGCGCCACCAGCACCATGGCCGCGGGGATGTAGCGCTGCAGGCCACCGATGTAGTGGTAGAACGATTCGGACGGCGTGCCGTCCTCGTTGCTGAAGATGTTCTTGCCGGTGGCCTTGCTCAGGATGCTCTGGTGCACGTGCATCGCCGAGCCCGGCTCGCCGGCGATCGGCTTGGCCATGAAGGTGGCGTACATGTCGTGGCGCAGCGCCGACTCGCGCACCGTGCGCTTGAAGAAGAACACCTCGTCGGCCAGGCCCAGCGGGTGGGCGTGGAAGAAGTTGATCTCCATCTGCCCGGCGCCGGCCTCGTGGATCAGCGTGTCCACGTTGAGCTTCATCTTGTCGCAGTAGTCGTAGATCTCCTCGAACAGCGGGTCGAACTCGTTGACCGCGTCGATGCTGTACGACTGGCGCGAGGTCTCGGCGCGGCCGCTGCGCCCGATCGGCGGTTTCAGCAGCGTGTTCGGGTCGGTGTTGCGCGCGGTCAGGTAGAACTCCAGCTCGGGTGCGACCACCGGGTCCAGGCCCTCGGCGTCGAACAGCTCGCACACGTGGCGCAGCACGCTGCGCGGCGCGAAAGGCACCAGCTTGCCGTCGTGGTCGAAGCAGTCGTGGATCACCTGCGCCGTGGGGTCGGTGGCCCAGGGCACGATGCGCGCGGTGGTCGGGTCCGGGCGCAGCTGCATGTCGCGGTCGGTCGGTTCGATCACGTCGTAGTACGGCCCGCTGGCCGGAAACTCCCCCGTCACCCCCATTGCCACGATCGCCTGCGGCAAACGCATGCCGCGGTCCTCGGTGAACTTCTCACGCGGCAGGATCTTGCCGCGCGCCACCCCGGTCAGGTCGGGCACCAGGCACTCGACCTCGGTCACGCGGTTCTGGTTGAGCCAGTTCTCCAGATCGTTGAAGGTCATCTTTTGGGGGGCTGTCATGTGCCATCTCCGTTGTGGTTGTGTGGGGTGATGTCCGCGTCCTCCAGGGCATCATGCCCGTGCGAGGTCGGCAGCCTGCAGGCGCAGGTTCATGCGCTGGCGGCAGGCGCGGCCGAAGGCCTCGAAGATCGCGGCGTAGAACGGCGTCTCCCAGCAGCGCCATTCGGGGTGGAACTGCACCGCGTAAGCAAAGGTGCGCGCACCGCGCACGCCGAAGGCCTCCACCACGCCGTCGGGCGCGTGTGCCAGCGGCTCCAGCCCCGCGGCCAGGCGGTTGATGCCCTGGCCGTGCAGCGAATTGACCTGCGCCTCGGGGCCGCCGGCCCATTGTTCGAACACGCTGCCCGGCGCGAAGCGCACGCTGTGGCGCGGCGCGTACTGCTCGTCGGGCGGCGCGCCCTTGGGCTCGCGGTGGTCCATCAGCCCCGGCACCTCGTGCACGCGCTGGTGCAGGGTGCCGCCCAGGGCGACGTTGATCTCCTGGAAACCGCGGCAGATGCCCAGCAGCGGCACGCCCTCGTGCACGCAGGCCTTGACCAGCGCCAGCGTGAGCAGGTCGCGCTCGGCGTCCAGCGGCAGGCTGGGGTCGGCCACGGCCTCGTCGAAATGGGAGGGGTGCACGTTGGAGGGCGAGCCGGTCAGCATCACCCCGTCCACCAGGGCGAGCAGCTCGCTGATCTGGCCGGTGTCGGCCAGCGGGAACATCACCGGCTGGGCCTCGGCCCCCACCTTGACGGCCCGCGCGTACTTGTCGCCCAGCAGCAGAAAGGGCATCTGGTGCCCGTGATCGCCCATCAGGCGGTGGTCGGCAGGCAGCCAGACCATGCACGGTGGCTTGTTCATGATGACTCCAGACAATGGCATTCATTGTGGGGGGCCAATTGGATCAGAATAAGGGCCATTTGGCACCACCTTGTGGTGCCAAATGGAACCCCCCCTGCGCCGCTGACGCGGTTTCCCCCCGGCGGGGGGACCGCGCCTGGGACCGGCGGAGCCGGATCCTCCGCGCGCCTGGTCCGGGGCATCGTGCGCCGGCTTCTCCACTGGAATTCCTCATGCTGTCTGAATTTTTGCTGGCCGAAATGAGCCGCCTGGGCGCGCAGGACGCCCTGCCCCTGCACCGCCAGCTCTACGAAGCGCTGCGCCGCGCCATGCTCGACGGCAAGCTCGGTGCCGGCGAGCGCCTGCCCTCCAGCCGCGACCTGGCGCAGGACCTCCAGCTCTCGCGCAACACCGTGGTGGCCGCGATCAACCAGCTCAGCGTCGAGGGGTACCTGGCCAGCCGCGTGGGCAGCGGCACCTACGTGAACGACAACGTGCCGCGCGCCACCCCCGGCCGCTCGGCGCGCCAGGCCAGCGGCCAGCCGGCCAGCCGCCAGGCCGGGCGCCTGTCGGTGCGCGGCACCGCGCTCTCCAGCACCTTCTGCGCCACCGAACTGGAGGTGCAGCCCTTCACGCCCGGCATCGCCGACTTCAGCGCCTTCCCGCTCACGCTGTGGCAGCGGCTGCAGAACAAGCACTGGCGCATGACCTACCCGGACATGCTGGACTACAACACCTCGGGCGGCTACGCGCCGCTGCGACGCGCCGTGGCCGACTACCTGCGCGTGTTCCGCAGCGTGCACCTGGACGCCGACCAGGTCGTCATCACCAGCGGCACGCAGCAGTCGCTCGAACTCTGCGCCCGCCTGCTGGCCGACCACGGCGACACGGTGTGGGTGGAGGACCCGGCTTACTGGGGCGCGGTCAAGGCCTTCATGGCCACCGGCCTGGCGATCCACCCGGTGCGGGTGGACGAGGAAGGCATCGCCCCGGCCAGCGCCGACAACGCGAAGCCGCCACGCCTGATCTACGTCACGCCCTCGCACCAGTACCCCACCGGCGCGGTGATGTCGCTGCCGCGGCGCCACCAGCTGCTGGCCACCGCGCGCGTGCACGACGCCTGGGTGCTGGAAGACGACTACGACAGCGAGTACCGCTTCAGCGGCCCGCCGATCTCCAGCCTGGAGGGCCTGGACACCGATGGGCGCGTGTTCTACATGGGCACCTTCTCCAAGGTGCTCTACCCCGGCCTCAAGCTCGGCTACCTGGTGGTGCCCAGGCCGCTGGTGGCCGCCTTCAAGCAGGCCCACTACGACCTCAACCGCCCGGGCCAGATGCCGGTGCAGGCCGCGCTGGCCGAGTTCATCGAGATGGGCCACTTCGCCAGCGCGCTGCGCCGCGCGCGGCAGAACTACGGCGAGCGCCGCCAGTGCCTGCTCGAAGCGCTGCGGCCGGTGCTGCGCGACACGCCCGAGGGCCCCAGCATCAGCGGCGCCGAACAGGGCCTGCACCTGTGCCTGCGCCTGCCGCCCGGGGTGGACGACCGCGCCCTGGCACAGCGCATCGCGCAGCAGGGCCTCACGGTGCGCCCGCTCTCGGCCTACTGCCTGGCGCGCCAGGACCTGCGGGGGCTGGTGATCGGCTACGGCTACGCGCCGCTGGCCGACATCGCGCGCTGCGGGCCGGTGCTGGCGGCCCTGGTGGGGCAGGCGCTCAACGCCTGACCGGCGGACAAATATCACGCCGGCGGTATCTGCCGGGTAAAGACCCCGCAAAGGCGATGTGTTGCACCACCCGGTGGTGCGGCAACGCACAGACCACCCCGTGGCCAACCCCCAGTCTCGACGCCATCCCTACAGGAGACGTTGACATGAAACACTTTTTCGGCCTTTTGCTCGCCACCACCACCGTGGCCTTCAGCACCCAGGCGATGGCGCAAGCCACGCTCTACGCCAACGACCGCTTCGCGGGGCAGTCGCTGCGCATGACGGCCCAGGTCCCCAGCCTGCAAAGCTACAACTTCAACGACCGCGCCTCGTCGATCGTGGTGGTGGGCAACCGCTGGGAAATCTGCGAAGACGACGGCTTCCGCGGCCGCTGCACCGTGCTGCGCCCGGGCCGCTACGACGCGCTGGCCGACCTCGGCATGGAAGACGGCATCTCCTCGGCGCGCATGATCCCCGCCAACGTGCGGATCGACGACGACCGCTACGCCCCGCTGCCCGGTGCCACGCAGGCCGCCTCGCAACTCACCTTCTTCGAACGCGACGGCTTCCAGGGCCGCTCCTACAGCACCACCGGCCAGGTCTCCAACCTGCGCCGCACCGGCTTCAACGAACGGGCCTCGTCGGCCGTGGTCGCGGGCGAGCGCTGGGAGGTCTGCGAAGAAAACCGGTACCGCGGGCAGTGCATGGTCCTGCGGCCCGGACGCTATCCGTCGCTGGCGGCCATGGGACTGAACGACGACATCAGCTCGGTGCGCGCCCTGCCGCGCAGCGCGCGCGTGGCCGACAACCGCTACGCGCCCCTGCCGGTGGTGTCGCAGATCCTGTTCTACGAGCGTGAGGGCTTTGCCGGCCGCACGTTCACCACCGAGACGCCGCTGGACAACCTGCAACGCGCCGGCTTCAACGACCGCGCCTCCTCGGCCGTGGTGGTGGGCGAGCGCTGGGAAGTCTGTGACGACAACCGCTTCCGCGGCCGCTGCGTCGTGCTGCGCCCCGGCCGCTACGCCTCGCTCGGCGCCATGGGCCTGAACGACCGCATCACCTCGGTGCGGGCCGTGGAGCGGGGCGCGCGCATCGACGACGGGCGCTACGCGCCGGAAGCGCTGCCGGTCTACGACAGCCGGCGCCGCGGCGGCGAGCGCATGCACCAGGCCGAAGTCACCTCGGTGCGCGCCGTGCTCGCCACCTCCGGCCAGCGCTGCTGGGTCGAGCGCGAGCAGGTGCAGAACCGTGCGCCAGCCAATGTGCCGGCGGCGATCGCCGGCGCGGTGATTGGCGGCATCCTGGGCCACCAGGTCGGCAACGGCACCGGCCAGGACGTGGCCACCGTGGGCGGTGCGGTCGCGGGTGCGGCGCTGGGCGCCAACATCGGCCGCAACGGCCAGCCCACCACGCAGGACGTGCAGCGCTGCGAAAACGTGGCGGGCGGCGCACAACCCGCGTACTGGGACGTGTCCTACAACTTCCGCGGCCGCGACCACCGCGTGCAGATGGCCTCGGCCCCCGGCAACACGGTCATGGTCAACGAGCAGGGCGAGCCGCGCCAGTGAGCGGCCGCCGGCAGCGCGTCAGAGCACGTCGCGCAGCCGGTGCCACAACATGCCCAGCGCCAGGCTGGGCGTGCGCAGCAGCGGGCCGCCGGGGAAGCGGCGGTGTTTCAGGCGGGCGTAGACATCGAAGCGCCCGGCCTGCCCCGCCACCGCCTCGGCCACCAACTGGCCGGCCAGACCGGTGAGCGCCACGCCGTGGCCGCTGAAGCCCTGCAGGTAGTAGAGGTTGTCGCCCAGGCGCCCGAAGTCGGGCGCGCGGTTCATGCTGATGTCGACGAAGCCGCCCCAGAGGAACTCGGTCGGCACGCCGCGCAGCGCGGGGAACACCTCGCCCATGCGCTGGCGCATCACGCCCTCCAGGTTGGCCGGCGTGCGCGTGGTGTAGCTCACGCGCCCGCCGAACAGCATGCGGTGGTCGGCGCTGCAGCGGAAGTAGTCGAGCACGAAGTTGTTGTCGCACACGGCGGCGTTGCGCGGGATCAGGCGTGTGCAGAGTTCGGGGTCGAGCGGCGCCGTGCCCACGATGTAGGTGCCCACCGGCATGATGCGCGGCGCCACTTCGGGCGCCACGCGCGGGCCGTATTCGGGCAGCATGCAGTTGCCCGCGAGTACGCCGAAACGCGCGCTGACCTGGCCTTGCGCGGTGCTGGCCACCAGCGTGGCGCCGCGCTGCAGGCTGGTCACCGGCGAGTGCTCGAAGATGCGCACGCCCGCGGCCTGCGCGGCGCGCGCCAGGCCCAGCGCGTACTTCAGCGGGTGCAGGTGGCCCGAGCGCTGCTCGCGCGCGGCGGCCACGTAGCGCGGGCTGTTGATCAGGCGCGGCAGGTCGGCGCCCTCGGCCCAGTCGATGGCCATGCCCAGCCGCTTGAGGCCCTCCATCTCCTCGTGCAGCTGCAGCGCCTTGCGCGCCGAATCGGCCACGTACACATAGCCATGCACGCGGTCGCAGGCGATGCCGTGTTCGGCGATGCGCGCGTCGATCAGGTCGATCGCCTCGAGCGACATGTCCCAGGCGCGCTGCGCGTCGGCCGCACCGAGCTGCGCCTCGAACGGGCCCTGCCCGCTCGCATACCCCACGATGGCCTGGCCGCCGTTGCGCCCGCTCGCGCCGCTGCCGATGCGGTCGGCCTCGAGCACCACCACCGAGAGGCCGCGCTGCGCGAGTTCCAGCGCCGCGCTCAGGCCCGCGAAGCCGGCGCCGACCACCACCGCGTCGGCCTGCAGGGCCTCCTGCAAAGGCGGCTGTGCCTCGGGCCGCTGCACGCTGGCCTCGTAGTAGCTCTTCTGGTTGAGCTGGGTGTCGGAGCCGATGAGCGAGGCCATGTTCAGCCCTTCAGGCGTTTCGCGACCTGGCCGCTCAGGTAGGTCCACACGAAGGTGGCGGCCGCGTTGCTGGTGAGCTCGGCATGGTCGTAGGCCGGCGCGACCTCCACGCAGTCCATGCCGACCCAGTTCAGGCCGGCCAGCTCTTCCAGCAGGGTCAGCACCTGCGAGCTCGTCATGCCGCCGGGCTCGGGCGTGCCGGTGCCGGGCGCGAAGGCCGGGTCCAGGCAGTCGATGTCGAGCGTGAGGTAACACGGCCGATCGCCGATGCGCGCGCGGATCGCGTCGATGGCGGGCCGCAGCCCCGCGCCGTCGAGGCCGCGCAGGGCGCGCGCGGTGAAGATCTGCCCGCCCTGGTCGGCCACGTACTCGCGCGCGGCGCGCTCGCCGCTGGAGCGGATGCCGATCTGCACCGTGTGGGCCGCGCTCACCAGGCCTTCCTGCAGGGCTTCAAAGGTCCAGGTGCCGTGGCCCGAGGGCTCGCCGAAGTGGTCGGGCCAGGTGTCGCAGTGCGCGTCGAAATGCACCAGCGCCAGCGGCGCGCCGCCGTGCCGGGCCTTGGCCGTGCGCAGCAGCGAGAGCGTCACCGAGTGGTCGCCCCCGAGGAACACGCAGTGGTGCTTCGCCATGAGGGCCGCGGCCTGCGCCTCGATGTGGCGGCGCACCTCGGGCAGCGGCGAGGCGTTGGGCAGGCGCATGTCGAGCGCGTCGCCCAGCAGCGCCAGCGGCGACACGTCGAACACCGGGTGGATGCCGTCGCACAGCATCAGGCTGGCGCTGCGGATCGCCTGCGGGCCGAAGCGCGCGCCGGGCCGGTTGGTCACCACGCCATCGAAGGGCACGCCCGCGACCGCAAACGGCTGGTCGGCCAGCGGCGCGCAGCCCAGAAAGCGGTTGCTGCTGCTGGCGTAGGCAAACTGACCCAGGGCCATGGGGTGTCCTCGGAAGGGTTGTCGGTGAAGTGGAGCCACAAGATACCGCCGGGGGCCGGGGGCCATGAGTCCAATTGACCGGCGGCGCCGGCGTCCACCGCGCGGCGGCGCCCCTACTTGCCGAACAGGTCCTGCAGGCCTTCGCCGATGCGGTCGCCCAGGTTGGCGCCGGCGCCGGTGCCCACGCCCGGCATGATCGCGGTGCCGATGGCGGCGCCCAGCAGCGCCGAGCGCGAGAGCATGACGCTGGGCTCGTCCAGCGTGCCGCCCACGGCCAGCGGCACACTCACCACGCCGCCGCTGGCGCCGCGCGTCATGTCCACCCGCAGGCGGCCCGAGAGCTCGCGCGAGGGTGCCACCGTCACCTCGCCGGTGGCCGAGAGCACGCCCGAACGGGCCTCCAGGTTGCTCAGCGCGATGGTCTGCCCGCGCGTGTTCACCTGGCCCGCCAGGGTGTCGAGCTCGGTCAGGCCGCCGCGCGACAGGCCCACGCTGACCACCGCCCTGGCCAGGTCCAGGCCCTGGAGCACCGCGCCATGCACCGTGAAGCGCGTCTGCGTGCGCAAGGCGTCGGTGATCGCCGCGGCGCCGGCCCTGGGGTTGATGCGCGCCGACAGCGTGGTGCTGGCCTCCAGCCGGCCGGTGAGCGGGCGGCTCGGTGCGGTGAGCGCCGACACCTCGACGCCGCGCGTCTCCAGCGCGCCCTCGAACACCAGGTCACGCGCCTTCGGGTTGCCGGCGTCCGGCAGGTTTACCTTGAGCGGTCCCTGCACCGTGCCGCCGCCCACCTCCACCTTCAGGGTCCACGCGGTGGCGCCACTGTCGTCGCGCACCAGGCGGGCCTTCGTGCCCTGCAGCCCGCCGCCGGTCACCTTCACATCGGCCGAGGCGGGCCAACCATCGTCGTCCAGGCGGGCGTCGGCCTGCACCGTGGTGCCACGCCCGCGCTCGTTGATCCAGGTCACCTCGTCGAGCACCAGCGTGCGCGGCAGCCAGCCGAGGTCCAGCGCATCGCCCTCCGCGGCCGGGCCGGGCCGGGCGGTCTTGCGCGCGGGGTCCTGCAGGCGCGCGGCCAGCAGCACCAGGGTGGTCTGCGGCAGCACCGCTTTGCGCAGGGTCAGCGTGGACACCTGCAGGCGACCCGCGAGCAGCGCCGTCCAGACCGGCCGCGCCTCGACGCGGTCCAGCGTGAGCGCGGGTTTCGCCTGGATGTGCAGGCCTTCGAGCGCCACCGCGGGCAGCGGCCACACGTCCACCGTCACGCGCGACAGCGTCACCGGCACGCCCAGCGCCGCGCTGGCCTCGCGCTCCACGCGCTGGCGGAAGCCGTCGCTGCCGGTCCACTGGTGCAGGGCGATCACCACGGCCGCGCCCAGCAGCAGGAACAGCGCGGCCAGGATGCCCAGGGGTCGAAGAAAGCGTCGCATGGCGGCATTGTGCCGACGCCACCGGCGCGATGCCCTCCGCCCGGCAGGGAAACCACGCCGCCGGTAGCATCGGCCGCGATGTCCCGTCCGGGGCGTCCCCTCCAGGAAGACCACAGACACCATGAAGCTCTACTACTCCCCCGGCGCCTGCTCGCTGTCGGCGCACATCGCCCTGCACGAATCCGGCCTGGCCTTCGAAGCCGTGCCCGCGCCCACCAAGACGCACCAGTTGCCCGACGGCACCGACTACTACACCATCAACCCGCTGGGCTACGTGCCGCTGCTCGAGCTCGACAACGGCGAGCGCCTGCGCGAAGGCCCGGCCATCGTGCAGTACGTCGCCGACCAGGTGCCGCAGAAGAACCTGGCACCGGCCAACGGCACGCTGCCGCGCTACCGCCTGCAGGAATGGCTGACCTTCATCGGCACCGAACTGCACAAGACCTTCTCGCCGCTGTTCAACCCCGCGACGCCCGAAGAATTCAAGACCGTGACCCGGGACAAGCTCGCGAAACGCCTCGCCTGGGTCGATGGCGAACTCGCCGGCAAGCAGTACCTCATGGGCGACACCTTCAGCGTGGCCGACGGCTACCTGTTCACCGTCACCAACTGGGCGCCGCGCGTGGGCGTGGACATCAGCGGCCTGGCCAACCTCGGCGCCTACCGCGACCGCGTCGGCGCACGACCGGCTGTACAGGCCGCGATGAAGGCCGAGGGCCTGATCTGAAGACGGGCTAGAGCCCGCGCTGGCGCCAGGCCAGCGCGGCGCCCAGCCACAGCGCCACGGCCGAAAACACCAGGCCGCGCGCCAGGCCGCCCGGGCCGTCGGCGATGAAGCCCACCACCGTGGGGCCCACGATCTGGCCGGCCGCGAACACGATGGTGAAGGCGCTGATGCCCGCGGCCCACTGCGCGGGTGGCAGGTTGTGCCGCACCAGCGCGGTGGTCGAGGCCACCACCGACAGGAACACGCCACCGAACAGCAGCCCCGAGGCCAGCACCAGCGGCCAGTTCGCGGTGAGCGCTGGCACGATGGCCGCCACGCCCAGCAGCGCGTTGAGCCGCGCCAGCGCCTGGCCGTCGCGGTGCCGGTCCAGCAGGCCGGCCCAGATGCGGGACGACGCGATCACCGCCAGACCCAGCAGCGCATAGAAGCCGGTGATCGCCGCCTGTGAACTGCCCTGCTCGCGCAGCAAGGCGATCACGAAGGTCATGTAGCCGATGTAGCCCACGCCGAAGCCGGCGTAGCCCGCGAGCGCCAGCGCGAAGTCGCGCACCCGGAACACGCGCCCGCCACCCGCCTGCGCGCTGGCCGCCGGCGCTGCGTGGCGCGCCAGCACGCGCGCCGGCCAGGCCATGAGCGCGGTGGCCAGCAAGCAGATCAGCGCGAGCGCCCACCAGGCCCAGGCCCAGCCGTGCGGCTGTTGTGCCGCCACCGCCAGCACCGGCGGCACACCCAGCGCCGAGACCACGATGCCCAGCCCGGTGCCACCGTAGTACAGGCCGAGCAGAAAGCCGCTGCGCTGCGGCTGGCGTGCACCCAGGCGCGCGGCCAGCAGGCCGCCCGCGATGAACACCAGCGCGCTCGCCACGCCGGCCAGCAGGCGCTGCGCGAGCAGCGGCGCGGCGGCCGTGAAGAAGCCGCTCAGGCCCATGAACAGCGAGGCCAGCAGCGAACCCGACAGCAGCAGGCCGGTGGGCGAAAAACGCCGCATCAACCAGGGCGTGGCGAGCGCGCCGATCAGGTAGCCCAGCGCGTTGAAGGTGTTCATCGCACCGGCCAGCGTGTAGCTCCAGCCCAGGTCCTCGCGCATCGGCGGCAGCAGCAGGCCGTACGCAAAGCGCGTGATGCCCAGCGACACCGCCGCACCGAGCGACAGCGCCAGCGCGAGCCGCACGTATGGCGTGGTGTCGGGCGCTTCGGCGAGCGCCGCGGGCTGCGTGTGGGAGGGGGTGCTGCGGTCCATGGCCGGGCCATTGTGGGTCATTCAGGGCGCACCCGCAGCGGTGCCAATTCGGTGCGCAACGAAATGTCCATTGGCGCGCGGCCGGCGCAGTGCGTCCCACCGCCCTTAAGCTGGCGGCATGCCCGCCATCCACCCGTCACCCGATCGCATGGCCTCGCTGCAGCGCGCCGAGCGCGAGCGCTTCATCGCGACCCACCCGCGCTCGATGGCGCTGGCGCGGGCCGCGCAAGCCCACTACCTGTTCGGCGTGCCGCTGCACTGGATGCGCGACTGGCCCAGCCCCGCGACGCTGTTCGTGCAGCACGCGCAAGGCACCACACTGACCTGCGCCGACGATCTCGCGCACGCGGACTTCTGCCTCGGCGACACCGGCGCCATGTTCGGCCACAGCCCCGCACCGCTGGCCCGGGCCATCGCGCAGCAGGCCGCGCAGGGCCTCACCTGCATGCTGCCCTCCATCCTCGCGGCCACCGTGGGCGAAGGCCTGCAGCGCGTGTTCGGCCTGCCCGTGTGGCAGATGGCGCTGACCGCCAGCGACGCCAACCGCTTCGTGCTGCGCTGGGCGCGCGCCATCACCGGACGGCCGCAGCTGCTGGTGTTCGACGGCTGTTACCACGGCGCGGTGGACGACACCCTGGTGGACCTCGACCCCGCCACCGGCGCCACGCTGGCGCGCCCCTCGGTGCTCGGCCAGGTGCACAACCACGCCGCCTTCACGCGCGTGGTGCCGTTCAACGACCTGGCCGCGCTCGAGGCCGCGCTCTCGCGCGGCGACGTGGCCTGCCTGCTGGCCGAACCCGCTCTCACCAACTTCGGCCTGGTGCCACCCGCGCCCGGCTTCTGGGCCGCGGCGCGGGACCTGTGCCGCGCGCATGGCACGCTGTTCGTGTGCGACGAAACCCACACCATCTCCACCGCGCTGGGCGGCTACGCACAGGCCCACGCGCTCGAGCCCGACTTCCTGGTGGTGGGCAAGGCGGTGGCCGGCGGCCTGCCCTGCGCGGTCTATGGCTTCACGCAGGCGATGGCGCGGCGCATGGCCGCCGCCAAGGACGCCGCGCCCGAAGGCCACAGCGGCATCGGCACCACGCTGGCGGGCAATGCGCTCACGCTCGCCGCGCTGGACGCCGCGCTGAACCACCTGCACACGGCCGCGAACTACACCCACATGCTGGGCATCGCGGCGGCGCTGGAAACGGGTCTGCGCGGTCGCATCGCGCAAGCGGGCATGCCCTGGACGGTGACGCGCCTGGGCGCGCGCATGGAACTGCAGTTCATGCCGCACACGCCGCGCGACGCGCAGGATGTGCGCGACCACGCGCAGGGCGAACTCGAAGCACTGACCCACCTCTTCATGCTCAACCGCGGCGTGCTGCTCACGCCCTTTCACAGCATGCTGCTGGTCTCGCCCGCCACCACGGCGGCGGATGTGGTGCGGCTGTTGTCGGTGTTCGACGCGCTGCTGGCCGCGCTGGTCCCGGCCTGAGGACTCAGGTGTCGCCCAGCCCCACCGGCGCTGGGGCGAGCATGACGATGCGGGTGAACAGGCGGTCGAACAGCGGGTCGCGCGGGATGCGGTGGTTCAGCGGGTCCTGGTTGGTGGCGAAGGCGGCGTTGAGCGCGCGCCAGTCCTGCGCCTCGAGCACACGCTCGGCCACCGGCAGCAGCTCGCTTTCCTCCAGCCGCATGTGCTCGCGGTAGAAGGCCACGTAGCGCACCGCCTCGTCCTCGAAGGCCGCGCGGCGCGTCTCGCCCAGGTACTCCCAGGCCATCAGCAGGTGCACGAGCTCGCGCACCCGCATCTCGCCGCTCATGTGTTCGCGCTCGAGCTGCTCGATCACCGGCAGCACCTGCGGCGCGGCCCGCGCCAGGCGCGGGAACAGCAGGTTGGATTCCTTCGGGTGGTGGTGCTTCTCGGGAAATTCGTCGATGTAGAACAGCATGGCGCGCAACACGTCGAAAAAGCGCTCGTGCTCGTCCTTGCCATCGGGTTCGGGCCCGCGCCGCACCATCTGCAGCAGCGACTGCAGCATGGCGGACAGGCTGGCGTGTTCGTCGCGTATGACGCGCAGGGCTTCGTGTGTCATGGATGTCTCCTCGGGGCACCGAAGCATCGCCCGAAGCCGCGCCACACGCCTTGATGTGCGTCAATCCGCGCGCGGTTGGCGGGTCTGCTGCGGCGGCTTCCAGCGCTTGAGCAGGAGCGCGTTGCTCACCACGCTCACCGAACTCAGCGCCATCGCCGCGCCCGCCACCACCGGGCTGAGGAAGCCCAGCGCGGCCAGTGGAATGCCGGCCACGTTGTAGGCGAAGGCCCAGAACAGGTTCTGCCGGATCTTGCGCACCGTGCGGCGCGAGATGTCCAGCGCGGCGGCCACCATCATCGGGTCGCCGCGCATGAGCGTGATGCCGGCGGCGTGCATGGCCACGTCCGAGCTGCCGCCCTGGCTGTGGCTCATGGCCATGCCCACGTCGGCCGCGGCCAGCGCGGGCGCGTCGTTCACGCCGTCGCCCACCATCGCCACCGTGTGCAGCCGCTCGCCCACCACGGCCGCGCGCAACCGGCGCACCACCGCCGCCTTGTCGCCCGGCAGCACCTCGGCAATCACCTCGTCCTTGTTCGCGCGCAGGCCCAGGCGCGCGGCCATGGCGAGCGCCGCGCCGCGGTTGTCGCCCGAGACCATGAACAGGCGCATGCCCTGCGCGCGCAGGCCGGCAATGGCCTCGGCGGCACCCGCCTTGGGCTCGTCGCCGAAGGCCAGCAGGGCCAGCGGCGCCCAGGTGGCCGCCGCCGCCGCATCGCCCGGCGTCTGGCTCGCCAGCACCGACACTGTGGCGCCCTGCGCCTGCAGCACCTTGGCGCGCTCTTCCAGCGGGCCCAGCGCCGCACCCAGCTCGTGCATCCAGCGCAGGCTGCCCAGCGCCAGCAGCGCACCCTTCAGGCGGCCCTGGCTGCCCCGGCCCGACACCGCCTGCACCTCGCGCGCCGCGTCGGGCGCCACCACGATGGAGCGCGACGCGGCGGCCTCCAGCACGGCGCGCGCCAGCGGGTGCGCGCTCTGGGCCTGCAGCGCGGCGGCCACCTGCAACACCGCGGTTTCGTCCACCCCCGGCACGGCCTCGATCACCAGCAGGCGCGGGTGGCCTTCGGTGAGCGTGCCGGTCTTGTCGAAGGCCACCGTGTCGACCTTGTGCGCGATCTCCAGCGCCTGCGCGTCCTTGATCAGGATGCCGTGCTGCGCGGCCACGCCGGTGCCCGCCATGATGGCCGTGGGCGTGGCCAGGCCGAGCGCGCAAGGACAGGCGATCACCAGCACCGCCACCGCGTGCAGCAAGGCCTCTTCCATCGGCGCGCCGGTCCACAACCAGCCCAGCAGCGTGGCCAGCGCGATCACCAGCACCACCGGCACGAACACCGCGGCCACCTGGTCCACCAGGCGCTGCACCGGCGCCTTGCCGGCCTGCGCGTCCTGCACCAGGCCGATGATCTGCGACAGCACGCTCTGCGCGCCGATGGCGCGCACGCGCACGTCCACCGCACCCTCGCCGTTGAGCGAGCCGCCGGTCACGCCATCGCCCACGTCCTTGGGCACCGGCATGGCCTCGCCCGTCAGCATGGACTCGTCGGCCTGCGTGTGGCCCTGCACCACCGTGCCATCGGCCGCAAACCGCTCGCCCGGCAGCACGCGCACCACGTCGCCGGGCAGCAGCTCGTCCACCGCGACCTCGGTCGGCTCGGTGCGGCGCACGCCGTCGGGCAGCAGGTGGGCGCGGTCGGGCCGCAGCGCGTGCAGCGCGCGGATGGCGGTGGTGGTCTGGCGCTTGGCGCGCGCCTCCAGCCACTTGCCCAACAGCACCAGCGTGATCACCACCGCCGAGGCCTCGTAGTACAGGTGCACCATCTCGCCCGGTTCGGCGCGCCACCAGAGCCAGGTCGACAGCGCCCAGCCCGCCGTGGTGCCGATGGAAACCAGCAGCTCCATGTTGCCGGTGAAGGCCTTGAGCGCGTGCCAGCCGGCGCGGTAGAAACGCGCGCCCAGCACGAACTGCACCGGGGTGGCCAGCAGGAACTGGATCCAGGCCGGCAGCATCCAGTGTTTGCCGAACAGGTCGCCCACCATGGGCAGCACCAGCGGCGCGGACAACAGGGCCCCCACCAGCACCGGCACCAGATCGCGCGGCACGCCCAGCCAGCGTTCGCCGGCCGCCTCGTCCGCGGCTTCCATCGTGCGCGGCTCGTAGCCCGCGTCGCGCACCGCGCGCTTGATGCGCGCCAGCGATTCGACGCTGTCGTGGGTGGTCAGGGTGACGCGCGCGGATTCGGTGGCCAGGTTCACCGTGGCGTCGCTCACGCCGGCCTGTTTCTTCAGCGCCTTTTCCACCCGCGTCACGCAGGAAGCGCAGGTCATGCCGCCGATGCCCAGGTCGATCTGGGTTTGCGGCAGGGTGGAGAAGAGCCCGGCGGACTCGGAGTTGGCGGTGAGCGTGTTCATGCGGGCAGCATAAGCTTTGCCCCCATGGGAAGGTCAAGCACGCATGTTGCGAACTGTGACGGTGGGCACGCTTGACCTTGACACCATGTCAAGGATCACAATGCATGCACTGTCTTCCACCACACCGAAGGATCTCTCCATGAACCAGGTTTTCAACGTCCAGGGCATGACCTGCGGCCACTGCGAAAAGGCCGTCACCACCGCCATCAAGCTTCTCGACCCCCAGGCTGAGGTGCGCATCGACCGCGGCCAGAACCGCGTCGAGGTCCAGACGACCCAGCCGCGCGAGGCGCTGGCCGAGGCGATCCGCGAAGAGGGTTACCAGGTCGCCGCCTGAACATGCCGGCACGCGACACCCGGCATGCCCCGCCGCCGGCCACGGCGGGTGCCCCCAACGCGACCGACCACCTCACCGCCTGGCCGGTCAGCATCGGCAAGGCGGCGCAGCTCAGCGGCATCTCGCCCAAGATGCTACGCCACTACGAGGCACTGGGCCTGCTCGCGGCGGTGCCGCGCACCGACAGCAACTACCGCCAGTACAGCCTGGCCGACGTGCACACGTTGCGCTTCATCCGGCGCGCGCGCGACATGGGCTTCGGCCTGAACGCCATCACCGAGCTGGTGAGCCTGTGGCACAACCGCCGGCGCAGCAGCGCCAGCGTCAAGCGCATCGCGCAGAAACACCGGGACGAACTCGAGCAGCGCATCGAGGCCCTGCAGGCCATGCAGCGCACCCTGGGCCACCTGCTGCGCCTGTGCCCGGGCGACGGCCGGCCCGACTGCCCCATCCTGGACGACCTGAGCCACCCCGACACGACAAGAAGCGGCACAAAACTTTACAAACCGGCCACACCGGGCGAACAGGGCAGAAACACGCGCGGAACACACTGAACCCACTCCGCAGCCCGACACCGTGTCGCTGTGGTGAGCCCTTCCTCAACACGCCACTGGAGTTCACATGAAACTGCTTCCGAAACGCGCCCTGCTCGCCGCTGCCCTGGCCACCGCCTTTGTCGGCGTCTCCGCCACCGCCATTGCTCAAGGCATGGGCCAGACCCCCGCACCTGCCACCACCGCCCAAGCCCAGGCGGCCACCCCACCCACCGCCGAACAGCATGCCCAGAAGCACGCCGAGCGCATGGCCCGCATGCAGCAGAAGATGGCCGAACGCCAGGCCGCCCTCAAGGCCGAGCTCAAGCTCACGCCGGCCCAGGAACCGGCCTGGAACGCCTTCATCGCACGCACCCAACCCCAGGCCCGCCCGGCACACGCCGGCGGCCGCGAAGACTGGTCCAAGCTGACCACGCCCCAGCGCCTGGACAAGATGCAGGCGCTGAAGGCCGAACGCGACGCCCGCATGCAGCAACGCCACGACGCCATCAAGAGCTTCTATGCCGCGCTGAATGCCGAACAACAGAAAGTGTTCGACGCCCAGCACGGCCAGGGCTTCCAGCGCGCCGGCATGCACGGTGGTCACGGTGGCAAGCACCATGGCCAGCACGGTGGCGGCCATCACCGCATGGGCGGCATGATCTGACCGCATTCGCTGGCTCCGGTCCCTGCTTCTTGTTCTTATAGATTCTTCTAATTCAAGATAGCAGTAGTAGTAGAGGGCGCTGTCCGGTGTGGACAAGCGCCCTTTCCCTTTCTGGATCAAGGACTTGGGCTGCGCAGAAGGGTGTGTGAAGTGCGCTGTCGCCGGCCGCGCCCAACGGGGATAAGAATCGGGCTGGCCTCCGTCCTGTGGACAACCGGTCTCTTGTTCAAAAGTTACACACAGGGTTGTGCCGGAGCCTCGACGGGGCGTGCCGAAACATGCCCTGACACCTGGGCACAGTCGCTTGCGGATGCGCTGCAACCCGGCTGTTAAGATGCGCCGCTTCACAGCCAGACCTGCCGTTCCGGCGTTCCTGCCGCTGGCCTGTTTTTGGATCCGTTGCGCCCATGTCTGTTGCCCTCGCAGGAAACGCCCCCACCACCTTTGAAATCAAGAGCGCCCACCTGCCCCTGGTGGCCCTCATGCTCAAGTCGTCCGACCTGAACCGCCTGGCCGAGGAACTGGCCCAGCGCTTCGGCGACATGCCCGATTTCTTCGACCACGACCCGCTGGTCATCGACCTGCACCCGCTCAACGTGGCCGAGGCCAACGCCCTGCCCGACTTCGGTGCGCTGCAGACCCTGCTGCGCCAGTACCGCCTCACGCCGCTGGCCGTGCGCGGCGGCACCCTCGAACAGACCGCGCTGGCCATGGCCGCGGGGCTCACCCCCACGCCCGATGCGACGGTGCAGCGCGCCGCGCCCGCCGTGGTACCCAACGAGATCACCGCCGTGCCCGAACCCGTGGCACAGCCTGCGTCAACGCCGACCCCCGGTGCGCTGGTGGTCGACAAGCCCCTGCGCTCGGGCCAGCAGGTCTATGCGCGCGGCCGCGACCTGGTCGTGATGGCCATGGTCAACCCGGGCGCCGAGGTGATCGCCGACGGCCACATCCACGTGTACGCGCCGCTGCGCGGCAAGGCCATCGCCGGTGCGCGCGGCAACGCCGACGCGCGCATCTTCGCCCTGGCCATGGCACCCGAACTCATTTCCATCGCCGGCATTTACCGCACCAGCGAGGTCGCTCTGCCCGAGTCGGTCCAGGGCAAGGCCGCGCAGGTGCGCCTGGTGCCCGGGCCCGATGGCGACAAGCTGGTGATCGACGCCATCGGCGCCTGACCCGACCCCCCCATTTCTCGAACACAAGGACTTTCACCATGACCAAAATCGTTGTCGTCACCTCCGGCAAGGGCGGCGTGGGCAAGACCACCACCAGCGCCAGCTTCGCCTCCGGCCTCGCGCTGCGCGGCCACAAGACCGCCGTGATCGACTTCGACGTCGGCCTGCGCAACCTGGACCTCATCATGGGCTGCGAACGCCGCGTGGTGTACGACCTGATCAATGTGATCCAGGGCGAGGCCAACCTGAACCAGGCGCTGATCAAGGACAAGCAGTGCGACAACCTGTTCGTGCTGGCCGCCAGCCAGACGCGCGACAAGGACGCACTGAGCCAGGAAGGCGTGCACAAGGTGCTGACCGACCTGTCCGCCATGGGCTTCGAGTACATCGTGTGCGACTCGCCCGCCGGCATCGAGACCGGTGCGCTGATGGCCATGCACTACGCCGACGAAGCGCTGATCGTGACCAACCCCGAGGTCTCCAGCGTGCGCGACTCCGACCGCATCCTGGGCATGCTGGGCAGCAAGACGCAGCGCGCGATCGACGGCAAGGAACCGATCAAGGAACACCTGCTGATCACGCGCTACAACCCCGGCCGCGTGGCCGAAGGCCAGATGCTGTCGCTGGAAGACATCCAGGACATCCTGCGCATCAAGCTCATCGGCGTGATCCCGGAGAGCGAAAACGTGCTGACCGCGTCCAACCAGGGCACGCCGGCCATTCACCTCAAGGGCACCGACGTGGCCGAGGCCTACAGCGACGTGATCGACCGTTTCCTCGGCGCCGAGAAGCCGCTGCGCTTCATCGAAGCCGAAAAGGCCGGCTTCTTCAAGCGCCTGTTCGGGGGGAAGTAAGGCATGTCGATATTTTCCTTTCTGCTGGGCGAGAAGAAAAAGACCGCCAGTGTCGCCAAGGAGCGCCTGCAGATCATCCTGGCGCACGAGCGCAGCGGGCGCAACGCGTCCGAGCCCGACTACCTGCCCGCGCTGCAGCGCGAACTGGTGGCCGTGATCAGCAAGTACATCAAGATCAACCCGGACGACATCAAGGTCCAGCTCGACCGCCAGGACAACCTGGACGTGCTCGAGGTCAAGATCGAGCTGCCCGACCGCAAGTGATCAGCTCCACGCCCTCCGCGAGAGGGTTGGGGTGAGGGCCCGCGCGCCAGGGCCTGGTTGCGCCAGCGATCTATGATCGGCCCATGCTGATCGAGACGCTGGGCGCGGCCCGCGACATGGGCCGACTCAACACCATCCTGGGCGTGCTGATCCGCCACGGCTTTGGCGACAGCGTGCGCCGCCTGGGCCTGGCGGATTCGCTGGAACGTGCCGGCCACGCGCTGAACTGGGACAAGGTCGCCGACCTGGCGCGGCTGCAGCCACCGCAGCAGGTGCGGCTGGCGATGGAGGAAATCGGCCCCACCTGCGTCAAGCTCGGCCAGATCCTGGCCGGCCGCGCCGACCTGTTCGGCCCCGAGTGGATCGCCGAGTTCGAGAAGCTGCACAGCCACGTGCCCGCGGTGCCGCTGGAGTCCCTGCGCGACCAGTTGCGCGAAGACCTGGGGGGCGAGCCCGAGGCCGTGTTCGCGCGCTTCGACGCCGAGCCGCTGGCGGCGGCGTCCATCGCGCAGGTGCACCGCGCGCAGCTGCAGGACGGCACCGAGGTGGTGGTGAAGATCCGCCGCCCCGGCATCACCGACACCATCGAGGCCGACCTGCGCCTGCTGGCCCGCCTGGCCGCGCTGGCCGAGGCCGAACTGCCCTGGCTCAAGCCCTACCGCCCGCAGCAGCTGGTGCGCGAGCTGGCTCGCTCGCTCAAGCGCGAGCTCGACCTGGCCAGCGAATGCCGCAACGCCGAGCGCATCGCGGCCCACATGGCCGCCCTGCCCTGGATCGTGGTGCCGCGCGTGCACTGGGCCCACACCAGCGCGCGCGTCAACGTGCAGGACCACGTGAACGGCATTCCCGGCCACGCGCTCGACCGGCTCGACGCCGAAGGCCTGGACCGCCGCCTGCTGGCGCGGCGCGGTGCGCAGGCGGTGCTCAAGATGATCGTGCAGGACGGCCTGTTCCACGCCGATCCGCACCCGGGCAATGTGTTCTACCTGCCGGACAACCGCATCGCCTTCATCGACTTCGGCATGGTCGGCCGGCTGTCGCAGCGCCGGCGCGAAGAGCTGCTGGGTCTGCTGCTGGGCCTGGTCGAGCACCAGCCCCAGGCCGTGGCCGATGTGCTGCTGGACTGGACGGGCGACGACCATGGCGTCAACCTCTCGGTGCTGGAAACCGAGATCGAGGCCTTCGTCGACCAGTACCAGGGCGTGCCGCTGGCCCAGCTCAGCCTGGGGCAGATGCTGGCCGACGTGACCGCCATCCTGCGCGAACACCACCTGGCGCTGCCCCCGGACCTGGCCCTGCTGATCAAGGCCTTCATCACGCTCGAGGGCATGGGCCGCGGACTCGACCCCGACTTCCACATGGCGACCGAGGCCCTGCCCCTGCTGCGCCAGGTGGTGCGCGAGCGCTACCGCCCGCGTGCGATCGGCGTGCGCGCCTGGCAGGGCCTGCGGCGCACGCTCGCGCTGGCCGAACAACTGCCGCACGACCTCTCGCGCCTGCTGCGCAGCGCGCGGCGCGGCCGGGTGCACGTGGGCATCGAGCTCGCGCACCTGCGGCGCGTGGGCGACCAGATCGACCGCGCGGCCAACCGCCTGGCCATGGCGCTGGTGATCGCCGCCCTGATCATCGGCGCGTCCATCGTCATGACCGTGCAGGGCGGCCCCACCCTGATGGGCCTGCCGTTGTTCGGCTTCCTCGGCTTCGTGGGCGCGGTGCTGGGCGGTCTCTGGCTGGTGCGGGCGATCTGGCGCAGCAGCCGCGGCGGTCTCGGGGACGAAGAAAACTGACCCGGCACGCGTTTTGCGTGCCCGTGTTACATTACCGGGTCGCCTTGAGCGACCAGCCGCGCCCCAGCTTCACCGCCGGGACGCACCCGCCCCCGGCAGAGGGGCTGCTGGTCCAGCCCCTCCAGGGCGCCGCGCCACACCGCTTTCTCACAGCACCGTGGCCCTTTCCCTCCCTGCTGTTGCCGATGCCCCTGCCGTGGCTCGTGCGCCGGACTTGACCCGATGCCTCGTGCACCGGGCCGAGGCCGGAAGAACCGGTGGGGCACCCCGGCGCCTGGGGCTGCCACCTGACTGTTTGTTTCGGGCTTTACCGACGCCGCGGCAACGACCGCGGCCCTGGCCCACTGATGTTTTTGATGATTTACACGACTCCTATTACAACGACCACGAGACTGTCTCCCCTCACCCTGGGCAAGTACCGCATTGCGGCTTCCCCGCGCCCCTTGCCGGGCGGCCTGTTTGCCGCGCAGGTGTCCATCGCCAGCGGCCACGGCAGCGCGTCCACCGCCCGTGTGATGCGGTTCGACAGCGCCTTCCCCACGCACGACGCGGCGGCCGACTACGCCATCGCGCAGGGCATCGACTGGGTGCAGGACACCACCCGCCAGTCGGCCCGCCCGAACTGACCGATACACTTCAAGCAAAGGAAACACCATGGCCAAAGAAGAACTGATCGACATGATGGGCATCGTCAACGAGGTGCTGCCCGACACGCGCTTTCGCGTCACGCTGGACAACGGTCACCAACTGATCGCCTATTCCGCCGGCAAGATGAAGAAGAACCACATCCGCATCCTCGCGGGCGACCGCGTGTCGCTGGAACTCTCGCCGTACGACCTGACCAAGGGCCGCATCAACTTCCGCCACATCGAAGGCCGCGGCCCGATGGTGCCGCGCAAGCCGCGCTGACCCTGCTTCAATAGAACAAGGCTTCGAGGTCGACGCTGCTGCGTCGGCCCACGTCGGCGTGGTGCGCCGACAGCCAGCTGCCGGCGTGCTCACGGCCCAGCACGAACAGCATCTCGAAGAAGCGCATGTTCGCCGCGACCTTGCTCTCGGCGCTCAACTCGCGCATCACCTCGCTCGCTTCGATCACATGGAAGTGTGTGCCCGCCAGGCGCCGCTCGAGTTCGCCGCGGCGCCACCACGCACTGCGCGCGGCGCGTTCGCGCAGGTGGGCAAACATGCGCATCTCGCGCAGGAACGTGGCGTTGAACGCCAGCTCCATCATGCGGCTCTTGATGTCCGCCGCCGACTGCGGCGTCGCGCTGTGTTTCAGCGGCGCGAGCATCACCAGCAGGATGTCGCGCGCGCTGCATTCGTGGAACAGCGGAAACACCGCCGGATTCGCCGCATACCCCCCATCCCAGTACGGCTCGCCGTCGATCACCACGCTGCGGTGCATGGTCGGCAGGCAGGCCGAGGCCAGCACCGCGTCGGGCGTGAGCTCGGGCGCACGGAACAGCCGCAGCTTGCCGGTGTTGACGTTGGTGGCCGCGATGAACAGCTTCACCGGGCTGTCCGCGCGCAGGCGCTCGAAGTCGACCTGCGCCGACAGGATGTCGCGCAGCGGGTTGAGATCGAAGGGGTTGAGCTGCTCGGGCGAGAAGTAGTGCGTCCACTGCAACATGAGCCGCATGCCGGGCGCCAGCCGCATGTCCTTGCCGTCCGCGGTGGGCACCGCCACCTCGAACGGCGCCTTGGCCGCCACCGCCGTCCAGAACGCGCGCAGCGCGGCCCGGGCGCCGTCCACCCCGCCGTCCATCAGGCCCTGCGCCAGCAGCACCGCGTTCATCGCGCCCGCGCTGGTGCCGCTCACGCCGTCAAAGCGCAGGCGGCCGTCTTCCAGCAAGGCGTCGAGCACGCCCCAGGTGAAGGCGCCGTGCGCGCCGCCACCCTGCAGGGCCAGGTTGACGGCGGGCGGGTGGCGCCAGGGCAGGTTCATGGCGCTCAGCCCTTCTTCGCGCGCCGCGCGCGCACCGCCGCCGCGAGCCCCTGCAGCACGGGCACGGTCTGTTCGAAGCCGATGCAGGCGTCGGTCACGCTCACGCCATGCTGCAGCGGCTGGCCGGCCACGATGTCCTGCCGCCCCTCGTGCAGGTGGCTCTCGATCATCACCCCCACGATGCGCGCATCGCCCGCCGCCACCTGCGCGGCCACGTCGGCCGCCACCTCGATCTGCCGGCGGTGCTGCTTGCTGCTGTTGGCGTGCGACACGTCCACCATGACCTGCTCGCGCAGGCCGGCTTTGTGCAGCAGCGCGCAGGCGGCATTCACATCGGCCGCGCTGTAGTTGGGCAACGCGCCGCCGCGCAGGATCACATGGCAGTCGTCGTTGCCGCGCGTCTCGAAGATCGCGGCCTGGCCCATCTTGGTCATGCCCATGAAGGCGTGCGCGGCGCGCGCCGCCTGGATCGCATCGGACGCGACCTTCACGCCCCCGTCGGTGCCGTTCTTGAAACCGACCGGGCAGCTCAGGCCGCTGGCGAGCTGGCGGTGGCTCTGGCTCTCGGTGGTTCGCGCGCCGATCGCGCCCCAGCTCACCAGGTCGCTGATGAACTGCGGGCTCAGCAGGTCCAGGAACTCGGTGCCCACCGGCAGGCCCAGCGCGAGCACCTCCAGCAGCAGCGCGCGCGCCATCTCCAGGCCCTCGTTGATCGCGAAGCTGCCATCGAGGTGCGGGTCGTTGATGTAGCCCTTCCAGCCGACCGTGGTGCGTGGCTTCTCGAAATACACGCGCATCACCACCAGCAGGTCGTCCCGCAGCGCATCGGCCTGTGCCTTGAGCCGTTGCGCGTAGTCGATCGCCTGCCCGTGGTCGTGGATCGAGCAGGGGCCGACCACGACGACGAGGCGGTCGTCCTGCCCGTGCAGCACGCGCGAGAGCGCGGCGCGGCTGCGTTCCACCAGCGCCTGGGCCGCGTCGGGCGCGGGCAGCCACTCCTGCAGCAGCGCCGGGGTGATCAGCGGGCGCACGGCGCCGATGCGCAGGTCGTCGATGCGCGTGGTGTCGTGGGTGGAGAGCACGGTGTGGGGGGTATGGGTTTTCATGGTCAAAAAGTCACGTTGCGGCCGATTCTGGGGCATGGCCGGATTCAAGTGCCGCGCGGGCCGGCCGAAACATGTGGTGACAAACCCGCGAGGGTGCACAGGCAAGCGAGGCACACATGAAAACTTTTGGTATCGCGCTGACGGCGCTGGCCCTGGGCGCCGCCCTGCCCGCGTTCGCGCAATCGGCCCCCGCGGCGGAATCGGCGCACTGGCAGGACCGCTCGGGCGAGGTCTGGCTCAACGTGGGCGGCTTCTCGCGCCACTTCTCGCGCGGCAAGGGCTACAACGAGAACAACCTGGGCCTGGGCGCGGAGTACCGCACCAGCCCCGAGGTGTCGTACATGGCCGGCGCGTACTACAACAGCGTGCGCAAGACGACGTCCTACGCGGCGGTGAACTGGCAGCCCTGGCAGGTCGGTCCCTTCAAGCTCGGCGCGACCGTCGGCGTGATGGACGGCTACCCCTCGCTCGCCGACGGCGGCACCTTCTTCGCGGCCGTGCCCATGGCCACCTGGGAAGGCAAGCGCTACGGCGTCAACATCGGCCTGATCCCGTCCGTGGGCAAGGTCGACGGCGCGGTGATCGTGCAGTTCAAGCTGCGGGTGTACTGAACGCAGCGCTCGCCGGGCGCCGCGTGTGCGTCTGGATGAAGCCCGGCAGCGCGGTGCGCGCGCAGCGCTGCAGCGCCATCAGGAACGGGTGGTCCGGCTCGCCCACGCCGTGGCGCGTGCGCAGGTCGTGCTGGATGCGGCCCAGCAGCTCGGCGGCCATCTCGGCGTCGGCCAGCGCCCGGTGCGCCTGGCCGGTGCGCGGCAGCCGGAAAAAATCGACCAGCGTGCCCAGCTTGTGGCTCGGTGCTTCCGGATACAGGCGGCGCGAGAGCAGCACCGTGCAGGCAAACGGATGCGGCGCGTCCAGCCCCGCGCGGGCCAGCTCGGCCGCCCAGTAGCGGCGGTCGAACGAGGCGTTGTGCGCCACCATCGGCACCTCGCCCACGAAACGCGCGGCCTCGCGCATCACGGTCTCGGCCGGCGGTGCGGTGTCGATCATGGCGTTGGTGATGCCGGTGAGCTGCGTGATGAAGGCCGGGATGCGCACGCCCGCGTTCATCAGGCTCTGGTACCGGTCCACCACGCGCCCGCGCTCGGTGATCACGATCGCCACCTCGGTGGCGCGGTCGCCCATGGCGGGCGAAATGCCGGTGGTCTCGAAGTCGATGACGGCGATGCGGGTCATGGGCATGGACTGTAGCGCGATATCCATGGCCTCCCGCCCATGACGAAACCCCCGATGCCGCGAGGGCACCAGGGGTGGCCGGATTCCGAGGGGGATCAGTAGACGCCGCGGGTCGTGCTGCCCTGGCCCACATGCACCGGGCCACCGGTTCGGGCCTGCATCGGGAAGCGGTGCGGCGCCAGGTCGCGGAAGGTGGCGCCGGTCTGGCCGTCGGCGATCAGCGTGCCGTTGCGCTGTGCTTCAACGACCTCTGCGCGCACCTGGTCCCGCGTTTTGGGCGAGGCGGTGTCCGCGGCAAAGGCGGCGCCGATGGAGGCGGCGGTGAGGGCGAGGGCGATCAGGGAGAGGCGAGCGGTGTTCATGTGGGTTTCCTTGGGGTTGGGCCGGCGATGCTGGCGTTGGCTTGCCCACTGAGTACGCGCCCAGGCCGGCGCTGGATTCAAACCCCACCGCTCCGAAACAATGCATTACACCTTCGGGTACAGCACCATCTGCGTGCAGCGGAACAGCGCGATCGTCTTGCCGGTCTCGCGGTGCGTGACGACCGCGTCCCACACCTGCGTGGTGCGGCCCAGGTGCGCCGGCGTGGCCACGCAGTCGATCGTGCCCTCCAGGGCGGTGCCCAGGTGGTTGCTCTTGAGCTCGATGGTGGTGAAACCGGTGGCGCCCTTGGGCAGGCTGGCCATGCAACCATAGCCGCAGCTGGAGTCGGCCAGCGTGACCACCGAGCCGGCGTGCAGGTAGCCGTTGGGGGCCATGGTGTGTGGCTTCACCGCGAGCTCGGCGCGCACCTCTTGCGGGCTCACCTGCGTGAACACGAGGCCCAGGTGGCCGGGCAGCGCGCCGGCGCCGCGAGCGTTGAATTGTTGGGCGAGGTCGTTCATGCGGGTCTCCTGTGGTGTATCGACGGGGCGGGGGGTGTTCAACGCGTCCAGCTGCCCAGCCGGATCGCGATGGCGATGGTCGAACCATAAACCACCAGGCTGAAGGCGATGACGGCAAAGAGCGCGGTGGCGGGCGCCTGCAGCACGTGCACGCAGAGCCAGCCGCCCACCAGCAGGATCGCGAGCCGGCCCATGCTGCCGGCCAGCGGCCAGAACATGCGGCCCGCGCCCTGCGACGCGAAGAACAGCGCCAGGCCCAGCCCGAAGAAGGCGTAGCAGCCGCCCACGATGTTCAGGTACGCCGCGCCGAAGCCGAGCACCGCGACGTCGGTGGTGAAGAGGTCCATCCACAGCGCCGGCGCCAGCGCGGTGACCAGGCCGATCGCGCCGGTGATGGCCGCCACCACCCCGCCACCGGCCCAGGCCACGCGCACGGCGCGCGCCGACTGGCCCGCGCCCATGTTGGTCGCCACCATGGCGGTCAGCGCGGTGCCGAAGCCGAAGGCGATCGGCACCAGGATGTACTCGAGCCGCGCCGCCACGCCGTAGCCCGCGAGCGCGGCCGTGCCGTAGCTGCCGACGAAGGCCGTGGCGACGGCGATGGAGGCGTTGCTGATCACCGGGCTCATCGACGCGGGCAGGCCCACGCGCAGGATGTCGCGCAGCAGCGGCCCGTTCGGGCGCCAGGGCGTGCGATGCAGCTGCACGGCGCCGTCGCGGCGCAGCAGGTACACCAGCATCACCAGGGCCGATACGGCGTTGACGACCAGCGTGCTGGCGGCGGCGCCGGCCGCGCCCAGGCCGGGCACCGGACCCCAGCCGAACACCAGCAGCGGGCACAGCACGAGGTGTAGCAGCGCGGTGCCCAGCAGCAGCACAGAGGGCAGCAGCATGTTGCCCGCGCCGCGCACGATGGCGGCCAGCACGTTGGTGAACCAGATCACCACCGCGCCGCTGAACAGCACGTTCGAATACGCGAGTGCGGCGTCGAGCGCCGCACCACGGCCGCCCATGCCGCCGAAGATGGCGCGCCCGAAGCCGAGCAGGGCCACCATGAACAGCGCGGCCAGCAACAGCCCGATGAACATCGCCTGCTGTGCCAGGCGGCTGGCGTCCTCGCCGCGCCCGGCGCCCAGTGCGCGCGCCACCGCGGCGGTGGTCGCGCCGCCGATGCCGCCGGCCGACATCTGCAGCATCAGCATCGAGAGCGGAAACACCAGCGCGATGCCGGCCAGCGCGTCGGCGCCCACGCGCCCGAGGATGTAGCCGTCGTAGCCGATCACGATGGTCATGGCGAACAGGCCCATCACGTTCGGTGTGGCCAGCCGGAACAGCGTGGGCAGCAGCGGCGCGTGCAGCATCTGCTGCACGCGGGTCTGTGCAAGAGCGGCGCTCATGGGAAACCTCCGTGCTGCGCACTGCGGTGCGAGCTGGCTTGGGAGCGGCCCGGCGCGGCGCTCATGCCCGTGGGTCCCGCAGGTAGATGCCGGGTTCGGCCGAAAGGCCGCGCTTGACCTGCTGCGTGAGCTCGTCGCCCAGCACCTCCTCGGCGCCGACTTCCAGCGCGTCGAAGGCGCGGCGCACGATGTCCTCGGGCGTGGCCTTGGGCATCTCGATGCCGCGCGTGAGATCGGTGTCGACGAAACCCATGTGCAGGCCCAGCACCTGCGTGCCCTGCGCGCGCAGGTCGTTGCGCAGCCCGTTCGTCAAAGCCCAGGCCGCCGACTTGCTCGCACCGTAGACCGACAGCATGGGCGAGTTGATCCAGCTCGCGATCGACAGCACGTTGAGGATCGCGCCGCCGCCGTGCGACGCGAGGACGGGCGCGAAGGCCTGGCTCACGCGCAGCGGGCCGAAGAAGTTGGTCTCCATCTGGGCCCGGGCCGCGTCGATGCTGCCCTCGGCGAGAAAGCCGCCGAGCGACGCGACGCCGGCGTTGTTGATCACCAGCGTCACGTCGCCGGCGTGCCGGGCGGCCGCGGCCACCTGCTCGGGGTCGTTCACGTCGAGCGCGATCGGCTCGACGCCAGGCAGCGTCACGCTGGCGGGCTTGCGCGCGCCAGCGTAGACCTTGCGGGCGCCGCGCGCCAGGGCTTCGCGGGCGAAGGCCAGGCCAATGCCGCGGTTGGCGCCGGTGATCAGAACGGTGGCGTTGTGGAGTTTCATGGTTGAGGTCCTTGGGTGAACGAAGCGGAGGTGAGAGGCGTGAATATGATGGACGTCATATTCGAGGCCGAGAAGAAAACGGAACGGCCCTCGCGGGCATGCGACAAGGAGACATGGCTCAGCCCGGCGGGGAGACGTCGTACGCCGCCAGCAAGGCCTTGCGGTTGGCCGCCAGCAAGGCCTTGCCTTCGGCGTTGTCGCCCAGGGCGCGCGCGAGCTGCAGCGCGCCCACCATCTGGCTGGCGATGGCCGCGGCGCTGCCGGGCGCAGCACCGGTGGGCAGCGAGCGCTGGACCAGGGCCATCAGGCTGCGCACGCGTTGCGCGGCGGCGGCGCGCACATCGGGCGACTGGCGCGGCATCTCCGAGGCCAGCGCCGCCACCGCGCAGCCGTTTTCGGTGCCGCTCAGGTGGCGCTCCGACAGGTAGCCTTCAATGAGCGCGCGAAACGGGCTGGCGCCGCGCGCCTCGCGCGTGGCATTGCCCTTGGCGATGCGCTCGGCGCTTTGCTGGCCGGCATGCGCCAGGGCCTCGGCCAGCAGCGCGTCGCGCGAGGCGAAGTGGGCATAGAAACCGCCGTGGGTCAGGCCCGCCTCTTTCATGATGTCGGCCACACCCACGCCCTGAAAACCGGCACGGCGGATCGCGCGCGCCGCGGTGTCGAGGATGCGTTCGTGCGTCAGGGCCTTGCGGCTGGGCGCGATTTCCATGGCGCTACTGTAACCATGAATATGATGATCGTCATATGATTTTTGACTTGACCCCACAGCGGCTAGGGGAACGCGCGCAGCAGCGCGCGGCACACCGCCACCGTGGCCACGCCGGCCAGGGCGGCCAGCAGGTCGTTGCGCGTCAGGCGCATCACCCCCACGATCACGCCCAGGCCCAGCAGCTCGGGCAACTCGCCGCGCGCCGCCGCGGGCGCCACGATGCCCAGCATCACCGCCAGCGGCGCGGCACCCAGGGCGGCCTTGAGCCTGGGGGTCACGGTCACATAGCGCATCAGCCAGAAGCCACCGGCCCGGCACAGGAAGGCCGCCAGGGCCAGCGCCAGCAGCGCTGGCAGGAGTTCAGGGCGCAGGTTCATGCCGGAGCCTCCGCGCCGTGGCGCCACCAGGCCACCGCCGCGCCAGTCAGGCCGGCCGCGACGATGGTCCATCCGCTGGGCGCCACGGCGTTGGCGACCAGGGCCACACCGAGTGCCGCGCCGGCCGGCCACAGGTCGGCGCGGGACTTGAACAGGCCGACCGCCATCGCCGCGCAGAACGCGGTCAGCAGGAAGTCGAGTGCGAGCAGCTTGGGATGGGCCATCCAGCCACCGGCCACCGACCCCAGCAGCGTGCCGCCGACCCAGGGCAGGAACATGGCCAGGCCCGAACCCAGCACATAGGCCGCGTCGTGTTCGCCATCGGCGTGCGCCTTCATCGACAGCACCCAGTTGCCGTCGCCCAGGAAGTACAGGCTCGAATAGGCGTTGCCCACCGAGGCCTGGCCTAGCCAGGGCCGCAGCGCGGCGCCATACAGCATGTAGCGCGCGTTGAGCATCAGGACGGTGACGACGCCGGCCAGCACCGTCGCGCCCGGGCTCAGCGTGCCCACCGTGGCCACCTGGGCCGAGCCCGAATACACCAGCGCGCTCATGAGCATGGCCTCCAGCACGGACAGGCCCGCGTCGCTGGCCAGCAGGCCAAAGGTGACGGCGTAGGCAAACACGCCGATCGCCAGCGGCTGCGCCTGGGCATAGCCGCGGCGGAAACCGGCGGCGGTGAAGGTGGTTTCAGGCATGGGAAGGCGCGGGTTGCTGTTCACCCGACAGCATATCGATCAACCAGGATGCGCCCGGGTCGTCGGTGACGGACCGGCTCATCGCGATCTGGTGGCGAAAGGGCTCCAGCGCGAACGGCACGTCCCGCGTGCCCAGGGGCACGTCCTGGTGGCGCGCGACGAGGTCCCGGGGAACCGTCAAGATCAAGTCCGTGGACTGAAGCAGGCGCACCGCCGCCTCGAAATGGGCCGCCACGAGCCGGATGTTGCGCTCATGTCCCATCCGGCCGATCGTCTGATCGATCACGCCGAAGGAGCCCGACTGCACAAGCACCTGCAGGTGCTCTGCAGCCAGGTACCGTTCCAGCGTGAGCCCGCGCTTGAAAGCCGGATGGGCGGAACGCGCCACGCACACATAGGGCACCTCCCTCAGGGTTTTCACCGCGACGGCATCGTCGGCGCTGTTGAACACACCCAGCGCCAGGTCCAGCGCCCCGGAGCGGATCATGTCGGCCGCGTGGGTCCGCCCCACGTGCGTGAGCTGAATGCGCACCTGTGGCGCTGTGGCCAGGATGCGGCCGAGCACAGGTTCCAGAATGGCCACGGCCGCGTGATCCGAGCAACCGATCTGAAAGTGCCGCGTCGATCGCACCGGATCGAACGAGCTGGACATGGCGAACACCCGTTGCGCCCGCACCAGGATGGCCCGCACCTCGTGCTGCAATGCCAGGGCCTTGGGCGTGGGCACCATGGCGCGTCCCTGCCGCACCACGATGTCGTCGCCACACGCCTGACGAAGGCGCGCCAGCGCATGGCTCACGGCAGGCTGCGTCAGCGCCAGGCGATCCGCCGCGCGCGACACACTGCGTTCGCCCAGAACGGCATCGAACACCACCAGCAGGTTGAGGTCGAGTCGGCGCAAATCCATGAATCCATTATGCATGGCATGCATTCATAGGCATGGACAAGTGTCATTGGACCTTGCTCACCGAACTGCCTACATTGGCGAAGCCCCTCGAGATCTTTTATTCAATGCCTGCATGGGCCGCAGACAACAACCGATTGGAGACACGTCACCATGTTCCCCTGCACCCCTCGTCGAACGCAGCCGACACCCGGAAACGCACGCGGGTTCGCCGCCTTCCTCTGCGCCGCCGCTGCCCTGTTGTGCGCGCTGCCTGGCGGTCGCGCGCAGGCCGCCGACTGGCCCGATCGCCCCATCCGCATCGTGGTGCCGTTCGGCGCGGGCGGCAGCACCGATGCGCTCGCGCGCATCCTGGGCGAGAAGCTCGGTGCGTCCACCGGGCAAGCCGTCGTGATTGAGAACCGCGCGGGTGCCGCAGGGGCCATCGGCGCGCAGGCGGTGGCCAAGGCCGCTCCCGATGGCAGCACCTTCCTGCTGGCCACAAGCAGCACGCATGCGGTGCTGCCACACCTGCGGCCGCTGCCCTACGACGCCACGAAAGACTTCACCGCGATCGCGCGCATCGCCTCCGCCCCGAACGTGCTCATGGTCAGCCCGATGCTCAAGGTCGCCACGGTGAAGGATCTCGTCCAGCTGGCCAGCACCCGCGAAGGCGGCCTCGCGCATTCGTCCAGCGGGAACGGCACCGTCACGCACCTCATCGCCGCCGACTTCGCGCAGCGCGCAGGCATCCGCGTGCGGCACATTCCCTACAAGACGGGCATCCAGGCGCTGCCCGAACTGAGCAACGGGCAGGTCGACTTTGCCTTCGACAGCATCGTCTGGGCGCTGCCCCAGGCGCAGGCCGGCAAGGTCAAGGCACTGGCCATCGGCAGCCCCGAGCGCTCGCCGCTCGCACCCGATCTCCCCACCCTGCGTGAAGCGGGTTTCACAGGCTTCGACGGCACGACCTGGTTCGCGTTGATGGGGCCGGCCGGACTGAGCCCGCGGATCGTGTCAGAACTCAATCGCCACGTGAACGCGGCGCTGCGCGACCCCGACCTGCGCGCCCAGTTTGAACGCCAGGGTGCCGAAGCGCTGGGCGGCACACCGCAGGACCTCGAGAAGCTCGTGCGGGATGACGGCAAGCGATGGGCCAACGTCATCGCCACGGGCGGCATCAAGATCGATCAGTGAACAGCACGCACGCACCCCACACCATGACCACCACAACCGATTCCCCCACCCTCCCCCACTTTCGCGATCTGGTCGCGAGCGAACGTCCCCTGGTTCTTCCCGGGGCGCACGATGCGATCTCGGCCCTGCTGATCCAGCAGGCCGGCTTCAAGGCGTACTTCATTGGCGGCTTTCCCCTCGTCGGCGCGCGTTTCGGCCTGCCCGACATCGGGCTGGCCACGCTGGGGGAAATCAGTGCCGGCGTGCGCGACATCCTCGCGGTGTCCGACCTGCCGGTGCTGGTGGATGTCGACAACGGCTACGGCGATGTCAAGAATGTCGTGCATGCGGTGCACACCTACGAAAAGATGGGCGCCCAGGCCCTGTTCTTCGAAGACCAGGTGTCACCGAAGCGCTGCGGCCACATCGCGGGCAAGGAACTTCTGTCGTGCGAGGAGATGGAGCGCCGCATCCGGGCGGCCGCCGAACAGCGACGCGATCCGCGCACCTTCATCATTGCCCGCACCGATGCCCGCGAGGTGTATGGCATGGACGAGGCCCTGCGGCGCGGCGAGCGTTACGCCCGGGCCGGGGCCGACGGCCTGTTCATCGAAGCCCCCGAGTCGGTGGAAGAGCTCGAACTCATCGGCCGTACGCTGGCCGGCGTGCCCTTGATGGCCAACATGCTCGAAGGTGGCCGCACGCCCATCCTGCGCCCGCGGGAGCTGGAAGACCTCGGTTTTCGCATCGTCATCTACGGCATCTCGCTCCTGATGCGCAGCGTGCGCGTCATGCAGGACAGCCTCGCCGACATCCGCAGCGGCGAACTCAAGCTGGTCGGCACCGGTGTCGGCTTCGAGGAATACAAGACGATCGTCGGCTTCGAGCGCTGGTCCGGGATCGAGTCGCGGTATGGCGGGTAGCAGCGGGGAACGCCCGTTTCAATGGGGCCTCTGAACGGCACCCCGCCGCCAACGGAGGCCCTGCCCTCAGTGCATGACCGATCCACCGTCCACCACCACGGTCTGCCCCGTCATGAAATCGCTGCCAGGTGCCAGAAGAAAGACCAGCGCGCCGGTCAGGTCCTCGGGGGTCTGGTCCCGTCGCAAACACCGGCTGGCCACGGTGGCCTGTCCATCCTTCACCCAATTGGCCTGTTCCATCACGCCTTCGCTCATGGTGAAGCCCGGAGCGAGGCAGTTGGCACGGATGCCGGCCGGTCCCAGTTCCCGCGCGAGGCAGCGGGTCATGGCGACCACGGCGCCTTTCGACGTCACGTAGGACAGCATCATCACCTGGCCCTTGAAGACCGTTCCCGAGGCGATGTTGACGATCTTGCCGTAGCCCTGGCGGCGCATCACCGGAATGACGGCCTTCGCGCATTCGAAGGCGCCACGCACGTTGACGGCCATCACGCGGTCGAAGTCGGTCGACTCGATCTCCTCGACCGACCGCTTGGGCAGCGTGGCGAACAGCGCGGCGTTATTGACCAGACCGTGAACGCCGCCGAACGCCTCATCCGCCTGCGCCACGAAGCGCGCCACGGCGTGGCCATCGGTCACGTCGCAGATGCCGCCAAGGGCCTCGCCGCCCATCGCCCGGATGCGGGCCACGGTCTGTTCGGGGGATCGCACGTCGCATACCGCGACCCTGGCGCCCTGTTCGGCGAGCGCCAGCGCGAAGCTGGCGCCTATGCCTTGCGCCGCGCCGGTGATGATGATGCTGCGGCCTTCCAGTTGTTTCATGTCGGTGTTCTCCATCGGTCGGTTCAGGGGTTCAGCACGGTCAAGGTCTGGGACTGCTGGTATTCGCGCATGCCTTCGATGCCGGCCCGGCGGCCACCACCGCTCTGCTTGACGCCGCCATACGTGGCCTTGCGGTTGACGGCGTTGGTGCCGTGGGCGTTGACGAACACCGTGCCGGCCTGCAGCCGCCAGGCCACCGAGGCGGCTTCTTCCGTGTTGCCGCCCCACACCGAAGCGCCCAGGCCGAAGCTCGTGTCGTTGGCGCGCGCCACAGCGTCGTCCAGTTCGCGGTAGCGCAGCACCGGTATGGCTGGGCAGAACTGCTCCTCCACCACCAGCCGTGCGTGGTCGTCCAGTCCGGTGACGAGGGTGGGCCGCAGGAAGTGCCCTCGCTCGAAGGTGGCCGGGTCGTCGACCTGTCCCAGCGTCTGGATGCGGGCGCCGCGCTGGCGCGCGTCCTCCAGGATGGCCTGCGCGCGCAGCAGCGCGGCACGGGTGTGCAGCGGCCCCATGGTGACGGCGGGCTTGAGGCCGTCGCCGACCACGCAGCGGTCCAGCGCCGCGGCAAACCGCCGCACGAAGTCGTCGTGCAGCGATTCGGGCACGTAGATGCGCTTGATCGCCATGCAGACCTGGCCCGTCATGCGCAGCACGGTGGTGGCCATCTGCTGCAGCATGGCGTCGTCCAGGCGCGCATCGGGCAGCACGATGGCGGGGTCGTTGCCGCCCAGCTCCAGCGTCACGCTCGTGATGCCCGCTGCGGCGTTGCCGAGGATGGTGCGCGCCGAGCTTGCGCCGCCGGTGAAGCCGATCTTGCTGACCAGCGGATGGCGGGTGAGCGCGTCGCCGATGTCCGCCGGCAGGCCGGTCACGGCGTTGAGCACACCGGGCGGCAGCACGCGGGCCAGCAGGCCGACGGCCTGCAGCAGCGCCAGCGGGCAGGTTTCGGGCGCCTTCACCACCACCGTGTTGCCCGCCAGCAGCGCCGGGATGATCTGCATGCTGGCCAGCGACACCGGCGCGTTCCACGGCACGATGGACACCACCACGCCATATGGCCGCCAGCGCACCTCGGTGAACCCGTTGGCCGAGGGCAGGCGCTGCGTGGCCTCCAGCTCGGCGGTCAGCTCCAGCGTGAGCCGGGCCCGCGTCGCCACGTCGCCCAGCTCGCGCCGCGCTTCCGCCAGCGTCTTGCCGTTCTCACGCACGAACAATGTGGCGCGGGCGTCGAGATCGGTGCCGAGCTGGTCCAGCGCCTGGTCGATGAGCTGCGCGCGGCGCAGGAAGCCGAGGCGTTCCCAGGCGCCCTGCGCGGCGGCGGCGGCCTGCACCGCGTGGTCCATGTCCTGCGCGGTGCCGAGCACGATGCTGCCCACCACCTCGTCGGGCCGTGCCGGGTTGCGCACCTCCTGGCGGCGCTTGCCGTCCACGCGTGCGCCGTCGATCAGCATGCCGGCGTCGAATCGTTCCATACCTGTGGTTCCTGCGTCAGAGCGTGATGTTGATGTTCTTGGGCTGCGTGTAGAACATCAGCTCCTCGATCGATTCGTCGCGCCCGAGACCCGACTGCTTGTAGCCGCCGAAACCCGTGCCCAGGAAATGGCTGCTCGAGTTGTTGACCCAGACCAGGCCTGCTTCGATGCGGCTCGCGGCGCGGTGGGCGATGGCCAGGTCGCGCGTGAACACCGCGCCGGTCAGCCCGTACTCCACCGAATTGACCTGCTCGAACATGGTTTCCTCATCGGACCACTTGATGACCGACAGCACCGGGCCGAAGATTTCCTCGCGGGCAATGCGCATGTCGGCGCGCACGTTGGTGAACACGGTGGGCTCGATGAAGTAGCCCTTCTGCAGCGCGGGGTCGCTCGGGCGCTTGCCGCCACAGGCGAGGGCGGCGCCCTCGCTCAGGCCGATGTCGATGTAGCGCAGCACCTTGTCCATTTGCGCTTTTGACACGATCGCACCCTGCGTGGTGGCCGGGTCGGTCGGAATGCCGGGCTTGTACGCCTGGATCTTCTTCAGCACCCCCGCCATCACCTCGTCGTGCACCGACTCGTGCACGAACAGGCGCGAGGTGGAGCCGCACGACTGGCCGTTCCAGGTGAAGTTCATGCCCTTGACGGCACCGCTGCTCGCGCGGTCGAGGTCGGCATCGGGGTAGATGATCAGCGCGTTCTTGCCACCGAGTTCCAGCGACACGCGCTTGATGCGGTCGGCCGCCGCGCGCATCACGGCACGGCCGGTTTCCACGCTGCCCACCAGGCCGATCACCGGCACGTCGGGATGCGCCGACAGTGCCGCGCCGCAGGGCGTGCCGCCGGTCACCACGTTGAACACGCCCGGGGGCAGGATGCCTTCGATCAGCTCCAGGAAACGGTAGGCCGACATCGGTGCCTGCACCGGCGGCTTCATCACCACCGTGTTGCCCGCGGCCAGCGGCGCAGCGCTCTTGGCGCCCAGGAACAGCAGCGGATGGTTGTAGGCCACGATGCGGCCCACCACGCCGTAGGGTTCACGCACGATGAGGTTTACCATGCCGTCGCCCATGGGCACCGTCTCGCCCTTGGCTTCGGTGACCAGACCGGCGAAGAACTCGAAGGCGGCGGCGGCGAACTCCACGTCGCGCATCATTTCCGCCACGGGCGCGCCGCAGTTGGACGCGTCGAGCAGTGCCAGCTCCAGCGTGTTCGCGCGCAGCACGGCCGCGATCTTGCGCAGCATCGCGGCGCGCTCCAGTGGCTTGGTCTTCTTCCACGTGACGAAGGCCTTCTTCGCCGCCTGCACCGCGGCATCGACATCCTCCGCATTGGCCTCCGCGCAGGGACCCAGTGACTCGCCGTTGGCGGGGTTGTAGGTGTCGGTGTAGCCGCCCCGCGGCTTGTGCCAGGTTCCGCCGTAGTAGAGGTCGCGTTGGGTGGGGATGCGAACTTGCTGAACTGCGCTGCTCATGTGATGTGCTCCATTCCATGTGTTGGGAAGGGCGCGATCGTAGGAAGCAGCGGGGTCTTTCGTCCAATGGATGTTGCGAATGTTGCCCATGGACGTGGTGGTTTCGTGTTGCTGGCACCCGCGCCTAAGCTGCGGCCCCACAGGAGAACCACCATGGACATCAGCCACAACACCATCCTCATCACCGGCGGCGGCTCCGGCATCGGGCGCGCGCTGGCCGAGGCCTTCCACGCCGAGGGCAACCAGGTCATCATCTCGGGCCGGCGCCGCGAGATGCTGCAGCAGACCATCGAGGCCAACCCGGGCATGGCCGCCATCGAGCTCGACATCCGGGACGCGGCCGACATCCGGCGCGTCGCGCAACAGCTCAGACAGTCGCATCCGGCGCTGAATGCGGTGATCCACAACGCCGGCATCATGCGCACGGAGAACGTGCAGGAGCCGGACACGACCGACGCGGAAGACATCGTCACCACCAACCTGCTGGGGCCCATTCGCCTGACAGCGGCCTTGCTGCCACAGATGCTGCAGCAACCCGCCGCGACCATCATGACCGTGTCATCGGGCCTGGCTTTCCTGCCCGGCGCCATCACGCCCACCTATTGCGCCACCAAGGCGGCGATCCACTCGTACTCGCAGTCGCTGCGCTACCAGTTGCGCGACACCCCGGTGCGCGTCATGGAACTGGTGCCACCGTACGTGCAGACCGAGCTGACCGGTCCCGCGCACGCCAGCGATCCCAACGCCATGCCGCTGAAGGCCTTCATCGACGAGGTGATGGCGATCATCAGGGCCACGCCCGACGCGCACGAGATCTGCGTGGAACGCGTCAAGCCGCTGCGCAACGCGGCCGCCGGCGGTGACTACGAGGCGTTCTTCAAGCGCTTCAACGACGCGCGCTCGGGTGCGGCCGCCGCGCAGTGGAAAGGCCAACCGGCACGCTGAGCCGGACGGCCAGCCAGGTCAATCATGCGGCAAGGTACGGCGCTCGCTGGGACGCATCGCCCGCTCGGCATAGCTGCTGGCGAAGATGCGGCGGAACCAGATGTTGGCGGGGTCGCGATGCACCTGGTCGTGCCACTGCATGTTGAGGTCGATCGGCGGCAGCTCGAACGGGAGCGGCACGATGCGCACCGCCGCCATTTCGGTCATGGCACGCGCCAGGGCGCTCGGCGCCGTCAGGATCAGGTCCGTGCGGGCCACCGTGAGCGCCAGGCCGCTGAAGTAGGGAACGGACAGCGCGATGCGGCGGCGCACGGAGCCGCCTTCGAACTGGGCGTCCAGCAGCTTGTCGAGCGATGCATGGATCGAAGCGGGCGGGCGGTAGCTCAGGTGCGCGGATTCCAGGTACTGCGACTGGGTCAGCGTGTCCCCGATGGTGGCGTGCCTGGCGCTGACGATGCACGTCCAGTGCTCCTGATCGAGCGACTGCCGGTGGTAGTCCGGCCCCAGTTCCGGGATGAAGCCCACGGCCAGGTCGAGTTCACCAGCGGCCAGTGCCTCCTTGGCGTTGCGCAGGGGCAGCGAGAGGTTCACCAGGTCCACATGGGGGGCGCGCTCGCGCAGCAGGCGCATGAAGTCGGGAATGAGCGTGACCTGCGCGATGTCGCTCACGAGGATGCGGAACGTGTGCTGCGACGTGGCGGGATCGAACACGCGGCTGCCTTCGAGCACGCGCTGGATGCGCTCGAGCACGTTGCTGATCTCGTCGCCCATGTTCATGGCCAGCGCCGTCGGCTGCATGCCTGCGGGTGTGCGCACGAAGAGCGGGTCACCGAAGGCCTCGCGCAGGCGCTGCAACGCATTGCTGGTGGCCGACTGGGTGAGGCCTATCCGTTCGCCAGCGAGTGTCACGCTGCGCGTGCGCATCAAGGCGTCGAACGTCAGCAGCAGGTTGAGATCGAGCTGGTGGGGCTTCACGTGGTCTCCGGGAGGTGTCGGCGAAGGATACCCGGGGCGTGTGCTTCGCGAAAGGCGTCAATTCGGCGGAAATTCTCACCGGCTGCGACACGCCTTTGACGCTGGATCAACCCCCTTCCATAGTTCGCGACCAGATCAAAGAGGAGACCGCATGGCCACGCTTTCAGCGGCACTTCAGTGCCTGCACATCACATCACCACAACCGGCGCGCCTGGCCGAGTTCTACGCGACGACCTACGGCATGACTTCCACCGAACAGGGCGGCGTGTGGCGCTGCACGGCACCCGAGCGCGAGGTGGCGTTCTCCGCCGGTCCCGTCAACCAGCTGCGCTGCGCGCTGTTCCGTTTCGAAACCGTCGCGGCCTGGGCGGCCTTCCAGCGGCGCGTGTCTGCGCTGGAGAAGGTGGCGCTGCCGGCGGACTGCGGCCTGGCGGCGGATGCGCTGGCCGTGCGCGACCCCGACGGCAACCTGATCGCTTTCGAGAGGCCCGCTGCGGCGGTCGATGACGGAGGCATGCGCGCTTCCAGTGCCGGACTGCCCGCGCAGCTGCAGCATTTCGCGTTTCGCACGCAGCAGATTGCCCGCATGCTGGCGTTTTACGAGGACCTGCTGGGCTTCGTGGTGTCCGACAAGGTGGTCGATGCCGACGGCGGTCTGCGCGCCTGCTTCCTGCGCGTGAACACGCTGCACCACGCGCTGGCCCTGTTCAACGCGCCCGTCACCTGCTACGACCACCAGTCCTTCGAAGCCCCCGACTGGGCGCGCCTGCAGCAATGGGCGGACCGCATGGGCTCACTCAAGACCCCCATCGTCTGGGGCGTGGGCCGCCACGGCCCGGGCAACGATGTCTTTTTCATGGTGCGCGACCCCGACGGCAACCTGGCGGAGATCTCCTCGGAGATCGAGGCCTGCGCCGAAGACCGGCCGGCCGGTCAATGGCCCCACGAGGAGCGCACGCTCAATCTCTGGGGCCAGGCCATCATGCGCAGCTGAGGCACGGCGATGACCGTTTCGCGCACGCTCCAGGTCCTCGGCATGTTCACGGTCGAACGGCCTGTGCTGTCGATCGACTGGCTGGTCGGGCGGCTGCAGGTCTCGCGCGCCAGCGTGTACCGCGATGTCCAGGAACTGGTGCAGGCGGGTTTGCTCGAGAAGGTCGACGCGCGCGGCTACGCCCTGGGTGCGCGCATCGTCGAGCTGGACCGGCAGATTCGCCTGGGTGACCCGCTGCTGCATGCCGCGGGTCCCTTGCCCCAGCAGCTGGCGCGCGAGTCGGGCGGCACGGTGCTGCTGTGCCGCCTGCACGCACGCACCGTGTTGTGCATCCTGGAAGTGACCGGGTCCGCGCCCGGTCTCACGGTGAGCTACGAGCGCGGCCGCGCCATGCCGCTGTACCGCGGCGCCACCTCCAAGATCCTGCTGGCTCACCTGCCCGTCTCCCGGCTGAGGCAGTTGCTCGAGGTGGACGCCGACGCGCTGGTCGATGCCGGCCTTCCACAGACCCTGCCCGGGCTGCAGCAGGCGCTCGCGCCCTTGCGCGCGCAGGGCCACGTGATCACGCGCGGCGAGGTCGACGCCCATGCGGTGGGGCTTGCGGCCCCGCTGCTGGACAGCGCCCGCCTGCTGGGCAGTCTGAGCGTGGTGCTGCCCGCCGCCCGCTTCACGCCCGCGACCGAGCGGCGCGTGCTGCCCCTGCTCAAGAGTTGCGCGCGCCGCATCGAGGCGCGCCTCGAAAACGACCGCCGCAGGGGCCAGACCCTGCGCACCCTTCACGCCCCATCGACATGAAATCCCATCCCGTTGCCATCGTGGGCGCCGGCCCGACCGGCCTGGTGCTCGCCAACCTGCTGGCCTGCCAGGGCATTCCCGTGCTGCTGCTCGAGCGCGGCGCCTCCACCGTCGACGAAGCGCGCGCCGTCACCATCGACGACGAGAGCCTGCGCACCATCCAGGCCACTGGCCTCATCGAGGCCGTGCTCGCCCATGTCGTGCAGGGCTATGGCGTGCACTACTACTCGTGGCGCAACCGGCTGTTCGCGCGCATCGAGCCCACCTCCACCGAATACGGCTATGCCAAGCGCAACGCGTTTCGCCAGCAGGTGCTGGTGCGCGACCTGCTGGCCGGCCTCGCGCGCTTCGCGCACGTGGAGGTGTGCTTCCTGCACACGCTGCAGTCCTTCGAGTCGTGCGCCGACGGCGTGCGGCTGCAGGTCGAGACCCCGCAGGGCCGGCGCGAGTTCCAGTGCGACTGGCTGGTGGCCTGCGACGGCGGCCGCAGCCCGATCCGCGAGCAGCTCGGCCATGTGCTGCAGGGCAGCTCCTACGACGAGAAGTGGCTGATCGCCGACCTGCTGGGCCGCACGTCACCGTTTCGCCATACGCGCACCTACTGCGACCCGGTGCGCCCGGCCATCCGCCTGCCCGGTCCCCAGGGCACGGTGCGCTACGAGTTCATGCTGCACCCGGGCGAAGACCCCGAGGCCGTGCTGGACGAAGCCCAGCTGCGCTCCTGGATCCGTCACCGCGACGCGGCCGATGCCGAATTGCCGATCGCGCGCAAGGTGGTTTACGCCTTCCACGCGCGGGTCGCGGATCGCTGGCGCGCCGGGCGCGTGTTTCTCGCCGGCGATGCCGCACACCTGACACCGCCGTTTGCCGGCCAGGGCATGAACAGCGGCATCCGCGATGCGGCGAACCTCGCGTGGAAGCTCGCCGGCGTGGTGTGTGGCGAACTGCCCGAGGGCCTGCTCGACACCTACGAAATGGAGCGCAAGCCGCACGCGTGGTCGCTGATCCAGATGGCGCTGCGCATCGGCCGCTTCATGCAGCCCAAGCAGGTGTGGACCGCCGCGCTGGCGCAAGGCGCGCTCAAGGTGATGAGTGTGCTGTTGCCGCCCGTGCGCGACTACGTGCTGCACCTCAAGTTCAAGCCGCAGCCGCGTTTTGCCGAAGGCTTCTTCTGCCGCGACGAGACATCCCGGGCGCTGGTGCCGCCTGGCCAGCTGCTGCCACAACCCCGGGTGGAGCTGGCGGGCGGTGAGCGCGTGCTGCTCGACGAGGTGCTGGGGCAGGGTTTCGCGGTGCTGCAACTGGCCGGCAAGCCTGTCCCGGCAACGCCGGTGCCCTTGCGGACCGTGCGTGTCGTGGTGGTGCGTCGTTCGGACGACTTCCTTCCCGAGCTGGCCGACGCGCACGCCGGGGCGACGCTGGTGCGCGACATCGACGGCACCCTGGAAGCATTGCTCGCCAGCGCGGGTGCCAACGCCGTCGTGCTGCGACCCGACCGCTATGTGCTCGCCTACCTGCGCGAGGGCGTCGCGACGCGCTGGTCGGTGCAGGACCTGCTGGACCGGCTGGTCGCAGGCCGGTCCCCCGGGCGCCCCGACCCTGCCCTGGTGCCGTCTCCCACGTTCTCTTCCTCCCCACTTGCACAAGAGCCATGAAGTTCATCTCCTACGCGCACCGCGGCATCCCCAGCTGGGGCCTCATCACCCCCACGGGCGTGATCCAGCTCGCCACGCCCGAAGTGCCTAGCCTGCGTCGCGCCATCGAAACCGGTCGCCTTGAAGCCATGGGCCAGGCCGCGCATGGCCGTGCCGACAGCACCCCGCTGGCCGACATCGAATTCCTGCCGGTGATTCCCGACCCCGGAAAGATCGTCTGCGTGGGCCACAACTACGAAGAGCACCGCGTCGAGACCCAGCGCGACAAGACCGAGAACCCCTCGATCTTCCTGCGCGTGCCGGCCTCGCAGACCGGGCACCTTGCGCCGCTGCCGCTGCCACCCGAGTCCACGCAGCTCGACTACGAAGGCGAGATCGCCATCGTGATCGGCAAGGCGGGGCGACGCATTGCACAGGTCGACGCGTGGCAACACATTGCCGGCTACAGCGCCTACAACGACGGATCGGTGCGTGACTGGCAGAAGCACAGCATGCAGTTCACACCGGGCAAGAACTTCAACCGCACCGGGGCCTTCGGCCCCTGGCTGGTGTTGCGCGGCGAGATCGCCGACGGGCAGGAGCTCACGCTGGAGACCCGGCTCAACGGCACCGTGATGCAGCACGCGACGACGGCGATGATGATCTTCCCGATCCCGCGCCTGATCGAATACGTCTCCACCTTCACCACGCTGGAGCCGGGCGATGTGATCGTGACCGGCACGCCCGGCGGTGTGGGCGCGCGGCGCCAGCCACCGGTGTGGATGAAGCCCGGCGACCGCGTGGAGATCGAGGTGTCGGGCATCGGCGTGCTCGTCAACACCGTGGCCGCAGAGGAGATGGGCGCGTGAGCACCGCCCCCATGACCCGCGAGCAGGCCATCGACGAGCTGGTGTGGGCCAACCGCATCCTGGTCAACGAGAACGTGCTCGATGGATTCGGCCACGTCAGCGTGCGCGACCCGGAACGGGCCGACCGCTTCCTGATCGCGCGCAGCATGGCGCCCGCGCTGGTGACGGCCGCCGACGTGCTCGGCTGCGACCTGGACGGCACGGTGCACGACGCACAAGGGCGTCGCACCTACATGGAGCGCTTCATCCACAGCGAGATCTACCGCGCCCGGCCCGACGTGCTGGCCGTGGTGCACAGTCATTCGCCGGCGCTCATTCCCTTCGGCGTCACGGGCGCACGGCTGCGGCCGATCTGCCACATGAGCAGCTTCCTCGGCTCGCTCACGCCGGTGTTCGAGATCCGCCTGAGCGGGGGCGAGAGCACCGACATGCTGGTGCGCAACGCCGCGCTGGGCCGTGCGCTGGCCGACACGCTCGGCCCGCACCCGGTGGCGCTGATGCGCGGCCACGGCGGCGTGGCGGTGGGTGTGTCGCTGCCGCAGGCGGTGTTCCGGGCCGTCTACACCGAAAGCAACGCGCGGCTGCAGGCCCAGGCCATGGCGCTGGGCGCGGTCGAGTACCTCAGCGCCGGTGAATCCGGGGCCGCGACCGAGACCAACAACGGCCAGCTCGATCGGCCCTGGCAGTTGTGGAAGCAGCGTCTGGTCGAAGCGGGTCGCGCACCCTGAAGCGTGCCCCTCATTTTTTCGTGTATTTCCAGGAGACAAGACCCATGAGCGCCCCTTCCCCCCGAGTCCCGGTCATCGCGATCGAGGAACATTACTGGGACGACGAACTCGCGTCCCACTTCACCGGCGCCGAGGCCAGTCGCGCCGGCGTGATCGAGAAGCGCCTGCGCGATTTTGGCGGCGAGCGCATCCAGGACATGGACGCGGCCGGCATCGACATCTGCGTGCTGTCGCACGGCGCGCCGTCGAGCCAGAAGATTCCCGCCGACATCGCGATCCCGCTGGTGCGCCGCGTGAATGACCGTCTCGCCGCCGCCGTGGCCGCCAACCCCACCCGCCTGGCCGCCTTTGCGGCCTTGCCCACCGCCGACCCGCAGGCCGCCGCCGACGAACTCGAACGCTGCGTGGCCATGGGTTTCAAGGGTGCGATGGTGCACGGCTCCTGCAACGGCGAGTTCATCGACCTGCCGAAATACTGGCCCATCTTCGCGCGTGCCGAGCAGCTCGATGTGCCGATCTACCTGCACCCGGCGCAGCCGCACCCGGCGGTGATGGACGCCTACTACAAGGACTACCTGGCCGACTTTCCCATGCTCGCGCGGCCTGCGTGGGGCTATGCGGTGGAGTGCGGCACGCAGGTGGTGCGCCTGGTGCTCTCGGGCGTGTTCGAGCGCCACCCGAACCTCAAGATCGTGCTGGGGCACCTCGGCGAGTCGGTGCCGTTCCAGCTCTGGCGGCTCGACCAGGCGCTGTCGCGCCCCGGCCAGAAGTCGGTGCAGTTCCGCGAGATCTTCACGCGCAACTTCTGGATCACCACCAGCGGCTTCTTCTCCACGCCCGCGCTGCTGTGCTGTGCGATGGAGATGGGCGTGGACCGCATCCTGTTCTCTGTCGACTGGCCCTTCGTTTCCGACAGCAGCGCGGGCACGCGCTGGATGAAGGACGTGCCGCTCTGCGCCGAAGACAAGGCCAGGATCCTCAGCGGCAACGCACAGCGCCTGCTGCGGCTGTGAACCGTTCCCTTCCCCCACAACAACAGGAGACTTCATGCAAAACGCCACCCTCGCCCTGCTGGTTGCAGCCTTCATCGGCTGCGCCGCCCCCGCCACCGCGCAGGACAGCTATCCATCGCGACCGATCCAGATCATCATGCCCGCGCCACCCGGTGGCTACTACGACCGCGTGGCGCGCATCCTGGGCACCCGGCTCAGCCAGCAAATGGGCGTGCCCGTCGTCATCGAGAACAAGGAGGGCGCCAACGGCGCGATCGGTGCCGCGCTCGCATCCCGGGCGGCGCCAGACGGCTACACGGTGGTGATCGGCGCGATCGGCCCGTTCGGCATCGCGCCGGCGCTGGACGAGAAGCTGCAGTACGACCCGGTGAAGGATTTCGCGCCCATCGCCTTGCTCACCACCATGCCCACCACCTTGCTGGTGTCGGCCGGTTCGCCCTACAAGTCGGTGCGCGAATTCGTCGACGCCACCAAGGCGCGCTCCCAGCCCACGCTGTACGCCAGCTTCGGACTCGGTACCTCCTCGCACCTGACGATGGAACGGCTGCGCGTGGCCACCCAGGCCAGGCTGTCCAACGTCCCCTACCGCGGCAGCCCCCCAGCCATCCTCGCGGTGGTCAGCGGCGAGGTGGAGGCGACCTTCAGCAACGTGCAGGACGCGCTCCCGCACGTGCGGGGCGGCAAGATCCGCGCCCTTGCGGTGGCGGGCAACACGCGCATCGCCGCCCTGCCCGACACACCAAGCTTTGCCGAGGTGGGCCTGCCGCAGATTGATTCGTCCAACTGGCTCGGCCTGCTGGCGCCCGCGAAAACGCCACCCGCCATCGTGCAGCGGCTCAACACCGAGGTGAACAAGGCGCTTGCCGACCCCGAGGTGCGCCGCCAGATGGCCCCGGCGGGTGAGCTGTTGATCCTGGGCGGCACGCCCGCCGCATTCCAGAAGCACATGGCGAACGAGATGGCGCGCTGGAAGGAGGTCGTGAAGGCGGGAAACATCAAGAAGGAGTGAGTTGGCAGGCAGGGCCCGCATCACTGCCATCCATCACCAACATTCAGGGATTCCATTTCGCGCGCCGGGTCGCCATTCCTAGAATGGTCCCGCGCCCTTCATCCAACGAGAACGGAGCGAGACATGCAGCATTTCCACATCCACAGGCGCCACCTTCTGGCTTCGTGCCTGGCCTGGCTGGCCACCGGCGCGATCGCGGCGGATGGCCCGGCAGCGGGCGCCGCCTGGCAGCCGACCAAGCCCATCAACTTCGTCGTGTCCGTGGCACCAGGCTCCAGCGTGGACATGGTCGCTCGCCTGCTGGCCGACAAGCTGCCCGCCGCGCTCGGCCAGCCCGTGATCGTGATCAACCGGCCCGGCGCCAGTGGCCTGATCGCAGCCTCGTCGGTGGCACGCGCCGAACCGGACGGACTCACCATCCTGATCGGCAGCAACACCATGCTGGGCGCGCCCCACACGCTGCCCAAGGGCGCGGGCAACGGGGTGGACGTGTTGCGCGACCTCAGCCCCATCATCGTCCCGGCCACCTCGCCCATGGTGGTGATGGCACATCCGAGCTTCGGCGCGAAGACCCCGAAGGAGATGGTGGCCCAGCTCAAGGCCAGGCCAGGCCAGCCCTACGCCACCGCCGGCCAGGGTTCGCCCTTCCACTTTGCGGGAGAGATGTTCAAGTCGGCCACCGGCACCGAGATGACGCACACGCCTTACCGGGGCGTGATGCCCGCCGTGGTCGACACCGTGGCCGGCCAGGTGCCGCTCACCTTCGGTGCGCTCGGTGGCGTGACCCAGTTCCTGGAGTCGGGCCGGCTGGTCGCCATCGCCGTGGGCGAGCGGCGACGCTCGCCCCTGTTGCCCGATGTACCCACCTTCCGCGAGTCCGGCATTCCGATCGATTTCACGCTGTTCTTCCCCGTGTTCGCCCCCGCGAAGACACCGCCTGCCATCATCAGCCGGCTGAACCGCGAGATGGGCGCCATCATGCAGATGCCCGAGACACGCGCGAAGCTGCTGGCTGCCGGTGTCGAGGCGCGCAGCAGCACCGTGGAGGAGGCGCGGGAGATGGTCAACGAGCAATACCGCGTGTTCGGCAAGCTGCAGGCCGAGTTCAAGATCACCTCGGAATGAACTCCAGCGCCGCGTCGCGCGTCGCGCCATGAAGCTCAGCGCCCTGCGCGACTTCGTCGCGGTCTGCCAATGCGGCAGTCTGCGCGCGGCGGCCCGGCAGGTGGGTGTCACTCAGCCCGCGATCACCCGCAGCATCCAGGAGCTGGAGCGCGAGCTCGGGGCGCCCTTGCTGGAGCGTCGTTCGCAGGGCGTGCGGCCCACGGCCGTGGGCGAGGCCTTTCTGCGCCGTGCCAGCGCGGTGGGCAATGAACTCGAGCGCGCGCGACAGGAAGTGGCACAGCTGACCGGTCTGCACAGCGGCGACCTTGCCGTGGGCATGTCGGGTGTGCCGCAGATCACGCTGTTGCCCGACGCGCTGCAGTCCTTCCGCGCGCGCTACCCGCGGGTGAAGATCAACGTCGTCGACGCGCCGTACCACCGCATCCAGTCAGAACTGGTGGTCGGTTCGATGGACATCTACGTGGGGCCGGCGCCCCGGGTGCTCAGCGGCGAGCTCGTGGCCGAGCGGCTGTTCGACCACGAGCGCGTCGTGATCGGCCGCCGAGGCCACCCGATGCGCCACGCCAGGTCGCTGCGCGAGCTGGTGCACTGCGAATGGCTGGCCGGATGCAGCATGCAGAACGGCGACGACGACATCACCGCGCTGTTCCTCTCGCACGGCCTGCCCGCGCCCCGCATCGCGATGCAGGCGCACGCCGCGCTGACCTACCTGCTGGGCATCGCGAATACCGACCTGCTCATGATGGTGCCCACCTACTGGGCCCGCTTCCCGATGTGGCGCGAGACCATCGATGTGATCGAGGTGGGCGAGGCGTTGCGCTCGCGCCAGATCTGCCTCGTGCACAACCCCGCCATGCCACTGACGCCCGCAGCCGACTACTTCTGCGACATGTTGCGGCGCGTGGCGGGCCGCATGCCACGCCACCCGCGGCCTCCCGCAGTGGCTTGCGCGCCTTTCGATTCCGTCGAAGCCTGAGCGCGCGAGCGCCTGCGGCACCACGCCGCGATAAGCCGTGGTTATCGCGGCCGTCGATTTGCCATCTTCTGCGCAGCACGACCGCAACCTACGCTCGATGAGCCGTTGTCGCCGGGCCCTCGCGGTCCAGCGAGGCGGCATCTCTTACATCCATTCACGGAGACAACATGACAACCTTCCAACGCTCCCTGCTGGCGCTGGCCGCCCTGACTTCGTTTGGCGCGCACGCCCAGTCCAACGCCACCCTGTACGGCCGAATCGACGTTTCTGTCAATGCGCTGCGCTTCAGCGGACCGAACGCGACCAGCGTGCGCACCGTCTCGAGCGACACCTCCTACTGGGGCCTGCGTGGCGTTGAAGACCTGGGCGGCGGCAACAGCGCGTATTTCAAGCTCGAGAGCCAGTTCCAGGCCGACACCGGCGTGCAGGGCAACGCCACCACGTTCTTCAACCGTGAGAGCTTTGTGGGCCTGCGCAGCGAACGCCTCGGTTCGCTGGCGCTGGGCGCGCAGTACACGCCCCACATCGCGCTCACGGGCAAGGTCGATCCCTTCAGCCGGGGTTACCTGGGTCACATCGCCAACCTGTTCCAGGGCGCGCCGCGCGGCTACCAGCCGCTGATGAACAATGCCGTGCACTACACCTCGCCCAACCTGGGTGGTGTCACCGGCCGCATCATGGTGGGCGCGCGCGAGGGCGGCCTGGGCACCACCCATGGCGCGGGTCTCGAATACGGCGCTGGTCCCCTGGTGCTGGGTGTCAGCTACGACGCGTTGAACGTGACGGCCGCCTCCGTCGGCTTGCCGGCGGTGCAGCCCAGCGTGCGCTCCCGGACCATCGGCCTGGGCGCCTCCTACGACTTCAAGGTGGCGCGCTTGATGGGCTATTACCAGACCAACGACGCAGACCGGTTGTCGCGCGTGGACGGCTGGATGCTGGGCGCCATCGTGCCGGTGGGCCAGGGCGCCATCCGCGTGGGCTACTCCGCGAACAACCTCACCACCACGGGCGAGGCCAAGCAGCTGGCGCTCGGCTACACCCACCTGCTGTCCAAGCGCACCACGGTCTACACCACGATCGCCCGCACGAGCAACGACGGTTCCACGGCCAGCCTGTGGCCGGGGCGCCAGGACCTCGCGGGGCGCGGCCTGCCGGCGGCCGGCCAGGACGTGCGCGGCTTCCAGGTGGGCATCCGGCACCTGTTCTGATCGCTGTTTCTGCTTCAGGGTTGACCTCCCGCGCGACACGCGCCGGGAGGTTTTTTTACGCCGGCAGCACAAAGCCCACGCGCGTGAAGCCATCGGACGACGTGGCCGTCGTGTGCCCGCCATGCATGCGCGCAATCGCTGCCACGATGGCCAGGCCCAGGCCGTGGTGCTGGCCGCTGTCGCTGCGAGAGGCATCCCCGCGGTAGAAGCGGTCGAAGATGCGCGGCAGGGCCTGTGCGTCGATCGGGTCACCCGCGTTCTCCACCATCACGCGCGCCGCGCCGCCCGCTTCCCGGGTGATCAGGACGCGCACCTCACTGCCCGGCCGGGCGTGGCGAACGGCGTTGTCCAGCAGGTTGGAGAGCGCGCGCTGCAGCAGCGGCAGGTCCACCGCCAGTTCAACATCGCCCTCGATGGACGCATGCAGTGCCGCCTCCTCCAGGCTGATCTGATGGAACTCGAGCACCTTGCCTGCCAGCGCCCGCAGGCTCACCGGCTCGCCGCGCCGCGCCCGGGCGCCACGGTCGGTGCGGGAGAGGAACAGCATGTCCTGCACCACGCCGGAGATCTGCTGCAGGTCCTCGAGGGAGGCCACCATCACCTCGCGCAGTTCCGCCGCGGTGCGCTCGCGCGACAGGGCGACCTCGGTATGACCCATGAGCGAGGCCAGCGGCGTGCGCAACTCGTGCGCCACGTCGGCATTGAACGCCTCGAGTTGGGTGATGGCGGCCTGCAGGCGGTCCATCAGGCCGTTGAACTGCTCGATCCAGGGCTTGAGCTCCGTGGCCACCTCAGGCAAGGACAGGCGCTGGTCCAGCTGGTTCACGGTGATGCGCTGCGTCTGTTCGGCCAGTGCGGTCAGCGGTTGCAGGTCGGTGCGCACGCGCCAGGCGGTGATGAGCGCCACGAGCAACCCGCCGATCACCGGAACCAGCGTCAGCGTCAGACCCAGGACCTGAAGCAGCTCCCGGTCCAGGTGGGTGTCGGCCTCCAGGGTCATGTGCAAGGGCTCACCGCCGTGCGGCCGCAGGTCCAGTTCAACCCGCTGCGCAATCGACGGCCCCGACATGACAAAAGCCGCGTCGTCCGGGTCGCGGTAGAACAGTTGGCCCGCGGCGGTGGTCACGGTCAGCCGGGTCATCGGCCGCCGGTACGCCTCGGCCACCAGGTTGGCGTGCGCGCGATCAGGCCCGCCTGCTGCCGCACCGTCCATGATGATGCCGGACACAACCCTGACCTTCTTGCCGAGCTCGGTGGCCTGACGGTTCTGCACCAGCCAGAGCACCGACAGGAAGACGGCGGCGGCCAGCAGCGCCATCACCGCGGTGACCAGGGCGGACAGCCGCCAGGCCAGGCGCTTGCGGATGGTGTAGGTGCCCGCGCTCACGAACGGTCCTCCAGCACGTAACCCATGCCACGCTCGGTGTGCAGCAGCTTGAGGTCGAACGGGTCGTCGAGCTTGCTGCGCAGGCGGCGGATCGCGACCTCCACCACGTTGGTTTGCGAGTCGAACTGCATCTCCCACACCTGCTCGGCGATCGTGGTGCGTGTGAGAATCTGGCCGCGCCGGCGCAGCAGGACCAGCAGCAGCGCGAATTCCTTGCCTGTGAGGTCCAGGCGCTGCTCTCCCCGCGTGGCACGCCGGGCGAGCAGGTCCACTTCCAGATCCGCCAGGCGCAGGGTGGTGCTCGCGACACCGCCGTGCTTGCTCGTGGCGCGGCGCGACAGTGCGCCCACGCGGGCAAACAGCTCGGAGACCGCGAACGGCTTCACGAGGTAGTCGTCGGCGCCGGACTCCAGGCCGCGCACGCGGTCGTCAACGCCATCGCGCGCCGTGAGCATCAACACCGGCACCTGCGCGCAATCACCCGCGGCCTTGCGCACCGATTCCAGGATCGAGAAGCCATCCACACCGGGCAGCATGACGTCCAGGATGAGCAGGTCGTACTCGCCGCCCAACGCCAGGCGCCGGCCTTCCACGCCATCGCGTGCGACGTCGGTGATGTGGCCGAGCTCGTGCAGGCCCTTGACCAGGAAATCGGCCAGGCGCTTCTCGTCTTCGACGATCAGGATTCTCATGGGTTGTGGGGAGACGGGGTGAACGGTCTGGATCGTGACAGGTGTTCGGCCTGTGTCGGCCCACATGACAAAAAAGTAATGTCCATGAAAGGCGCGAACGACACAGCCACCGGAGCATTCGCTGTGCCAGAACCACCACCCAGAGAAGGAACTCCCATGGCCACCCGATGCAATGTCAACGGTCGCTCCGTCAGCGTCCAGTCCGAACCCTCCACGCCCCTGTTGTGGGTGCTCCGCGACGAACTCGGCCTTACCGGCACCAAGTATGGCTGCGGCATGGCGATCTGTGGCGCCTGCACCGTGCATGTGGACGGGCAGGCGATGCGTTCGTGCATCACACCGGTCGAGTTTGCAGCGGGCAAGCGCGTCGCCACCATCGAGGGCGCGGGCAACGATCGCGTCGGCCGGGCGCTGCAGGCGGCCTGGATCGAGCTCGATGTGCCGCAGTGTGGCTACTGCCAGTGCGGCCAGATCATGAGTGCGGCCGTGTTGCTCAAGGCGAACCGCCAGCCCACCGACGCGCAGATCGAGGAGGCCATGGCCGGCAACATCTGTCGCTGCGGCACCTACGACCGCATCCGCGCAGCCATTCAACTGGCCGCGAAGTCGCTGGCCTGAGCACCGTCCCACTGGAGAACACCCGTGAACAACCCAACTGCCCCCCACACCCCGGCTTCAGGCGCCCGCCGCGACTTCCTCAAGCAGGCCGGTGTCGCCAGCCTCACCATCGCCTTGCCGATGACCGCCCTCGCGCAGACGCCCGCGCCCGCCACCGGTGCGCCCGCCGCACCGCCACCGCGTCAGCCGCAGTCCTTCATCCGCATCGACGCGAACGGCCAGGTCACCTTCATCCTGCCGACCTGCGAAATGGGTCAGGGCATTCACACCGGGCAGGCCCAGATCCTGGCCGAGGAACTGGGCGCCAACTGGAAGACGATAACCATCGACATGCCGCCCCGGCCCACATCCGACTACCGCCTGCCGATCGGCCAGATGCGCTCGGTCGGTTCGTTCGGCATCCGCATCTGGCACGACCCGCTGCGCCGCGCCGCGGCGCAGGCCCGCACGGTGCTGGTACAGGCGGCGGCCGCGCGGTTGGAAGTGGACCCCGCCAGTCTGGACACGCGCGACGGCTTCGTGGTGCACGCGGCCAGCCAGCGGCGCCTGCCCTTTGGCCTGCTGGTGGCAGATGCCGCGCGCTTGCCCGTGCCCACCGAGCCCGTGTTGCGTCCCGACGCGCAGCGCACGCTGACCGGCAAGACCATTCCGCGCCTGGACACGCCCGCCAAGGTGCGCGGCGAGGCGCGCTACGCGGTGGACACGAAGCTGCCCGGCATGCTGTACGGCGCGGTGCGCCTCGCGCCGGTGTACGCGGCCGACGTGGCCAGCTTCGATGAAGCCAGCGTGCGCGCCATGCCGGGTGTGGTGGCGGTGGCGCGTGTGCCGCGTGGTGCGGTGGTGATCGCCGGGAGCTGGTGGCAGGCGAAGATGGCGGCCGAGGCCCTGGCCATCCGCTTCACCGAGACGCCGCACGACAAGCTGTCGACCGAAGAGATCAACCAGCGCATGAAGGCCGGCCTGGATGCGACCAACGTGCCGATGAGCGTGCGGCGTGGTGATGCCGCTGCGGCGTTTGCCAGCGCGGCGCAGGTGGTGGAGGCCGAGTACGCTGTGCCCCTGTTGACGCACGTCTGCATGGAGCCCATCGCGGGCACCGCGAGGGCCACCGCGGACCATGCGGAGCTCTGGCTGGGCACCCAGGGCCACGACAGCGTGCGCATGGGGCTGGAGCGCGCTTGCGGCCTGAAGAACGAACAGCTCCATTTGCACACCACCTATCTCGGCGGTGGTTTCGGCCGCAAGACGCACGCGGAGATTGCCATTCAGGCGGTGATGGCGAGCCGCGCGGTGCAGGGCCGCCCGGTCAAAGTGATCTGGCAGCGCGCCGACGACATCCAGCAGGGGCAGTACCGCCAGACCATGATGGCGCGATTCCGGGCCGCGCTCGATGCCAATGGCCAGATCACCGCGATGCGCATCCGCGTCAGCGGCCCGCAGATGGGGCGCCAGTACAACTACAACATCCAGAACAACATCGATCCCTTCTCGCTGAGCGGGCTCATCGACATGCGCTACGAGTTGCCGGCGCTCGAGATGGACCACGCGGTGGTGGATCTGCCCATCCCGCTGTGCCCGTGGCGCAGCATCGCGAACTCCTACACCGGCTTCTGGCTGGAGACCTTCATCAACGAGTGCGCCGTGGCCGCGCGGCAGGACCCGCTGGCGTTTCGCCGCGCCCATCTGAAGGGACAGCCGCGCATGCTCGCCGTGCTGGACCGGGTGGCGCAGAGCGCGCGCTGGTCGTCGCCCCCGGCGGCGGGCGTGCACCGGGGGCTGGCCGTGGTCGACTGCTACGGCAGCCCGGTGGCCCAGGTGGTGGAGGCGCGCATGGTGGACGGCAAGGTCCGGGTCGAGCGGGTGCACGTCGCCATCGACTGCGGCCGCGCGATCAATCCCGGGCAGATCCGCCAGCAGATGCACGGCAGCGTGGTCGAGGCGCTGGGCGCCGCGTTGCGCGCCAGGATCACGCTCAAGGACGGCCGGGCCGAGCAGACCAATTTTGGCGACTACCCGGTGCTGCGCATGCACGAGGTACCACAGGTGGTGACGGAGATCGTCGAGATCGGCTCGCCCCTGGGCGGTGTGGGCGAACCCGGCGTTCCACCCACCGCGCCCGCGCTGATCGCGGCCATCCAGTCCGCCACCGGCCGCTTCGTGCGCTCGCTGCCGCTGTCCGACCACAACCTCGTCTGAGGCCGGACACGTGGAGAACCTGGACTTGCTGGTGCTGCGCACCCTGCGGGACTGGCGCCGCGCGGGCCGGGGGGCGCTGCTCGCCACGGTCACGCGCACCTGGGGCAGCTCGCCGCGGCCCGTCGGTTCGATCATGGCGCTGTGTGAAAGCGGCGCGGTGGTCGGATCCGTCTCGGGGGGCTGCATCGAGGACGACCTCATCCACCGCTACCGCGATGTCCTGACCGAGGGGCTACCGCAGCGCGTGAGCTACGGCGTGAGCGCCGATGAGGCACACCGTTTCGGCCTGCCCTGTGGCGGCACGCTGGAGCTGCTGCTGGAGTTCATGCCGGACGCCGACGCGCTGGACACCCTGGTGCGGCGGCTCGACCAGGGCGAACTGGTGCGCCGCGATGTCGAGGTGGCCACAGGCCGCACGCGCCTGCACACCCAGGCGCATGCCGCACCGCTGCTGGATGACGGCAGGGCGGTGCGCAACGTCTTCGGGCCTGCCTACCGGTTGCTGCTGATCGGCGCAGGCCAGCTCAGCGAGTACCTGGCGGGAATGGCGCTGTTCAGCGGCTTTGCGGTCACGGTGTGCGACCCGCGCGAAGAACATCGCGGTGCGTGGACGACCCCAGGCGTGACGCTCTCCCACGAGATGCCCGATGACGTGGTGCTCTCGTTCCGCTGCGACCGGCGCACCGCCATCGTCGCGCTGACCCACGATCCCAAGCTCGACGACCTTGCCCTGCTGGAGGCCTTGCACAGCGAGTCGTTTTACGTCGGCGCCATCGGCTCTCGGCGCAATCAGGCTGCGCGACGAGCGCGCTTGATCGAGCACTTCGGACAGACCGAACAGACGCTGTCGCGCCTGCGCGGCCCGATCGGCATTCACATCGACAGCAAGACGCCTGCCGAGATTGCCGTGAGCGTCATGGCCGAGTTGATCGCCGTGAAGAACGGCGTGGCGCTGCCAGACGGTGTATCGGTGGGTGTGGCCAAGGACCGGCAGGCCGTGCCGCGGGAAGGCCCCTCGGTGTGCCTGACAGAAAGCTGATGGCTCCCGGGACATCCAGAGAGGTCAGCTACCCCGGAGGCGTAGCCCCTCACACGTCGATGTTCCCCGCCCGCAGCGCATTCGCCTCAATGAATTCCCGGCGTGGTTCCACTTCGTCGCCCATCAGCATGGTGAACACGCGGTCGGCTTCGATGGCGTCGTCGATCTGCACGCGCAGCAGGCGGCGCACGGTCGGGTCCATGGTGGTTTCCCACAGCTGCGCGGGGTTCATCTCGCCCAAGCCTTTGTAGCGCTGGCGGCTGGTGGTGCGCTCGGCTTCGGTGATGAGCCAGCGCATGGCCTGGCGGAAGTCGCCGACCTTTTCTTCCTTCTGCTTGTCGCCCTCGCCGCGCAGCACCTTGGCGCCTTCGCCCAGCAGGCCACGGAAGGTTTCGGCGGCGGTGGCGAGCGCGGCGTAGTCGGCGCCGTGCACGAAGTCCTGCGTGAGCACGCTGCTCTTGATGTTGCCGTGGTGGCGGCGGCTGATGCGCAGGATGGGCTTGTCGGTGCGCACGTCGAACTCGGCCGCCACTTCGGCGGGCACGCCGGTGGTAGTGAGCTCGCGCAGCTTTTCCTGCAGCGCGACCGCGCTGACCTCGGCCTGCTCGACGCTGTCGAGGTTGAGCGACACGCCGTCGGCGATGGCGCGCAGGGCTTCGGCGTCCATGAAGTTGGACAGGCGCGCGATCACGCTTTCGGCGATCTGGTGCTTGCGCGCGAGTTCGCCAAGGGTATCGCCGCTGAGCGTGGTCTGCGTGGCGCCGCCGGTGAACACGGACGCTTCCTTGAGCGCGATGCGCAGCAGGAAGCCGTCCAGCGCCGAACCGTCCTTGAGGTAGAGCTCTTCCTTGCCGGCCTTGACCTTGTAGAGCGGCGGCTGTGCGATGTAGATGTGGCCGCGCTCGACGAGCTCGGGCATCTGGCGGTAGAAGAAGGTCAGCAGCAGGGTGCGGATGTGCGCGCCGTCGACGTCGGCGTCGGTCATGATGATGATGCGGTGGTAGCGCAGCTTGGCGACGTTGAAGTCGTCCGCCCCGGTGCCGGGGCTGCTGCCCTCGGCGCCGGCCTTGCCGATGCCGGTGCCCAGCGCGGTAATCAGCGTCAGGATTTCGTTGGAGGTGAGCAGCTTTTCATAGCGTGCCTTCTCCACGTTCAGGATCTTGCCGCGCAGCGGCAGGATCGCCTGGAACTTGCGGTCACGCCCTTGTTTGGCGGAGCCACCGGCGGAGTCGCCCTCGACGATGTAGATCTCGCACAGCGCCGGGTCTTTTTCCTGGCAGTCGGCCAGCTTGCCGGGCAGGCCCATGCCGTCGAGCACGCCCTTGCGGCGCGTCATTTCGCGCGCCTTGCGCGCGGCTTCGCGCGCACGCGCGGCTTCCACGATCTTGCCGCAGATGATCTTGGCGTCGTTCGGGCGTTCCTGCAGGTAGTCGGCCAGCAGGCGGCTCACGATGTCTTCCACCGGGCCGCGCACTTCGCTGGAGACCAGCTTGTCCTTGGTCTGGCTGGAGAACTTGGGCTCGGGCACCTTCACGCTGAGCACGCAGCACAGGCCTTCGCGCATGTCGTCGCCGGTGACTTCGACCTTGGCCTTCTTGGCCATTTCGCTTTCTTCGATGTACTTGTTGATCACCCGCGTCATCGCGGCGCGCAGGCCGGTGAGGTGGGTGCCGCCGTCGCGCTGCGGGATGTTGTTGGTGAAGCACAGCACCTGTTCGTTGTAGCCGCTGTTCCACTGCATCGCCACTTCGACGCCGATGTTGGTGCCCTGGTCGCTCTGGCGGTCACCCATGGCGTGGAACACGTTGGGGTGCAGGACCGTCTTGCCCTTGTTGATGAAGTCGACAAAACCCTTGACGCCGCCGGCGCCGGAGAAGTCGTCTTCCTTGCCGCTGCGCTCGTCCTTCAGGCGGATGCGCACGCCGTTGTTCAGGAACGAGAGTTCGCGCAGGCGCTTGGACAGGATCTCGTAGTGGAAGTCGGCGTTCTCGCGGAAGATCTCGTAGTCGGGCAGGAAGTGCACCTCGGTGCCGCGCTTCTCGGTCGCGCCCGTCACGCGCATGGGCGAGATCTCGATGCCGGTGGGCGTGGTCTCCACCAGGCGGTTCTGCACGAAGCCGCGCGCGAACTCGAGCTGGTGCACCTGGCCTTCGCGGCGCACCGTGAGGCGCAGCCACTGCGAGAGCGCGTTCACGCAGCTCACGCCCACACCGTGCAGGCCGCCCGAGACCTTGTAGCTGTTCTGGTTGAACTTGCCGCCCGCGTGCAGTTCGGTCAGCGCGATCTCGGACGCCGAGCGCTTGGGCTCGTGCTTGTCGTCCATCTTCACGCCGGTGGGGATGCCACGGCCGTTGTCGGTCACGCTGATCGAGTTGTCGGTGTGGATGGTCACCACGATGTCGTCGCAGTGGCCGGCCAGCGCCTCGTCGATCGAGTTGTCGACCACCTCGAACACCAGGTGGTGCAGGCCGGTGCCGTCGGACGTGTCGCCGATGTACATGCCCGGGCGCTTGCGCACCGCCTCCAGGCCTTCCAGGATCTGGATCGAGCCTTCTCCGTAACCCTCGCTGGCGCCGACCTGGTGGGCGTCGATGGTGGGCTGGAAATTGGAGCTGTCGGCATGGGCCGCGCCGGTGTTGACGGAATCGGCGGGCTTGTTGGCTTCGGACATGTTGGACTTTTCTGAATCGCTAGAAAGGCCAAACCCGCTGGTCAGCGGGTCGGGCTTGGGGGAGAGGGGACCGTGGCCGATCAGATCCGCATCGGCATGACAACGTACTTGAAGGCGTTGTCGTCGGGGTTGGTCACCAGCGCGGAGCTGTTGCCATCGGACAGCTCGATGCGCACCATTTCCTGCGACATGTTCTGCAAGGCGTCGATCAGGTAGGTCACGTTGAAGCCGATCTCGATGGCATCGCCGCCGTAGTCGATGTCGAGCTCGTCGACCGCCTCTTCCTGCTCCGCATTGCTCGAGGCCACGCGCAGCACGCCGGGCTCGATGTTCAGGCGCACGCCCTTGAACTTCTCGCTGGTCATGATGGCGGTGCGCTGCAGCGAGGCCAGCAGGGGCACACGGCCCAGCGTGACGATGTTCTTGTGGTTCTTCGGGATCACGCGGTTGTAGTCGGGGAACTTGCCCTCGACCAGCTTGGTGACGAACTCCATGCCGTCGAAGCTGAACTTGGCCTGGTTGGCCGCGAACTGCATCTCGATCGCGCCTTCCTTGTCGGAGAGCAGGCGCTGCAGTTCCAGCACGGTCTTGCGCGGCAGGATCACTTCCTGTTTGGGCACTTCCACGTCCAGCGTGCTGGAGGCGAAGGCGAGGCGGTGGCCGTCGGTGGCGACCAGGCTGAGCTGCTTGCCTTCGGCCACGAACAGGATGCCGTTGAGGTAGTAGCGGATGTCGTGCACCGCCATCGCGAACGAGACCTGGCTGAGCAGGCTCTTGAGGGTTTTCTGCGGCACCGAGAACACGGGGCCGAAACTGGCCGATTCCTGCACCAGCGGAAAGTCTTCGGCCGGCATGCTCTGCAGCGTGAAGCGGCTCTTGCCGCCCTTGAGGATCAGCTTGCCCGCGCTCGATTCCAGGCTCACGGTCTGGTCGCCCGGCATGGTGCGCAGGATGTCGATCAGCTTGCGCGCGCCCAGCGTGGTGGCGAAGTTGCCGTCGTCGCCATCGAGGCCGGCGGTGGTGCGGATCTGGATTTCCAGGTCGCTGGTGGTCAGCTGGACTTGCGAGCCGGTCTTGCGCAGCAGGACGTTGGCCAGGATCGGCAGTGTGTGGCGGCGCTCGACAATGCCCGCGACCGACTGCAGCGCGGCCAAAACTTTGTCCTGGGTCGATTTCAAAACGATCATGTCAGACTCTTTCGTCTCTGGTTGTTTGTAGGCCGGTTTCTGCCACCCGGGTGGCCCACTTAACTGTCTGGGCCAAATCCCCGCTATTTTCGCCTTTTTGTGGCCTCATCCCTTGAGGGTCTGTTCCAGCACGTGCAGCTGCTGGTTGAGCTCGGTGTTCTGCTGGCGTTCGGCGCCGATCTTGCGCACCGCGTGCAGCACCGTGGTGTGGTCGCGCCCGCCGAACAGCTCGCCGATCTCGGGCAGGCTCTTCTGGGTCAGTTCCTTGGCAATGAACATGGCAATCTGCCGCGGCCGCGCAATGCTGGCCGGGCGCTTCTTGCTGTACATGTCCGCCACCTTGATCTTGTAGAAGTCGGCCACCGTCTTCTGGATGTTCTCCACGCTGATCTGCCGGTTCTGGATCGACAGCAGGTCCTTCAGCGCCTCGCGCGCCAGCGCGATCGAGATCTCTTTCTGGTTGAAGCGCGAATAGGCCAGGATCTTGCGCAGCGCGCCTTCGAGCTCGCGCACGTTGGAGCGCACGTTTTTCGCCACGAAAAACGCCACCTCTTCCGGCATGACGGCGTTTTCCACCGCCGCCTTGTTGATCAGGATGGCCACGCGCATCTCGAGCTCGGGCGGCTCGATCGCCACCGTGAGACCCGAATCGAAGCGCGAGACCAGCCGCTCGTGGATGTCGGCCAGGCCCTTGGGGTAGGTGTCGCTGGTGAGCACGATGTGGCTCTTCTTGGCCAGCAGCGCTTCGAAGGCGTTGAAGAACTCTTCCTGCGTGCGTTCCTTGTTGGCGAAGAACTGCACGTCGTCGATCAGCAGCAGGTCCAGCGAGTGGTAGCGTTCCTTGAACTCGTCAAAGGTTTTGCGCTGGTAGGCCTTGACCACATCGGAAACAAATTGTTCTGCGTGGATGTAGAGAACCTTGGCCTGTGGACGGTCGGCCAGCAGGTGGTTGCCGATGGCGTGCACCAGGTGGGTCTTGCCCAGGCCGACACCGCCATAGATGAACAGCGGGTTGTACAGCTGGCCCAGGCTGCCGGCCACGTGCATGGCGGCGGCGCGCGCCATGCGGTTCGCCGAGCCCTCGACCAGGGTGGAGAAGGCCAGTGCCGGGTTCAACCGGGTCTTGGGGCCACTCGGGGTGGTCACCTCGGCGGGCGCCAGGTCGGGCAGCTCGGCCAGCACCTGGTCCTGCACCGTGCGCGGGGTGGGTGACGTGCGGCTCGGGCCTTCACGCGGAGCAAGCACCAACTCCAGCACCACGGGGGCGCCCTGGATGGATTCCAGCAAGGCGGAGATGCGGGCCGCATACTGGGCCCGGATCCAGTCGAGCTTGAAGCGGTTGGCGACCGCCACGACCACCCGGGAGCCGTCGGCCGCCACCGTGGCGGACAGGGGCCGGATCCAGGTATTGAACTGCTGTTCGGGGATCTCTTGCGACAGCCGGTCCATGCAGCTGGACCAGAGCGAAAGGGTGTCCGGCCGGGTGTCGGCCAGGGACGCGTCTGGGGGAATGCCCTCGATCATGCTGGGAACGGTGGAAGCGTTGTAATTGTGGACAAATGTCTCGGGGCAGTCCGGCCATTGTAGTGCGCCCCTTCACTTATCCACAAGGTGTGCGAACCCGCTGAAGGCACCGGCGACGGGCGCCCCTGCCGGGGCGCTTGCTTGAAGTGATGTGGTGGCTCGAGCGGCCAAGTGCTTGCCGGGCATGGGTTTTATTTGCGATAATTGCGGGTTTTCCCGATTTCTCGAGACCATCATGAAACGCACCTACCAGCCCTCCAAGATCCGCCGCGCCCGCACCCACGGCTTCCTCGTCCGCATGAAAACCCGCGGAGGCCGCGCCGTGATCAACGCACGTCGCGCCAAGGGCCGCAAGCGCCTGGCCGTCTGAGGCCGCGCGTGTTCTGCCGGTGCCGCCTTGCCCGGCTCCCTCGCCGCCTGGCCCTGACGGTTCAGCGGTGATCCAGCGGCTGCGGTCCCGGCAACAGTTCCAGGCCGTCATGGCGGGAGCCCCCGTGGCCAAAACCCCCCACTTTGCCTTGCACCGCGCCGCGCTTTCGAGCGCGCACGAGGGCAGGGCTTTGTTTCCTGTGGCCGATGCCTGGCTGGGCGTGCTGCTGCCCAAACGCTGGGCCAAGCGCGCGGTCACGCGCAATGCGATCCGCCGCCAGATCTACGAGATCGCCCGGCACCAGGCCGCCAGCCTGCCCCAGGCAGCGCTGGTGGTGCGCCTGCGCAGCGAGTTCAGCCGCCAGCAATTCGTCAGCGCCACCTCCGACGCGCTCAAGCGCGCGGTGCGCGCCGAGCTCGAGCAGCTGCTGGCGCGGCCTGCGCCGCGCGCCGCCGGGCCTGTGGAGACCCGCCATGCTGTCTGACTGGCCGCGCCAAGGCCTGCTGGGCCTGGTCAAGGGGTACCGCCTGCTGCTCAGCCCGTGGCTGGGCAGCGCCTGCCGGTTCGAGCCGTCCTGCTCGGTCTATGCCATCGGCGCACTGGAGCGCCATGGCGCTCTGGCCGGCAGTTACCTCACGCTGGGCCGGCTGGCCCGCTGCCACCCCTGGTGCGAAGGCGGCCATGATCCGGTGCCTGTGGCGGCGCCCACGCTGTTTTCCCGCCTGATTTCACCTTCCTGCGAAAAGAAGAACCCGTCATGAATGACATCCGTCGGTCCATCCTGTGGGTGGTTTTTGGTCTGTCGATGGTCCTCATCTGGGACAAGTGGCAGATCCACAATGGCCAGAAACCCACTTTCTTCCCGGGCACTGCGCCCGCGGTAACCGCCCCGGCCGCCAGCACCAGCACACCCGCTGCCGCGGACGCGAGCCTGCCGGTGGCGGCGGGCCAGGCGTCAGTGGTCAACGCGGCGGGTCAGGCCCCTGCGGGCGCTCCGGGCGCCGTGGCGCAGCGGCACGAGGTCCGCACCGATCTGTTCAAACTGGTGTTCAACAGCGAAGGGGGCTCGCTGATCGGCGCCCAGCTGCTCAAGCACGCCGAAGCCACGCGCCAGAGCAAAGACCAGAGCGTGCAACCGTTCACCCTGCTCACGCAAGGCGGCGACCACATCTATGTGGCCCAGACCGGCCTGATCGGTGGCGGCTTCCCGACCCACAAGACACCGATGACGCTGGTGGGCAACCCCACCGCGCTGGCCGACGGCCAGAACGAACTGCAGGTGCGCTTCGAGTCGGCCGAGGTGGGCGGCATCAAGCTGGTCAAGACCTACACCCTGACCCGCGGCCGCTACGACATCGTGGTGCAGCACGAGGTGCAGAACCTCGGTGGCCAGGCGGTGACGCCGCAGCTCTACCTGCAACTGGTGCGCGACGGCAGCAAGCTCAGCAGCGAGACGCCCTTCTACTCCACCTTCACCGGGCCGGCGGTCTACACCGCCGAGAAGAAATACCAGAAGGTCGAGTTCACCGACATCGAGAAGAACAAGGCCGATTTCATCAAGTCCACCAGCGACGGCTACGTGGCCATGGTGCAGCACTACTTCGCCACGGCGTGGCTGCTGGGCGATGGCGTGGCGCGCGAGAACTTCGCGCGCAAGGTCGACAACAACCTGTTTGCCGTGGGCAGCATCACCCAACTCAAGGCCATCGAACCCGGTCAGGGCCAGAGCGTGCAGGCCCGCCTGTTTGTCGGTCCGCAGGAAGAAAAGGTGCTGGAGACCATCGCCCCCGGGCTGGAGCTGGTGAAGGACTATGGCTGGCTCACCATCCTGGCCAAGCCGCTGTACTGGCTGCTCGAGAAGATCCACGGCTACGTGGCCAACTGGGGCTGGGCCATCGTGTTGCTCGTGGTGCTGATCAAGGCCGCGTTCTACTGGCTCAACGCCAGCGCCTACCGCAGCATGGCCAAGATGAAGAAGATCAACCCGCGCATCATGGAAATGCGCGAACGCCTCAAGGGCAACCCGCAGCAGATGCAGCAGGAAATGATGAAGATGTACCGCGAGGAAAAGGTCAACCCGCTGGGTGGCTGCTTCCCGATCCTGGTGCAGATTCCGGTGTTCATCGCCCTGTACTGGGTGCTGCTGTCCAGCGTGGAAATGCGCAACGCGCCCTGGGCGGCCTGGATCACCGACCTGTCCTCGCCCGATCCGTTCTACATCCTGCCGCTGGTGATGGCCGTCACCACCATGATCCAGACCGCGCTCAACCCGCTGCCGCCGGACCCGCTGCAGGCCAAGCTGATGTGGCTGATGCCGCTGATGTTCTCGGTCATGTTCTTCTTCTTCCCGTCCGGCCTGGTGCTGTACTGGATCACGAACAACGTGCTGACCATTGCCCAGCAGGCCTTCATCAACAAGCGCATGGGTGTGCCGCTGAAATTCAGCATGCCCAAATTCACCTGATCTGACGCCACTCCACCGGGGCCGCTCCATTGCATGATGGGCGGCCCTTGTTCTTTGTGTAGACGCATTCCGCCATGCTGCCCCGCCACCACGACCCCATCGTCGCCATTGCCACCGCGCCCGGCCGGGGAGGCGTGGGTATCGTGCGGGTGTCGGGTCGGGGCCTGGCTCCCTTTGTACAGGCATTGCTGGGCCGGGCGCTGAAGCCGCGCGAGGCGACGTATCTGCCGTTTGCCGATGCGGCGGGCCAGACGCTTGACCAAGGCCTGGCGCTGTGGTTTCCGGGGCCACATTCCTACACCGGAGAAGATGTGCTCGAGCTGCAGGGCCATGGCGGGCCGGTGGTGCTGCAGCTGCTGCTGGCGCGCTGCCTGGAGGTGGGCCGCGACACGGTGCCGGCGCTGCGCCCGGCGCGCGCGGGTGAGTTCACCGAACGCGCCTTTCTCAACGACAAGCTGGACCTGGCGCAGGCCGAGGCCGTGGCCGACCTGATCGATGCCAGCACCGAGGTGGCGGCGCGCAGCGCCTCGCGCTCGCTCGCTGGTGTGTTCTCCAGCCGCATTCACGGCCTGCGCGATGCGCTGGTGAACCTGCGCATGCTGGTGGAGGCTACGCTGGACTTTCCCGAGGAAGACATCGACTTCCTGCAGAAGGCCGACGCCAGCGGCCAGTTGCAGCGCTTGCAGGACGCGCTGGCCGGCGTGCAGGCGCAGGCGCGTCAGGGGGCGCTGCTGCGCGACGGCCTGCAGGTGGTCATTGCCGGCCAGCCCAACGCCGGCAAGAGCTCGCTGCTCAACGCGCTGGCCGGCGCGGAGCTGGCCATCGTCACGCCGGTGGCCGGCACCACGCGCGACGTGGTGCAGCAGACGATCCAGATCGAGGGTGTGCCGCTGCACGTGATCGACACCGCCGGCCTGCGCGACAGCCCCGACGTGGACGAGGTCGAGAAGATCGGCATCGAGCGCGCCTGGGGCCGCATCCAGCGGGCCGACGCGGTGCTGTTCCTGCACGACCTCGTCCGCAGCGACGAGCCCGACTACCAGGCCGCCGACGCATCCATTGCGGCGACCCTGGCCGCCACCCTGCCGCCGGGCGTGCCGGTGCTGCACGTGTGGAACAAGGTCGATCAGTCGGGCGGTCGCGCACCGGCCGCGCTGGCCGGGCAGCCGGACGCGCTCGCGATCTCGGCCCGGCACGGCACCGGTCTGGAGGACCTGCGCCAGCGCCTGCTCGCGCTGGCGGGTTGGCAGCACTCGGGCGACGGCCTGTTCATGGCGCGCGAACGCCACCTGCAGGCGCTGCGGCAGGTGAGCGCGCACCTGCAGAGCGCGCATGGCCTGCTGGCTGCGCGTGCCGAGCACCTGGACCTGCTGGCCGAAGAGCTGCGCCTGGCCCAGCAGGCCCTGAGCGAGATCACCGGGGAATTCACCGCCGACGACCTGCTGGGCGAAATATTTTCGCGTTTTTGCATCGGCAAATGAGCCCGGATGCACCGCTCGGTGCCGCTGGCATACCGTCGAGAGTGCAACTGTAAGCGGGGGTAAGAAGGCGCTTGCGCACGGGGGCGCGGCCCGGTTATCTTGACCGCATGAACGCCCAGTTGCCCACGTCCGTGCGCTTTGACATCCAAGGTCTGGCCCAGTCCATGCGCCTGAGCAGCGCGCTGGACGCCGTGCCCCTGAACCTTGGCGACAACCAGTGGCCCTTGCTGGCCAACTACCTGCAGCCGGTGGCGCTGCAGCAGGGGCAGATCCTGATCGAACAAGGTGTGAAGGACCGCACCGTCTACTTCGTCGAGAGCGGTTCACTCACGGTGCACTACGAGGACTCGCGCGAGCGCGTGCGCATCGCGGTGGTGGGCTCGGGGTCCCTGCTGGGCGAGGGGGCGTTCTTCAGCCACCTGCCGCGCAGCGCCACGGTGCATGCCGGCAGCGACTGCCGGCTCTGGTGCCTGACCCCGTTGCGCTTTCGTGAACTCGCCACACGCCACCCCGAGATTGCCCTGGATCTGACCGTTGCCATGTCGGCGGTGCTCGCGCGCCGCATGTACAACCGGCCCAAGCGGGTCGCCGTGACCTGAACCACCCAGGCGCCCACCCGACAAGGTCCTCGTGTTGTCCATCCCACCCTTTGCGCGTGCTTCCCTTGCGCACACTCTGCCCATGTCCTTGATGAGCTGGCTACAGGCCAAGAAATCCACCACGTCCGGCAAGGGCGGCCCGTTCACCCGCGCCCGCAACAAGTTCAGCCAGACCACGCTGCCGCTGATCTCGCCGCGCCGCGGCCGCCGCATCCTGCGCCGCGAGCAGCTGTTTTCGGTGGTGCGCGAATCGCTCATCCGTGCGGGGGTGCTGTCCACCAGCTACGAGTTCAAGGTGCTCACGCTTGACGCCAACGGCGACAGCTTTCTGGTGCTGATCGACCTCGCCCTGCCCGCGCAGTCCATGCCCGACGAGTACCTGCTGGAGATCGAACGCTGGATTCAGCAAAGCGCCAAGACGCGCCACGGCATGGACGTGCGCTCGGTGTACTGGCGCCGCAAGGCCGTGCACGACCAGGTGGGCATGGCGCTCAAGGCCGCCGTGGCGGCACAGACGCGCCGCGAAACGGTGCTCATGACCCCAGGCATGGTGGCCACGCCCTCCCGGCCGATGCCGATCCCCAGCCCGACCGCGATTCCCCGGCCGGCCATCACGCCTTCGAGCGCGCCCACGCAGGTGGTGGGCGACGACGAGGTGGAGGCGTTTCGCCAGGCCCTGCAAAGCGTGGCCCCGCCGGCCTACCGCACGCCAGCCGAAGCCCAGATGCAGATGCCGGTGCCCGAGTCGCACAGCGACTTTGCGGCGCTGAGCGAAACCCAGCACGGCAAACTCTGAGTTCCGGCGCCCGCCGGCCGTTCAGTGGCCGGCGAAGTCGAGCAGGGTGAAAAGCTGCAGTCCCGAGGCGCGCAGCTTCTCCGAGCCCCCGAGTTCGGGCAGGTCGACGATGGCCGCGCCTTCCATCACCTCCGCGCCCAGTTTCTCGAGCAGCCGCCGCCCGGCCATCATGGTGCCGCCGGTGGCGATCAGGTCGTCGATCAGCACCACCCGGTCGCCGGGCTTCACCGCGTCGGTGTGCAGCTCCACCGTGGCGCTGCCATATTCCAGCTCATAGGTTTCTTCCACTGTGGTGAACGGCAGCTTGCCCTTCTTGCGGATCGGCACGAAGCCGACGCCGAGCTCGTAGGCCAGCACCGAGCCGATGATGAAACCGCGCGCGTCCAGCCCCGCGACCACGGTGGGTCGCAGCGCCGGGTCCATGTAGCGGTGCACGAAGGTGTCGATCAGCACGCGAAAGACCTTGGGGTCCTGCAGCAGCGGCGTGATGTCGCGGAACTGCACGCCCGGCGCGGGCCAGTCCGGCACGGTGCGGATGTGGGACTTCAGGAAAGCGGAGGTGTCCATGGGCTCGGTCCGTTGGGGAGCGGCCATTATCGGCGTGGACACAAAAAAAGGCCCCGGCGCGCAGGCCGGGGCGGGAGACCATGGCGACCCTGTTCAGGCCATGGGTTTGAACTGGTAGCCGTTGCCGGCCGCTTCCATCGTGCCGAAGGCCGGGAAGGGGAAGTGGAAGCCGCCGGCCACCGTCTTCTCCTTCACGAGCATGTCGAACACGCGCCGGCGCGTCTGGCGTGCCATCTCGGCGTCCATGTCGAACGCCACCGCCCAGTCGGGGCTGCGGGCGAAGAGCGAGGGCACGTTGGTCACGTCGGCCACATACATGAAGGATTGTCCTTCCGAGCGGATCGTGAACACGCTCATTCCCGGCGTATGGCCGAATGCGGCCGACGAAGTGATGCCGGGCGCCAGCTCGGCGCCCGGCTCGAACTTCACCAGCTGGTCGGCCGGCAGGCTGCCGAGCACGCGGCGCACCGCCTGGAAGCCGCCCTGCATCGCCGGTGGCGCCGCGCTCATCTTCGCGTCGTCCATCCAGAAGGCGTGTTCCGGCGCGGGCACGTGCACCTTGGCGCGCGGGAACACCAGCGAGCCGTCCTTGGCGCGCAGGCCGTTGATGTGGTCGCCGTGGTAGTGGCTCAGGATGACGTGGTTGATGTCCTCCGGCTTGTAGCCGGCGGCCGCCAGGTTGGCGCGCAGGCGGCCGGTGGTGGGTGGGCCGTTGTCCGCAAAACCGGTGTCGATCAGGAAGCGGTCGTTGCCGTTCACCACCAGGAAGGCCGTGAACGGGATGTCCACGTAGTCCGTGGGCAGGCTCTGCGAGGCCAGCATGGCCTTGACCTGCTCCAGCGGCGCGTTGCGCACGAACTCGTCGCCCAGAGGGCGGCGCAGTGCGCCGTCGTTCAAGGCGATGACCTCCATCGCGCCCAGCTTCATCTTGCGAAAGCCCGGTGTCGGCAGCACCGGCGCGCCGAAGTTCGGGGAGTTCTGCGAGAAGACGGAGGAGAAGGTCAGCGCGGATGCGCCGGCGATGCCGGCACCGAGAAACAGTCGACGGTCCATCACGGGTAATGCTCCTGATTGGTGAAAAACGGTAAGCATACATACCGATCAGTCACCATGCAAACCCGACGGTACCAATATCCCCCGGTCGGTCGGGGATACCCCCCGCCGGCCCCGGACTCAACCCGACAGCAGCTTCTCTTCGGCCAGGGCCAGCGCGGGAGCCTTGCCGCTGATCACCACGGTGTCGCCGCCCTCGAACACCGTCTCGTCTCCCAGCGGCTGGGTCCGCCCACTGGCGCGCCGCAGGCTCACCACCCGCACGCCCACCGCGTGCAGCGCGAGGCTGCCCAGGGTCTTGCCGACATTGCGGCCGCCGGGCGGCAAGGTCACGGTGTTGAGCCGCTCGTGTTCGATCTCGTCCGCGCTGTCGTCGTCGGCACCGTGGAAGTAGCCGCGCAGGAGGTTGTAGCGCGCGTCGCGCTGGTCCTGCACCACGCGGATCACGCGCCGCATCGGCACGCCCACCAGCGCCAGCGCGTGGCTGGCCAGCATCAGGCTGGCCTCTATCGCTTCGGGCACCACCTCGGTGGCGCCGGCCGCGCGCAGCTTTTCCAGGTCCACGTCGTCCACCGTGCGCACGACCACCGGCACGTGCGAGGCCTTTTCGTGGGTGTGGCGCAGCACCTTGAGCGCGCTGGCGGTGTCGAGGTAGGTCACCACCAGGGCGCTGGCGCGGTGCAGGCCGGCGGCCATGAGCGCCTGCAGGCGCGCGGCATCGCCAAACACCACCGAGTGCCCCGCCGCCGCGGCCTGGCGCACGCGGTCGGGGTCGAGGTCGAGCGCCATGTACGGAATGCCCTCGGCCTCCAGCAGGCGCGCCAGGTTCTGGCCGCAGCGGCCGTAGCCGCAGATGATCACGTGCTTGTCGGCGTTGATGGCCTTGCGCGCGATGGTGGTCATCTGCACCGACTGCATCAGCCAGTCGCTGCCCACCAGGCGCGTGACGATGGTGTTGGCGTAGAGGATGGCAAACGGCGTG
>QZKF01000011.1 GCA_003599455.1 Comamonadaceae bacterium
ACCGCCGGCCGCGGCCCGCAGCGCTGCGCCGCCCGCGGGCCGCGCCGGCGTGATGCGCATGACCGACTTCGGCGGCCTCGAAGACCTGCCATCACCCCCGGCGCCGCGCGCCACGCGCGCACCGAAGTCCCGCATCGGCACCGACAAGACCGCCGTGCCCGAGGTGCCGCGCGGCGACATGCTGCTGGTGGCCGAAAGCCTGGTGGAGGGGCGCATCCTGCTCAAGCGCTTCAAGAAATACGGCCTGTCGGTGGACTGGTCGCGCGAGGCGGCGCAGGCGCTGGTGATGCTCAAGGCCCACCCGTACCGCGTGGTGGTGATCGACCGCCTCAAGGGCGAGCCCGACGCCAACCAGATCTGCCGCGTGGCCAAGCAGACCAAGGGACCCAAGGGCGCGCCGGTGGTGATCATGTTCGCGCCCACGGCCGGCAGCATGGACCGCATGAAGGCCGGCCTGGCCGGCAGCGACGCCTACCTCTCGCGCTCGGTCGGCGAGGGCGACCTGTACAAGGTGCTGGCTCAGCACCGTCTGGTGAGCCTGGATGGCTTCGCGCCGACCAACGTGGGGTTTTGAGGAAGAGCTCGACCACTCGCGAGGGTGGCAAGGTCTGAACGTGCGATCTGCACCACATAGCGGTCAATCAGTCGTTGGCCATATAGGACTGCGGCTTGCAGGCAGTGGTGCCACGGCTAGACTGCTGCAATCGGCCAGAAGCGGAAGTTCGTAGACCACCAAATTTTTCCGCGCAGGCGCAGTGCGGTTCTCGCGCTTAGGACGACCAGTCACTACCGACCAAGTTCACCTTTTGAAGGCTAATTCATACACGAGAGGTCGAACGTGAGAGAACAGATGTTCATGCTCGCCCTTTGGGGGGGTGGAATTGCATTCGGCAGTTGGATACTGTTCTCAGTCTTCCTTGCTCGGCATGCTGCCAAGAAATGGCTTCATCGATTCATCCTTGTAGCGTCAATGGTAGGCGCCCCAGTCGCATATGTTGTATGGAGCAACTGGTCCTTCAACAATGGATTGGAGGAGTTGGCAGAACTCAACAAACGAAAATTCGCGGGTGCACGTGACTATCTTGCCCAGCGCTGCGCGAAAGACCGATATGTTGCAAGCTTTGGAGTAGTCGACCCCTCTGGCGGGTTGCTTGTGCTCGCAAGGAAAGACGGGCATCTGGAGCTGCCTGATGCGCCTCCCCCCGAGTCGGCCACAAAGAAGATGCTGCGAAATCAGAAGCGCTATGGCGAGTCATATCCTGAGAGCCTGAACGCTAACCAATACAAGAGAGCGCTCGTGTGGACAAGGCAGGGCAACCCAGACGCGATTCTGAAGCTAACGTCGTTTGCGTTCGTCGAGCAGCATGAGGCTGGCCAACGGGAAAGCGGCTTTTCTTCGTTGAGACGGGGTGCTACAGGCGAACGTGTAAGAGAGAGAGTTCAGGAAAGCGGCGCGAGATACACACTCGCCATCAAAGATGTCTCTACGGTTGACGACCGAAATCATTGGGTTGCACGCGGCGAAATCTCCTTGATCGATAAAGCTAGCGGTCAAGAAATGGCGCGTTATGTCGGATTCGCTGCCAATGCAGCTCCAGCGTACATGGCTCGTACCTCCGATCCATGGGAACGGATTTCCATTTGTGACGGCGTGGAACAACGCTATGTCTATGGCCGTGAAAAGCGATTCGATGTGATGCAGTTCTTCTTCAAGGAAGTGGTCCACTTTCAGAAGTCCCACTGACCTTCAGTCTGGTTTGCGGCGCGCGCCCAGCGACCGTTCTCGGAACGTTGCAACGTCAGCTTCCGCCCAAAGCGGACGCCGGTCAAGGCGAAAAATCAACGACAACTCCCCGCGATCGAAGGTGCGCCATCAATGCGTCGAGTGTCTCGAACCACTCATTTTTCTCCAGGGCCACAGCCTCAGAAAACGCAAGTGCAATCGGTTTTTCTGGTTCGGCGGCCAAGACAAGCGTGTATGTGCCGGACTTAACCCATTTGAGAAATCGAAGCAAACTGCCGTGTTCGTTGGGCGTGATGAAGTGTGCGTCCAGACCGTGTCCATCGGCGTCGAAGAAGCTCACAACACCCGACTCAACGTCAATTCCTTCATAGGCAATAGCTGCCGTGGTCGCGTCGGCATGGATTTCCACGACGCCAGACTCGTCAAACGCCAGCACTGCAGTCTTCGGTAGTTCCAGCATTAAGTTTTGATGTCCGGTTTTGGCCGAAAGCCCGCTCATTTCATCGTACAAGGCGTCAGCGTTGGATTGTCGATTAGTGCTTGAACATAGCGGCGAAGCTCGCTTGGCTCCATGTCGAAACCCGTGGCACGTGGTCCACTCCAGTTGACACCAACCAGCATTCCATCGCGCTCCAAGCCATCAACCCATGACGCACAAAACTTCTCCCAAGAGATTGCGTCAGGAACAAACCCTGAGTACGCAGGAACCTCTGAGATGACCGTTTCAGCGCGTGAGCGAGATGACCAAAACGGCTGCGCTCGACGGCCTTCGGCTGTCAACGGCGCAGGGTAGCCGCCGGCATCTTTAACTGTCCACAGCGTCGCCGATGCGGCAACTTCGCGATAGAAAGCCCAAGCTTGGGAACTGGATTGCGACATAGGTAGGAACGTCCGCTAGTGGCCGATTGCGGCAGTCTAGCCGTGGCTACGCCGTCTGCAAGCGGTAGACACAAACGCGAAGTTCTGGATGTCTGCAACGTGCTACAGAACGCACGTTCGGCGCACGAGTCTGGCCGGAGGCAACCACCGCGAAGCCGCCAACCAGCCGCCTGACAACCTTGCCAGCTCAGCCGTGCAGGTCGTCGCGGCGCGCGATCTCCAGCAGGCGTTCGAGCTCGTGCGGGTGGGCGCGCTGGTTGTGGCGGTGCCACAGCGCGATCAGCCACATGCAGCCCGCCACCAGCAGGCCGAAGGCGGTGATGGCGGCGAAGGCCGACCAGCCCATGCCGGTGTAGAAGCTGTAGAGCGCGCCCAGCGTCAGGATGCAGGCCTGTTCGTTGAAGTTCTGCACCGCGATCGAGCGGCCCGCGCCCATGAGGTTGTGGCCGCGGTGCTGCAGCAGCGCGTTCATCGGCACCACCAGGAAGCCGCCCAGGCCGCCGAGCAGCACCAGGAAGGGCGCGGCCACCCACACGTTGTCGATGAAGTTCATCAGGATCACCAGCACGCCCATGCCGATGCCCAGCGGCATCACGCGCGTGGCCTGGTCCAGCCGCATGCGCATGGACGCCACCACCGCGCCGACCGCGGTGCCGAGCGCGACCACGCCCACGAGTGACGAGGCCTGCGTGGTGCCGTAGCCCAGCGCCGCGCCAGCCCAGGCCAGCACGATGTAGCGCAGGTTGCCCGAGACACCCCAGAACAGCGTGGTGGTGGCCAGCGAGATCTGGCCCAGGCGGTCGCGCCAGAGGCGGCTGTTGCAGCGCCAGAAATCGGGCAGCAGGGCCAGCGGGTTCTTCGGCATCGGCCGCGGCGTCACGCCGGTGAGCGGAATGCGGGTGTTGAACCAGGCCGCCAGCGCGTAGACCACCATCAGCGCGGCCACCGCGGCCTGCGCGGGGTGGTGGATGCCGGTGTGAAAACCGGGGATGTCGACCGCGAGCAGGTGCGCCGACACCCAGGGGCTGACGAGCTGGCCACCGAGCAGTACGCCCAGGATGATGGACGCGATGGTGAGGCCTTCGATCCAGCCGTTGGCCTTGACCAGTTGCGAGGGCGGCAGCAGCTCGGTGAGGATGCCGTACTTGGCCGGCGAGTAGGCCGCGGCACCCAGGCCCACCAGGGTGTAGGCCAGCAGCGGGTGCACGCCGGTGAGCATGAGCAGGCAGCCCACCACCTTGATGGCATTGCTCAGGAACATGACCTGCCCCTTGGGCCGCGCGTCGGCGAACGCCCCCACGAAGGGCGCGAGCACCACGTAGAACAGCGCAAACAGGGGCACCAGGGCCGCGCTCTGCCATTCGGGCGCGCCGCGCGTGCGCAGCAATTCGATGGCCGCGACGAACAGCGCGTTGTCCGCCAGCGAACTGAAGAACTGCGCCGTCATGATGGTGTAGAAGCCGCGCTTCATGGCGATGAATTTGTGCGCCGGGCCTCGTCAGCACAGGCTGGCTGAACGGGGTGCGCCGGCATTTTTGTGCGACAGTTGACGGGTGTCTCCAGAGGTTGCCGGGTTATAGCACGCGGCCTTGAAAGCCCGGCGCGGGCAAGCACCATGCCCGACGCCCGCACAGCCCCGGGGCTGGCACCTCCGCGACTTAACGCACGACCCATCGCACGAACGCCGCACGCCATGCCCCGTCCCATCCTCGCCACCGTCCACCCCGAGGCCCTGCGCCACAACCTGCAACGCGCGCGCGACTGCGCGCCCGACGCCCGCGTCTGGGCGGTGGTCAAGGCCAATGCCTATGGCCACGGCATCGAGCGCTGCTTCGACGCGCTGCGCAGTGCCGACGGTTTTGCGCTGCTCGACCTGGCCGAGGCCGAGCGCCTGCGCGCGCTCGACTGGCGCGGCCCGATCCAGTTGCTCGAAGGCGTGTTCGAGCCGCGCGACCTCGAGCTGTGCTCGCGCCTGCACCTGTGGCACACGGTGCACTGCAACGAGCAGATCGACTGGCTCGCCGCGCACAAGACGCAGGTGCCGCACCGCGTGTTCCTCAAGCTCAACAGCGGCATGAACCGCCTGGGCTTCACGCCGGCCGCGTTCCGCAGCGCCTGGGCCCGGCTCAACGCGCTGCCGCAGGTGGACGAGATCACGCTCATGACCCACTTCAGCGACGCCGACGGCCCGCGCGGCATCGCCCACCAGGTGGCCGCGTTCGAGGCCGCCACCGCCGACCTGCCGGGCGAGCGCACCCTGTGCAACAGCGCCGCCCTGCTGCGCCACCCGCGCGACGCGCTGCGCGGTGAGGGCGTGCAGAACCTCGCGGCCGACTGGGTGCGCGAGGGCATCGCGCTGTACGGCAGCGCGCCCGACTTTCCGGCCAGGAGCGCCGCCGACTGGGGCCTGCAACCGGCCATGACGCTGGCCAGCCGCCTCATCGGCCTGCAGTCGCTGCAGGCCGGCGACACCGTGGGCTACGGCTCGGCCTTCACCGCCGACGGCCCGATGCGCATCGGCGTGGTGGCCTGCGGTTATGCCGACGGCTACCCGCGCCACGCGCCCAACGGCACGCCGGTGCTGGTCGATGGCGTGCGCACGCGCGTCGTGGGCCGCGTGAGCATGGACATGGTCACGGTCGACCTCGGGCCCGTGCCCGCCGCCGGCATGGGTTCGGAGGTGGTGCTGTGGGGGCGCGCCGCGTCGGGTGCCGTGCTGCCGATCGACGAGGTCGCGTCGGCGGCGGGCACCATCGGCTACGAGCTGATGTGCGCGGTGGCCGCGCGCGTGCCGTTCTCGGCCTGACCCGATCAGGGTCGCCCGGGCGAGCAGGCAGCGAAGCCGTAGCGTTCGCAGAACGGGCTGCCCAGCACGGGCAGCCAGCGCGGGATGTCGTGGAACTCGCGCGCCACCTCGGCCAGCACGGTGTCGCGGTAGGGCTGGAAACGGAAACCCGTGCCGTCCACCGCGAAGAAGGCCACGCCTTCGATCTCGAAACGCTTCGCGCTCACGCGGTCGAAGTAGGGCGCGAACTCGGCCAGATTGGGTTCGTCGTACAGGAACACGCGGATCGGCCGGCCTTCGTACGCGCGGAAGTCGACGATCTGGTCGTCCTGCCGCGCGTGGTGGCGGCCCACGCCGAACACCGGCACGTAGCGGCCGTGGTGGAAGGCCAGCATGCCCGCCGGGTTGTAGGTGCGCGCCATCAGCGTGGCGCCGGCCGGCAGGTCCTGCCGCAGCGCGGCCACCACGGCGGGCGTCTCGCGCAGGAACACGGCGCGGTCGTGGACCTTGAACGGCTGCAACCACGACAGCGGTGCCCAGGCCACGGCCGCCACCACCAGCAGGTGCGGCAGCGACAGCGCCACCGTCCAGTTCAGGGCACTGCGCAGCGGCCGCGCGTCCAGCCGCAGGCCCACCCACAGCACGAACAGCGGCACGAAGCCCAGCACCCAGTGCAGGCCGATGGTGCGCCGCGTGGCCAGCAGCGCGAACACGATCAGCGGAAACAGCCACAGCACCGCCAGCGTGCGCGCCGTGGTGGACGACACGCCCGGCGCCACGCGCGCGGCCGCGCCGCGCCACAGCAGCCAGGGCGTGAGCAGGTACAGCGCCATGCCGATGTACACCGCGAAGGTCTTGATCGACCAGGCCGAGCCCTCGTTGCGGTTGAACACGTTGAACATCACGTTGGTCCAGCCGTGCGTGGCGTTGAAGGCCACGTTGAGCGCGATCGAGGGCAGCGCCAGCGCGAAGATCAGGAACGGTGCCCACCAGCGCTCGCGCCGCCAGCCGAAGCAGTGCGCCGCGTAGGCGAACCCCAGCAGCGCGGCGAAGTACTTGGAGAGGAAGGCCAAGCCGAGGAACAGGCCGGCCAGCGCGTACCAGCCGGTGCCGCGCCCGGTGCTGGTGTCGGCGCGCAGGTAGGCCCAGGCCGAGAGCGCCATGAAGAAGATCAGCGGCGTGTCGGTGGTCACCAGCACGAACATCCACGACCACGGCATCGCCAGGTACACCGCGCCGGCCAGCCAGGCGCTGGCCTCGCGGTCTTCGGGCAGGAAGCGGCGCAGCAGGTCGACCACGCCGAGCGCGATCAGGCTGGTGACCAGCAGCGTGAAGCTGCGCAGCGCCAGCGGGTGTTCGCTGACCTGGCGCAGCAGCGCGAGCAGCCAGCCCACCATGGGCGGGTGGTCCGAATAGCCCCAGGCCGGGAACACGCCCCACTGGTAGAAGAAGGCCTCGTCGCCGGTGACCGGGAAGCCCGCGGCGATCACGAGCTTCAGCAGCAGGGTGATGGCGAACGCGCCCCAGAAGATCTGGCGCGAGGCGTGGGCGGAGAACTCGGAGGCACGCACGGAGGGCTGCTCAGGCGTCGAGGGCGAGCAGGCTCACGCCCACCACGATCAGCGTGCAGCCGGCCACGCGCAGCCAGGAAAACGGCTCACCCAGCCAGAGCACGCCCAGCGCCAGCGTGACCACGAAGCCCAGGCTCACCAGCGGGTAGGCCACGCTCACGTCCAGCCGCGATAGCACCCACAGCCAGAGCACGGCGCTGGCGCCGTAGAGCATCAGGCCGAGCCAGACCATGGGGCTGCTGAGCGCCTGCATGTAGGTGCTGCCCACGTCGGCGCTGGCGGGCGCGCCCATGCCGCGCTTCATGGCGATTTGCGCGGCCGAGGACAGCAGCACGCAGAACAGGGCCAGGCCCAGGGCGATGGATTTCATGGGGGAGTCTCGTTGCGGCGGGTGGCCAGGGTGCAGAAGCCGATGGCGCTCGCCGGCCGGATACCGCCAGACGCCGCACGGGACGGGGCGGCCTCGTTGGCATGTGCGGTGTGGGCGGAGGGCGTCAAGCGGGGCGGTCCGGAAAGGAGTGGACCGATTTTAGGGGGGCAACCCCGCGCGCCCGGTTTTCGGGGTGCCCGTCCCGGCGCCGCGCCGGGACGGGCAGGGCATCAGCGTGGCGCGGCGCTCGCCGTGACCGGTGCCTTGAACCGGCCCGCCATCCAGTGCAGTGCGATGGCCGGCACCAGCAGGCACAGCAGGCCCAGCGCCCAGCCGGTCCAGAGCAGCGGCGCGATCCAGCCCATCAGTCCATCGCCCGAGGGCAGCACCTGGCCGAGCCACTGCACCGTGCCCAGCCAGGCGGCCTGCAGCGCCTGCACCCAGGCCGGGTCGACCCACAGCGCCAGCCAGGCGGGCACCGGCCACTGGCCGGCCGCCGTGGCCACATCGCCCACCTGGCCCGAGGCGGCCATGCCGAGCAGCCATTCGGTGATCTGCACCGAGATGGCCACCAGGCCGGTCCAGCCGGCGGCCAGCAGCGCGAAGACGCCCCAGACGATGGCCCTCACGACAGCGCTCCCGCGGGTGCGGAGGCCGCCGGCCGCTGGCGCCAGGCGCGCGTGAGCGCGTCCAGCAGCGCCGCTTCGCCATCGGCCTCGTGTCCGTCGGCCTGCACCACGGCCTGGCACAGGGCCACGATCCGCGCGCGCAGGGCCGGGTCGCGCACTTCGTCCAGCAGCTGCTGGCGCGTGCCCTCGTCCATGCCGGCCGAGCCGGTCCATTCGCCTTGCGCGGCCATCAGCAGGTCTTCGCAAAAGGTGTCGACCACGCCCTTGAAGGCGGCGGGATCCAGGCCGAGCTGGCGCGAGGCCTGGATGCGGTCCAGCGCGCGGATCTCGGTCAGCGAATAGTTGCCGTCGGCCACCAGGGCCATGGCCAGCAGGCGGGCGGCTGCCTCGGGGCTGTCGGTGGGGTAGGTGCGCATGGGCGTGTCCTTTCAGGTTGCGGGATGTGCGGGTGCCCTCGTGGGCGGAGCCCGGAGCATAGTTGCGCCAGGTCTTCGGAAAAAGCAGAAAATCACAGAACCAATGTCACTGAAAACCGAAGCATGAACCAGGAACTCAACTACAAGCACCTGTATTACTTCTGGGTCACGGCCAAGGAAGGCGGCATGTCGCAGGCCGCGACCCGCCTGGGCATGGCGGTGCAGACGGTGAGCGCGCAGGTGCGCCTGCTGGAGCAGTCGCTCGGCCATGCGCTGTTCAAACCCGCCGGGCGCGGCCTGGCGCTCACCGACGCCGGAAGGGTCGCGCTCGAGTGGGCCGAGCAGATCTTCGAGCTCGGCGGACAGCTGCAGGACGCGGTGCGCGACGCCGCGAGCCAGACCCGCGTGCGCCTGGTGGTGGGCATCTCCGACGGCCTGCCCAAGCTCGCCGTGCGCGACCTGCTGGCGCCCGCGCTGCAGGAGCCGCAGCTGCGCCTGATGTGCCACGAGGACGGCTTCGAGGACCTGCTGGCCGCCCTCGCGCTGCACCGGCTGGACGTGGTGCTGTCCGACCGGCCGGCGCCGGCCAACCCCAACCTCAGGCTGTACAGCCATGCGCTCGGCTCGTCGCCGCTGGGCTGGTACGCGCCCCGGGAATGGCTGGCGCAGGCGCGGCGCGACTTTCCGCGCAGCCTGGCCGAGGTGCCGGTGCTGCTGCCCACGGCGCAGTCCTCGGTGCGCGGGCGCATCGACCTGTGGTTCGAGCGCCAGGGCGTGCAGCCGCGCGTGGTGGGCGAGTTCGAAGACAGCGCCTTGCTGGCCACCTTCGGCGCTTCGGGCATGGGCGTGTTCCCGGCCGCCGAGCGCATGCGCGACAAGCTCTCGCAGGGCTACGGGCTGAAGTGGTTCGCACCCTGCGACGGTGTGCAGGAGCACTTCTACGCCATCGGCACCGCGCGCAAGGTGCAGCACCCGCTGGTGCAGCGCCTGCTCAGCGCGACCGTGGCCTGAGGCGCCGGCCCGGCGCGCCTCGCGTTACGGCGCGGCGCCGCCACCCGGTTCGGCGTGGTTCTTCAGCACCTCCGCGGTCGCGGCGGGCGGCGTTTCGCTGGCGGGCGGTATCCGGGGGCGGGTGACGGTCTGGATGTGCCAGACCGCGACGAACATCGCCGCGATGGTCGGGCCGATGACGAAGCCGTTGATGCCCATGGCCGCGATGCCGCCCAGGGTGGTGATCATCACCAGGTAGTCGGGCATGCCGGTGTCCTTGCCCACCAGCAGCGGGCGCAGCACGTTGTCGGCCAGGCCGATCACCAGCATGCCGTAGGCCACCAGGCTCGCGCCCTGCCACACCTGGTCGGTGGCGAACAGGTAGATCGCCATCGGCAGCCAGACCAGACCCGCACCGACGGCGGGCAGCAGCGACAGCACCGCCATCAGCACCGCCCACAACAGGGCGCCATCGACGCCCAGCGCCCAGAACGCCAGCCCGCCGAGCATGCCCTGCACCAGCGCGACCACCAGGTTGCCCTTGACGGTGGCGCGCAGCACGGTGCCGAACTGTTCCAGCAGCTCCTGCTTGTGGTCGGGCGGCAGCGGGATGGCCAGGCGCACGCTGCGCACGATGCTCGCGCCGTCGCGGATCAGGAAGAAGGCCAGGTACAGGGTGATGAACAGGCTGACCACCAGGCCGAACGCGTCCTGGCCGAGGTTGAAGGTGTGGGTGGCGATGATCTCGCTGCCCTGCGTGAGCATCGAGGTCACCTTGCGCTGCACGCGCTCGAAATTGCCCAGGCCGACGCGCCCCAGCAGCGAGGTCACGACGTCCGGCAGCGCGTTGAACAGCGCGCGCAGCATCAGGGTCGGGTTGACCTCGCCCTTCTGGATGCGCTCGTACATCTGCGCCGCTTCCCGCGCCAGCGAGAGCAGCACCAGCAAGGCCGGCAGCACCACCACCACGATCGCCGCGCCCAGCGTGGTCAGCGCAGCCAGCGTGCGGCGGTACCGCAGGCGGGGCAGCAGCCAGCGGTTGAGCGGCGCAAACATCAGCGCGATGATCGCGCCCCAGAGGATGGTGCCGTAGAACGGCAGCAGGATCCAGGCAAACGCCACCGTCACCGCCGCGAGCATCAGGCGCAGCGTGAGCGGGGCGGATACCGCGGGCACCGCCTGCAGGGCAGGGCGGGTTTCGTCGGGCGTCGGGGCGGGTGGCGGCTCGTGGGTGGGGTGCATGGGCGCGCGGCGAAAAGGGATGGGCATGCAGTATGAGGCCGATCAGCGGCGCTCGGACCGGTGCGACCAGCGGATGGCGCGGGGGCACGAAACGTGGTTGAATGCCATCCATGCAGATTCCAATTGGAATCCATATGGATGAAAAATGACCACAACCCGCTCCCTCGAAGCCAGGCCCCGCGTCGGCGATTCCGAGAAGATGACGATCAACCTGGGCGTGGTCGACCTCGGCCAGGTCGACCTGCTGGTGCAGGAAGGTTTCTATTCCAACCGCTCCGACCTGGTGCGCACCGCGGTGCGCAACCTGCTCACCCTGCATGGCGATACCGTGCGCCAGACGGTGGCGCGCCGCACGCTCACCCTGGGCCTGCAGCACCTCACGCGGGCCGAGCTCGAGCGCGCCGTGGCGGCCGGCGAGCGACTGCGCGTGCGGGTGGTGGGCCTGGCCCGCATCGACGACGACGTGACGCCCGAGCTGGCGCTGGCCGCGATCGAGGCGGTGTCGGTGCTCGGTGCCTTCCATGCCAGCCCGGCGGTGCGCCGCGCCCTGGCCGGGCGCATGGTGTGAGCCGCCGTCCCCTTTTGCTGTCCCCCTTCCGCCCCCTGAAAGCCCGCTTGAACCCACGCCCTTCTTCAATCCCGAACGCCTCTGCGGACACGCTCGCCATGAACATCCACGACACCATCGAGCAGGCGCTCACCCGCGCCGGGCTGGACACGCGGTCGGGCCCGTTGCGCGGCGTGACCGACACCATCCGCGAGGCGTTGGCCTCGGCCGGGCTGGGGACCCGGGCGGCGCACCCGCCGTCCACCGGCCACGGCGCGGTGATCGACGTCGCCGCGCGCGAGGTGCCGCCACCGCAGGAACGCGGCGACGCCGCGCCCGACCCGGGCGTGGCGCAGGGCGCGGGCCAGTTCGTCGCGCGCCGCTTCAGCCACGCCGCCGGCACGCGCGCCTACAAGCTGTACCTGCCGGCCCGTGTGGCGCGTGCACCCGGCGAGGCGCTGCCGCTGGTGGTGATGCTGCACGGCTGCACGCAGTCGGCCGACGACTTTGCCGCCGGCACGCAGATGAACCGGCTGGCCGATGCCCACGGCTTTCTGGTGGTCTACCCCGAGCAGGCCGCGGGCGCCAACGCCTCGCGCTGCTGGAACTGGTTTCGTGCCGAAGACCAGGTGCGCGAGGGCGGTGAGCCCGCGCTGATCGCCGGCATCGTGCAGGCGGTGGCGGCCGGGCACGCGGTGGACCCGCGGCGCATTTTCGTGGCCGGCCTGTCGGCGGGCGCGGCCATGGCGGTGATCCTGGGCGAGACCCATCCCGAGCTGTTCGCCGCCGTGGGCGTGCACTCGGGCCTGCCTTACCGAAGCGCGAGTGACGTGCCGTCGGCGCTCGCGGCGATGAAGGGCCGCGCCGCGCCAGCGCCCGGGCGGGTGACGCGCGCGGTGCCGACCATCGTGTTCCATGGCGACCGCGACCACACCGTGCAGCACAGCAACGGCGACCGCATTGCCGAACAGGCGCGTGCGCAGCAGGCCCTGCAGGCCCGCTCGGAAACCGACACCGCACCGGGCGGGCGGCGCTACACGCGCACCCTGCATGCCGACGCCGGGGGCCGGCCGCGCGTGGAGCTGTGGACCCTGCACGGGGCCGGCCACGCCTGGTCGGGCGGCCACGCCTCAGGCTCGTACACCGACGGCACCGGGCCCGACGCCTCGGCCGAGATGCTGCGCTTCTTCCTGGCGCAGCGCCCGCCGGGCTAAACCTGGTGGTCGGGCCGGATCGCCACCCCGTAGCCCCGGTAGCCGAGGAAATTGCACTGGCTGTCGAACATCGGAGTGCCGCTGACGCGGAAGCGCTGCTGGCTGCCGTCGGGCAGCTGGCGGCCGAACACGAAGTCCAGGAACGGGCTGCGCGATGCGATGCGGGCCTGCAGCGCGCTGCGCTCGGCCTCGTTCCAGCCCGTTTCGGGCGGGTCGGGCGGTCCGTCGGCCAGGCCCGCCACGCGGATGCCCAGCATCTCCAGCACCGGGCCCGAGACCTTGGTGAAATGGCCGGCGCTGTCCTGCTCCCAGTACCAGTCGGTGGCCAGTTCGGTCAGCCCACGGTAGCGCGCCTCGCTCTCGCGCAGCTCGGCCGTGCGCTCCAGCACCTCGAGCTCCAGCGCGTGGTTGTGCGCGGCCAGTTTCCGGTACAGCAGGCGCACCTCGAGCAGGTTGCGGATGCGCGTCCTCACCTCGACCATGTCGAACGGCTTGCTCACGAAGTCCTTGGCGCCGGCCTGCAGCGCGCGCAGCTTGTGGCCAGGCTGGGCCGTGATCACCAGCACCGACAGGTAGTCGTCGCCACCGCTGGCCTTGAGGCCCTCCATCACCTGGAAGCCGTCCATGCCCGGCATCTGCAGGTCGAGCAGGATCAGGTCGAAACCGTGCTTGCGGTGCAGCGCGCACACCGTCTCCGGTTGCTGGGTGGTGGTGATGCGCGAGTAGCCGGCCGCCAGCAGCATGGCTTCGAGCAGGCTCACGTTGGCCTGCTGGTCGTCCACGATGAGGATGTGGGCGTTGAGGATGTCTTGTTCGGTGACCATCATGCGGGTTCTTTCTGGGCGGCGGGACCGGGTGAGGCTTGCGACAGGGCGAGTGCCGCATCCAGTGCGTCGAGCAGCTGCTGGACCTTGATCGGTTTGGTGATGTACTGGAAGAAGCCGGCCGCCAGACCCTTGTTCACGTCGCGCGGCACCGCGTTGGCGCTGAGTGCGATCACCGGAATGTGCGAGGTGGCCGGGTCGGCGCTCAGGATGCGCAGCGCCTCCAGGCCGCTGATGCCCGGCAGGTTGATGTCCATCAGCACCACGTCGGGCTGGTACACGCGGGCGAACTCGATGCCCACGCTCGCGTCGGCCGCGCCGATCAGGCGCCAGTCGCTGCGGCGCTCGATGATCTGTTCGACCAGCGCCAGGTTGGCCGGGTTGTCTTCCACATAGAGCAGGGTGCGCAGCGGCAGGCCGTCGGGCGCCAGTGCGCCCGGCGCGGGTGCCACCAGGTCGAGCGCGCCGGCCGCGTGCTGCGGTGCCTCGGTCAGACGCATCTCGATCCAGAACTCGCTGCCCACGCCGGGCGTGCTGTTGGCACCGATCTCGCCGCCCATGAGGTGCACCAGGCGTTGCGTGACGACCAGGCCGATGCCGGTGCCTTCCTCCGTGCCCGACTCCTGGCCCAGGCGGTTGAACGGCTGGAACAGCTGCGCCACCTGCTCGGGCGCGAGGCCCGCGCCGGTGTCGCGCACGCTGATGCGGATCGCATCGCTGCGGCACAGCGTGCAGTCCAGCGTCACGTGGCCGCCGGGCTGGTTGTACTTGATGGCGTTGAACAGCAGGTTGATCAGCACCTGCTTGAGCCGCGTGCGGTCCGCGGTGACGAAGCGCACCGAGGCCAGCCGGGGAAACGCCAGGCCGATGCCGCGCTGCTGCGCCTGCGGCTCCACCATGGCGCGGCACTCCAGCATCACCTCCATCAGCGAGACCGGCTCCTCCGACAGCGTGAGCCGACCCGATTCGATCAGCGCCAGGTCGAGCACCTCGTTGATCAGCTCCAGCAGGTACCAGCCGGCTTTGAGGATCTGCTCGATGCTGCGCTTCTGGCCCGGTGTGGGCGCGGGCGAACCCGTCTCCAGCAGCTGCGCAAAACCCAGCACCGCGTTGAGCGGGGTGCGCAGCTCGTGGCTCATGCTGGAGAGAAAGTCGGACTTGGCGCGGTTGGCCTTCTCGGCCGCCGCCACCGCGTCGTTGAGCTCGAGCTCGACGCGCTTGCGCACCGAGTTGTCGGTGCCGATCAGCAGGTAGCCGATCAGGTCGGTGTGGTCGTCGCGCAGCGCCGTGATCGACACGATGGCCGGGAAACGGCTGCCGTCGCGGCAGATGTAGGTGAGTTCGTAGATGTCCTCGATGCCGCGCGAGGCCTTGAAGGCCAGTGCCTCGAAGCCCGGTGCGATCGGCGTGTCCAGCTCCAGGCTCAGGGCGCGGGCGCGCTCGGCCACCTCCTCGGGGTCGTGGATGTCGCTCGGCCGGATGCGGTTGACCACCTCGTCGGCCCGGTAGCCCAGCATGCGCTCGGCGCCCACGTTGAACAGCTGGATGATGCCGTTCTCGTCGGTGGCGATGATGGAGAAGTTGGCGCTGGTGAGGATGGCGTTCTGCAAGGCGCCGGCCTTGAGCAGGGCCAGGCGCCGGGCCGGTTCGGCGGCGTCGCCCCAGGCGGCGGGTTCGGCGGTGGGCGCGGGGCGTGGGTCGGGAAGGGTGCCGGGAACGGACATCGGTGCTTTCGGTGACAGCCAGGGAGGGCCGGGAAACGGCAGGAGACCACCCTAGTTCGTCGGCCGACCCCCCGTCTGTGCGCTGGCAGACACAGCGCCCCCCGGGTCAACCCGCGTTCACGGCCCCGGCCGGAAGAACTCGGCCATCCAGGGCGGGCCGCCGTCGCGCCGGAACACCAGCGCCACCGCCAGCGTCGGACCCTCCCGCTGCCACGCCACGCGCCGGTAGCCCGGCATCAGGCACCCGTCCTGCTGCCGCTCGCCCGGCTGGATCGAATTGCCCATGCTCAGGTAGTTCGGCGCGCCGTCGGCCGCCCGGTGCAGCGCGAACAACACCCGGGTGCGCGGCACCGGCGCGGCGACGTCGAAGCCGTCCTCGCGAAAGCCCACGGCAAAGGCGGGTGTGCCGCCCTCGGCGGGCAGCAGCCGGTGCTCGGCCACCTGGCGCCGCCCGTCGATGACCCAGTGCAGCCGCAACCGGGGCGCCTGCTCGCGCGCCGCCCACATCAGGTGCAGATCCTGGCCCTGGCGGCAGAAGGCCGTCTGGCTGAGGCCGGCGGTGTCGTACCAGAGCTCGCCCACGCGTTCGTCCACACGTTCCAGCCGCAGGCCCGGCGGGGCGATCAGCGACTGCGCAAACACCGTGCCCGCCACCGGCATGTCGAAGCGCTGCAGGGGCTGCACCGCGTGCGCCAGCGGCACCGGCGTGCCGGCGTCGGGCGGGTTGTCCTCGTGGTGGCGCGCCGCGGCCTCGAGCGGGCCGGCCGCCTGCAGCGCCGCGAAACCGGGCAGGCCGAACACCAGCAGACCGCTCAGCGACAGCGCCACACACTCACCGGTGCTCAGCGCGGGCGTCAGGCGGCGGCCCACGCCCAGGTGGCTGCCGAACCAGATCAGCGGCCCCACCGTGATCAGCAGGCCGTAGAACACCGCCAGGCCTTCCATGCCCGAGACCGCGCGCGCCGGCCCCAGCACCACCAGCACGACCAGCGGCGCGGCCAGCAGCGACACCATGCGCAGCGCGAGCCAGCTGCCCGCCTTGCCCTGGCGCCGGAAGTGGCGCCACTCCAGCCACAGCACCAGCAGCACCCCCGCGAGCACGAGCGCGGCCCCGGTGGCCCAGGTCTGCTGCTCGCTGGCGGGCAGGGCCTGCAGGGTTTCGATGTAGCGGGAAAGGTTCATGGGGTGCAGCGAATGAACGACAGGCCTCCATCGTAGGGGCGCGCCGCGGGCTGTCCAGACCGCTCGACAGGGCCGCTCCACCCGGCCATCGGGCTACCATCGCCCGATCTTGTGCTCAGCCTGGAGGGCGGGAATGGAAGAACCGGCATTGGCTGCGGCGGCCACACCCCGGGCCGCGTGGGCCCGGGCCCTGGTGGCGCGCTACGACGGCGCGGTCATGCGCGTCGAGCCGCCCGCCGCCGTGGCGTGGCCGGTCGGGCCCCTGAGCGACGCGCAGCAAACCACCTGGAGGCGACTGCTGGCCTGGTGCTTCGCCGGCGCGGGCGATGGCCGCAGCCCGTTCTGGCGTCCCGGGGTGTTGCCGCGCGTCGAGCAACGCTTCGCCGTGGCCACGCTGGCGGATGGGTCCGATGCGGACCGCGCGCGGCTCGTCGAAGCCTTTTCGCGGCATCTCGATGGCAGCGACCAGCTCGAAGCCGCGGGCGGTGCCGTCGCCGGCCTGCTGCTGCGCCTGCGCGTCAAGCGCAACGACGCCCTCTGGTGGCGCGCCCGCCAGCCCTCGGACCCGTGGGACTGCGGTTACCTGATCGGCGAACCGGCGGCCCTGCGGCGCTTCCAGCCGCGCCGCGCCACCTTGATGGTGGCCGACGACAGCCTGCCCGATGCCGCGCTGCGCGAGGCGCTGCACATCCTGCAGACCCGCAGCGCCGGGTTTCGCCACCCGGTGCGTTTGCTGGTGCTCGGCCGTGGCGGCGACGCGCTGGCCGTCGGCGGCCTCAACCCCACACCGCTTCCAGCGCCGACCACGCCGCCGCGATGACCGGCTCGCCGGCGCGCCCGGCCAGGCAGATGAAGCTCAGGTCGCATTCCAGCGCCACCTGGTCGGCGATCGCCAGGCCACGCGCCTGGGCTTCGCGCATCGCGATCGCGTCGCGCACCAGGCTCAGTCCCACACCGCTTTTCACCAGGTCGAGCATGGAGGCCTCCTGGTCCACCAGCGCCACGCGGCGCGGCTCCAGGCCGGTGAGCGAGCCGGGGCCGAACACGCGGCGCTGCAGCCGGTGGTGGGCGCTGGCCGGCGGCGTGGCCAGCCAGGGCAGGGCGGCGAGCGCCTTCCAGTCCTTGCCGCGCACCTGCGGGCCCCAGCCCGGCGGCGCCAGCACGCGGTAGGTGAAGCGCGTGAGCGGGCGCAGCGCATAGGCCGCGCCCACCGGGTCGTCGGGCAGGTCGAGGAAAAATCCCACGTCGAGGTCGCCGCGGTCGAGCTGGGCCAGCACGTCGCCGCTCATGCCCTGGCGCAGCTCGGTGGCCACCTGCGGACTGGACTCCACCAGCTGCTTCAGAAAGGCCCCGAGGCGGGTGAATTCGGGGTCCAGAATCGTGCCGATGCGCAGCAGGCCGCGCACCGTGGTGTGCAGGCCGGCGGCGGCCTGGCCGAAGTCGGCCAGCGCGGCCAGCGCCTTGTCCGCCAGCGGCAGCAGCGAGGCGCCGTCGCGCGTGAGCACCATGCCCTGCGACGTGCGCGTGAACAGCTGCAGGCCGGTGGCATCGGCCAGGGCCTTGAGCTGCAGGCTCACCGCCGGCTGGCTCAGGTGCAGGCGCAGCGCGGCGCGCGACACATTGCCCTCGCGCGCCACGGTCACGAAGGCGCGCAGGGTCTGCGGGTCGGTGGGCAGGGCGGGGCTTCGGCGCATGGCAGCATTATTTGCCGAACTTATCGAGCATCGCTGCCGATTTCATTGGATTTTTCAGGTTTCTCCTTCCACACTGCGGCCATCTTCCGGAGATTTTCATGAGCATCACAAATATCGATCACTTCATCCGCGGCACCACCGCGGCCGGTACTTCCACGCGCCGGCAGGACGTGTTCAACCCCGCCACGGGTGCCGTCACCGGCCGCGTGGCGCTGGCCAGCGCGGCCGATGTGAACACCGCCGTGGCCGCCGCGCAGGCCGCCTTCCCGACCTGGGCCGACACGCCGCCGATCCGCCGCGCGCGCGTGATGTTCAAGTTCCTCGAACTCGTGAACCAGCGCAAGGACGACCTGGCCCGCCTGATCACCGCCGAACACGGCAAGGTGTTCACCGACGCGCAGGGCGAGGTCTCGCGCGGCATCGACATCATCGAATTTGCCTGCGGCATCCCGCAGCTCTTGAAGGGCGACTTCACCGACCAGGTCTCCACCGGCATGGACAACTGGACGCTGCGCCAGCCGCTGGGCGTGGTGGCCGGCATCACGCCGTTCAACTTCCCCGTCATGGTGCCCATGTGGATGTTCCCGGTGGCGATCGCCGCGGGCAACACCTTCATCCTCAAGCCCAGCCCGATCGACCCCTCGCCCGCGCTGCTCATGGGCGAGCTGCTGAAGCAGGCCGGCCTGCCCGACGGCGTGTTCAACGTGGTGCAGGGCGACAAGGAAGCGGTGGACGCGCTGCTGGTGCACCCGGACGTGAAGGCCATCAGCTTCGTCGGCTCCACGCCGATCGCGAATTACATCTACGAGACCGGCGCGCACCACGGCAAGCGCGTGCAGGCCCTGGGCGGCGCGAAGAACCACATGGTGGTGATGCCCGACGCCGACCTCGACCAGGCGGTGGACGCGCTGATCGGCTCGGCCTACGGCTCGGCCGGCGAGCGCTGCATGGCGATCAGCGTGGCGGTGCTGGTGGGCGACGTGGCCGAGCGCATCATGCCCCAGCTGATCGAGCGCACGAAGACGCTCAAGGTGCTCAACGGCACGAACCTCGCGGCCGAGATGGGCCCCATCGTCACGGCGGCCGCGCACCAGCGCATCACCGGCTACATCGAGGCCGGCGCGAAAGAGGGCGCGAAGCTGCTGGTGGACGGCCGCGCGTTCGACGCCTCGAAGGTGGGCGCGGGTTGCGAGAAGGGCTTCTGGATGGGCGGCACGCTGTTCGACCACGTGAGCACCGACATGAAGATCTACAAGGAAGAGATCTTCGGCCCGGTGCTCAGCTGCGTGCGCGTGCCCGACTTCGCGAAGGCGGTGCAGATCATCAACGACCACGAGTTCGGCAACGGCGTCTCCTGCTTCACGCGCGACGGCAACGTGGCGCGCGAGTTCGCGCGGCGCATCCAGGTCGGCATGGTCGGCATCAACGTGCCGATTCCCGTGCCCATGGCCTGGCACGGCTTCGGGGGCTGGAAGAAGAGCCTGTTTGGCGACATGCACGCGTATGGCGAAGAGGGCGTGCGCTTCTACACCAAGCAGAAATCGATCATGCAGCGCTGGCCCGAGAGCATCGGCAAGGGCGCCGAGTTCGTCATGCCGACGGCCAAGTGACGCAGGGGCTGGGCGTGGAAGACGGCAACAGTCCCTACGACCCGGCCAACGGTGACTGGCAGACGCTGATCACCGTGTTCAGCCCGACCGAGGCGTATCTGCTGCGCGGCGTGTTGCAGGCCGCCGGTGTGCCGGCCGCCGTGGCCGATGCGCACCTGGTGCAGGCCTACACGCTGCTGGCCGGCGCCATCCCCGTGCGGGTGCAGGTGCCCGAGCACCGCCGCGTGCAGGCCGAGGGGGTGCTGGCGGCTTTCGAGCGCGGCGACTACGGACTGAGCGACGACCACCTGGACCAGGACACGCCTCCATGAGCGACACCACCTTCGACTTCATCGTCATCGGCGCCGGCACCGCGGGCTGCCTGCTGGCCAACCGCCTGAGCGCCGATGCCAACAAACGTGTGCTGCTCGTCGAAGCCGGCCGCAAGGACGACTACCACTGGATCCACATCCCCGTGGGCTACCTGTATTGCATCGGCAACCCGCGCACCGACTGGCTCTACCAGACCGAGCCCGACCCCGGCCTCAACGGCCGCCGCCTGCGCTACCCGCGTGGCAAGACGCTGGGCGGCTGCTCCAGCATCAACGGCATGATCTACATGCGCGGCCAGCGCCGCGACTACGACCAGTGGGCGCAGCTCACCGGCGACGACCGCTGGCGCTGGGACGCCTGCCTGCCCGACTTCAAGGCGCACGAAGACCACCACCGGCTCGACGCCGCGCAGGACCCGGCCTTCGCGGCGCTGCACGGTCACGGTGGCGAGTGGCGCATCGAGAAGCAGCGCCTGCGCTGGGACATCCTCGACGCCTTCGCGCAGGCCGCGCAGCAGGCCGGCGTGCCCGCCACAGCCGACTTCAACACCGGCGACAACGAGGGCGTGGGTTACTTCGAGGTGAACCAGAAAAGCGGCTGGCGCTGGAACGCCTCCAAGGCCTTCCTGCGCCCGGTGCAGCAGCGGCCCAACCTCACGGTGTGGACCGAGACCACCACCGAGCAGCTGCTGCTGGAGCGCGATGCGGGCGGCGCGCTGCGCTGCGTGGGCGCCGAACTGCGGCGCGGTGGCCAGCGCGTGACGGTGCGCGCGGCGCGGGAGGTGGTGCTCAGCGCGGGCAGCATCGGCTCGCCCGCGATCCTGCAGCGTTCGGGCATCGGCCCGGCGGCCCTGCTGCAGCAACACGGCATCGCCGTGCAACACGCGCTGCCCGGCGTGGGCGAGAACCTGCAGGACCACCTGCAGATCCGCGCGGTGTTCAAGGTGCAGGGCGCGACCACGCTCAACGTGCTGGCCAACAGCCTGTGGGGCAAGGCGAAGATCGGGCTCGAGTACGCGCTCAGGCGCAGCGGCCCCATGAGCATGGCGCCCAGCCAGCTCGGCGCCTTTACCCGCAGCGACCCGGCCCAGCCGCACGCCAACCTCGAGTACCACGTGCAGCCCCTGTCGCTCGATGCCTTCGGCGAGCCGCTGCACGGCTTCCCGGCGTTCACCGCGAGCGTGTGCAACCTCAACCCCGGCAGCCGCGGCCATGTGCGCATCACCTCGGCCAGCGCCGACGCCGCGCCCGCGATCGCGCCCTGTTACCTCAGCACGCCCGAAGACCGCCGCGTGGCGGCCGACAGCCTGCGCGTGACGCGCCGCATCGTCGCGCAGCCGGCGCTGGCGAAGTACCAGCCCGAAGAATTCAAGCCCGGTGTGCAGTTCCAGAGCGACGAGGAGCTCGCGCGCCTGGCCGGCGACATCGCCAGCACCATCTTCCACCCGGTCGGCACGACGAAGATGGGCCGCGCCGACGACGCCATGGCGGTGGTGGACAGCCAGCTGCGCGTTCGCGGCGTGGCGGGCCTGCGCGTGGTGGACGCGGGCGTGATGCCCACCATCACCAGCGGCAACACCAACAGCCCGACATTGATGATCGCGGAGAAGGCGGCGCGCTGGATCAGCCAGGAAGCCCCCCTGCGCCGCTGACGCGGCTTCCCCCCGAAAGGGGGGACGACACTTCGGGCCGGCGGAGCCGGACCCTCGGTGTCCCTGGATTCAAGTCACCGCAGGCGTCCGACGTAGCGCGCGTCCGGCTCCTCGCCGTCCTTGCGCGGTCCGCCGAACACCGAGTTCAGCGTGGACTCGATGAAGCCGCTGTTGTGGCCCGGCACCGAGTTGGCAAAACCGCCCGCGCGCGGCGTGACGGCCTGGCGTGCCGCCTGGGGACTCACCTGGCCGGCGCGCAGCGTCTCGGCCGCGGTCTGCAGCATGGGCTTGCGCACCGCCGCCGGAGCGCCGATCTGCGGGATGGCGGCTTCCAGCTTGTCGGCCCAGGGCAGCAGGTCCTCATGTCCTTCGCTGCCGGCCTTCTCGCGCGTGTGGCGCACGATCTCGCGCGCGTAGTCGGCGTTGGTCGCCATCCACTCGGTGTCGGTCACGCGCCCGGTCTTGCGGCGCAGCAGCACGTGCAGGTGGGCGGCGATGGCGAACACGTCGGTGGTGCTCATGGCGTGTGCTCAGTGGCCCAGCTGTTCGTTGTGCAGGGCCACGTCGAGCCCCACACGCTCTTCGCCCTCGCGCACGCGCAGGGTGGCAAAGCGCGAGGTGATCCACAGCACCACGGCCGTCATCACCAGGCTGTAGGCCAGCACCGCCACGCAGGCGATCAGTTGCGCGAGCATGCTCGATTCGAGGCCCGAGATCGCCGGGTCGGCCAGCGCACCGGTGAGCAGCGCGCCCACCAGGCCGCCCACGCCGTGCACGCCGAACACGTCGAGCGAATCGTCGGCGCGCAGCTTGCGCTTGAGCGCGGTCGCGCCCCAGTAGCAGGCCATGCCCGCCACCAGGCCGATGATCAGCGCGCTGCGCGGCGTGACGAAACCGGCCGCCGGCGTGATGGCCACCAGGCCGGCGACCACGCCCGAGCACAGGCCCAGCAGCGAAGCGCGCTTGCGCGCCAGCCACTCGGCGCCCATCCACGAGAGCGCGCCCGCGGCGGCCGCGATGTGCGTGACCAGCAGCGCCAGGCCCGCGCGGCCGTCGGCGGTGAGCGCCGAGCCGGCGTTGAAGCCGAACCAGCCCACCCACAGCAGGCCGGTGCCTGCCATGGTCAGGCCCAGGTTGAAGGGCACGAAGGGCTCGCGCCCGTAGCCCGAGCGCGGGCCGAGCGCGTAGGCGCAGACCAGCGCCGCGGCGCCCGCGTTGATGTGCACCACGGCGCCACCGGCAAAGTCCAGCGCACCGAGCTGCGCCAGCCAGCCGCCCGGCTCCCACACCCAGTGCGCGATCGGCGCGTACACCAGCAGCAGCCACAGGCCGGCGAACAGCAGCAGCGCACCGAAGTGCATGCGCTCGACCAGCGCGCCCACGACGAGCGCGCAGGTGATGATGGCGAAGGTGAGCTGGAACATGGCGAACACCGACTCGGGCACGTGTTTGGCGATGTGGCTCACGGCCACCTGCCCGGTGCTGCCCAGGAACTCCATGCCGGCAAAGCCCATGCGGTCGATGCCGCCGATGAAGCCACCGAGCGCACCGCCGGGCGTGAACGCCAGCGAATACGCGAACGCGAACCACAGCACGCTGACCACGGCGGCGATGCCGACCACGCTGGCCATGGTGTTGATCACGTTGAGCCGGCGCACCATGCCGCCGTAGAAGAGCGCGATGCCCGGCAGCGTCATGAGCAGGACCAGCGCGGTGCTGACCATGAGCCAGGCGGTGTCGGCACCCTGGATGGTGCTGGCCGCCACCAGGCCCGGCGCGGTGAGCACCGCGGCGGCGGCTTCGGGAGCCGCTGCCGCCGGGGCGGATTGCGCCGTGGCGGCCAGAGGCCACAGGAGCGCGGCGATCAGCGCGGGTGCGGGGAGGAGAAGTTTTCCGAAAGGTTTGGAGGTGGTGGATGGACGAGCGAAGGGAGACACACGGAGATGGTGCATTTTGTTACCTGGTTCCAACGACGCAGGCCTTTCCGCATTTCCTGTGCCAAGGGTTGACCCGGACAAGGGAAAGCCCCGATGCACAGACGTGGTGCGGGCCGCTACAGTGCATGCACTCGCCAACAGCGTTCTACGCTGGTGACCGCGGGGGACCGAGGAGACAACCCAGTCCAATCAGAACAACCGCTTCAGCGTCCTCCAGAGATGCCCGATTGCTCAAACCGACCCGAAAGGGTCGGTTTTTTTTCGCCGGTACCGTGTGGCATGTCACACCCTGCCAAGGCCCCCGCGGCGGCCGGCGACAATCCCCCGCATGGAACTGCTGCTTGTCTCGCTGGCTTCGCTGTTTGCCGGCTTCGTGGATTCGATTGTGGGCGGCGGAGGCCTCATTCTGGTGCCCGCGCTGTTCGCCATGTTTCCCACCACCCACCCTGCCACGCTGTTCGGTGTGAACAAGGGGGCCTCGGTCTGGGGCACGGCCGCCGCCACGCTGCAGTACGCGCGCCGGGTGCAGATGCCCTGGCACGCGCTGCTGCCCGCGGCCGCGGTCGGCTTCGCCGGCTCCATGGCCGGCGCCTGGACGGTGACCGTGATCTCGCCCGACTTCTTGCGCCGCGCGCTGCCACTGGTGCTGCTGCTCGTGCTGGGCTACACCCTGGCGCGCAAGGAACTCGGCCGCCACCACGCGCCGCGCTTCAGCGGCCAGCGCGAGACACTGGCGGCCTGCGTGCTGGGCGCCACCATCGGCTTCTACGACGGCTTCTTCGGTCCGGGCACCGGCAGCTTCTTCGTGTTCCTGTTCGTGCGCTGGCTGGGCTATGACTTCCTGCACGCCAGCGCCAGCGCCAAACTCATCAACACCGCCACCAACCTCGCCGCGCTGCTGCTGTTCGCCTGGAAAGGCCACATCTGGTGGCATTTCGTGCTGGCCATGGCCGTGGCCAACGTGGTGGGCAGCGTGCTCGGCACGCGCCTGGCGCTCAAGCACGGCAGCGGCTTCGTGCGCGTGGTGTTCATCGCAGTGGTGTCGGCGCTGATCCTGAAGACGACCTACGACGCGTGGCTGAAATAGCCCCACCCCGCGCCACACGGATCACTGGGCTGCGGCGGTCGAAGCGGGTGCCTCCGGCGGCCACGGCATCGCGCTGGCCTTGAGCGGTGTGCCGATGGGGGCCGCCGCCTGGCCCAGGCGCACGGCGGCGAGGTCTTGCGGGTTGGGGTACTGGTCCATCAGCAGGTAGTCGAACACGCGGCGCGCGATCGGGGCGGCGTGCGCCGCGCCGAAGCCGGCGTTCTCCACCACCAGCGCCAGCGCCACGCGCGGCTGGTCGGCCGGCGCGAAGGCGATGTAAAGCGAGTGGTCGCGCTGGTGCTCCTCGAGCCTGCGCGCGTCGTAGCGGTCCTTCTGGCCGATCGTCACCGCCTGGGCGGTGCCGGTCTTGCCGCCGCTGGCGTAGCCGGCGCCGGCGAACACGCGGGTCGAGGTGCCCTCGGTGGTCACGGCCTGCATGGCGTTGAGCACGATGCGCACGTGCTCGGGCTTGTAGCCCAGGTTCTCGGGCGGCGGGCCGGGCAGTGGCACGCGCTCGCGGGTGATCACGTTCTCGGTCGCCATCGTCAGGTGCGGCGCGTACTTGACGCCGCCATTGGCCAGCGTGGCCATGGCGTGGGCGAGCTGCAGCATGGTGAAGTTGTTGTAGCCCTGGCCGATGCCGAGCGAGATGGTCTCGCCCGGGTACCAGCGCTGCTGCTCGGGCCGCTTGTAGGCGTTGCGCTTCCAGGCCTGGCTGGGCAGCACGCCGCGCACCTCGCCCTTGAGGTCGATGCCGGTGATCTGGCCGAAGCCCAGCGGCTTCATGAAATCGTGCATGGCGTCCACGCCCATGTCGTTGGCCAGCGAGTAGTAGTAGGTGTTGCTCGACTTGACGATGCTGCGGTGCATGTCGACCGCGCCCAGCCCGTCGCCGTGGCTGCGGAAGCGGTGGCCGCCGAACATCCAGTAGCCCGGGTCGTTCATCACCATGGTGGCGCTGCGCGTGCCGGTTTCCAGGGCGCCCAGCGCCATGAAGGGCTTGTAGGTGGAGCCCGGCGGGTAGGTGCCGCGCAGCGCGCGGTTGAGCAGCGGCTTGTCCACCGACTCGTTGAGCGCGCGCCAGTTGTCCACGTCGATGCCTTCGACGAACAGGTTGGGGTCGAAGGTGGGCTTGCTCACGAAGGCCAGCACCTCGCCCGAGCGCGGGTCGATCGCCACCAGCGCGCCGCGGCGCTCGCCGTACATGTCCTCGATCAGCTTCTGCAACTGGATGTCGATCGACAGCACCACGGTGTTGCCCGGGGTGGCGGGCGTGTTGGCCAGCGAGCGCACGGCGCGGCCGCCGGCCGAGGTTTCCACGCGATCGAAACCGGTGATGCCGTGCAGCTCGCGCTCGTAGCTCTGCTCGGCGCCGAGCTTGCCGATGTATTCGGTGCCGCGGTAATTGGCCTGGTCTTCTTCCGGCCAGTCGGCGATGGCCTCGGTCTCGCGCTGGTTGATGCGCCCGATGTAGCCGACCACGTGGCTGGCGACGTCGCCATTGGGGTACTGGCGCAGCAGGCGCGCGCGCACCTCCACGCCGGGGAAGCGGTAGCGCTGCACGGTGAAGCGGGCCACCTCTTCGTCGGTCAGGCGGGTGCGCAGCGGCAGCGAATCGAAGCGGTGCGATTCTTCCAGCAGCTTGCGAAAACGCCGCTGGTCGCGCGGGGTGATCTCCACCAGCTGGGCCAGGCCGGCGATGGTGGCGTCCAGGTCTTCCACGCGCGAGGGCGTGATCTCCAGCGTGTAGGCCGAGTAGTTGGTGGCGAGCACACGGCCGTTGCGGTCCAGGATCTGCCCGCGGTTGGGCACCACCGGCAGCACCGCCGTGCGGTTGCTCTCGGCCTGCGCGAGCAGGTCGTCGTGGCGCATCACCTGCAGGTAGACCATGCGCGCGGCGATCAGGCCGAAGGCGAACACCACGGCCAGCCCGATCAGCAGCACCCGGGTCCGGAACTGGGCCAGATCGGCTTCGACGTTCCTGATCTCGGTCATAGCGGCCGGTTGTCGTCGGGGTTCGGTGCCCTGCGCTGCGGGGCGAGCAGCAGCACGCTGACCACCGGCCAGAGCGCCGCTTCGATCACCGGCGCCAGGAAGTACAGCACGCCGGGAAAGCCGCCACCGCCGGCCATGCGCACCAGCAGTTCAAGCAGGTGCGCGGCGATGAACAGCGGCAACACCTGCACCGCCTGGTTGGGCACACCGAACCAGAGCAGGCGGCGGTGCATCGAGATGCCGAGGAAACCGAGTGCGGTGTAGGCCAGCGCGTGCTGGCCGAGCAAGGCGCCCTGGTGCACGTCCATCGCCAGGCCGAAGGCGAACGCCACGCCCACGCCGATGCGCAGCGGCTGGTGCACGCTCCAGAACACCAGCACCACCGCGAGCAGGTCGGGCACCCAGGCGGCGCGGCCGAACAGGCCCATGTTCAGCAGCATGTTGAACATCAGCGCGGCGATCAGGCTGAACCAGATGAAAGCCGGGTTGGCGGGCAGCAGCAGCTGCTGGCCGGGGCGCATGATCATGGCGCGTTGCTCCTGCCCGGGCCTTCGGCGCGCCCCGGGCGGCTGCCCACCGGTGCGGTCAGGGGCGAGGGCGGCAGCGCGGCCCCCGAGGGCGCCAGCACCAGCACGTGCAGCGTGCCCTGCACCCGCGCCAGCGGTTCGCACTGGATGCGCGCGAAAGACGACTCCGCCTGGCGCTCGACCAGGGTCACGCGCGCCACCGGCAGGCCGGCCGGGTAGACACCGTCCACGCCGCTGGTGGACAGCAGGTCGCCCTGGGCGATGTCGGCGCTGGCCAGGGTGTAGCGCAGCTCCAGCCCGTCTCCGCGGGTCGAGGGCTCGCCGTAGGCCACGCTGCGCACGCCGGTGCGCGTGTTGAGCACGGGAATGGCCTGGTCGCTGTCGATCAGCAGGGTCACTTCGGACACCAGGGGGTAGACCCGCGTGACCTGCCCGAGCACGCCGCTCTCGTCGATCACCGGCGAGCCGGCCTCGATGCCGTGGGTCTGGCCGCGGTCGATCACGATCTTGCGCGAATACGGGTCGGCCGCGTCGTACAGCACCTGGGCACCGACGGCCTGACCGCCGATGCGTTCGCGCATGGCGAGCAGCTCGCGCAGGCGCTTGTTTTCCAGGGTGATCTGCTCGAGCTGCAGGCTGCGCTCGGCCTGCACCGCAAGGCGCTTGAGCGCCTCGCCCTCACTCTGCTGGGCCGCGTGCAGCGAGGTGAAATAGCCGCCCGCCATGGACGCGAACTGCACCGGCTGCAGCACCAGCCATTGCGCCGGGTAGAGCACCGCGGCCATGGTGGTGCGGATCGGCACCGTGATGCGAAAGCGCAGGTCGGCGACCATGAGGAACAGCGCCACCGCGCTGAAGACCACCAGCTTGGACAGGGCCGACGGGCCCTGCTTGAAGAACGGGGGCGGGGTGCGGTCCAGGGTGCCCAGTGGCATGGCGCTCGGGAGGGGTCTGGTCGGGGTGGGTGGCCGCGCCGCTGTACGGACGCGGCGCGCTTATTCGCTGGTGAAGATGGTGCCCAGGCGCTCCATGCGCTCCAGGGCCATGCCGCAACCGCGCACCACGCAGGTCAGCGGCTCTTCGGCCACCAGCACCGGCAGGCCGGTTTCTTCCGCCAGCAGGCGGTCGAGGTCGCGCAGCAGCGCGCCGCCGCCGGTGAGCATCATGCCGCGCTCGGCGATGTCGGCGCCCAGCTCGGGCGGCGTGTGTTCCAGCGCCATCTTCACGGCGGTGACGATGTTGTTGAGCGGGTCGGTCAGGGCTTCGAGGATCTCGTTGCTGGAGATGGTGAAGCTGCGCGGCACGCCCTCGGAGAGGTTGCGGCCCTTGACTTCCATTTCCTTGACTTCGCTGCCCGGAAAGGCCGAGCCGATCTGCTTCTTGATGGCTTCGGCCGTGGGCTCGCCGATCAGCATGCCGTAGTTGCGGCGGATGTAGGCAATGATGGCGTCGTCGAAGCGGTCACCGCCCACGCGCACGCTGCCCTTGTAGACCATGCCGCCCAGGCTGATGACGCCAACCTCGGTCGTGCCGCCGCCGATGTCGACCACCATGGAGCCGGAGGCGTCGGACACCGGCAGGCCGGCGCCGATGGCCGCGGCCATGGGTTCCTCGATCAGGTAGACCTCGGAGGCGCCCGCGCCCAGGGCCGACTCGCGGATGGCGCGGCGCTCGACCTGGGTCGAGCCGCAGGGCACGCAGATGATGATGCGCGGGCTCGGCTTGAACATCGAGCGCGGGTGGACCATCTTGATGAACTGCTTGAGCATCTGCTCGGTCACCGTGAAGTCGGCGATCACGCCGTCCTTCATGGGGCGGATGGCTTCGATGTTGCCCGGCACCTTGCCGAGCATGGCCTTGGCCTCATGGCCGACCGCCTGGATGGTCTTCTTGCCCTGGGGGCCGCCTTCGTGCCGGATCGACACCACCGAGGGCTCGTCGAGCACGATGCCCTTGTTGCGGACGTAGATGAGGGTGTTGGCGGTGCCGAGGTCGATGGCCAGGTCGGTCGAGAACTGCCGACGGAAAGCTTCAAACATGGTGCATGGGTCCTGTGGGGCACGGACGCGGCGACGCGCGCTCGTCGCCGGGTATGGGGCCGGGTGGTTGGCCGGGCATCGGTGCTAAGTGGTTGATTCCAAGGCGAAAACCGCAACGGCGCAGGGGGATGCCGTTAAACCTTGGATAATACCGTATCCCCTGTGCACAACTGCACGCAATTGGGGCGCATTTTTGCCGCTTACAAGCCGTTTCAGGGGCGATCGTCGCCTCGGGAGCGGTTTCCTCTTTCCACCCGGAACCGTTTCTGCCATGTCCCTGACCCTGTCCGACATCGGGCGCATTGCCAACCTGGCGCGCCTGGAGCTGTCCGCCGCCCAGAGCGAGACCATGCGCACCCAGCTCAACGGCTTCTTCGACACCGTCGAGCAGATGAACGCGGTCGACACCACGGGCGTGGAGCCGCTGGCCCACCCCACGGCGGTGATCGACCACGTGTCGCTGCGCCTGCGGCCCGACGTGGCCAGCGAACCGAACCAGCGCGAAGCCAACCAGAAAAGCGCACCTGCGGTCGAGCGCGGCCTGTTCCTCGTGCCCAAGGTGATCGAATGAACGATCTGCACACCCTGGGCGTGGCCGAACTGGCCGCCGCCATCGCCGGCAAGCAGACCAGCAGCGTCGAGGCCGCGCAGCACCTGCTGGCCCGCGCGAAGCAGCACGCGGCGCTGGGCGCCTGGCTGGCCTTCAACGAAGACGCCACGCTGGCCCAGGCCCGCGCGGCCGACGCGCGCGTTGCCGCCGGCGAGCGCACGCCGCTGCTGGGCGTGCCGCTGGCGCACAAGGACATCTTCGTCACGCGCGACTTCCCCACCACCGCCGGCTCGAAGATGCTGCAGGGCTACCAGAGCCCGTTCGACGCCACCGTGGTGCAGCGCCTCGGCGCCCAGGGTGCGGTCACGCTGGGCAAGCTCAACTGCGACGAGTTCGCCATGGGCGGCAGCAACGAGAACTCGGCCTACGGGCCGGCGCACAACCCCTGGGACACCACGCGCGTACCGGGCGGCTCCTCGGGTGGCACGGCGGTGGCCGTGGCCGCGCGCCTGCTGCCGGCCGCCACCGGCACCGACACCGGCGGCTCGATCCGCCAGCCCGCGAGCTTCTGCGGCGTCACCGGCATCAAGCCCACTTATGGCCGTTGTTCGCGCTACGGCATGGTGGCCTTCGCCTCCAGCCTGGACCAGGCCGGCCCGATGGCGCGCAGCGCCGCCGACTGCGCCCTGCTGCTCAGCGCCATGGCCGGCCCCGACATCGACCGCGACTCCACCAGCCTCGACCACCCGGCCGAGGACTACAGCGCGCTGCTCGGCCGTCCGCGCGAAGGCGCCAGCGCCGCGCTGCCGCTCAAGGGCCTGCGCATCGGCCTGCCGAAGGAGTTTTTCGGCGAGGGCAGCGCGCCCGACGTGCTGGCCGCCGTGCGCGCCGCGCTGGCCGAGTACGAGAAGCTGGGCGCCACGCTGCTGGACATTTCACTGCCGCGCACCGAGTTGTCCATTCCGGTGTACTACGTCATCGCCCCGGCCGAGGCGTCGAGCAACCTCAGCCGCTTCGACGGCGTGAAGTTCGGCCACCGCGCCGCGCAGTACGACGACCTGATCGACATGTACAAGAAGTCGCGCAGCGAAGGTTTCGGCCCCGAGGTGCAGCGCCGCATCATGATCGGCACCTACGTGCTGAGCCATGGCTACTACGACGCCTACTACCTGCAGGCGCAGAAGATCCGCCGCCTGATCGCGCAGGACTTCCAGGCCGCGTTCGCGCAGTGCGACCTGATCGCCGGCCCGGTGGCGCCCACCGTGGCCTGGAAGATCGGCGAGAAAAGCGACGACCCGCTGGCCAACTACCTGGCCGACATCTACACGCTCTCCACCAGCCTGGCCGGCCTGCCCGGCATGAGCGTGCCGGCCGGCTTCGGCGCGGGCGGCATGCCGGTGGGTCTGCAACTCGTGGCCAACCATTTCCAGGAAAGCCCGCTGCTGCAGGCCGCGCACGCTTTCCAGCAAGCGACCGACTGGCACACCCGCGCTCCGCAAGGTTATTGACATGAGTTCCAGCACCTCCCTCCTGGTCCGCGGTTACGAAGTCGTCATCGGCTTCGAAACCCACGCCCAGCTCGCCACGCAATCGAAGATCTTCAGCCGCGCGCCCACCGCCTTCGGTGCCGAACCCAACACCCAGGCCTGCGCGGTCGACTTGGCCCTGCCCGGCACGCTGCCGGTGATGAACAAGGCGGCCGTCGAGCTCGCCATTCGCCTGGGTCTGGCACTGGGCTCGCACATCGCCGAACACAGCGTGTTCGCGCGCAAGAACTACTTCTACCCCGACCTGCCCAAGGGCTACCAGATCAGCCAGTTCGAGATCCCGGTGGTGCAGGGCGGCGAGGTGTCGTTTTTCCTCGGCGACGAGAAGAAGACCGTGCGCCTGGTGCGCGCGCACCTGGAAGAGGACGCGGGCAAGAGCCTGCACGAGGACTTCATCGGCCAGAGCGGCATCGACCTCAACCGCGCCGGCACGCCGCTGCTGGAAATCGTGACCGAGCCCGACATGCGCTCCAGCGCCGAGGCCGTGGCCTACGCGAAAGAGCTGCACAAGATCGTGACCTGGATCGGCATCTGCGACGGCAACATGCAGGAGGGCTCGTTCCGCTGCGACGCCAACGTCTCGGTGCGCAAGCCCGGTGCGCCGCTGGGCACGCGCCGCGAGATCAAGAACCTGAACAGCTTCAAGTTCATGCAGCAGGCGATCGACTACGAGATCCGCTGGCAGATCGAGGAGATCGAGGACGGCCGCGCGATCCAGCAGGCCACCGTGCTGTTCGACCCCGACACCGGCGAGACGCGCGCCATGCGCACCAAGGAAGACGCGGCCGACTACCGCTATTTCCCCGACCCGGATTTGCCGCCGCTGGTGATTGCGCGCGAGTGGGTGGAGCAGGTGAGGGCGTCGATGCCCGAGCTGCCGCGCGCCATGGCCGAGCGCCTCGTGCGCGACTACGGCCTGCCCGAGTACGACGCCACCACGCTCACGCAGAGCCCGGCGATGGCGGCCTACTTCGAGACCGCGGCCCAGGCCAGCGGTCAGGCCAAGCTCGTGAGCAACTGGATCATGGGCGAGGTCTCGCGCCGGCTCAACGCCGACGAAGGCGACATGGCCAGCGTGCCGGTGAGTGCCGCGCAACTGGCCGCGCTGATCGGGCGCATTTCCGATGGCACGGTGTCGAACAATGCCGCGAAGCAGGTGTTCGACGCGCTGTGGACCGGTGAGGGCCAGGACGTCGACGCCGTCATCGAAGCCAGGGGCCTCAAGCAGATGAACGACACCGGCGCGCTGGAAAAGATCGTCGACGAGGTGATGGCCGCCAACGCCGACAACGTGGCCCAGTTCCGCGCCGGCAAGGAAAAGGCCTTCAACGCGCTGGTCGGTCAGGTCATGAAGGCGAGCAAGGGCAAGGCCAACCCGCAACAGGTGAACGACCTGCTGCGCCAGAAACTCGGTTGATCAGCGCGAGGCCGCCGGGCTGCCGGAGCGGGCGCCGCCCGCAGCCGCCCACAGCTGCTTGAGCTTGACCAGCTCTTCGTCGAAACGCGCGTTGATGCGCTGCTTCTCCTGGGCCTGCTCGTCCAGGAAGCGCTTCTGCACCACCATCTGCTTCTCGTTGTCTTCGAGCTTGCGCTTGAGCCAGTTGGGCGCCTTGCTGATGTCGCCCTGGTAGAACTCGAGCTCGACCTGGATCTCCTTGCGCTGCGCCACCAGCGCGAGCTCGCGCTTGTTGACCGCGCCGACCACCTCGTCGATCTGCGCCAGCGCCTCGGCGCGCTCCTTGTCGTGCACGACCTGCGTGGGGTAGCGGATCAGCAAGGCGCGGTCGCGGCGTTTTTCTTCCTGCACGCGGGCGCGCTGCTCGTCTTCCAGCTTGCGCTGGGCCTCGAGCTTGGCGCGCTCGTCGGCGGTGTAGCTCGGCGGCAGCGTTTTGCGCACGGTGCCGGTGTTGCCGAGCTGGTGCTGTTCGCGGTCCAGGCACTCGACGATCGGCCGGTCCGAGGTGAGGCGGCGACCCTTGCTGTCGACGCAGGTGTAGATGCTGCTGCCCTGGGCATGAGCCGCGACCCACACGCCCCCGCCCACCAGCAGGGCGCAGCCGGCGACCCACATGCGGGGTTGCGAAAAGGGGAGGAGGTATCGGCGGATGGACATGTCGGGAGTATCAGGAGACGCCGTAGCGCTGACGGTACGCCAGCACACGCTCGCGGTGCGCGTCATGCTCCCCGCCGGTGTGGACGGACAGATACTGCAACAAATCGGCCAGCCTCGCAATCGTACAAACTTGCATCCCGAGCTCGCGTTGCACGTATTGCACAGCGCTGTGGTCCACGTCGCGCATGCGGCCGTCCGGCCCGGCTTCGGTGGCCTTTTCCTGCCGGTCCAGCGCGATCGCGATCGCGTGCGGCGTGGCGCCCGCGGCCCGGATCAGCGCAATCGACTCGCGCGCGGCGGTGCCGGCCGACATCACGTCGTCCACGATCAGCACCCGGCCCTTGAGCGGCGCGCCCACCAGGGTGCCGCCCTCGCCGTGGTCCTTGGCTTCCTTGCGGTTGTAGGCGAAAGGCACGTTGCGGCCCAGCCGCGCGAGCTCGATGGACACCGCCGCGCCGAGGGGAATGCCCTTGTACGCGGGGCCAAAGATCATGTCGAATTCGATGCCGCTGGCGAGCAGGGCTTTTGCATAGAATTGCGCGAGCCGGCTCAGCTTGGCGCCGTCGTCGAACAGCCCGGCGTTGAAAAAGTAGGGGCTCATGCGCCCGGCCTTGGTCTTGAACTCGCCAAAGCGCAGCACGCCGGCGTCGACGCAAAACTGCACGAATTCCTGCGCCAGCACAGCATCCGGCGTGCCGGCCTTCGCCGCGCCCGTATCCAACTCCATGGAGACATCCTTGTTCAAACTGACCAGCCTCAACCTCAACGGCATCCGCTCCGCCACCACCAAGGGTCTGGAGAAGTGGCTGGCCGCGCACCGGCCCGATTGTATTTGCGTGCAGGAGGTCAAGGCGCAGGCACCCGATGTGAGTGGCCGCTTTGAAGAACTCGCCGGTCTCAAGGGCCATTTCCACTACGCGCAGAAGAAGGGGTATTCGGGCACGGCGGTCTACACCCGCCACGAGCCCAGCGAGGTGGTCATCGGCTTCGGTTCGCGCGAGTTCGACGACGAGGGCCGTTTCACCGAGCTGCGCTTCGACACGCCGCAGCGCAAGTTCTCGGTCCTGAGCGTCTACTTTCCGAGCGGCTCGTCCGGCCCGGAGCGGCAGGAAGCCAAGTACCGCTTTCTGGACGCCTTCTACCCGCACCTGCAGGCGCTCAAGGGCAGCCGCGAGTTCATCCTGTGTGGCGACGTGAACATCGCCCACCAGCAGAAAGACCTGAAGAACTGGCGCAGCAACCAGAAGAACAGCGGCTTCCTGCCCGAAGAGCGCGCCTGGATGACCAAGCTGCTGGACGAGGCCGGTCTGGTCGACGTGTACCGCCGCCTGCAGCCCGACACCACCGACACCTGCTACACGTGGTGGAGCAACCGCGGCCAGGCCTATGCGAACAACGTGGGGTGGCGGCTCGACTACCACCTGGCCACGCCGGCGCTGGCTGCGCTGGCCCGCAGCGAGTCCATCTACAAGGGCGAGAAGTTCAGCGACCACGCGCCCATCACGATCGACTACGAATTCAAGCTCTGAGCAAGCCTCAGCGGTACTGCGCCGCCGAGATGAACTCGCCGAAGGTCTCGCACCACACCACGACCGTGTTGTAGGCCGCGGGGTCCACGCCCTGCGGCAGCGCGAGCACGAAGTTCTCGAAAGTCTTCACGTCGCCCACGCGCAGCGAGGCCGCCTTGATGCGCAGGAAGCCGGCCTCGTCCTGCACGAACGCGGGCGCGAGGTAGAGCTTGTAGTCGGGTCCGGGCGCGAGGCGGCCCATCAGCGCCACGGCCGTCGGGCCCACCGACACCGTGCCTTCGCCCCAGTGCAGGGCATCGCTGCCGGCAAGGTCGCGGCGGAACTGGCCGGTGAACCGCGCCTTCGCGGCCAGCGCGCTCACCTCGGCGGCATCGGGCGCGGGCGGTGCTATCAGGATCGGCAGCAGGTAAATGCCGGCGGCAAACCCGGCCAGGGCCACCACCGCATGGGACGCGAGCAGGATCAGGGCCTTCTTCATGTCGCAGGTTGTACACCAGGCCACCTAGAATCGGGCTCTTTTCAGACCACCATGCTGCGCTACCTCACCGTCCCCGTCACCGCCTTTGCGCAGAACTGCTCGCTCGTCTGGTGCGACGAGACGATGGACGCCGCCGTGATCGACCCCGGGGGCGATCTCGAACGCCTGCTCGCCGAGGTGCAGCGCCTGGGCATCCACCTCAAGGCGATCTGGCAGACCCACGCGCACATCGACCACGCGGGTGGCACCGCCGAGCTGGCGCGCCGCCTGGGTCTGCCCATCATCGGCCCGCACCCGGGCGACCAGTTCTGGATCACCGGCCTGCCGCAGCAGAGCGCCATGTTCGGCTTTCCACCTTCAGAGACCTTCACGCCCACGCGCTGGCTCGCCGATGGCGACACGGTGCAGATCGGCCGCTGCACGCTGAACGTGCGCCACTGCCCGGGCCACACGCCCGGCCATGTGGTGTTCCATTCGCCCGAGGCGAAACGCGCCTTCGTGGGCGACGTGCTGTTCGCCGGCAGCATCGGTCGCACCGATTTTCCGCAGGGCAACCACGCGCAGCTGATCGCCAGCATCAAGGAGCGCCTGTGGCCCATGGGCGACGAGACGGTGTTCATTCCCGGCCATGGCCCTGAGAGCACGTTTGGCGAAGAACGGCGCAGCAACCCCTACGTGGGGGAGCGGGCTTAGCCCTTGCGAGCCTGCTCGTACAGCCCCTGCACGCGCGGCACGTTGGCTTCGAGCTCGCGGATGCGGTCAGGGCCGCTGGGGTGGGTGGAGAGGAAGCTGGCATTCGAACCACCGCTGTTGGCGGCCATCTTCTGCCACAGGCTCACGCTGGCCTGGGGCCGGTAGGCCGAGCGGGCCGCGAGTTCCAGGCCCACGAGGTCGGCCTCGGTCTCGTCTTCGCGGCTGAACTTGAGCGTGATCAGCTGGGTGCCGATATTGGCCGCCACGTCGCCGAGCTGGCCCAGACCGAGCAGCTGCGACAGCACGGACAGGCCCATGCCGGTGGCGTTGCTCTTGGCAACCCGCGCCCGCGCATGTTCACGCAAAGCGTGTGCCATTTCGTGGCCCATGATCATGGCGGTCTCGTCGTCGCTCAGGCTGAGTTTTTCGAGGATGCCGGTGTAGAAGGCGATCTTGCCGCCAGGCATGCAGAAGGCGTTGACCTGGGCGCTCTGGATCAGGTTCACTTCCCATTTCCACTGCCTGGCGCGGTCGTTCCATTGCGGCGAGTGGGGAATGATGCGCTGCGCGATGGTGCGCAGGCGCTGCACCTGCGGGTGGTTGGCCGGCAGCAGCACCTTCTTGGCGTTGGCCTCGGCCATCATCTGCGCGTACTGCTGGTTGGCCGCGCCCTCCAGTTCATCGGCCGGCACCAGCTGGCGCAGGGCGGATGCCTGGCCCACGTCCACCTGTGCCACCGCGGGCAGCGCGGCGCTGGCGGCCGCGGCGGTGCCGGCCAGCATGAAGGCGCGCCGGGCCGACCACACGTGTTCCGGCCGGGCAGGTGAGGCAGAGGGGGATTTGAGGTCGCAGAGCAGGCACATGCGTGAATAATAGACAAAGCCGCGCCCTTGTGCGCGCCGAGCAAACCCTGCCCCTTCAACGCCCCTCCCGCATGTCCCCACCGTCCTCCCTGCCGGGCGCCAGCGCCGCCGACGCGCGCGATGCCACCACCGCAGCGCAGCCGCCGGCGCGGCCGACCTGGGGCGAGACCCTGCGCGTCTACCTGGAGCCGGCCAGCCTGCGCATGTTCGCGCTCGGCTTCTCCGCCGGCTTGCCGCTGCTGCTGGTGCTGGGCACGCTGAGCTTTCGCCTGCGCGAAGCAGGGCTGGACCGCACGACCATCGGCTACCTGAGCTGGGTCGGCCTGGCCTACGCCTTCAAGTGGTGCTGGGCGCCGCTGGTGGACCGGCTGCCGATCCCGCTGCTCACGCGCTGGCTGGGCCGGCGGCGCAGCTGGCTGTTGCTGTCGCAGGGGCTCATCATGGCCTCGCTGGTGGGCATGGCGCTGTCCGACCCGCGCACCGAACTGACCCTGGTGGTGTGGTGCGCGCTCGCCGTGGCCTTTGCGTCGGCCACGCAGGACATCGCGCTCGACGCCTTTCGCATCGAATCGGCCGATGCGCGCCACCAGGGCGCGCTGGCGGCCACCTACCAGACGGGTTACCGCCTGGCCATGATCTGGGCCGGCGCGGGCGTGTTGTGGATCGCCGCGCGCGCCGAGGTGGCGCCCGCGGTGGCCGTGGCCGGCGTGGTGGCCGCGCCGGGCGTGCTCTACCAGCAGGCGGCGTGGACCACGGCCTACCTCGTCATGGCGGTCAGCATGCTGGTGGGCGTGTTGACCGTGCTGTTCTCGCGCGAGCCGGTGCGCGTGGCCCTGCCGCCGTCGAAGAACGCGGCCGACTGGCTGCGCAGCGCGCTGGTCGAACCGTTTGCCGATTTCCTCAAGCGCTACGGCAAGCAGGCGCTGCTCATCCTCGCGCTGATCGGCGTCTACCGCATCAGCGACGTGGTGATGGGCATCATGGCCAACCCGTTCTACGTGGACATGGGCTACACCAAGGACGAGGTGGCCGCGGTGACCAAGGTGTTCGGCGTCATCATGACGCTGGTGGGCGCCTTCATTGGCGGCGCGCTCTCGCTCCGGCTGGGCGTGATGCGCGTGCTCATGCTGGGCGCGATCCTCTCGGCCGCGAGCAACCTGCTGTTTGCCTGGCTGGCCGTGCACGGCCACGACGTGACCGCGCTGGTGCTGGTGATCTCGGCCGACAACCTGAGCGCGGGCGTCGCCTCGGCGGCGTTCATCGCCTACCTCTCGGGCCTCACCAACATCCAGTACTCGGCCACGCAGTACGCGCTGTTCAGCTCGATGATGCTGCTCGCGCCCAAGTGGCTCGCGGGCTACTCGGGCGCCTTCGTTGATGCGTTTGACTACCCCACCTTCTTCATCGCCACCGCCTGCCTGGGCGTGCCGGTGCTGCTGCTGATCTGGCTGGCCACGCGGCTGGTGCCGGTCGGCAAAACGTGACCGTCAGGCCCGCGGGGCGCCCAGCAGCGCCTTGAGCGCGGGCTTCTGCACCTTGCCCAGCGCGGTCCTGGGCAGCGCGTCCAGCCGGTGCCAGTGGCGCGGCCACTTGTAGCGCGCGAGCCGCCCTTCCAGAAAGCGCTGCAGCACTGGCGCCCAGTCCTCGCCCGCGCCATCGCGCAGCACCACGACCGCCACCACCACTTCGCCCCAGCGCGCGTCGTCCTGCCCGACCACGGCGCACTCGGCCACCAGCGGGTGCTGCGTCAGCAGCAGCTCGATTTCCGCGGGGTAGATGTTCTCGCCGCCCGAGATGAGCATGTCCTTGGCGCGCCCCACCACGGTGACGCTGCCGTCGGGCGCCTGCCGGGCAAGGTCGCCGCTGTGGAAGAAGCCGTCGGCGTCGCAGGCCGGCAGGTCGGGCCAGTAGCGCCGCGCCACGTTGGGCGCGCGCACCCAGACCTCGCCCACGACGTCGGCGTCCACCGGCGCGCCCTGCGGGTCGCGCAGCGACACCTCCACGCCGGGCGCGGGCCAGCCGCAGCTGCCCAGGTGGCTGCGCGCGTGCGTGGGCGGCAACGCGATGGAGAAAGGACCGGTCTCGGTGCAGCCGTAGACGTTGCACACCGGCACGCCGCGCGCGTGGCAGGCTTCGATCAGTGGCGCAGGCAACAGGCTGGAGCCGGCCCAGATCGCGCGCAGGCTGCCCAGGTCGGTGCCGCTCCAGCCGGGGTGCGTGGTCAGCGCCTGCAGGGTGGCGGGCACCTGCAGCGTGAGCGTGGGCCGGTCGTGCTGGATGCTGTGCAGCGTGGCCGTGGCGTCGAAGCGCGTGAACAGCAGCACCTGCGCGCCCACCGACAGCGCGGGCAGGGTCTGGATGCAGAGGCCACCCACATGAAAGAGCGGCAGCACGGTGAGCACGGTGTCGCGCGCGTCCATGCCCTGCACCTGCGCGGCGATCGCCATGTTGGCCAGCAGGTTGCCCTGGGTGTGGACGGCGCCCCGGGGTGCGCCGGTGGTACCCGAGGTGTAGACCAGCAACAGCGGGTGGCTGGTGCTGCCCACGCCTGGCGTGTGCTGGTCGGTGTGCGCGGGCAGCGCCTGCACGGCCAGGGCCCGGGTGCCTGTGGTGCGTGCGAGGGCCTGCGCGGCGTCGGCCAGGTGGGCGTCGTGCAGCAGCAGCGCGGGCGCGCAGTCGTGCAGCACCGCGGCCCATTCGGCCGGCGAGAGGCGGTGGTTCAGTGGCACCAGCACCGCGCCGAGCCGCGCCAGCGCGAACAGCAGCGCGATCTGCGCCGGGTGGTTCAGGCCCAGCCAGGCCACGCGCGCACCGGGCTGCAGGCGGGCCTCGCTCAGCGCGTGGGCGATCGCATCCACGCGTTGCGCCAGCCCGGCAAAGCTCAGGCGGGCCCAGACGGCATCGTCGCTGTCCCCGCCCGGATCGCGCCAGCACAGCGCGGTCGCGCCGGGCCGCTGCTGCACCCAGCGGGCCAGCAGCGCGTCGAACGAGGGGGCTGGCAGCGCGGGCAGGGGTGTCATTCACATTACTTTACGCGAGCCGCAAACCGCGTTCACACGGTGCAGCCAGCATGGTGGGCCACGGTATCCGCCGCTACACTGAAACCCATGACATCTTCCCTGCTGATGATTGAAGACGACAGCCGCCTCGCCCAGATGGTGGTGGAGTACCTCGGCCAGTCGGGCTTCGAGGTCACCCACGCATCCGACGGCGAGCAGGGCCTGGAGCAGTTGCAGCTGATCCAGCCCGAGCTGGTGATCCTCGACCTGATGATGCCGGGCATCGACGGTCTGGAGGTGTGTCGGCGCATCCGCTCGCTGCAGGGCGACGCGTCCCGCGTGCCGGTGCTCATGCTCACGGCCAAGGGCGATCCGATGGACCGCGTCATCGGCCTCGAACTCGGTGCCGACGACTACCTGCCCAAGCCTTTCGAGCCGCGCGAGCTGCTGGCGCGCGTGCGCGCCGTGCTGCGCCGCCGCGGCGACAGCGGCAACGCCAGCGTGTCGCGCACCTCGCCGGTGTTGCGCTTCGGCTCGCTCGACATCGACCGCGATGCGCGCACCGTGCAGGTGGCCGGCCAGCTCTGCGAGCTCACCTCGTACCAGTTCGACCTGCTGGTGGCCATGGCCGAACGTGCCGGGCGCGTGCTCACGCGCGACCAGATCATGGAGGCGGTGCGTGGCCGCGAGCTCGAGGCCTTCGACCGTTCGATCGACGTGCACATCGGCCGCATCCGCAACGCCATCGAGGCCGACAGCAAGGACCCCAAGCGCATCCTGACGGTGCGCGGTGTGGGCTACGTGTTCGCCAAGCAGCAGGACTGATGCCGCATCCGTCCGGCCTGGCCGCGCCATGAGCACCCTGTTCGTCTCCCGTCTGTACGTGCGCATCTGGCTCGCGGTGGTGGCCGCGGTCACGGTGCTCACGCTGGTGGTCGGCTGGTTGTGGCAGCAGGCGCTGGACGAGGACCGTGCCGAGCGCGAGTCGCGTGTGACCCGCACGATCGTGGTGCGCGATGCCGCGCGCGAGATCGTGGGCGAGGCGCCGGCGCGCGCGGTGCGGCTTCCCGGCGAGGGCTGGGAATTTGAAGTGCTCATGAAGGACGGCCAGACGCTGTACGTGCTGCTGCCGCGCTCGAACCGGCCCGCTGGCGCCAACAACCCCGGGCGACGCGCACCCGCCTGGCTGCAGACACCGACCGGTTTTGCCTGGCTGCTGGGTTTTGTGGCCCTGGCCGTGGCCACCGGCGCCTACCCCATCGTGCGGCGCCTGACCAAACGCCTGGAAGCGCTGCAGAAGGGCGTGGAGCGCTGGGGCGACGGCGACCTCTCGACCCGCCTGCCGGTGCAGGGCCAGGACGAGGTGGCCTTTCTGGCCACGCGCTTCAACGCCGCGGCCGAGCGGGTGCAGACCCTGGTGCAGTCGCACAAGGCCTTGCTGGCCAACGCTTCGCACGAGCTGCGTTCGCCGCTGGCGCGCATCCGCATGGGGCTGGAACTGCTCGGGCGCGACAGCGCCAGCGCGGCGCAACGCGCCGAGATCGCGCGCAGCATCGACGAACTGGACCAGCTGATCGACGAGATCCTGCTCGCCAGCCGGCTGGACCTGCGCGACGCGCGCGATGCCTCCACTCTGGGGCCGACCGAGGAGGTCGACCTGGTGGGGCTGGCGGCCGAAGAGTGCGCGCGCACCGGCGCCGACCTGGACATCGCGCCCGGCGCCTCCCCCGTGCTCGTGCAGGGCCAGGCGCGGCTGCTGCGCCGGGTGTTGCGCAACCTGCTGGAGAACGCCCGCCGCTACGGCAACCCCGGTGCTTCGGGCGATGCGCAGGTGCGCCTGAGCATCTTCGCGCCCACGTCGACGGGCATGGCTGCCGGCCCGCGGCGCGTGGCGCTGTGGGTGGAAGACCGGGGCCCGGGCGTGCCACCCGATCAGCGCGCGCGCATCTTCGAGCCGTTCTACCGGCTGCCGGGCGCCAGCGAGCGCGAAGGTGGCGTGGGACTGGGCCTGTCGCTGGTCAAGACCATCGTCGAGCGCCACGGCGGCAGCGTGCGCTGCGAGGACCGCCCCGGCGGCGGTGCCCGCTTCGTGGTTGACCTGCCGGTCTGACGCCCGCCCGGCGCCCGGGCACCGCTGGTCTGCGCCGGCAGCCTTTGGTCCATCCGCCGGTACATGTCCGCATCGGGACAGTTCTTTGATTTCTGGGGATTTTTTCGGGTTTTATTACCCGGGAAATACGGCGCTTTCCCACAAATGGGGGATGGCCGAAATCCATGCCGCGGCGCACAATTCAGCCGTTGCTGTCACAACATCACAACAACGGATCCGGCAAACAACTTACGTGTCCACAAAACGTTTGAATCTGGTCTCCCAACGACGTCCCTTCAAGGACTTTCAAAAGCCACCGCAAGGTGGCTTTTTTTTGGTCAGGCGCGCACGGCGTCCAGGTTGTTGCCGGGCGAGGAATGCACCCAGTCGACCACCTCCCCGGCGGGCTGGTACCCCTGCACGCACACCTGCAGCAGCCCCCGCACCGCGGCCACGTCGTTGTGCACCATGGCCTCGTCCAGCGCCTTGAGCAGGGTCTGCAGCTCACCCCAGGGCAGGCAGTCTTCCTGCGCTTTCATGATGCGCGCGTGCTGGGTGGGCTGGGGGTTGTCGCCGATCAGCAGTTCCTCGTACAGCTTCTCGCCGGGACGCAGGCCGGTGATCTGTATCTCGATGTCGCCGGTGGGGTTCTGCTCGCTCTTCACCTGCAGGCCCGACAGCTCCACCATGCGCTGGGCCAGGTCGATGATGCGCACCGGCTCGCCCATGTCCAGCACGAACACGTCGCCGCCGTGCGCCATGGCCCCGGCCTGGATCACCAGCTGGGCCGCTTCGGGAATCGTCATGAAATAGCGCGTGATGTCCGGGTGTGTGAGCGTGATCGGCCCGCCGTTCTGGATCTGCTCGCGAAACAGCGGCACGACCGAGCCGCTGGAGCCGAGCACATTACCGAAACGCACCATGCAGAACGTGGTGTCGCCGGGTTCGGCCGCCAGCGCCTGCAGCACCATCTCGGCCAGGCGCTTGCTGGCGCCCATCACGTTGGTGGGCCGCACGGCCTTGTCGGTGCTGATCAGCACGAAATGGCGGGCGCCCGCCGCCTGCGCCGCGCGCGCGCACACCCAGGTGCCCCACACGTTGTTGCGCAGGCCCTGCACCGGGTTGTGTTCCACCAGCGGCACGTGTTTGTAGGCGGCGGCGTGGTACACGGTCTCGGGCCGCCAGGCCTGCATGATCTGCGCGATGCGCGCCTCGTCCTGCACCGAGGCCAGCAGGGGCACGAGCTGAACGGCGGGCGTGGTGCGCGTGTCGCCGCCGCCCTCCAGTGGATCGGTCTCGCTGCCCAGCAGGGCGACGAGCTCGCGGTGGATCTGGTACAGCGCGAACTCGCTGTTCTCCACCAGCAGCAGCGTGTGCGGCTGACAGGCCGCTATCTGGCGGCACAGCTCGCTGCCGATGCTGCCGCCGGCACCGGTGATGGCCACCACCTTGCCGTGGATCAGGCGGTTGAGCAGCGCGCTGTCGGGCGCGACCGGTTCGCGGCCCAGCAGGTCCTCGATGTCGAGTTCGCGCACGTCGCTGAGCGTGACCCGGCCCGACGCCAGGTCGCTCATGCCGGGCAGCGTGCGCACGTGCACGGGCAGGTGGCGCAGGGTGTCGAGGATGTGCAGGCGCTGTTCGCGCGTCACCGAAGGCACAGCCAGCAGCACGTCGGTCACGCCCAGGTCGGGGATCAGTTGCGACAGCTCGGCCGGGTCGTACACCATGCGCCCGTCCAGGCTGTTGCCTTGCAGGCGCCCGTCGTCGTCCAGAAAGCCCAGCAGGCGGTATTCGGTGCTGCGCGACAGGGCGGCCGCCAGTTGCCGGCCGGCTTGACCACCGCCGTAGATCAGCACACCCGGCAGGTGCTCGCGCTGCAGCAGGGTGCGGTACAGGCCACCCAGCCAGTAGCGCACCACCACGCGGCTTAAGCCCACCGCGACCAGCAGCAGCAGCGGCTGGATCACGCCCACGGTGCGGGGCACGCCGGGCACGCTCACCACGGTGAACACGGTGGCGAAGAACAGCGCATACAGGCCCATGGCCTGGGCCAGGCTCACCATGGCGTTCCAGCCTGCGTAGCGGAAGATGGCACGGTACAGGCCGAACCGGATGAAGAGCGGCAGTGCCATCAGCACCGAGCCCATGACGGCCCACCAGTGCGCCGGCGCCAGCTGCACCCAGTGTTCGAGGCGCAGGCACAGCGCAAGCCAGACCGTGAGCACGCACAGCGCGATGTCCACCGCCACGGCGAGCAGGCGCTTGGCGACCCGCGGCATGTGCAGCAGCGATGCCGCGGCAAAGCCTCTTTTGTTGTCCCTGATGTCCATCGATTTTTTTAGTGGGCCACGCCGTCGCGGCGCAGCACTTTCACGAACGTCATCCAGAGTATGCGCACGTCAAACCACAGGCTCTGGCGCCGCAGGTATTCTGCATCCAGCGCGACCTTCTGCGGAATCGGCAGTTCGTCGCGCCCGTTGACCTGGGCCCAGCCGGTGAGCCCCGGCACCAGATCGTGCACGCCCTGCTGCGTGCGCAGGGCGATCAGGTCGTCCTGGTTGAACAGGGCGGGGCGGGGGCCCACGAAGCTCATGTCGCCCCGCAGGATGCTCCAGAGCTGGGGCAGTTCGTCCAGGCTGCTCTTGCGCAGGAAGGGGCCGATCGGCGTGAGGTACCTGGCCGGGTCGGTCAGCAGGTGGGTGGCGACGGCGGGGGTGTCGACCCGCATGCTGCGGAACTTGGGCATGCGGAAGATGCGGTTGTGGCGGCCGACGCGGTCGCTCCAGTACAGGGCCGGACCGGGCGAGGTGAGGCGCACGGCGAGCGCGACCAGCATCACCGGCACGAGCAGCACGAAACCCGCGCCCAGCGCCAGCAGCAGGTCGAACAGGCGCTTCTTCACCGCGCGATCCCCGCCGCCGCCCGGCGCAGGCCCTCGTCCACACCGATGGGGGGCGTCCAGCCCAGTGTCTGCCGCGTGTGCGTGATGTCGACCTGCAGGCTGCCGAGCAGGCGCTGCGCCACGTCGCCCTTGCCGAGCGCGGCAGCACCCAGACGCAGCAGCGCAGGCGGCACCGGGATCAGGCGAGCGGGGCTGCCCATGGCCCGCCCCATGCGGCGCAGCAGACCGGTGGTGGAGAGGTCCTCGCCGTCGCTCACCAGGAAGGTCTGGTTCGCGGCGGCGGGGTGGTCGATGCAGGTGATGAGCAGATCGACCAGGTTGTCCAGCGCCACCAGGCTGCGGCGGTTGTCGTTGACGGCGCCGAGCGGCAGGGGAATGCCGCGCTGAAGCCAGCGCATGAGGGCCGCGAAGTTGGCCTTGACGCCCGGACCATAGACCAGGGGCGGGCGGACGATGACGACTTCCATGCCGGTGTCGGCCGCGATCCGGCGCAGGCCTTGTTCGGCCTCCATCTTGGAGATGCCGTACGCGTCCTGCGGGGCGGGGGCATCGGCCGCGGTGAAGGGGTGGCCTGCCGCCGTGCCCTCGCCGTTGACCTTGACCGAGCTGACGAAGACGAAGCGGCGCACGCCGGCGGCGGCGGCCTGGCGGGCGAGGTGGAGCGTGCCGGCGGTGTTGGTCTGACGGAACGCCGCGAGCGGGTCTGCCGAGCGGTCGTCCATGATGTGGACGCGCGCGGCGAGGTGAACGACGGTTTGTGCGCCCACCAGCGCAGGCGCCCATGAGGTTTCCGCATCGATCGACCCCGTCGAGAACGCGCGGGTGCCCTCGGGCGCCTGCGCCGCATGCCGTCCGGCGGCATGGACGCCAAGGCCGCGGCGCATGGCTTGATGGCAGAGCGTGCGCCCGACGAAGCCGCTGGCGCCCGTGATGAGCACCGTCATGGGGATTTCACCCTGGGGGACGACGCCGCGCCCACTTCGGAAAAGAAGGCCAGCAGCCGATCCATCAGGCGGTCCCGGTCGAACTCGCTCTCGGCGTACTGGCGGCCACGTGCGCCCATGGCCAAGCGCTCGTCGGGGCTCATGCCTGCCATGCGCTCGATGGCGTTCACCAGCCCCTGCGCATCGCCGGCAGGGCAGACCAGGCCCGCTCCTGCCGCCTCGATGGCGCTGGCCCCCTCGCCATCGAGCATGCCCAGGATGGGCTTGCCGGCCAGCAGGTAGGACTGCACCTTGCCCGGTATCGTCATGCTGAAGGTCGGATCGGCTTTCAGCGAAGCGATGAGCGCGTCGGCGTGTGCGTAGAAAGACGGCATTCTCTCGACTGGAAAACGCCCCAGCAGCAGCACGCGCTCGTGCAGTTGTCGTCGCGCAATTTCGCCCTTGACCCATTCGAAACGACGCCCATCGCCCACGATCAGCCATCGGACGCGCTCGTTGTGCCGCAGCAGTTCGGCGGCATCCAGGATGGCAGGAAAGTCCTGGGCCTCTCCGATGTTTCCGGCGAAGAGAATGCTGAAGGTGTCGGTGGCCGGGGGCACTTCAGGCGCTCGTGCCCCATCGGCCTGCAGGAACAGGCTCTCCGCCCAGCTGGGAAAGTAGCGGACCTTCGAGCGGTCCCGGCAGTAGTGGCCGATGCTGTCGATAAAGGCCCGCGACTGTCCCAGTACCAGGGCGCAACGGTTGTAGATGAAGCTGACGAGGTGGCCCACCATTCGCAACACGATGGGAGAGCGCACGGCCCCCACGGCCGCCAGGGTCTCTGGCCAGAGATCGAGCACCCACAGGACCACGGGGGCCCGCTTGAGTCGTCCGAGCAGGACGGCCGGTATGCCGACCGTGATCGGTGACGGTTCGTACACGAAGATCACGTCGGCGCGCAGGCCACGCAACAGCCATGGCCCCCAGAGGCAGCCACCGATCACGAAGCTCAGGTAGTTGAGCATCAGCCGCATCGCGCCCTGTGAGCGGGCCAGCATGGGCACGCGGTGCACTCGGGCCCCCTCATAGTCACTGAAGCGCTCGGGCGCACGCGCGAACTCCGGGAACACCTGCCCGTCCGGGTAGTTGGGCTTGCCCGTCAACACGGTGACTTCGTGCCCCCGGGTCACCCATTCCTTGACGAGATCGTTGATCCGGAAGTTCTCAGGCCAGAAGTACTGGCTGACGACAAGAATCTTCACGGCGCGCCAGGCTCACTTCTTCCACACGACACGGTTCACATAGTCGGTATAGCTGTGGATGATGCGCACGACCTTGTCCGAGACGTTGGGCATGCTGTAGTCGGCCACGGGACGCAGCAGGCGCTGCTCGCCGCGAGGCTGCGAGGCCAGGATCACCAGGCCCTGCAGCACCCGTTCGGTTTCGAGGCCCACCATCATCACGGCCGCCTCTTCCATGCCCTCAGGCCGCTCGTGCGCCTCGCGCAGGTTGAGCGCGGGAAAGTTCAGGATCGACGATTCCTCGTTGATCGTGCCACTGTCGGATAGCACGGCCCGCGCCTGGATCTGCAGCTGGTTGTAGTCGGTGAAGCCCAGCGGCTTGAGCAACCGCACCAGCGGGTGGAACGAGACGGCCCTGGCTTCCACGCGCTTCTGGGTGCGCGGGTGCGTGGACACAATCACCGGCAGGCCATGCTGTTCGGCCACCTTGTTCAACACGTCCACCAGCTTGAGGAACTGCGCGTCCGAGTCGATATTCTCCTCGCGGTGCGCGCTGACGATGAAGAAGCGGCCTTTCTCCAGGCCCAGCGTGCTGAGCACCTGCGAGGCGTCGATGCGGGGCCGGTAGTGGGCGAGCACCTCGGCCATCGGGCTGCCCGTCTTGATCACCATGTCGGGCGGCAGGCCTTCGCGCAGCAGATATTCGCGGGCGATGCTGCTGTAGGTGAGGTTAATGTCCGCCGTGTGGTCGACGATACGGCGATTGATTTCCTCAGGCACGCGCATGTCGAAGCAGCGATTGCCGGCCTCCATGTGAAAGATGGGGATCTTCCGGCGTTTGGCCGGGATCACTGAGAGGCAGCTGTTCGTGTCGCCGAGCACCAGAACCGCCTCTGGCGAGTGGCGCGCCAACAGCGCATCGATGCGGCCAATGATGTTGCCGATGGTCTCGGCGGCTGTTCCTCCCGCCGCTTCTAGGAAGTGATCCGGTTTGCGAATACCCAGATCATCGAAAAAGATCTGGTTCAATTCGTAGTCGTAGTTCTGCCCGGTATGAACGATCTCGTGTCGGCAGTGCTCGTCGAGACGTGCCATCACACGAGACAGACGGATGATCTCGGGGCGCGTGCCCACGATCGTCATGACATGGAGTTGTTTCATTTCGATCTCACAAGGCTGCCGAGATGGTGTCTGGACGGGTTCGGTCGAAGATTTCATTGGCCCACAGCATCACCACCATCAGACCGTCGCCGGTGTTGGTGATGTCATGCGTCCAGCCTGGGACGGTCTCCACCACGCGTGGCGATTCGGCGGTGGTATGGATCTCGTGTGCTTGACCGGTCAGCATGTGGCGAAAGCGGAAACGAGCCTTGCCCTGGATGACCAGAAATTTCTCGGTCTTGGCGTGGTGGTAGTGGCCTCCGCGCGTCACCCCAGGATGGGCGGTGAAGTAGGAGAACTGACCGCTGTCTTGTGTCATGAGCATCTCGACGAAGACGCCACGCGGATCCTCGTGGCGCACCAGCGGATAGTCGAATACCTCTACCGGGAGGTAGCTGACATAGGTTGCATACAGGGCCCGGCCGAGACCGTGGCCCACCGTGCCGATGACGCCGGTGTCGCGACTCCTGCGAAACGCCCGAATGGTGTCGGCGACACCGCCCACGGTGGAGTTGTAAACCGGTCCGGCGGTTTCAAAGCCGAGGGCGTCGGGCTGGGGTGCAGCGCCGTCCACCAGCGCAAGGAATCTGTCGATCACGTCGTCCACATGAATCAACTGGAGTACCGCGCTGGGGTCGTGCACCTCGATGGGAAGGTCGCGCGCGATTTGGTGGCAGAACGTGGCCACCGCAGAGTTGTAGTGGGGGCGGCACCACTTGCCGAACACGTTGGGCAGGCGAAACACGTGCAGTGCATGACCGTGTGCCTGTGCCAGGGACCGCATCGACGCTTCGGCGGCCTTCTTGGACTCGCCATATGGATTGCCACGGTCGGCCTGGGTCGACGAGGTAAGGATCAGCCGTGGCCGGTGGTTCGATGCCGCAGCCGCCTGCGCCAGGGCCTCGCACAAGCTGACTGTGAAGTCAACATTGCCGATTTGAAACTCGCTGACGTCCTTGGGTCTGTTCACGCCGGCCAGGTGGACGACCACATCGGCTTGGTCGACGGCGCTTCGCAGGCTCTCGGGCACGCTGTGCCGGGTCCAGGGCGTCACGGTCCAGCCTGCCTGCTCCGCAACCCGCAGACGGAGGTTGCGACCGATGAAGCCGTCGGCGCCGGTGATGAGGATATGCACGTCAGTCCTCCGCACGGGCGGTGTCACCGCGCAGGATACGCTGCAGGAAGTCGAGCTTGAGCAGCAAGCGCTTCATGCCCGCGATATCGAGGCGCTGGGTGTTGTGGGAGTGGTATTCCTCCGCGTGCAGGGCCTGGGTGAGCTTGGCCTCCCCCTGATCGACGTACTTCGAGTAGTTGAGGTCGCGGCCATCTGGCGGCACGCGGTAGTAGTCGCCCCGGTCTTCGGCATGCGCCATTTCTTCTTTGCTTAGCAGAGCCTCGTAGAGCTTTTCGCCGTGGCGGCTGCCGATGACGCGAATGGGGTGGTCCGGCATCTTGAGCAGCTCGCCGAGCGCCCTGGCCAGGGTTTCCACGGTCGCCGCCGGCGCCTTCTGCACGAAGATGTCTCCGTTCTGGCCATGCTCGAAGGCATACAGCACCAAGTCGACGGCGTCGTCGAGCGTCATCATGAAGCGTGTCATGGCCGGATCCGTGATGGTGATCGGCTGGCCCGCGAGCATCTGATCGACGAACAGGGGAATGACCGATCCCCGCGAGGCCATCACATTGCCGTAGCGCGTTCCACAAATCACCGTGGGCGTGCCCTCGAGGTTGCGGCTCGTGGCCACCATCACCTTCTCCATCATGGCCTTGCTGATGCCCATGGCGTTGATGGGGTACACCGCCTTGTCGGTGCTCAGGCAAACCACGCGCTTTACGCCTGCATCGATGGCGACTGACAGCACGTTCTCCGTGCCGAGCACGTTGGTCAGCACAGCCTGCATTGGATGGAATTCACAGGATGGCACTTGCTTGAGCGCCGCCGCGTGGAACACGTAGTCCACGCCACGCATGGCCTGCTGCAGGCTGCCGCGGTCGCGCACGTCACCGATGTAGAAGCGCAGCTTGGGGTTGTCGTAGCGCTTTCGCAGGTCGTCTTGCTTTTTCTCGTCGCGGCTGAAGATGCGGATTTCCGCGATATCGGTGTGCAGCGCGCGCTTGAGCACCGCGTTGCCGAAAGAACCGGTACCGCCCGTGATGAGGAGGCATTTCGAAGTGAAAGACATACTGGATTTTCCTACATACGAGAGGTGTGATTCGCGCCGTCGCAGTTGCGCATGAACGCAGCCCTTTGTACTTCGGCCCTGGCGCGGATGGTCTGGTAGTGAAGCCGATGCATCTCGAGTTCGGGTTTCAGGCGGCGGAGGTCGCGCAGAATGTCGAAACAATGCAGGGCCGCTCGCAGCCCATACACGAGGTAGTTCAGGTTCAGCAATCGCCGCATCAGTTTCGACGCCTGTCGATAGCAGAAGATGCGGTTGCGCATCAGAACCCGCTCGAAGCCTTGCGCCACGTGGTCCCTCAGGTAGCCGAAAATCGCTAGCTTGTCGTTGTCGAAGGCGGCGCTGCGCGTCAGATAGGTGGAGCCAGCGGTGCGGCGGTAGTAAATGTGCACCAGTGGCGATTGCTCAAACGACAGGGGCGAAAGGCGTTCGGCCATCTTCACGTGCATGGGGTAGTCTTCGGTGACTGCAAACCGCTGCACGAAGTCCCGGATCACGTCATCGCGCAGTACCCGGGTGGAGAAAATGATGCTGGGCGTGTGGTTGAAGCTGATGCCGAGCAGGCGCTTCATGTAGTTGCTGCGGGCATAGATGCGATTGCTCGCCACCATGTTGGCATTGTAGAACGCAGGCCAGTCGAGATGGCCGTCGATCAGGTTCAGCGGATAGCCCGACGACATGTCGAGATCCTGCAAACGCCGCCACTCGGCCAGAAGGTTCTCGCAAGAGTACACGTCGTCTCCCGCCGTGAGCTTGCACAGGCTTCCGCGCACGTGTGCCCACACCTTCGTGTAGTTGCGGCAGGTCCCCTGGTTGGTGGCCTGCGTGTGGATCTGGACGTCGGAAAACAAGCTGGCGCGTTGGCCCAGCCAGTGCCTAGCCAGCGCCAGTGTCTGGTCTTTCGACGCGTCGTCGGCAATGATCAACTGGAAGGTGCGACCCTGACCGTACTCGAGGATCTGGTAGGCAATGCTCTCCAGGTGCTCGAGAACATAGGCTTCGTGGTTGTAGGTGATCACGACAAAGGTGAAGTCCATCAGACTTGTCCTTTGCGAGCGCGCAGTTTGGTGAGGAGCAGCAACCATACGATGACCAGCGCCAACCAGCCCGATGCCCGAAAGCCCTGGGCGAGCATGCGTAGCTTCTCGACGGTTGTTCTGGGCGCCCCCTGCGCTCCGGTGATGCCCCTGTCCAGCATGTTGATGCCTAGGCGGTATCGCTCGATCAGCGGGCCGGCGACCTGCGGCACCCATTTGCCTCGATAGATCGCCCCGCCCATGGTGTAGTTGTAGCGGTAGATGGATTCATGGCCGGGCTGTGCGCAGAAATACTTGCCGCGATGAAGAAAAGTGCGGCTGGTGCCGAACAACTCCCAGATCCAGGGGCTGTCTTCGGCTCGCGTGAGCTCGATCAGGTGCTTGCGGCGCCACAAGGCGGGAGCCGAGTTGAGCCGGTAGTTGGTCAGGCGTGGAATTGCCTCGAAGCCCTGGTAACGGCTGGCGGGACGTGCGGCGCCGGGCACATGGGAAAGGTAGAAGACCGAGATGTCTGGGTCGGCGTCCATCCATTCAAGGCATCGATCGACGGCCTCGCTGTCCACGGGTTCCTCGAGCACGAAGTCGTCGAACAACATCAGCACGTATTCGGACGACTGATCATTGAGTGTTGCGAGGAGGCGCGCGCCCCAGGACGACGACCGTTGATCAGGCCGTAGCACGTGGCTGCTGACGCGAAGCCCCGACTCGGCGACGTCGAGCGATTCGGTGTTGACGACGATGGGAAACGGGCAGTCGCTCCACCTGTCCTTGAAGGCCGCGAAAAAGAGAGGCCAGACATCGATATAGGCGTCGCAGCTGTTTACGACGACCACGCATCGATCTGCGAAGCTAGTTGAGGAGTCAGGCGTCATTTTTTGTTTTTTCGACGAGGGTGGGGTCGTCGGCGAAGTCCTGAAAGCTGCCGACCCGTAATAGGGCCCCATCGCGAAGTTCAATGATCTGGTCGCAAGAACGCAAGGAGGCTATCTTGTGGGCCACCATCACGATGGTGATGTCGTCCCCTAGCCCTTCAATGCTTTGCATGACCGCCGATTCGGTGCCTTCATCGAGCGCGCTGGTCGCCTCGTCCAGAACCACCACGGTGGCGGATTTGTAAAGGGCTCGGGCAATCCCGATGCGCTGGCGTTGCCCCCCCGACAGCCAGGCACCCCGCTCGCCCACCAGGGTCTCCAATCCCTGTGGGAGCTGACCCAGGAAGTCGCCAAGCTGGGCCTTGCTGGCGCACCATCGAACCCGGTCGAAATCGATGAGCTTTCGATCGACCCCCAGCGCGATGTTTTCGCCGATCGAGGCATCGGCAATAAATATGGACTGGGGAACGTGGGCCACCAGTTTGTGCCAGCCCCCTGGTCTGCGGAAGTCTATCTCCACGCCGTCGACGCGCACGGCGCCGGCCGTTGGCGCAAGGAGTCCCATCATGACGTCGAGCAATGTCGACTTGCCACCACCGGTTTTGCCGACAATGCCCAGGCGCGTCCCCTTCTTGATATGGACGGTGATTCCGTTCAGGATGGGGCGGCCGACCTCGCCGTACGAAAAGCGCACCCCGTCAATGTCGATCGACCGGGTGAAAGACACCGGCCGGGCAGTATCGCCTTCTACCGGAAGCTCCAGGTCCATGTAGTCCAGGGTCGAGGCCACGGCATGCTGGGCCCCCTGGACGCACGCCCAAGCTGCATAAGCTTGTTGCAGCGTGGGCAGCAGGCGTTGAAGACCGAGCGCGAGTACCCCCAGACCTGGCAGCGAATCGGACAGCACCCCTCTGGATGCGAGAAAGTAGGACAGAGCTCCGAAGAACACGAGGCCACCCGCTTCAATCACGAAGCGTGGCACCTGGCTGATGATCTGAATGTCGGCTCTTGCCCGCTTCAGCGGGGTGTCGGATGCGACGAACTCGCGCTCATAGAGCTTGTGGCTACCGTCAAGAATGATGTCCCTGACCGATCCCAGTCCTTCCTGCACCTTTTTGACAATGTTGTTGGTTTCGACATCGATGGTTTCACTAGAGCGACGCAGCCGCTCTCGGGTCACCAGGTGCACGCATAAGTACAGCAAGCCGAACGCCAGCGATGAAGCGATTGTGACGACCGGGCTTGCCACAAATAGCAGTGCGATGATGGCAAATGACAGTACACCCGAACTGGCGATCGTCAGAATCGGGAAGAGGAATTGCCGGACAACGATCTCCGACTTGATGGAGACCGCAGAAATGACATCACTGCTGTTGGACTTCAGTTGCTCGATAAACGGACGCCGGATGGCGCGCACGTATATTCCAAGCGCGAAATCTGAGCCGATGGAGTAGCTGAGCCTTGCCAGACTGACCGTCAGGGCAAAGCGAGCGGCACCCGCCACCACGGCCAGGCTGCAAAATAGCAGACACGTGAAAGCCAGAATCTGGGTGTTGGATCGTGCATTGAAAACGTCGAGCAAGCTGCCGATCATCGGAAGGGTGACCAGCTGCTTGGGGTTGATCAGGGCACTGAGCAATGGCAGCAGGGCGCTGATGCTGGCGATTTCAAGAGCCGACGTAGCCGTGGATAAAAGCAGTGCCCCGACGATTTGGGTCCGTCGTCTGGGGGTGAGGTGTGCCCACAGCCGATGCACGAGCGCAGATGAATGTTGAGACATGCGCGATGAATGGTAGCGCTTGGATCAGGCCGCGCGCGGGGAGCCCGGGGAGCGTTGCCCGAACGCCAAGCTGGTAACCCAGGCGATGAACAATATGATGAATGTCGTCAAAGATTCAAATATGTTGAAAACTTGGTTGTTGGCGGGAATGAAGATGATCAACATCGTCAACAGCGGGATGCTGCATACTGCTGCGACATTGTGCGTTGCCAGCGCCGAGGTCCAGATGGCACATGCATAAAATCCGAGTGCTAGCATCACGAACGCGACACCCAGGAAGCCGACATCGTTGGCCCACTGGCTGTAGGCGGAATGCCATTGGCTAGTGGCACTCCACTGCTCGTGAATCTTTTGCTGAAAGGTCCTGGGTGCCAAGTCGACTCCCAGGTACTTTCGCAAGGCATCCACGATGAATTTGGAATGGCCCACTCCGTAGGTGGTCTCCATGGGGATGTCGGTGGAGAGCGACATGCCGTAGTAGCCTTGGGTCAGATAGATGGCTCCGATAGAGAAAAGGTGGCAGCCCTTGGCCGTCATTTCGCCCGATGTCTCGCAATACTCTTGAAACCCTGGCCTGACGCGAATCACCCCGGCCGTGGAATGCAGGCTCTTTGCTGCGTACTCCAGCCCAGGCGCCCGCACACTCATGGTGTGATGAAAATACGCGCCCGCGAACACAAAGATGAACGCGGTCAGAAGATTCAGTGTGCGGCGCGATTTGATGAACTGAAGTCGTTCCGCGCGCGGCGTCATGAATACATGAGCCAAGATGATGGTCGTGAAAACAAAGGTCACATCAAAAACGGGCTTGTTCGTTCCCACGCACACGCCGGAGACGATGGGGAAAATCGCGAGGGCGGATCCTAGGATTTTCTTCAGGCGCGACAGGCTGGGCCAGCTTGAAGCCAGCATGTACACCAGAACCAATTTGGAAAAGGCCAGGACGCCGAACAAGAGGGTGATCAGCGGGTTGCCCGAAAAGTTTTCCTTTGCCTCGTCACTCAGCTTGTAGAGGTAAGCGCCCAGTGGATCGATCAGGCCGTAGATGAAGTCTGAGAACAACGACGTCGGGATGTAGCTGGGGCCGAGAGTGAGGTTCCTGTGGCCGATCAAGGCGACCAAGGTCGCGCAGGCCCAGATGGGCCAGAAGAAGCGCGCGGTGAAATCGCGAGAAGAAGGTACGCCTCCGCGACTGGTCCACCGGTGTCTCTGCCACAGCGCAGCGCCATAGCCGACGAGAAACATCGACAGGTAGAGCGCATTCAATGACCAGAGCTCGAGCTCGTTCTTGATCGGCCAGTCGATCGGTCCGTATTTGAGCAACAGCAAAGTACCGCTCAAGTAAAGCATCGTGCAAATGCACGGCGCCCACAGAAGGGGCAACGAATCGCTCGGATTCGAGTGTGTTGTGGTTTCGAGTTCGTTCCGCGTGAGGGCCATCTTGAAGGATATCGTGGAGAGAATGAATCATTACTTATCGATGTCCGCCCTGCATCGATGAATGCATGTGGGGTCGCCAATTGACGACTGGATATTTTCAAGTTGCTAGGGTAGTGCGGAAGGGTCGCCCGTAGAGATCATGGCAGCACCACGCGCCCCAGCAAGCTCATGTCTGCGTTGGCCACTCATTCAGGAACGAACAGCAGGTTGGTGTGAAGGTACGAGCTGGTCGGCGAATGGTCGCAAAGGCGATTGTCTTTCCATTCCTTCGCTCGATAGCCGTGTTGAATCAGCAAGCGCACGGCCGATGCGCTATCTTTGTAATTACCGGCTTTGACGTCGCCGACTTCAAGGGTCACCAAGGGGCGGATGTCGTTCAGAGTGCGCTTCATGCCGAGCAGGATGTCGTGCTCGGCATTCTCAGCATCTATCTTGATGAACGTGGGCTTCAACCGGTTGGTCTCGACATACTCGTCAATGCTGATGGCGGAAACGGTGTACTCGGTGGGCTGGAGCTTTTTAGCCACGGCGTCTTCAAGTTTTGCTTCATACAAGGAGTTGAATGCCGACATGGTCATTCCGTAGTCCTTGAATTTCAGCTGCGTGGTTTCCGACCAAGCGGCCACGTTGTTTAGTTTGACGTTCCCCTTGGTGCTCACGTTCGAGCGCACCACCTCATAGGTGTGTTGGGTCGGTTCGAAACTGTGAACCTGGCCTTGAAGGCCTACTAGGTGGGAGGCAAGCAGGCTGTAGTAGCCGAAATGCGTGCCGATGTCGAAAACCACGTCGCCCGGGTTGACGGAATGGATGACGATCCGGGTCAGGTCGGGCTCGAAGAAGCCGTAGCGGTACAGGAAGCACGAGACGATCTCCGGGAAGACCACGTTCATGTGCTCGTCCCAGAACAGGCGGGCTTGCAGCTTGCAGGTCGACCCTGTCATCCGACAGTACTTTTCCAGGGCCTTGGACGTCGGCAGCCGCAAAGGTGCGCGCAGGGTACGCTGCAGGCGGTTGCCGGTGTTTCGTTGGACGTGCTGCTCGAGTTGATCGAGCAGCAGGCTCTTGGAGCGCTGGAGGCTGTCTTGCGATGGGCTGACGGCGGTCGGATCCGGCATGGGTGGTGTCCCTGGGTGGCGCTGCGCCGTTTGCGGGCGTGCTGCTAAGTTAAGGTCTGAACGGGTCGGTTTACGCTTGGGAGATCGACGCCACGCTGTTCGCGACAGCCTCAATGACGTGATCGACTTGGGCCGGCGTCAGGTGCGGACCGATCGGAAGGCTGAGAACCGTGGACGCATATTGCTCGGCCATCGGGAGGCTGCCGACGCCTCGGCCCAGAGAAGCATAGGCCTCTTGCTGGTGCGGTGGCCGCGGGTAGTGGATGAGGGTGGTGACCCCGGCGTCCGAGAGTTGTTGTTGCAGACGGTCTCGATCGGGGTGGCGGATGACATATAGATGCCATGCGTGGCCTTGACGCTCTTGCGGGCCTGGGGGCGTCGCCAGCAGCGGGCCGAACGCCTGGGTGTACTGCTCAGCAATGGCGCTGCGGCGCGCATTCCATTCATCAATACGGGGCAGCTTGGCGCGCAGGATGGCCGCTTGGATAGGATCGAGGCGGCTGTTGAAGCCGATCGCGTCGTTGACGTATTTGGTGCGCGAGCCATAGTTGCCCAGCATGCGCACGCGGCGCGCTAGTGATTCATCCCGAGTCGACACTGCGCCGCCATCACCGAACGCCCCCAGGTTCTTGCCGGGATAAAAGCTCCAGGCTACGGCATGGCCATGCGAGCCGATGCGTCGGCCCCTGTAGACGGCCCCGTGCGCCTGCGCCGCGTCCTCGAGCACGAACAAGCCGTGGCGGTTGGCGATGTTAATCAGGGGATCGAGCTCGGCCGGTTCGCCATACAGGTGCACCGGGATGATGCCCTTTGTCTTCGGTGTGATCCGGGCTGCCACCTGCTGCGGATCGATGTTGAAAGCGTCCGCCGTCGGTTCGACCGGAACCGGTGTCGCACCGCACTGGCTTACCGCGAGCCATGTAGCGATGAACGTGTGGCTCGGCACAATGACCTCGTCGCCTGGCCCGACATCCAGCGCCAGCAAGGCCAGCTTGAGTGCGTCGAGCCCGTTCGCCACGCCCACGACGTGGGAGGCGCCGCAAAAGCTTGCAAAGGCATTCTCGAAGGCCTCCACCTCAGCGCCACCGATGTAGCTGCCGCTGTTGAGCACCCGTTGAACGGCCTCATCTATCTCGGTCTGCAACTCGAGGTACGTGGATCTCAAGTCAAGAAATGGCACGTTCACGATTGGCTCCCAATTGCCTGCAGGAACTCGCTGTAGTCGCGGTAGTAGTCCGCCTCGTCGTAAGTATTGGATGCGAGCACCACGCAGACCGAACCGGACGAGAAATTGTTGAGCTCACGCCAGATGAGCGGGCACACGTAGAGGCCGTAGTATGAGCGGTTGAGGTGAAGCTGCTTCTTGTTTCGCCCGTCGTCCAGCAGCACATCGAAGCTCCCCGACATCGCAATGATGAGTTGGTGCAGGGCCTTGTGAGCGTGGCCTCCTCTTTCCGCGCCGCCAGGAACATCGTAGAGGTAGTACATGCGCTGGAAGTCGAACGGCACGTGGCGCCTACCTTCGATGAAGGTGAGGTTGCCACGCGGGTCCGAGATCTTGGGCAGTTCGACGATGCGACATTGGTCCACGCTGAACTGCGGTTGCGTGCCGCTCATGACGGTCCTCTTTTCATTGCACGGGCCGGATTGCCGGCCACATAGATGTTGGCGGGCACATCCCGCGTGACCACGGCGCCAGCGGCCACGAGGGCGTTTTCGCCGATCCGGATGCCTGGCAGCAGCACGGCGCCGGCACCGATGGACGCGCCCCTTTCGATCACGGTCGTGAGTTTCACGAAGTCGGTGTTGCGGCTGCGGGGGTGCTTGTCGTTGGTGAAGGTGGCGTTGGGGCCGATGAACACATCGTCGCCCACCCGTAGGCCGTCCCACAGCTGCACGCCACTCTTGATGGTGACGCGATCGCCGACGACTACATCGTTCTCGATGAAGCAGTGCGAGCACACGTTGCAATCCTCGCCGATCTTGGCGCCGAGTAGCACGACCACGAACTGCCAGATGCGCGTGCCGCGGCCGATCGCCTCGCTGGCCACGTCTGCGCTGGGGTGAATCTGGGCGTTCAATCGAACAGCTCCGCGTTCTGGAAGGCGGAGCCCATGACGTCCTTCGCAGAGAGGATGGGGGCATCGGTCCGCGGCCACTCGATGTTCAAGCGGCTGTCATTCCAGACGATGCAGCGCTCATCGGCTGGAGAATAGTAGTCGGTTGTCTTGTAGAACACGTCCGCTTGCTCGCTGGTCACGAGGAAACCGTGTGCAAATCCGGGGGGCACCCAAAGCTGACGGCGGGAGTCGCCGTCGAGCGCGACCCCCAGCCACTGCCCGAATGTCCTGGAATGCTGCCGAAGGTCAACCACGACGTCGAAGATGCTCCCGCTCAGCACCTGCACCAGCTTGCCTTGTGGTCGCCCTAGCTGGTAGTGTAGGCCACGAAGTACGCTGCGTCGGCTGCGGCTGTGGTTGTCCTGTACAAAATGCAGGTCCAGGCCAGCCGCTTCCTGAAACGCTCTCTGGTTGAAGCTCTCGAAGAAGAATCCCCTGGCATCACCAAAAATCCTTGGTTCTATCAGCAACACTTCCGGGATGGCGGTGGGCGTGACTTTCATCGTGGCACTCCGTCATTAAGCAAACGCAACAGATACTGCCCATAGCCGTTCTTGCTCAGCGGTTGCGCCAGGGCCTCCAGCGCAGCGCTGTCAATCCAGCCATGCCGCCACGCGATCTCCTCCGGGCAGGCGATCTTGAGCCCCTGGCGGTGCTCCAGCGTGGCGATGAACTGGCCGGCCTCGAGCAGGCTGTCGTGCGTACCGGTGTCGAGCCAGGCGTAGCCGCGCTGCATGATCTGCACGTTGAGCTGGCCGCGGTCCAGGTAGGCCTGGTTCACCGCGGTGATCTCCAGCTCGCCGCGCGCGCTGGGCTTCACCGCCCGGGCGATGTCGATCACCTGGTGGTCGTAGAAGTACAGGCCGGTGACCGCGTAGCTGCTCTTGGGGTGCGCCGGCTTTTCCTCGATGCTGCGGGCCTTGCCCTGCGCATCGAAGGCCACCACGCCATAGCGCTGCGGGTCGTTCACGTGGTACGCGAACACGGTGGCACCCGCGGTCTGCGCGTCGGCGCCGGCCAGCAGGCTGCCGAAGTCGTGGCCGTAGTAGATGTTGTCGCCCAGCACCAGGGCGCTCGGGCCATGACCCACGAAGTCGGCACCGATGATGAAGGCCTGCGCCAGGCCGTCGGGACTGGGCTGCACCGCGTACTGCAGGTTCATGCCCCAGGCGCTGCCATCGCCCAGCAACTGCTGGAAGCGCGGCGTGTCCTGCGGCGTGCTGATGACCAGCACGTCGCGGATGCCGGCGAGCATCAGCGTGGTCAGCGGGTAATAGATCATCGGCTTGTCGTACACCGGCAGCAGCTGCTTGCTGATCGCCAGCGTGGCCGGGTGCAGGCGGGTGCCTGAGCCGCCTGCGAGGATGATGCCTTTGCGTTGCGTCATGCGTGCATGCCTGTGGGTCAGAGGATTTCGGCAAGCATACGCCGCACGCCGACCTGCCAGTGGGGCAGGCTCAGGCCGAAGGTCTCGCGCAGGCGCGTGGTGTCCAGGCGCGAGTTCTGCGGCCGCCGGGCCGGCGTGGGGAAGGCGCTGGTGGCCACGGGCGCGACTTCCTGCGCCTGGATGGCCAAGCCGGGCTGGAGCAGGCGCGCGGTGTCGAGCACGAAGCGCGCGTACGCGTGCCAGGTGGCTTCGCCGGCGGCGGCCAGGTGGTAGGTGCCGCAGCGGGCCGGCTCGTCCAGGGCGTCGCGGATCGCGTGCGCGGTCACGTCGGCGATGAGTTCGGCACCGGTTGGCGCACCCCACTGGTCGTCGATCACGGTGAGCCGCTCGCGCTCCCGGGCCAGGCGCAGCATGGTCCGAGCGAAGTTGCCGCCGCGCGCCGCATACACCCAGCTGGTGCGCAGGATCAGGTGGCGCGCCCGCGCCGCGGCGATGGCGTGTTCGCCCTCGAGCTTGCTCTGGCCGTACACGCTCAGCGGCCCGGTGGCCGAGTCCTCGCGCCAGGGCGTGCTGCCGCTGCCGTCGAACACGTAGTCGGTGGAGTAGTGCACCAGCAGCGCATCCACCTCGCGCGCGGCGTCGGCCAGCGCGCCGGGTGCCACGGCGTTGACCGTGCGCGCCAGGTCGGCCTCGCTTTCGGCCTTGTCGACCGCGGTGTGCGCCGCGGCGTTGACGATCACGGTCGGGCGCAGGCGCTGCACCGTCTCGCGCAGGCCGGTCAGGTTCGTGAGGTCGCCACAGCCGCCATCGGCGGCCGTGGTGCTGTGCCGGTCCAGCGCCACCAGCTCGCCCAGCGGCGCCAGGCTGCGCTGCAGCTCCCAGCCGACCTGACCGTTCTTGCCCAGCAGCAGGATCTTCATGCGGCGACCGGCGCCCCGTACTGCGCCTGCACCCACTGCCGGTAGGCGCCGCTCTGCACATGCGCCACCCAGTCGGGGTGGTCCAGGTACCACTGCACCGTCTTGCGGATGCCGCTCTCGAAGGTCTCGGCCGGTTTCCAGCCCAGCGCGGCCTCCAGCTTGCGCGCGTCGATCGCATAGCGCCGGTCGTGGCCCGGGCGGTCCTTCACGTGGGTGATCTGTGCGGTGTAGGACGCTCCGTCGGCGCGCGGGCGCAGCTCGTCGAGCAGGGCGCAGATGGTGTGCACGATCTCGATGTTGGGCTTCTCGTTCCAGCCGCCCACGTTGTAGGTCTCGCCCACCGCGCCGGCTTCGAGCACGCGGCGGATCGCGCTGCAGTGGTCCTTCACGTAGAGCCAGTCGCGCACCTGCATGCCGTCGCCGTACACCGGCAGGGCCTTCCCCGCGAGCGCGTTGACGATCATGAGCGGGATCAGTTTCTCGGGGAAATGGAAGGGACCGTAGTTGTTGCTGCAGTTGGTGGTGAGCACCGGCAGGCCGTGCGTGTGGTGCCAGGCGCGCACCAGGTGGTCGCTCGCGGCCTTGCTGGCCGAGTAGGGGCTGTTGGGCTCGAAACCGTGCGTTTCGGTGAACGCGGGCGCGTCGGGCGCCAGGCTGCCGTACACCTCGTCGGTGCTCACGTGCAGGAAGCGGAACCCGGCCTTGTCGGCCTCGGGCAGGCCGCCCCAGTGCGCGCGCACCGCTTCGAGCAGGCGGAAGGTGCCGACGATGTTGGTCTGGATGAAGTCTTCGGCGCCGTGGATGGAGCGGTCCACATGGCTCTCGGCCGCGAAGTTGATCACCGCGCGCGGGCGGTGCGTGGCCAGCAGGTCCGCCACGAGCGCGCCGTCGCCGATGTCGCCCTGCACGAACACGTGGCGCGCGTCGCCCTGCAGGCTGGCCAGGGTTTCGAGGTTGCCGGCGTAGGTGAGCTTGTCGAGGTTGAGCACCGGCTCGTCGTGGACGGCGAGCCAGTCGAGCACGAAGTTGGCGCCGATGAAGCCGGCGCCACCAGTGACCAGAATCATGGTTGTCCCTGTGAGGTGGCGGTCTGGGATGCCCCGCAGGGCATCAACCCGCTATTATCTTCGGTCTCGCAGAGCCCGAAGCGCTACCGCCCCCGGGTATTTAGTGACCGTGTGAAACGGTTTCGCCCGCCTTGAGGCGGTACACCGTGCCGCAGTACGGGCACTTCGCCTCGCCAGTGGCGGCCACGTCCAGGTAGACCTTGGGGTGGCTGTTCCACAGCTTCATGTCGGCCAGCGGGCTGGGGCAGAACACCCCGCCATGGGCGTTGAGGTCGGAGGCCTTGAGTTCGACGGTGGCTTTGCTCATGGTGTTCAGACCTTCGCCAGCCAGTGGGCGTATTTGGGGTTGCGGCCGTTGACGATGTCGAAGAAGGCGCTCTGGATCTTCTCGGTGATGGGGCCGCGGCTGCCCGCGTAGTCGCCCTTGCCCAGCTCGATGCGGTCGAGTTCGCGGATCGGCGTCACCTCGGCGGCGGTGCCGGTGAAGAAAGCCTCGTCGGCGATGTAGACCTCATCGCGCGTGATGCGCTTCTGGATGATCTCCAGGCCCAGGTCCTTGGCGATGTGAAACACGGTGTTGCGCGTGATGCCGTTGAGCGCGCCGGCCGAGAGGTCGGGCGTGTAGATCACGCCGTTCTTGACCACGAAGATGTTCTCGCCGGCGCCTTCGCTCACGAAGCCCGAGGCGTCGAGCAGCAGCGCTTCGTCGTAGCCCTCGTCGGTGACTTCCATGTTGGCCAGGATGCTGTTGGTGTAGTTGCTCACCGCCTTGGCCTGCGTCATGGTGATGTTGACGTGGTGGCGGGTGTAGCTGCTGGTTTTCACGCGGATGCCGCGCTTCAAACCTTCTTCACCCAGGTACGCGCCCCAGGCCCAGGCCGCCACCATCAGGTGGATGGTGTTGCCCTTCGGGGAAACGCCCAGCTTCTTGTCGCCGATCCAGGTGAGTGGGCGGATGTAGCAGCTCTCCAGCTTGTTCTCGCGCACCACGGCCTTTTGCGCTTCCATGGCCTCTTCCTGGGTGAAGGGCAGCTTCATGCGCAGGATCTTGGCGCTGTTGAACAGGCGCTCGGTGTGCTCCTCCAGGCGAAAGATCGCCGTGCCGCCGACCGCGTTGTAGGCCCGCACCCCCTCGAAAGCGCCGCAGCCGTAGTGCAGCGTGTGGGTCAGCACGTGGATCCTGGCGTCGCGCCAGTCCACCATCTGGCCGTCCATCCAGATCTTGCCGTCGCGGTCGGACATCGAGGGAACGATGGGGCTCATGGGGGTCCTTTGGGTTGTTCGGTGAGGGCAGGCCGGGCTGCCAGAGCGTCGATTTTACGGCGCCGGATCGCTGGCCCCGGGCGTACCGGGGCCGCCGGGCCGGGGGGCTGCCGGCGCGTCGGTGTCGGCGCTGCGGTCCAGCTGCCAGCGCACCAGCTTGCCGTGAGCGAAGTCGGCGCTCACCTTGGAGCCGCCGTTGTCGCTCCAGCGGTAGACCTCGGGCTGCACGCCCTCGTCGGAGAGACGCTCGCCCAGCGAGCGCGTCATGGCCATCACGTGCATCAGCGTCACGCCCGGCTTGAGCTTCGCGTTGAGCATCACCGCGCTGTCCACGTAGCCGATGGGGCGGTTGGCCGCGCGCTTGAGCACGGCCATGAGCCGGCTGAAGTGCAGCAGCAGCCACATCGTCAGACCGCCGCTTACCGCGGCGACGCCCGGCCAGCCGTAGCTGCGGTGGGCCAGGACCAGGAGGGCCACGCAGGCCACGGGGACGAGGAATTTCTGGACTTGCATGAGGGGATTGTCCATGGGCGCGGGCGCCGCGCCGCTGCGGTTTGTACGCACGGTGGGGGATTCAGGCCAGGCTGCGCGCCAGCTCCATGGCCTCCTCGATGCGGTCCACGCCGTGCACCGTGAGGCCTTCGAAGGCCTTGTCGTTCTTCTTGGGCAGGTTGGCCTTGGGCACCACCGCCACGCTGAAGCCCAGCTTGGCCGCTTCCTTCAGGCGCTCCTGGCCGCGTGGCGCGGGGCGCACCTCGCCCGCCAGGCCCACCTCGCCAAAGGCGATGAAGCCCTTGGGCAGTGGCTTGCCGCGCAGGCTGCTGGTGATGGACAACATCACCGCCAGGTCGGCCGCCGGTTCGCTGATGCGCACGCCGCCCACCGCGTTGACGAACACGTCCTGGTCCATGCAGGCCACGCCGGCGTGGCGGTGCAGCACCGCCAGCAGCATGGCCAGGCGGTCGCGGTCCAGGCCCACGGAGAGGCGCCGGGGGCTGGGCCCGCCGCTGTCCACCAGCGCCTGGATCTCCACCAGCATGGGCCGCGTGCCTTCCAGCGTCACCATCACGCAGCTGCCGGGCACGGGCTCGCTGTGCTGCGACAGGAAGATCGCGCTCGGGTTGCTCACGCCCTTGAGGCCTTTTTCCGTCATGGCGAACACGCCGATCTCGTTGACCGCGCCGAAGCGGTTCTTGATCGCGCGGATCAGGCGGAAACTGCTGTGCGTGTCGCCCTCGAAATACAGGACGGTGTCGACCATGTGCTCCAGCACGCGCGGGCCGGCCAGCGCGCCTTCCTTGGTCACGTGGCCCACCAGCACGATGGCCGTGCCGCTGGCCTTGGCCGCGCGCGTGAGGTGCGCCGCGCACTCACGCACCTGCGCCACCGAGCCCGGCGCCGAGGTGAGCTGCTCGGAGTACACGGTCTGGATCGAATCGATCACCGCGATGCCGGGCTTGACATAGTCCAGCGTGGCCAGGATCTTCTCCAGCTGGATCTCGGCCAGCACGCTGACCTGCGAGCCGTCCAGCCCGAGCCGGCGCGAGCGCAGTGCCACCTGGGCACCGCTCTCTTCGCCCGTCACGTAGAGCGTCTTCAGACCCGCGCGCTGCAGCGAGTCCAGCGCCTGCAGCAGCAGGGTCGACTTGCCGATGCCCGGATCGCCGCCGATCAGCACCACGCCGCCCTCCACGATGCCGCCGCCCAGCACGCGGTCCAGCTCGTCGTGGCCGGTGGGCGTGCGTTGCACGTCGGTGGCGTCGATGTCGGCCAGCGTGGTGACCTCGGCGGTCTTCGCGAGCGAGGCAAAGCGGTTCTTCGACGGCGTGGCCGACTCCGCCACCGATTCGACCAGCGTGTTCCAGGCGTTGCAGTGCGGGCACTTGCCCAGCCACTTGGGGCTGGAGCCGCCGCATTCGTTGCAGGTGTATTGGGTTTTGTCTTTGGCCATGGTGCTGGGCAATATAGTCGAGAGCCCATGTCCCAACCCCCACACGCCGCCACCGCCCTGCGCGTGCTGCCGCCCAGCGCGCAGCCGCTCTCGGCCGCCGCGCGCGCCTACAACCTGCAGCTCACCCGCGTCGACAAGCTCCGGAGCCAGCTCGCCGAGCTCGAAGCCCTGGGCCAGGCGCACCGGCAGGCGCTGCACACCGCGGTCGATCCGCTGCGGCGGCAGCTCGCGCAGGCGCAACGCGAGCTCGCCCTTGCGCTGGACGAACACCTGCATGGCAAGCTGCTGAGCCGCGTGCAGGCCGACACCACGCGCGCCGTGTTGTGCCGCCTCGCGCGCGGCCTGGCCGAGGCGGGTGACGCCGCCATGCGCGAACTGCACGACCGCCACAGCTCGCGCACGCTGGCCCAACTGAAACAGGACGCGGCCGACGCGCTGCGCCAGCGGCTGGAGGCTGTGCTGGGCGAACCGCTGGACGACGAGGGCCAGGACCTCAGCGCCGAACAACTTCTGCGCGCCGGCATGGAGCGCCTGCGGCGTTCGCAGGACGAGGCGCAGGAACGCAAGCGCGCCGCCACGCAGGCGAAGCGTGCGCGCAGGAAGCCCGGTGCTGACGAACGCCAGACCGAGCAACACGATGCCGACACCCTGCTGCGCCGCCTGTTCCGCCAGCTCGCCAGCGCCCTGCACCCGGACCGCGAGACCGACCCGCAGGCGCGCCTGCGCAAGACCGCGCTGATGAGCGAGGCCAACGCGGCCTATGAAAAACGCGACCTCGTCACGCTGCTGCAGATCCAGAGCCGCGCCGAACTGGCCGACCCCGAGGCGGTGCACAAGCTGTCCGACCAGCGCCTGGCCTCGCTCACGCTGCTGCTGAAAGCCCAGGTGGCCGAGCTGGAGCGCGAGCGGGCGGGGCGCCAGAGCGCACTGGCCGACGAGTTCGACCTGCCCGAGGGCCTCTCACCCAACGCCAACACCTTGTTGCAGCAGCGGATCGATCAGGTACGCGCGCTGGAAGCGGCGCTGGCGCAGGTGGAACAAGACCTGACGCAGGTCGACGATGCGGGGCGGCTCAAGCGCTGGCTCAACGCGCAGCGCGATGCCGTCATGCGCGAGCGCTGAAGCCTTCGATCAACGACCGTGTGATCTCCGCCGCTGGCGCCTCGCGGCAGCCGCTCGGGTTCTGCCCCGACCACAGCGGTGAAAAGTCGCCGCTGCCCTTGGCTTCCCAGTGCGCGCGCAGCGGCGCCATCGCGGCGGTGGCCAGCGGGAAGGCCGGCGCGGCCGGGTTCATGGCGCCGAGTTCGCGCATCACGCGGTTGACGATGCCGCGCGCCGGCCGGCCGGTGAACACGTGGGTGAGCGCGGTGTGGTGCGCCGCTTCGCTGTGCAGGGCGGCGCGGTGCACGGCGCTGGTGGTGGCTTCCGGGCAGCAGAGATAGGCCGTGCCCACCTGCACGCCCGATGCGCCCAGCGCCATGGCCGCGGCCACGCCGGCCGCGTCGGCAATGCCGCCGGCCGCGATCACCGGCAGGCCCACGGCCGCCACGATCTGCGGCAGCAGCGCGAAGGTGCCGATCTGCGTGGTGAGGTCGTCCACCAGAAACATGCCGCGGTGGCCGCCGGCCTCGACGCCCTGGGCAATGATGGCGTCGACACCAAAGGCTTCGAGCCAGCGCGCCTCCTCCACCGTGGTGGCCGATGACAGCACCACGCTGCCCCAGCTCTTCACGCGCTCCAGCAGGTCGATGTCGGGCAGGCCGAAATGGAAGCTCACCACCTTGGGGCGAAAGCGCTCCAGCACGTCGGCCGCCGCGCGGTTGAACGGCACGCGCCCCGGGCCGCTGGGCACGCTGGCGATGTCGATGCCGGCCTCTTCGTAGTAGGTCGCGAGCCAGAAGCGCCAGGCCGCCTCGCGCGCCTCGTCGGGTTCGGGCGGCGTGTGGCAGAAGAAGTTGACGTTGAACGGGCGCTGCGTGCCGGCCTGGATCGCGGTCAGTTCGCGCTCCATCGCCTCGGGCGTGAGCATGGCGCAGGGCAGGGAGCCCAGCGCGCCCGCGTTGCTCACGGCCACCGCGAGGGCCGCGCCCTGCACGCCCGCCATCGGCGCCTGGATCAGGGGGTGTTCGGTGCCGAGCAGGGAGGTGAGTGCATTCATGCGCGCATTCTCACCGCGCCGCCGTTCGGGGTAAACCCTTGAATTGTTTCCAGAAAATTCATTTAACATATTAAATAAATGAACGACACCACCCCTTTCATCCACCGCAACCTGCCGCGCCTGCTGCTCGAAGCGCGCGAGGCCGTGATGCTGCACACCCGGCCCAGCCTGCGCGAGTACGGCCTGTCGGACCAGCAGTGGCGCGTGCTGCGTGTGCTCGGTGAACACGCGCAACTGCCGGGCGGCGTGGAGACCGGCCGTGTGGCGCGCGAGGCCTTCCTGCTCGGCCCCAGCCTCACCGGCGTGCTTGCCCGCATGGAGCGCGACGGCCTGATCGCGCGCAGCCGCTGCCCGCAGGACGCGCGGCGCACGGTCGTGCGCGCCACGCCCGCGGGCCTGAAGCTGGTGAAGAGCCTGTCCAGCACCATCGAAGCGCACTACGCCTGGATGGAGCAGCGGCTGGGCAAGGCACGGCTGGCGCAGCTGTATGCGCTGCTCGACGAGGTGATCGCGCTGGAGCAGCCGCTGGATGACCAGGCCAAAGGCCTGGAGGAAGACGCCGCATGAACACCACAGCCCCCTGGATGCCGGCCGGCACGGTCTACGGCACGCTGCTCAACTTCCGGCGCGAACACGCGCTGTGGGCGCCGCGCATGACCGAGGCGCCGTACAAGGCGCCGCCGAACGCGCCGGTGCTCTACGTCAAGACCGCCAACACCTTCACGCCCGCGGGGCAGGCGATCGCCTTGCCTGCCGGCGCGCCGGTGGAGGTGGCGGCCTCGGTCGGTCTCGTGATGAGCGACGACGGCGAATGGGGTGTGGTGCTGTTCAACGACGTCGCCATCGCGCACCAGAGCTATTACCGGCCGCCGGTCAAGACGCGTTGTATCGACGGCTTCCTCGGCGTCGGTCCCACCTGCGTGCCGCTGGCGCAACTGGGTGGGCTGGCCGGCCTGGCGGAGCTGCAGATCGAACTGCACATCAACGGCGTGCACCGCCAGACCACGCTGCTGGCCGAGATGCTGCGCGACGCCGCCACCTTGCTGGCCGACGTGAACGAATTCATGACGCTGCGCGCCGGCGACGTATTGATGCTGGGTAGCGACTGCCTGGCCGACGGCACGCGGCCGCTGGTGCATGCGGGCGACACGGTGGAGATCACCGCCCCGGGCTTCGCGCCCACCCGCCACAACTTCGTGAAAGAGGGAACCGCATGAAGCGCGCCCGCATCGCCTGGGCCGGCGCGGTCCACGACGCCATTGAAGCTGGCGGCCAGCTCGAGCTGCTCACGCCCGCGTTCAAGGGCCGCCGCGTCGCTTTCGACGAGGTGGTCTGGCTGCCGCCGTTGCAAGCCCTGCCACCACAACGCCCACGCACCATCCTCGCGCTGGGCCTGAACTACGCCGACCACGCCAAAGAGCTGGCCTTCAAGGCGCCTGAAGAACCGCTGGCTTTCGTGAAAGGCGAGGCCTCGCTCACCGGCCACCGGGGCTTCACGCTGCGCCCGCCGGGTGTCACGTTCATGCACTACGAGTGCGAACTTGCCGTGGTGGTGGGGCGCACCGCGAAGCACGTGAAAAAGGCCGACGCGCTGGACTTCGTGGCCGGGTACACGGTGGCCAACGACTACGCGATCCGCGACGTGCTGGAGAACTGGTACCGGCCCAACCTGCGCGTGAAGAACCGCGACACCTGCACGCCCATCGGCCCCTGGCTGGTGGACGCGGCCGACGTGCCAGACCCGATGAACCTCGCGCTGCAGACCACCGTCAACGGCCAGCTCACGCAGCAGGGCAGCACGCGCGACATGATCTTCGACGTGCCCACGCTCATCGAATATTTCAGCGCCTTCATGACGCTGCAACCCGGCGACCTGATCCTCACCGGCACGCCCGACGGCGTGGTCGACTGCCAGCCTGGCGACGTGATCGTCACGTCCATCGAGGGCATCGGCGACCTGGTCAACACCATCACCTCACCCACCGCATCCGCATGACGACGATCCCTCACCTCATCAATGGCCAGGCCGTGGCCAGCGCCACCAGCTTCGAGACCCTCAACCCCGCCACGCAGGAGGTGCTCGCCGAGGTCGCCGCCGGCAGTGCCGGCGAGATCAACGCGGCGGTGCAGGCCGCGAAGGACGCGTTCCCGAAGTGGGCCGGTCTGCCCGCCACCGAGCGCGCCAGGCTCATGCGCAAGCTCGGCGAACTGATTGCGGCGCACGTGCCCGAGATCGCGCGCACCGAGACCAACGACAGCGGCCAGGTGATCGCGCAGACCGGCAAACAGCTCATTCCGCGTGCGGCCGACAACTTCCACTACTTCGCCGAGATGTGCACGCGGGTGGACGGTCACACCTACCCCACGCCCTCGCACCTGAACTACACGCTGTTCCACCCGGTGGGTGTGTGCGCGCTCATCAGCCCGTGGAACGTGCCTTTCATGACGGCGACCTGGAAGGTCGCACCGTGTCTCGCGTTTGGCAACACGGCGGTGTTGAAGATGAGCGAACTCTCGCCGCTGACGGCCGCGCGCCTGGGCGAGCTGGCGCTGGAAGCCGGCATTCCGCCCGGCGTGTTGAACGTGGTGCACGGTTATGGCAAGGAAGCCGGCGAGCCGCTGTGCGCGCACCCGGACGTGCGCGCGATTTCCTTCACCGGCTCCACCGCCACGGGCAACCGCATCGTGCAGAGCGCGGGGCTGAAGAAGTTCAGCATGGAGCTGGGCGGCAAGAGCCCGTTCGTGATCTTTGAAGACGCCGACCTGGACCGCGCGCTCGACGCCGCGGTGTTCATGATCTTCAGCAACAACGGCGAGCGCTGCACGGCGGGCAGCCGCATCCTGGTGCAGCAAAGCATTTACGCCGATTTCGCGGCGAAGTTCGCCGAGCGCGCGAAGCGCATCACCGTGGGCGACCCGCTCGACGAGACAACCATCGTCGGCCCGATGGTGAGCCAGGGGCATCTGGCGAAGGTGCGCAGCTACATCGAACTGGGTCCGAAGGAGGGCGCCACGCTGCTCTGCGGCGGGCTGGACCGGCCGTCGTACGCGGCCGAGCTGCCGTCGCGCGTGGCCCGGGGCAACTACGTGTGGCCTACCGTGTTTGCCGACGTGGACAACCGCATGCGCATCGCGCAAGAGGAAATCTTCGGCCCCGTCGCCTGTCTGATCCCGTTCCGCGACGAGGCGCACGCGATCGAGCTGGCCAACGACATCCAGTACGGCCTCTCCAGCTATGTGTGGACCGAGAACCTCGGGCGTGCGCACCGGGTGGCTGCTGCGGTGGAGGCGGGTATGTGTTTCGTGAACTCGCAGAACGTGCGCGACCTGCGGCAACCGTTCGGTGGCACCAAGGCCAGTGGCACGGGGCGCGAGGGCGGGACGTGGAGCTACGAGGTGTTTCTAGAGCCCAAGAACGTGGCCGTCTCTCTCGGTTCTCATCACATTCCGCATTGGGGTGTTTGAAATGCCTTCGCTCCAACTTGTGGGCGGGATCGAACGGGCAGGGCGCTCTGCTCCGCGGGTGTCCCCCGACGGCCGGTGCCGTCTCCTCCTTTACCCCGCTGCGCAGAACGCCCTGCCCGTTCGATCTGAAGAGGTTTGGGCGACACATGCCCTTGCTTGCGAGGTCCGCAGTGGGTTGGCCGTGGCGGGTGTCCGCCGCAGCGAAGTAAAGGAGGAGGGCTGGGCGAAGCCCAGCCCGGGGGACATGAGCGGAGGCGGACACCCGCCACGGCCGGCCCACGGAGCGAACGAAACCACCACCAAGGGAGAGACCACATGGGCAAGCTAGCACTCGTGGCGAAGATCACCCACGTCCCCTCGATGTACCTCAGCGAACTCGACGGACCACGCAAGGGAACGAGACAGGACGCCATCGACGGCCACAAAGAGATCAGCCGCCGCTGCCGCGCACACGGTGTCGACACCATCGTCGTGTTCGACACCCACTGGCTCGTCAACGCCAGCTACCACCTCAACTGCGCGCCCCACTTCCAGGGCACCTACACCAGCAACGAACTGCCCCACTTCATCAGCAACATGCCGTTCGAGATCCCCGGCAACCCGGCCTTGGGCCAGCTGCTGGCGAAGGTGTGCAACGAGCATGGCGTGGAAACCCTGGCCCACGACGCCACCACCCTCGGCCCCGAGTACGGCACCCTCGTGCCCATGCGCTACATGAACGCCGACCGGCACTTCAAGGCCATCTCGGTCTCCGCGCTGTGTCAGGCGCATTACCTCAACGACAGCGCCCGCCTCGGCTGGGCCATGCGCAAGGCCGTGGAAGACCACTACGACGGCACCGTCGCCTTCTTCGCCAGCGGTTCCCTGAGCCACCGCTTCGCGCAGAACGGCCTCGCGCCCGACTACGCCTTCAGGATCTGGAGCCCCTTCCTCGAAACGCTGGACCGCCGCGTCGTACAGATGTGGGAGCAGGGCGAATGGAAAGCCTTCTGCGAGATGCTGCCCGAGTACGCCGCCAAGGGCCACGGCGAAGGCTTCATGCACGACACCGCCATGATGCTGGGCGCCCTCGGCTGGAGCGACTACGACGGCCGGGCCGAGGTCATCACGCCATACTTCGGCGCGTCCGGCACCGGCCAGATCAACGCCGTCTTCCCCGTCACACCGCAGACCGGCGCCGCCATTCCCGCCGCGCAGGCCTCGGCCGCGAAAGGCTTCCAGACCGTTTCCAGACTCTGACCACCATGCCCCACCTCGTCATCCTTTACACCCCCAACCTCGACAAGCCCGAAGCGCAGGGTGGCATCGACATGGGCCGCCTGTGCCGCGTGTTGTGCGACGCCATGCTGGCCGTGCGCGACGAGGCCGACAAGCAGGTCTTCCCCACCGGTGGCACGCGCGTGCTGGCCTACCCCGCCGCGCACAGCGCCATCGCCGACGGTGGCGCCGCCGGCATCGCGGGTGGTGCGGGCGGCGACTACGCCTTCGTCTACATGAACGTGCGCATGGCCCAAGGCCGCAGCGCGCTCACGCACCAGCGCGTGGGTGATGCGCTGCAGGCCTGCGTGAAGTCGCACTTCGCCGCGCAGCTCGCCGCGCGCCCCATCGGCATCACCGTGCAGGTCGACGAAGGGCACGAGGTGTTCGACGGCAAGACCAGCTCGCTGCACCCGCTCTTCAACCGGGGCTGAACCCATGCTCGACGACACCCTGATCCAGCAGCTCGCGGCCGAGCTCGACCAGTCCGAGCGCACGCGGGTGCCGCTGGAGCATTTTTCCCGACGCTTCCCGCAGATGACCATCGCCGACGGCTACCGCGTGGGCCGCGCCTGGGTGGCGCTGCAGGTGGCCAGCGGCAGGCAGGTCATCGGCCACAAGATCGGTCTCACCAGCCGCGCCATGCAGATGGCCAGCCAGATCGACGAGCCCGACTTCGGCACCCTGCTCGACAGCATGCGCTTCACCGCACCCGCCGGTCAGGTGCTGGAGATTCCGGCCAGCCGCTTCATCGCGCCGCGCGTGGAAGTCGAACTCGCCTTCGTGCTCAAGGCGCCGCTGCAAGGCACCGGCGTGACGGTGGAAGACGTGCTCGCGGCCACCGAGTACGTGACGCCCGCCATCGAGATCATCGACGCGCGCATCGAGCAGTTCGACCGCCACACCAAGGTCATGCGCAAGGTGTTCGACACCATCAGCGACAACGCGGCCAACGCCGGCATCGTGATCGGCGCGGGCGACGACCGCTACCGCGCCGACCCGCGGTCCACCGACCTGCCCTGGTGCGGCGCGATCCTGCGGCAGAACGGCGCGGTCGAAGAAACCGGCCTGGCCGCTGGTGTGCAGGGCCACCCCGCCATCGGCATCGCCTGGCTGGCGCACAAGCTCGCGCCCTGGGGCGAGTCGCTCAAGCCCGGCCAGATCGTGCTGGCCGGTTCGTTCACGCGGCCGGTGGCCGCGAAGGCGGGCGACCTGTTCGAGGCCGACTACGGCCCGCTCGGTTGCCTTCGTTTCAAGTTTGTCTGAGCACCACACACCATGCACACCCCCATCAACACCTTCAAACAGGCCCTCGCGGCCGGGCGCCCGCAGATCGGCCTGTGGGCCGCGCTGGCCAGCCCCTACAGCACCGAGTTGCTCGCCGGCATCGGCTACGACTGGCTGCTGATCGACGGCGAGCACGCGCCCAACGACGTGCGCAGCACGCTCGCGCAGCTGCAGGCGGTGGCCAGCGCGCAGCAGGCCTTCGGCGACGCGCGTTCTCACCCCATCGTGCGCGTGCCGGTGGGCACGGGCGATGTGGGCGTGGCGCTCATCAAGCAACACCTGGACATCGGTGCCCAGACCCTGCTCGTGCCCATGATCGACACGCCGGCGCAGGCCGAGCTGGTGGTGAGGGCCACGCGCTACGCGCCCTCGGGCATCCGCGGCATGGGCAGCGCGCTGGCGCGCGCCTCGCGCTGGCAGGCGCACTCACGCTACGTGCACGAGGCCAACGACCAGGTCTGCGTGCTCGTGCAGGCCGAAACGGTGGAGGCCATGAAACACCTCGACGCGATCGCCGCCACGCCGGGTGTGGACGGCGTCTTCATCGGCCCGTCGGACCTCGCCGCCTCCATGGGCCACCCCGGCAACGCCGCACACCCCGAGGTGCAGGCCGCCATCGCGGACGGCATCGCGCGCATCCGCGCCGCCGGCAAGGCGCCCGGCATCCTGGCCACCACCGAGGCCGGCGCGCGCCAGTGGCTCAAGGCCGGCGCGGTGTTCGTCGCGGTGGGTGCCGACACCCTGCTGCTCGCGGCCGGCGCCACGCAGCTGCTGGCGCAGTTCAAGGGCGCCAGCGGCCCGGTGCACAACAGCTACTGAGTCACGCAGAAGGAGACCCACCCCCATGAACACCGCACTGCACCCCACCAACACCGCGCCGGCCGGCATGCACGCCGACGAATGGGCCGCGCGCGTCGAGCTCGCGGCCTGCTACCGCGTCTTCGCCATGCTCGGCTGGACCGAGATGATCTACAACCACATCACGCTGCGCCTGCCCGACAGCGTCACCGGTGGCGAGAAGCAATTCCTGATCAACCCCTTCGGCCTGCACTACAGCGAGGTCACCGCGCGCAACCTGGTGAAGATCAACCTGCAGGGCGCGGTGCTCGACGGTTCGCCGCACCCGGTGAACCCGGCCGGCTTCACCGTGCACGCCGCCATCCACGACGGCATCGAGGGCGCGCACTGCGTGATGCACACCCACACCACGGCCGGTGTGTCGGTGGCCTGCCTGAAAGACGGCCTGCAGCAGACCAACTTCTACACCGCGCAACTGCACGGCATGGTGGCGTACCACACGTTCGAGGGCATCACCATCCACGCCGACGAAGCGCCACGCCTGTTGCAGAGCATCGGCGATCGGCCCGCGGTGATCCTGCGCAACCACGGCCTGCTGGCCTGGGGCGCCACCGTGCCGCAGACCTTCGCCATCCTCTGGACGCTGCAGCGCGCCTGCGAGATCCAGCTGGCCACCTTCTCCATGGGCGGCGCCGGCGCGGCGATCCCGGTGCCCGAGGCGATCGCCGCGAAGTGCACGCGCGACGCGCTACAGTTCAACCCCCACCACGGCGCGGGCCGTGATGTCTTCGACGCCCTGGTCCGGCAGGTGAACCGCCTGGACCGCAGCTACCTGGAGTGAGCCCTTGACCGCAGCACCGGATTTTCAGCGCGTCGCCATCGTCGGCGCCGGTGCCATCGGCGGCTGGCTGGGCGTGCGGCTCTCGCACACCGGTTGCATCGTGAGCGCGCTGGCGCGCGGCGACACGCTCGCCGCCCTGCAGCGCGACGGCCTGCAGCTGCACCAGGACGGGAAGTTGCAGGGCGCACCGGTGGAGGCCTCGGCCAGCGCGGTGGCGCTGGGCGTGCAGGACCTCGTGATCGTCGCGGTGAAGGCGCCGTCGCTCGCGGGCGTGGCGCGCGGCATCGCGCCGCTGATCGGTCGCCACACGGTGGTGCTCACGGCCATGAACGGCGTGCCCTGGTGGTTCTTCAACGGTTTTGGCGGCGAGCGCGCCGGCACGCGCCTGAAGGCGGTGGACCCCACGGGTGAGATCGACCGCGCCATCCCCGCGCGCCACCTCATCGGCGGCGTGGTGCACGCGAGCTGCTCGGTCGATGCGCCGGGCGTGATCCGTCACCACTTCGGAAACGGCCTGATCATCGGCGAGCCCTCGGGCGAAGCGAGCGAACGCGTGGCCGCGCTGGCCGCGCTGCTGCAGCGCGCCGGCCTCAACGCCACGGTGTCGCCGCAGATCCAGAAAGACGTCTGGTACAAGCTCTGGGGCAACATGACGGTCAACCCGGTCAGCGCGCTCACCGGCGCCACCACCGATCGCATCCTGGGCGACGAGCTGGTGCGCGGCTTCATCAGCAGCGTGATGCTCGAGGCCAAGGCCATCGGTGCGCGCATCGGCATCCCGATCGAGCAGCAGCCCGAAGACCGCCACGCCGTCACGCTCAAGCTCGGCGCCTTCAAGACCTCGATGCTGCAGGATGTGCAGGCGAAGAAGCCGGTCGAGCTCGACGCGCTGGTGACCGTGGTGCGCGAGCTCGGCCAGATCACCGGCGTGCCCACGCCGTTCACCGACGCGCTGCTGGGCCTTTCGCGCCTGCAGGCGCAGACGCTGGGTCTGTACCCGGACGCACCGGCCCGACAGGGTTAGCCCGCTGGCGGTCCGCGGCCCGGCGCTGAAGAATCCGCCCATGCCTTCCACTTGGACGCTCGACGCACCCGCTGCCGGCCTCGCCGTGCCAGCGCCGGTCGTGCAGGGCCTGCTCGAGGTGGCCAGCGCGCCACTGAGCGCGGCCCGCCTGCTGCAGGCCGTGCAGGCGGTGGTGCCGGTGCAGTACCTCTCGCTAGTCGCCTTCCGCCGCGACACCCCCGAACTGGTCGAAGGCAGTTCGCGCGACACGCAGGGCCGCGACGTGGTGGCCGAGTGTTTCGCCATCTACCGCCGCAGCTACTTCCGCAGCGACGCGGTGATGCGCATCGCCGACCAGGTGGCCGGGCGACCCGCGCGCGAGGTGGCGGTGCTGCACTGCCGCGCCGACGAGCTGCCCGTACCGGGCTGGCGCGACGACATCTACGTGCGCGAGCGCCTCACCGAGCGCTTCACCCTGCTGCACGCGCCCGCGCCCGGCGCGGTGCAGGCCATCCACCTCTACCGCGACGACCGCCAGGGCCTGTTCCAGCCGTCCGAGATCGGTCAGCTGCTGGCGCTGGCGCCGCTGCTGCGCCAGGCCCACCAGGCCGCGCTGCAGGTCGGCGCGGTGGTGGCCGACCGCCAGGCCCAGGTGTCGCAGGCCGCGCAACGCCTGGCGCGGCTGGCGCCCGCGCTCTCGCCGCGCGAACGCGCCGTGTGCGCGCGCATCGCCTGCGGCCTCAGCGCCGACGGCATCGCGGCCGACCTCGACGTGGCGCCCTCGACCGTGGTGACGCTGCGCAAGCGCGCCTACCTCAAGCTGGCCGGGGCGGGCTTGCCCGCCGAGCGCGTGGGCCTGGCGCGCCTGCTGGCCTGAAGACCCTGTCCATCCCCCTCGAAGGGGACGGGGTGCGGCACGGCGCGGCCTAGCATGGGCCGACTGGATACGAAAGGAGACAGGCCATGTGGCTGCGCAACTGCTGGTATGTGATCGCCTGGGACCACGAGATTCCCGTGGCCGACGCGCCGCAGCTCTTCAACCGCACCGTGCTGGGCGAGCCGGTGCTGGTCTACCGCACCCAGGCCGGTGAGCTGGTGGCGCTGGAAGACCGCTGCTGCCACCGTCACGCGCCGCTGTCGGCGGGGCGGCGCGAGGGCGACTGCGTGCGCTGCGGTTACCACGGCCTGAAGTTCGACGCCCGGGGGCAGTGCGTGGAGGCACCCGGCATCGAGATCGTGCCGGCCCGGGCGCGCGTGCGCCGCTATCCGGTGGCGGTGAAGAACCGCTGGGTGTTCGTCTGGATGGGCGACCCCGCGGGGGCCGACGAGGCGCTGCTGCCCGACAACTTCAGCTGCGACAGCCCCGCATGGCGGCACAAGCCCGGCTACCTGCACTACGACACGCCCTACCTGCTGATCTGCGACAACCTGCTCGACTTCTCGCACCTGAGCTACGTGCACGAGAAGTCGCTCGGCGGCTCCACGCGCATCGCGCAGTCGCGCCCGGTGATCGAGCCGGTGCCCGGCGCCACGGCCGACTGGCCGCAGATGGGCATCAAGGTCTCGCGCCACGTGAACGACGTGCCGCCGCCGCCGTTCTACCAGCGCTTCCGCCGCTTCGAGACGAACCTGGACCGCTGGTTCGTCTACGAATTCCTGCTGCCCGGCACGCTGCTCATGCACTCGGGCGGGCGGCCCACCGGCACCGCGCCCGACGCGCCCGGTCCCTCGGTGCGGCTGCACAGCTGCCAGACGCTCACGCCCGAAACCGCCACCTCCACGCACTACTTCTTCCAGCAGTCGCACCCGGTGGACGAGGGCGACGACACGGTGACCGAAAGCATCTTCAACAGCCTGGTGGGCGCGTTCAACGAAGACCGCGACATGATCACCGCGCAGCACCGCAACATCCAGCTCAACCCCGCGCTGCCCATGATGCCGCTGGCCATGGACGCCGCGCTGATCGCTTTCCGGCGCCTGCTCGAAGCCCGTGTCCAAGCCGAGCGCAACGCCGCCACCGCTTCCCCCCAACCGGCCGTGACGGCCTAGAACACCGGAGACCCCCGATGACCCGCAAGACCTTCCTGTCCTCCTCCATGGCCGCCACCGCGTTGCTGGCCACCACCGGCCTGGCCGGCGCCCAGACCGTGCTCAGCGTCTCCACCTGGTTGCCACCCGCCCACGGCGCCACCATGGCGCAGAACCAGTGGTGCGAAGCGGTGGAGAAGGAGAGCAAGGGCAGCGTGAAGTGCAACCTGCTGCCCAAGGCGGTGTCGGCACCACCCGGCACCTTCGACGCGGTGCGCGATGGCCTGGCCGACGTGTCGTTCACGGTGGACGGCTACACGCCGGGTCGCTTCATCTTCACGCAGGTGGCCGAGTTCCCCTTTCTGGGCGACAGCTCCACCGCCACCTCGGTGGCCTACCAGCGCATCTACGACAAGTACTTCGCGCCGCTGGGCGAGCACCGCGGCATCAAGACGCTGGCGGTGTTCACGCACGGCCCGGGCATCATCTTCACCGTCAAGCAGCCGGTGACCAGCGCGGCCGACGCGGGCAAGCTCAAGTTCCGCATCGGTGGCGGCAACATCAACGAGCTCTCCAAGCTCATGGGCTGGAACACCACGCTCAAGCCGGCCACCGAATCGTTCGAACTGCTGTCCACCGGCGTGATGGACGGTACCTTCTTCCCCGACGAGTCGCTGCAGTCCATGCGCCTGTCGATGGTGAAGTACGCCACCACCTTCCCCGGCGGCCTCTACAACACCAGCTTCGTCTTCATGATGAACGAAGGCAAGTACAAGGCCCTGTCGGCCGCCGACAAGGCGGCGGTGGACAAGGTCTCGGGTGAGGCGGCGGCGCGCCTGTTCGCCGCCGGCTGGGACCGCACCGACGCGGCCTCGCGCGACATCCAGAAGACCACCGGCGTGCAGCGCCAGATGGCCAGCGATGCCTTCGTGAGCGAGGTCAAGGCCAAGCAGGCCGCGCTGGAAGACAAGTGGGTGGCCGCGGCCGAGGCGCGGGGCCTGAAGAACGCGCGGGGCGTGCTGGCCGAGTTCCGCGCCGAAACGCAGAAGCTGAAATAGGCGCCTAGCCCGCGAGGGCCGGGAACAGCTTCACCAGGCCGGTGGCCATGACCTCGACCGACAGGGCGGCGAGGATCAGGCCCATCAGGCGGGTCATCACGTTGATGCCGGTCTGGCCCAGGAAGCGCGCGATCGGCTCGGCCAGCGTGAAGCAGATGGCGGTGGCCAGCGCGATCACCACGCCATAGCCCACCAGCGCGGCGTGCTGGAAGAAGGTCTTGGCCTGGTCGGCGTAGATCACCACGGTGGACATGGTGGCCGGCCCGGTGAGCAACGGAATCGTCAACGGCACCACCGCGATCGAGGCACGCGCCGAGGCGTCGCTGACCTCGCGCTCGTTGGTCTTGGCCTCGGCGGGCTGCGCATTGAGCATGGACAGCGCCGAGGTCAGCAGCAGCATGCCGCCGCCCACCTGGAAGCTGGCCAGCGAGATGCTGAAGAACTCCAGGATCTGCAGGCCGATGATGGCGCAGGTGGCGATGACGGCGAACGCGCTGATCGACGCGATCATCACCGTGCGCCGCCGCTGCTTGCGCGAGAAGCCCTGCGTGTAGTGGATGAAGAAGGGCACGATCGCCAGCGGGTTGACGATCGCCAGCAGGGTGATGAGCGGCTTGAAATCCATGCCCGGGATTGTGGGGCATGGGCGGCGTTTCAGGGCCCTGGTTCTGCGGGCTGGCCCGGTTCCCTTCTTCTGAACATGCCGTAGCCCTCCATGTGCAGCACCTGCTCGCCGTGCTGGTTGAACATGTCCCAGGTGGTGCGCACCAGGCCCACGTCCAGCCGCTTGCTCATGGGCCGCTTTTCCAGAATGGTGTGCTGCAGCCGCAGCGTGTCGCCCGGAAACACCGGCTTGAGCCACTTCAGGTTCTCCAGGCCGGGCGAGCCCAGGCTGGAGCTTTCATTCAGGAAGTTCGTCACCATCAGCCGCATGGCCATGGCGCAGGTGTGCCAGCCGCTGGCGCTGAGCGCGCCGAACACCGAGGCCCTGGCGGCCTCGTGGTCCAGGTGGAAGGGCTGCGGGTCGAACTGGCGCGCGAAGGCCAGGGTGTCTTCTTCGGTCGGGGTGATGGTGCCCAGGTCCCGTGTGCTGCCCACTTCCAGGTCTTCCCACCAGTATTTGATGTCTGCGGCCATCGCTAGCGTCCTCCGGATACGTCCAGCAAACTCATCGTCGTGTAGCTCGCGGCGTCCGACAGCAGCCAGACGATGGCCTGCGCCACCTCGTCGGCCTGGCCGCCGCGCTGCATGGGCACCAGATGCTGCAGGTCGCGCACCCGGTCGGGCAGGCCACCCGAGGCGTGGATATCGGTCTCGATCAGGCCCGGGCGCACCGCGTTGACGCGGATGCCCTCGGCCGCCACCTCCTTGGCCAGGCCGATGGTGAAGGCGTCGATTGCGCCCTTGGCCGCGGCGTAGTCCACGTACTGCCCGGGCGAACCCAGGCGCGAGGCGGCGCTGGACAGGTTCACGATGGCGCCGCCTTCGCCGCCGTGGCGCGTGCTCATGCGGCGCACCGCCTCGCGCGCGCACAGCATGGAGCCGATCACGTTGATGTCGAACATGCGGCGCCAGCGCGCCATGCTCATCTCGTCCACGCGCGCGCTCACGTCGACCACGCCGGCGTTGTTCACCAGGCCACCGAGCCGGCCGAACTGGGCGTCGATCCGGGCGAACATGGCCAGCACCTGGGCTTCGTCGGCCACGTCGGCCTGCACGCTCATGGCGCGGCCGCCACCGGCGCGGATCGCGCGCACCACCTCGTCGGCCGCGAGCGAATTCGCGGCGTAGTTCACCGCCACCGCCCAGCCCTGTTGCGCGGCCAGCCGCGCGGTGGCCGCGCCAATGCCGCGCCCGCCGCCGGTGACCAGCAGCACCCGGCCATTCATCTGGTCCATGACCCGCCTCCTGCAAGGAACGGTGGCATCGCGTACAACACGGGCTCGCCACCGCGCGTTCCATTACAACAGCCCCAGGAGACCGCCATGCGTCGCACAGTCGACTACTACTTCGCCCCACAGAGCCCCTGGACCTACCTGGGCCACGAGCGCTTCGCCGCCCTGGCGCGCGAGACCGGTGCGACCGTGCGCGTGCTGCCCATGGACCTGGGCAAGATATTCCCCCTCTCCGGCGGCTTGCCACTGCCCAAGCGCGCGCCGCAGCGCCAGGCCTACCGGCTGCTGGAACTGCGCCGCTTCAGCGAGGCGCTGGGCGTGCCGCTGAACCCGGAGCCGCGCTTCTTCCCGGTGGCCGGCGACCCGGCCGCGCGCCTGATCACCGCGGTGGCCATGCGCGACGGCGCGGATGCCGCGATGCAGCTGACTGGCGCGGTGACCGCGGCCGTGTGGGCGCAGGAACGCGACATCGCTTCGCCCGACGTGCTGGCCGCCCTGCTGGCCGAATGCGGACTGGACGCGGCGCGGCTGGACCAGTCGGGGCAGCCCGAGGTGCAGGCGCGCTACGACGCACAGACGCAGGCCGCGATCGACGCCAGCGTGTTCGGCGCACCGAGCTACGTCATCGACGGCGAGCTGTTCTGGGGCCAGGACCGCCTCGACTTCGTGGCCCGCCAGCTGCGGGCCTGACACTTCCTTCCACCCACAACAGGAGCCATCCCATGGGACACATGATCGAACTCAAGGCCGCCGACGGCACCCGCTTTCCGGCCTACGTGGCGGGGCCCGCGGGCCACCCCAAGGCCAAAGGCGGCCTGGTCGTGCTGCAGGAAATCTTCGGCGTGAACTCGCACATCCGCTCGGTGGCCGACGGCTACGCGGCCGACGGCTATTTCGTGGTCGCACCCGCCACCTTCCACCGCGTCAAGGCGGACGTGGAGCTGGGTTACGCCGAGGCCGACATGGGCGCCGGCTTCGGCCTCAAGACCGCGGTGGAGGCGCTGCCCGCGCCTGGCGTCATGCCCGACATCCAGGCCGCCATCGACCACGCGGCGCAGGCCGGCAAGGTCGGCATCGTCGGCTACTGCTGGGGCGGCCTGCTGACCTGGCGCTCGGCCTGCATGCTCAAGGGCCTGTCCGCCGCCGTGCCGTACTACGGGGGTGGCATGACGGTGGGCGACGATGCGGGCCGCAAGCCCACCGTGCCGGTGATGGCGCATTTCGGCGACCAGGACCACTGGATTCCGCTCGACACGGTGGAGGCCTTCAAGAAGGCGCAGCCCGGTGTGGCGGTGCACGTGTACCAGGCCAACCACGGCTTCAACTGCGACCAGCGCGGCTCGTACAACGAAGCGGCCGCGAAGCTTGCGCGCGAACGCACGCTGGCCTTCTTCGCGCAGCACGTGGGCTGAACGGCGATGCGGCGCGCCGGTCTGTTCGCGTGTCTGGCGCTGGCCTGCGTGGGGGCGGCCGCGGCCGCCGACTACAGCGGCCCGCTGTTCGACGCCCACCTGCACTACAACGACGAGGCCTGCACGCACGACACGCCGGCTCCGGGCTGCCCGCACCCCATGGCCGATGTGCTGGACCGCATGCAGAAGAGCGGTGTGCGCGCCATCGTTGCCAACTCGCGGCCCAACGACGGCACCCGGGCCCTGGCCAGCGCGCGCGAGCAGACCCGCGCCGCCGGCGTGACCGTGGTGCCCTTCGTGCGCCTGTACCGCAACCGCGCCGACTACAGCAACTGGTTTCGCGACGAAACCGTCGTGGACATGGTGAACGCCGAGCTGGCGCGCGGCACGCCCGCCGGGCCCTACCGCGGCCTGGGCGAGTTCCACCTGTATGACAGCGCCAACGCCAACGGTCCGGTGGCGAAGAAGCTCATGGCACTGGCCGAGGAAAAGGACCTCGCGGTGCTGGCGCACGTGGACGACGCAGCGATCGACCTGCTGATGGCGAACACGCCTTCGAAAGGCCAGAAGACGCGCCTGATCTGGGCACACACCGGCATCGGCGGCACGCCCGCGGCGCGGGTGGACGCGCTGTTCGCGCGCTACCCCAGGTTGATGGGCGAACTTTCCTACCGACCCGGCCTGACCTGCACCGATGGCCAGCTCTGCCCCGAGTGGCGCGCGCTGCTGCTCAAGTACCCGGACCGTTTCCTGATCGGCTCGGACACCTGGATCAACCAGCGCTGGCAGTACTACGACGAGCTCATGAAGGGCTACCGCACCTGGCTGGGTGGCCTGCCGGCCGATGTGGCGCGGCGCATCGCCTGGGACAATGGCGCGAAACTCTTTGGCGTGGCCACACCGACATCCTGAACATGATCCAGCTGCACTTCGCCCCCAGCACCGCCTGCATGATCCCGCACATCTTGCTGGAAGAACTCGGCGTGCCCTACCAGCGTGTGCCGGTCGACAAGCAGAACGACGGGCACAAGGCGCCGGCCTACCTGAAGCTCAATCCCAACGGCCTGCTGCCGGCGCTCACCGACGGTGATCTGGTGCTGTACGAGACGGCCGCGATCTGCCTGCACCTGTGCGACACGCATCCGCAGGCCGGGCTGCTGCCCGCGCTGGGCACGCACGAACGCGCCCACGCCTACAAGTGGCTGATGTGGCTCACCAACACGCTGCAGGCCACGCTGATCGTGTACTTCTACCCCGAGCGCTGGATGAACGAGGGCAACGCCGCGGGCGTGGCCGAACTCAAGGCCCGGGCGCAGGTGCGCGTGGGCCCGCTGATTGACCAGCTCGACGCCGAGTTCGCGCGCCATGGCGGGCGGTGGTTCCTGGGCGCCGCCTACTCGGCGCTCGACCCGTACGTGTTCACGCTGTGCCGCTGGACGCGCAACTTCTCCAGCGCGCCGGCCCGCGAGCGCCCCCACCTGGGGCCCTATCTGCAGCGCATGCTGGAGCGCCCGGCGGTGCAGCGCATGCTGACCAACGAAGGACTCGCTGCGCCCTTCGTGTGAGGTTCAGCGGGCCGTGCGCGCCAGGTAGCGTTTGCGCCAGAACACCACGCCCAGCACCGCGGCGGTGAGGGCCATGGAGCCCATGGCCCACCAGAAGCCGCTCTGCAGGTGGGTCAGCGGGATGAACTCGAAGTTCATGCCGAAGATGCCGGCAATCAGGTTCAACGGCAGGAAGATGGCGGTGAGCGCGGTGAGCGTGCGCATGATGTCGTTGGTGCGGTTGCTCTGCGCCGAGAAGTGCATCTGCACGGCGGTCTCGGCGTTCTGCTCGAGCCGGCGCACGTGGTGCACCACACGCTCGATGTGCTCGAGCACGTCGCGCGAACGCACCTTGAGCAGCTCCAGCCCGCGCTGGCCGCCGTTGTGCTCGTTGGGCTCCCAGGTGTTCAGGGCCTCGATCCAGTCCTGGATCGCCGAGCGCTGGTCTTCGCAGATCTCGTCGAGGTGGTGCAGCGAGATGCGCGCATCGAGCAGCGAGCCCCAGTTGCTGAAGCGCGCCTTGGGGTGCAGCAGCTCGGCCTGCCAGTGGTCGAGCTGGCGCGTGAGTTCGCGCCGCAGGTCCAGGTAGCCGTCCACCATCTGGTTGACGATGCGCAGCATCAGGTCGGCCGGGCCGGGTGGCAGGGCGATGCCGGCGGCGCGAGATGCTGCGGTCGTTGCCGTCATGAGCCGTGTGGCGTAGTGGTCCAGCACCAGGCAACCGGCCGGATGGACGGTGAGCAGCACGCGGTCGAACACCGCGAACCCGACCGGGCTGGTGTCGATGCGCCGCAGCACCGGGGGGCCGCCGCGCTTGAGGGTCTGTGTCAGCACCTCGCCGGGATGGGCCAGGTCGGTTTCGCTGTGGCCGGTGGTCAGGCGCCGGAATACCAGGATGTCGTACTGCGAGGTGTAGTCGTAGTGCGAGGGCAACTGGTTGTTGAGCAGATCGGAGATGTGCAGGTCCACCAGCGTCATGCCGGACATCACCTGCAGGGTGGACTGCACCGCGCCCTGCTCCAGCTCGAACTCGCGCCGTCCGCAGGCGATCCAGACATAGCCCTTTTCAGGCAGCAGCATCGGCAGGCTCGCGGACTCGCTGACCGACCCGGGCAGGATGTGGAAGACGCGCATGGTGTGGGGCTCAGCCGCGCAGAAGCCGGGCCGCGTCGCGCGCGAAATAGGTGAGCACGCCGTCGGCGCCGGCACGCTTGAAGGCCAGCAGGCTCTCCATCATCACGGCGTCGTGGTCCAGCCATCCGTTGATCGCGGCGGCCTTGAGCATGGCGTATTCACCGCTGACCTGGTAGGCGAAGGTCGGCACGGCGAACTCGTCTTTCACCCGCCGCACGATGTCCAGGTAGGGCATGCCGGGCTTGACCATCACCATGTCGGCGCCCTCGGCCAGGTCCAGCGCCACTTCGCGCAGGGCCTCGTTGGAATTGCCCGGGTCCATCTGGTAAACCTTTTTGTCGGCCTTGCCCAGGTTGGCGGCCGAACCCACCGCGTCGCGGAAGGGGCCGTAGAACGCACTGGCGTACTTGGCGCTGTAGGCCATGATGCGCGTGTGCACCAGTCCGTGCGCTTCGAGCGCCGCGCGGATGGCGCCGATGCGGCCGTCCATCATGTCGCTGGGCGCCACCATGTCGACACCCGCCTGCGCCTGCGTCACCGCCTGCTTCACCAGGATCTCGACCGTCGGGTCGTTCAGGATGTAGTTGTGTTCGTCGAGCAGACCGTCCTGGCCGTGGCTGGTGTAGGGGTCCAGTGCCACGTCGGTCATCACGCCGAGCTGGGGGAAGCGCTTTTTCAGTTCGCGCACCACGCGCGGCACCAGGCCGTCGGGGTTCAGCGCTTCCTGGCCGTCTGGCGTTTTCAGGGCCTGGTCGATCACCGGGAACAGCGCCATCACCGGGATGCCCAGCGCCACGCAGTCCTCGGCCACGGGCAGCAGCAGGTCCAGGCTCAGGCGCTCCACCCCCGGCATCGAGCCCACGGCCTCGCGCCGGTTCTGGCCATCGAGCACAAAAACGGGGTAGATCAGATCGGCCGCGCTGAGCCGGTGCTCGCGCACCAGATCGCGGGTGAAGGCGTCCCGGCGCAAGCGGCGGGGTCGGTTGAGGGGGTAGGGGGCGGGTGGGTGCATGGCCGTATTGTGGCAAACGACCTGGCGTTTCGTGCGACAGCCCGCGCCGGGCAAGGCGCCGGCCGGCCATGGGAAAACTTCACAGGGGCGGCAAGACCCCGGGAAAATCGCGCCGGGCGTGGTGAACTCCACAGTAAGAAGAAAATACTGCTGCTGCTCTCCACCCCGCCGGGTGCCGATGGTGCTATTTTCGGGTCAGCACATTTTGTTACTTTCTTTCCCGCCTTTCCCTTGCCGCTTCCGCAACGCCTTCCGGCCGTTTCATGTTGACCACCAAAAAGCCCACCGCGAACAGCTTCGCGAACACCAAACCCGGCGCCAGCGAGGCTGAGTCGTGGTCGCTCGAGGACCATTGGCCGACCCTGCTGTCCGGCCTCGCCGACCAGGTCACCGAGGGGGCGAGCGCGCTGCAGAACACCATTGACCTGCTGCTCAGCAAGGGCCGCATCAGCAAGGCGGAACACCGCGCGCTCAGCATTCCAACCGATCGCATCAAGCTGTCGGGCATCAGTGCGCAGCAGATCAACCGGTTCCATGGGGGACGCATCCGCCAGTCGCACGAAAAAGTGGACATGTCGGCGCTGGTGGAGGGCGTTCTGCAGGAGCGCAAGAAGGACTTCGCGCTCCTGGGCATCCAGCTGCGGCGCAAACTCAAGCGCGTGGATGTCCTGGTGGACCCCACGGTGGCCCACACCTTCGTCAATGCCGTGCTCGACTGGGGCTTGCCGTTCGGCAACCGCATCGATGTGCGCATGGACATCAACGCCTGGCCACAGCACGCGCGCCTGCAGGTGCGCGTGTCCAACGACGGCGTGCCGCCCTCCAGCAGCGCGTCGGCCGACAGCCTGAGCTGGATGCTGGTGCGCCAGATCGCGTTGGCGTCCGGTGGTGTCGAGATCGATCGCCAGATCACCGACGAAGGCGTCAATTTCACGGCGCTGTTTTCCCGCACGGTGCAGGCGGTGGACGGCATTTCCGCGGTGGATCTGTCCGACGGCCATTCGTCGATGTTCAAGTCGCTCTCGGGCGTCTATGTGCTGACCATTTCTCCCACGCTGCAGATTCGCGCCGACGTGCGTGATGCCCTGCGCGAGATCGGCATCATCTCGGACAGCGTGGTCGACTTCCGTCAGGCGCGCGAGGCCATCGTGTCGCGCATGCCCAACCTGATCGTGGTGGATGCCGAAATCAAGGACCATGAGTTCGACCAGTTCCGCCGCGAACTGCTGCGCGAGGTGTTCGAGTTTCCCTTCGTCGAGATTTCGCCCGACGACAGCTCGTTCGACATGTCGGGCTTTGGCGAGTTTTCCATGGCCAAGGTGGGCCGCGGCAACATCCGGGAAGCCCTCGGCACCGCAGTCATGTTTGAACTCGCCAAAATGATGTAGTCCTTTTCGGTACATCAAAACTGCGAAATGATCAATGTCAGAACTGACAGGTTCGCTTGGTTTTCCCGCCTTATTGGTGTAACATTTCTTTCGGGTCTGCCGAAAGGCGGGCTCCCCGCTTTTCCTCCCTGAGCGGGTGCCTTAGTGTGTGACAGCAAAAAGGCTTCCTGACCCGGCCCGAAAGGCCGGGTTTTTTTTGCCCAGCCGAAACCGCGGGCCCTCCATCCTCCGACCTGCCTTCGCCGACCCGGGGCTACACTGCCGGCATGCTATGGGTCAAGTCCTTTCACATCGTCTTCGTGGCCAGCTGGTTCGCCGGCCTGTTCTACCTGCCGCGCATCTTCGTGAACCTGGCCATGGTGCCGCCAGAGAGCGTCGCCGAACGTGAGCGCCTGCTTCTCATGGCGCGCAAGCTGATGAGGTTCACCACCTTGCTGGCCATTCCCGCGCTGGGACTGGGTGTGTGGCTCTGGCTGGGCTACGGCATCGGCCGCGGCGCCGGCAATGGCTGGATGCACGCCAAACTGGCGGTGGTGGTCCTGATCCTCGGGTACCACCATGCCTGTGGCGTCATGCTGCGGCGCTTCGTCCAAGGCACCAACCGGCGCAACCACGTCTGGTACCGCTGGTTCAACGAGGCGCCGGTCCTGCTGCTGGTGGTCGCGGTGCTGCTGGTGGTGGTCAAGCCCTTCTGATGTTTTGAAAACCCGTTCGTCCGCCTGGCCGCTGGCACTGCTGTTTGCCGGTGTGGTGGTGTATGCGAGCCTCTATCCATTCACGGGGTGGCGCGTGCAGGGCGTTTCGCCGCTGGCGTTCCTGTGGGCGCCGCTGCCCCAGTACTGGACCGGCTTCGACATCGCGTCCAACCTGCTGGGGTATGCCCCGTTGGGCTTCCTGCTGACCCTGGCCTTGCTGCGCTCGGGCTGGGGGCGGTGGTCCTGGTGCCTGGTGCTGGGCCTGCCGGCGCTGCTGTCGCTCGCGGTGGAAACGCTGCAGAACTACCTGCCGATGCGTGTGCCGTCGAACATCGACTTTGCGCTCAACGCCGCCGGCGCGGCCGCCGGGGTGGCCAGTGCCTGGCTGATGGAGCGCCTGGGGGGCGTGCGCCGCTGGACCCAGTTCCGTGCCGACTGGTTCGAGCCCACGGCGCACGGCAGCCTCGTGCTGCTGGCCTTGTGGCCCTTCGCCCTGCTGTATCCGCTGTCCGTGCCATTCGGCCTGGGCCAGATCTGGGACCGCCTGGAGGCGGGGCTGGTGCTGTTGCTGGACGAAACGCCCTTTCTGGCCTGGGTGCCCGTGCGGCTGGAATTGCTAGACCCGCTGAGCCCGCTCGCAGAGGCCTTCTGCATTGCCCTGTGCCTGTTGTCTCCCCTGCTGATGGGCTTTGCGGAGATGCGGTCGGTGGTCCGGCGGGTCATGTTCCTGTTGATGCTCTTCCTGTGTGCTTTCGGCGCCGCCGGCCTGTCGGCTGCACTCACCTATGGTCCGTCTCACGCATGGGCGTGGATCAATCCCCAGGCGAGCCTGGGCGTGGGCATGGCGCTGCTCGCCGGCCTGGCACTGCTGGGCTTGCCGCGCCGGCTCTGCATCGTGGTGATGCTGTTGAGTCTGGCGGTGTCATTGACGCTGCTGAACCGGGCGCCCGACAGCCCGTATTTCGCGCAGTCTCTCGAAGTCTGGGAGCAGGGGCGCTTCATCCGTTTTCACGGCCTGTCGCAGTGGCTGGGCTGGTTGTGGCCATTTGCGGCCTTGCTGTTCGGCTTGCGCGCGGTGGCCCGCACGCCGCAGGCTTCGGGACGGCCCCACTAAAATCGCGCCATGAGTGACAACATGTCTTATTACGAGCGGCACATCTTCTTCTGCCTGAACCAGCGAGAGGGTGGCGAGGCTTCTTGCGCCCAGCACCGGGCGCAGGCCGCTTTCGATCGTTGCAAGTCACAGGCCAAGGCCCAGGGGCTGCTGGGTGCGGGCAAGGTGCGGGTGAACAAGGCGGGCTGCCTGGACCGCTGCGCCGGTGGGCCCATCGCCGTGGTGTATCCGGAAGCGGTCTGGTACAGCTACGTGGACGAGCACGATATCGACGAAATCGTGCAGTCGCATCTGCGCGATGGCGTCGTGGTGCAGCGTCTGCTGACACCGCCCGACGTCGGGCGCTGACAGCGCATGAAGATGACCACATCGGTGAGTGCGCCGGCCCGGTGCTGCCGCCCAAGGATCGACCGATGAACGCCCAGACCGAGTTTCTTTCGGTGGCCGGCCCCGCCGGCTCCCTGGAGGTGGCGATCGATCGACCGCTCGGGGAAGCCCGCGGCACAGCCGTGATCGCCCATCCCCACCCCTTGCATGGCGGCACCCTGACCAACAAGGTGGTTCAAACCCTGGCGCGGGCCTGCGTGCTGGGCGGATGGACCGCCGTGCGATTCAACTTTCGCGGCGTGGGCCACAGTGGAGGCGCCTACGACGAAGGCCGTGGCGAGCAGGACGACCTGCTCGCGGTGATCGATGCCCTGGCGCCGACCGGGCCCTTGTGCCTTGCGGGTTTTTCGTTTGGCGCGTTTGTCACCAGCCACGCGGCGGCTCGACTGCACGTGTCGCGCGACATCCGGCACCTCGTTCTCATCGGCACGGCCGCCAGCCGTTTCGAGGTCGCTCCGGTGGCGGCGGAACTCCACGCCCGAACGTTGGCCGTTCATGGCGAGCAGGACGATACTGTGCCGTTGTCGGCCGTCATGGACTGGGCGCGTCCCCAGTCGCTGCCCGTACTGGTGGTGCCCGGCGGCGGTCATTTTTTTCACGGCCAGCTTCCGCTGTTGCGGGAGCTGGTGCTGCGTCACCTGCGCGCCTGACGGCGCCGCAGGTTTTCTTGTTTCCCCTTTGAAGGACCGGATTTTGTTGCGTCGACTTTTCTCCCGCTGTCTGCTGTTGTGCCTGTCTTTGGGTGCGGTGTTGCCCGCGCTCGCCCAGATGCCCGCCGCCCCGGAGGTGGCCGCCAAGGCCTACCTGCTGCTGGATGTGACCTCCGGTCAGGTGCTCGCCGCCAAGGATGCGGATCAGCCGGTCGAGCCCGCCTCGCTGACCAAGCTCATGACCGCCTACCTGGTGTTCGACGCGTTGAAATCCGGAAAAATCACCCTCACGCAGACCTTTGGCGTGAGCGAGCGCGCCTGGAAGATGCCCGGTTCGCGCATGTTCATCGACCCCAAGATGCAGGTGCCGGTGGAAGACCTGATCAAGGGGATGATCGTGCAGTCGGGCAACGACGCGACGGTGGCGCTCGCCGAGGGCGTAGCCGGGTCGGTCGAGCGCTTCGTGCAGTTGATGAACCAGCAGGCCAAGGCACTGGGCCTCTCCGGCACCAGCTACCGCAACGTCGAGGGCCTGACCGAAGCCGGGCACATCACCACGGCGCGCGATCTGGCCACGCTGTCCATGCGCCTGATGACCGATTTCCCCAAGTACGTGCCGTACTACGCCATCCAGCGCTACCGTTATCCCGGCACACCCGCGGCCAACGACACCAACCGCAACCTGCTGCTGTTCCGCGACCCCAGCGTGGATGGCCTGAAAACCGGACACACCGACGCCGCCGGCTACTGCCTCGTCGCCACGGCGCACCGCCAGGTCGCCGGGCTGGGCGAAGGCGCGCAAGGCCAGCGCCGGCTGATCAGTGTGCTGTTGGGTGCGTCCAGCGAAAACGCACGGGCCGCCGAGAGCCAGAAACTCCTCAACTGGGGCTACACCGCCTTCGATGCGGTGCGCCTGATTTCTGCAGGTCAGCCGGTGGCCACGCCCCGGGTCTGGAAGGGCAAGTCCGAGCAGGTTCGCCTGGGCAGGCCTGAGGGCATCGTGGTCTCGGTGCCGGCGGGCGAGGGCGCCAGGCTCAAGTCCGAGGTGGTGCGGCCCGAGCCGTTGGTCGCGCCCCTGGTGCGCGGCCAGGCGCTGGGCACGCTGCGCGTGACCCTGGCCAGCGGTGCCACCGTGGCCGAAATCCCCCTCACCGTGCTGGACACGGTCGAGGAAAGCGGCGTTTTCGGCCGTGCCTGGGACGCCATCCGCCTCTGGATCCAGTGAGGCCGGCCGGCGCAAGCCCTTGAGGGCCAGCCCGCCAATTGTCAGATGACGAGCCCCGTGCTACAGTAGAGGGCTTTTCGGAATCTTCCGAGGGGTTTTCGTTTTCGCTTTTTCCAAACGTTTAGGGACGTTTCTTAATGCCAACCATCAATCAACTCGTGCGCCACGGCCGGGAGGTCGAAAAGACCAAATCCAAGAGCCCGGCCATGGAAAACTCTCCGCAGCGTCGCGGTGTGTGCACCCGTGTGTACACCACGACCCCCAAGAAGCCCAACTCCGCTCTGCGCAAGGTTGCCAAAGTGCGCCTGACCAACGGTTTTGAGGTGATCTCCTACATCGGCGGCGAAGGCCACAACCTCCAGGAACACAGCGTCGTGCTGGTTCGCGGTGGTCGTGTCAAGGACTTGCCCGGTGTGCGTTACCACATCGTGCGCGGCTCGCTCGATCTGCAGGGCGTGAAAGACCGCAAGCAGTCGCGCTCCAAGTACGGTGCGAAGAAGCCCAAGGCCAAGTAATCCTGGTTCGAATTCAAGGTGCTGTTTGCCGCGTGGCGCGGTGAATCAGCGTAGTGACCCGAAGCGCGGAATTGTCCGTGTGGGTCGAGTAAGTGGGGGTTCCAATGACCTCCGCGGTGCCTGCCCAGGTGCCAACTGAAGCAATATGAGGTGAAAAAATGCCACGTCGTCGCGAAGTCCCTAAACGTGAAATCCTGCCGGATCCCAAGTTCGGCAATGTCGAGCTCTCCAAGTTCATGAACGTGATCATGGAAGGCGGTAAGAAGGCGGTTGCCGAGCGCATCATTTACGGCGCGCTGGAGCAGATCGAGAAGAAGAGCGGCAAAGATCCGGTTGAAATCTTCTCGGTGGCCATCAACAACGTTAAGCCCATGGTGGAAGTGAAATCCCGCCGCGTGGGTGGTGCCAACTACCAGGTGCCGGTTGAAGTCCGTCCCGTGCGCCGTCTGGCCCTGTCCATGCGCTGGATCAAGGAAGCTGCCCGCAAGCGCAGCGAAAAGTCCATGGCCCTGCGCCTGGCCAATGAGTTGATCGAGGCCACCGAAGGCCGTGGTGGTGCCATGAAGAAGCGTGACGAAGTGCACCGCATGGCCGAAGCCAACAAGGCGTTCAGCCACTTCCGCTTCTGATCCGGGCCACCGCCCAGTAGAGCATCCAGAACCGAGAGCCCGCATCCCTTGATCCAGGGTGGCGGGCTCGATCCCTTTTCGGAGTATTTCCATGTCCCGCATCACGCCCCTTGAGCGTTACCGCAACATTGGTATTTCCGCGCACATCGATGCCGGCAAGACCACCACCACCGAACGCATCCTGTTCTACACCGGTGTGAACCACAAGATTGGTGAGGTTCATGACGGCGCTGCCACCATGGACTGGATGGAGCAGGAGCAGGAGCGCGGCATCACGATCACGTCGGCTGCCACCACCTGCTTCTGGAAGGGCATGGACATGTCCTTCCCCGAGCACCGCATCAACATCATCGACACCCCCGGCCACGTGGACTTCACCATCGAGGTGGAGCGTTCCATGCGCGTGCTTGATGGTGCCTGCATGGTGTACTGCGCCGTGGGTGGCGTGCAGCCCCAGTCGGAAACCGTCTGGCGCCAGGCCAACAAGTACAAGGTGCCTCGCCTGGCCTTCGTGAACAAGATGGACCGCACCGGCGCCAACTTTTTCAAGGTCGTCGAGCAGATGAAGCTGCGCCTGAAGGCCAATCCTGTGCCGATCGTGATTCCCATCGGCTCTGAAGAGAACTTCACCGGCGTGGTGGACCTGCGCAAGATGAAGGCCATCATCTGGGACGAGGCCTCGCAAGGCATGAAGTTCGAGTACCAGGAAATCCCGGCCGAGCTGCTCGAGACCGCCAAGGTGTGGCGCGAGAAGATGGTCGAGGCTGCGGCCGAAGCGTCCGAAGAGCTGATGAACAAGTACCTGGAAGAGGGCGATCTGACCGAAGAGGAGATCACCCACGGCCTGCGCGTGCGCACGCTCGCGGTCGAAATCCAGCCCATGCTCTGCGGCACGGCGTTCAAGAACAAGGGTGTCCAGCGCATGCTCGACGCCGTGATCGAGCTCATGCCTTCGCCGGTGGACATCGCCGACGTCAAGGGCACGGACGACGACGAAGCGGAAACCAGCCGCCGTCCCGACGACAACGAAAAGTTCTCGGCGCTCGCATTCAAGCTCATGACCGACCCGTATGTGGGCCAGCTCACCTTCGTGCGCGTGTACTCCGGCGTCATGAAGAAGGGCGACTCGGTCTACAACCCGATCAAGGGCAAGAAGGAGCGCATTGGCCGTATCGTGCAGATGCACGCCAACAACCGCCAGGAAGTGGAAGAGATCCGCGCCGGCGACATCGCCGCCTGCGTGGGCCTGAAGGACGTGACCACGGGCGAAACCCTGTGCGATCCGGACGCCATCATCATGCTCGAGCGCATGGTGTTCCCTGAGCCCGTCATTGCGCAGGCCGTGGAACCCAAGACCAAGGCCGACCAGGAAAAGATGGGCATCGCCCTGCAACGCCTGGCCGCTGAAGATCCTTCGTTCCGCGTCAAGACCGACGAAGAGTCCGGTCAGACCATCATCGCCGGCATGGGCGAGCTCCACCTGGAAATCCTGGTGGATCGCATGAAGCGTGAATTCGGCGTGGAAGCCAACGTGGGCAAGCCGCAGGTGGCTTACCGCGAAACCATCCGCAAGGAAGTGGCCGAAGCCGAAGGCAAGTTCGTGCGCCAGTCTGGCGGCAAGGGCCAGTACGGTCACGTGGTGTTCAAGATCGAGCCCAACGAAGCCGGCAAGGGCTTCGAGTTCGTCGACGCCATCAAGGGCGGCGTGGTGCCGCGTGAATACATCCCTGCGGTGGAAAAGGGCGTGATCGAAGCCCTGACCGCTGGCGTGCTCGCCGGCTACCCGGTGGTGGACGTCAAGGTCACGCTGCACTTCGGCTCGTACCACGATGTGGACTCGTCGGAAATGGCGTTCAAGATGGCGGCCATCTTCGGCTTCAAGGAAGGCTGCCGCAAGGCCAGCCCGGTCATTCTCGAGCCCATGATGGCGGTCGAGGTGGAAACGCCTGAAGACTACGCCGGCAACGTGATGGGCGATCTGTCCAGCCGCCGCGGCATGGTGCAGGGCATGGAAGACATGGTCGGTGGCGGCAAGGCCATCAAGGCCGAAGTGCCGCTGTCCGAAATGTTCGGTTACTCGACCACGCTGCGCTCGATGTCGCAGGGCCGTGCCACGTACTCGATGGAGTTCAAGCACTACGCCGAAGCACCGCGCAACGTGGCCGAAGCCATCGTTGCCGCTCGCGCCAAGTAAGGAATTCGGGGGCAAATCACCGCAGGTGCTTTGTCCCCGATCCACAAAGTTTTAGCCGGTCTGCGATCACGCGCCGCCCTGTCCCCGTGCGGGGCGATCCAGCAGTGTGGTGCAGACCTTAAACCGTGACACGGGTTTGTTCTTTAGGAATTGAAAAATGGCAAAAGAGAAATTTGAGCGGACCAAGCCGCACGTGAACGTGGGCACGATCGGTCACGTTGACCATGGCAAGACGACGCTGACGGCGGCGATCACGACGGTGCTGGCGGCCAAGTTTGGCGGTTCGGCCAAGGCCTACGACCAGATCGAC
>QZKF01000037.1 GCA_003599455.1 Comamonadaceae bacterium
GTTCTGCGTCGGGGCTGCCGGCGTGGCCTGCTGCGCGGGCGGCGCGGTGCTGCGCTGCTGCGTCACATTGCCCGACTGCTTGCCAAACGACAGGCCGCCGCCCAGGCGCTTGGCCCACACATCCTGCGAGCCCAGCGCCATCGCGCAGACCAGCACCATCGACCACAACTTGTTCATGAATTTGCCCCCTTCAAACTTCACACACTGTAAACGCGGATCTCAACATTTGATGCCCACGTGCAACGCCACCACGCCGGCCGTGAGGTTGTGCACATCCACGTGACCGAAGCCCGCGTTGCGCATCAATTGCCTCAAGGCTTCCTGGCCCGGATGCATGCGGATGGACTCGGCGAGGTAGCGGTAGCTGTCCTCGTCGCCGGCCACCAGCTTGCCCAGTTTGGGCAGCACGTTGAACGAGTACCAGTCATAAGCCTTTTCGAGCGGTTTCGCCACCCGGGAAAACTCCAGCACCAGCAACTTGCCTCCCGGCTTGAGGGTGCGATGCATCTCGGCCAGCGCAAGTTCCTTGTGCGTCATGTTGCGCAGACCAAACGCCACCGACACGAAGTCGAACGATTCGCTGGCGAAGGGCAATTTTTCGGCGTCGCAAACCATCGTGGGCAGGACCACGCCGAGGTCGAGCAGGCGCGCGCGGCCCTCGCGCAGCATGGCCTCGTTGATGTCGGTGTGCACCACGCGCCCGCTCGGGCCGACCTTGCGAGCGAAGGCCAGCGAGAGATCGCCCGTACCGCCGGCGATGTCGAGCACCTGGTCGCCCGGCTGCGGATTGGCCACGGTGAGCGTGTAGCGCTTCCAGAGGCGGTGCAGGCCGGCCGACATGAGGTCGTTCATCACGTCGTATTTGGGAGCGACCGAATCGAACACGCCGCGCACGCGTTGCGCCTTCTCGCGCTCGTCGACGGTCTTGAATCCGAAGTGGGTGGAAGCCATCGTGCGCCCTCCTTCAGTGGCTGCCGCAGGCGTGACCGCCCTTTTCCGGCATCGGCGCGTCGCGCTCCATGCCGGCCGCGGCGAGCCGCTGCGTGTAGTCGTCCCAGAGCTCGGTCTGCTTCGAACCCAGGAAATACAGGTAGTCCCAGGAAAAGATGCCCGAGTTGTGGCCATCGGAGAACATGGGCTGCACCGCGTAGTTGCCCACCGGCTCCAGCGCCACGATGCCGACCTCGCGCTTGCCGGTCTGCAGCACCTCCTGACCCTTGCCGTGGCCCTGCACCTCGGCCGACGGCGAGTACACGCGCATCAGCTCGAACGGGATCCTGTATTCGTTGCCGTCGGAGAAACCGATCTCGAGCACGCGCGACTGCTGGTGCAGCGTGATCGACTGCGGCGTCGGGGTGTTCTTGTCGAGTCCGGCCATGGCGTCTCCAGGGGTTGTTGTTGGGTATCTCAGACCAGCACGCGCTCGATGCCGCCTTCGTTGGCCTTGGCCACGTACTCGGGCAACCACTGCTCGCCCAGGATCTGGCGCGCCATCTCCACCACGATGTAATCGGCTTCGAGCAGGCCCGACTTGAGGTCATCGCCGTAACGGGTGAGGCCCTGCAGGCAGCTCGGGCACGAGGTGAGGATCTTCACGTTGTCCTTCTCGCCCACGGTGCCGGCGGCGCGCAGCGCGGCTTCGCCCTTCTGGATCTCCTCTTCCTTGCGGAAGCGGATCTGGGTGGAAATGTCGGGCCGGGTCACGCCCAGCGTGCCCGACTCGCCGCAGCAGCGCTTGCTCTCGATCACGTTGTCCCCCACCAGCGCCTTGACCGTCTTCATCGGGTCCTGCAGCTTCATCGGCGTATGGCAAGGGTCGTGGTACAGGTAGCCGCCCTGCCCGGCCGGCAGCGTGATGCCCTTTTCCAGCAGGTATTCGTGGATGTCGATGATGCGGCAGCCGGGGAAGATCTTGTCGAATTCGTAGCCCTGGAGCTGGTCGTAGCAGGTGCCGCAGCTCACCACCACGGTCTTGATGTCGAGGTAGTTCAGCGTGTTGGCCACGCGGTGGAACAGCACCCGGTTGTCGGTGATGATCTTCTCGGCCTTGTCGAACTGGCCACTGCCGCGCTGCGGGTAGCCACAGCACAGGTAACCCGGCGGCAGCACGGTCTGCACGCCGGCGTGCCACAGCATCGCCTGGGTGGCCAGGCCCACCTGGCTGAACAGGCGCTCGGAGCCGCAGCCGGGGAAATAGAACACCGCCTCGGTCTCGGCCGTGGTGGCCACCGGGTTGCGGATGATGGGCACGTAGTCCTTGTCTTCGATGTCCAGCAAGGCGCGCGCGGTCTTCTTGGGCAGGCCGCCGGGCATCTTCTTGTTGATGAAGTGGATCACCTGCTCCTTGATGGGCGCGGGGCCCAGCGTGGCCGGTGGCGCCTTGGTCTGCTTGCGCGCCAGCCGCTGCAGCAGTTCGTTGGCCAGGCGCTGGGCCTTGAAGCCCACGCCCACCATGGCACCCCGCATGAACTTGATGGTCTCGGGGTTGGTGGCGTTCAGGAAGAACATGGCCGCCGCGTTGCCGGGCCGGAAGCTCTTCTGGCCCATCTTGCGCAGCAGGTTGCGCATGTTCATGGTCACGTCGCCGAAGTCGATCTTCACCGGGCACGGCGAGAGGCACTTGTGGCACACGGTGCAGTGGTCGGCGACGTCCTCGAACTCTTCCCAGTGCCTGATGCTGATGCCGCGGCGCGTCTGCTCTTCGTAGAGGAAGGCCTCGATCAGCAGCGAGGTGGCCAGGATCTTGTTGCGCGGCGAGTAGAGCAGGTTGGCGCGCGGCACGTGCGTGGCGCACACCGGCTTGCACTTGCCGCAGCGCAGGCAGTCCTTGACGCTGTCGGCGATGGCGCCGATGTCGCTCTGCTGCATGATCAGCGACTCGTGGCCCATGAGGCCGAAGCTGGGCGTGTAGGCATTGGACAGGTCGGCGCTGCGCAGGCTGGCGTCTTGCGCCAGCGCGGGAGCGCCGAAGTCGCGCAGCAGCTTGCCCTTGTTGAAGCGGCCTTCGGGGTCCACGCGACCCTTGTACTCGGCAAAGGGGCGCAGTTCCTCGTCGGTGAGGAATTCCAGCTTGGTGATGCCGATGCCGTGCTCGCCCGAGATCACGCCGTCCAGCCTGCGGGCCAGCACCATGATGCGGGCCACCGCCGCGTGCGCGGTCTGCAGCATCTCGTAGTCGTCGCTGTTGACCGGGATGTTGGTGTGCACGTTGCCGTCGCCGGCATGCATGTGCAGCGCCACCCAGACCCGGCCCTTGAGCACGCGCTGGTGGATGGCGTTGCACTCGGCCAGCAGCGGACCGAACGATGCGCCGGTGAAGATGTTCTGCAGCGGCGCGCGGATCTGCGCTTTCCAGCTCGCGCGCAGGCGGTGGTCCTGCAGCTGGGGAAACAGCGTGTCCACATCACTCAGCCAGCCGGCCCACTGGGCACGCACCTCGCGCACCAGGGCCAGGGCCTGCTGCACGCGGTCTTCCAGCAGCTCGGCGCTTGGAATGTCGCTGGCATCGTCGGTCTTGCCCAACGGCAGCTGGCCCTTGGTGAAGAAGGCCTCCAGCGCATCGGCCAGCTTGATCTTGTTGCGCAGCGAGAGCTCGATGTTGATGCGCTCGATGCCTTCGGTGTACTCGCCCATGCGTGGCAGCGGGATCACCACGTCTTCGTTGATCTTGAAGGCGTTGGTGTGCTTGCTGATGGCCGCGGTGCGCTTGCGGTCGAGCCAGAATTTCTTGCGGGCTTCGGCGCTGATGGCGACGAAACCTTCGCCGCTGCGCGAGTTGGCCAGGCGGATCACCTCGCTGGTGGCGCGCGCCACGGCGTCGGCGTCGTCGCCCACGATGTCGCCCACCAACACCATCTTGGGCAGGGTGCCGCGCTTGCTCTTGGTGGCGTAACCCACGGCCTTGAGGTAGCGGTCGTCCAGGTGCTCCAGGCCGGCCAGGATGGCGCCGTTCGGGCGCTTCATCTCGGCGAACATGAAGTCCTTGATGTCGACAATCGAGGGCACGCAGTCGCGCGGGTTGCCGAAGAACTCCAGGCACACGGTGCGCACGTGCGAGGGCATGCGGTGCACGACCCAGCGCGCGCTGGTGATCAGGCCGTCGCAGCCTTCCTTCTGGATGCCGGGCAGGCCGCTGAGGAACTTGTCGGTCACGTCCTTGCCCAGGCCTTCCTTGCGGAAGGTCCTGCCGGGGATCACGAGCTGCTCGGTGCGCACCGGGGTCTTGCCGTCGGCCTCGAAATACTTCAGTTCGAAGCTGGCGACCTCGGCGTCGTGGATCTTGCCCAGGTTGTGGTCCAGCCGCGTGACCTCGAGCCACTGGGCCTGCGGCGTGACCATGCGCCAGCTGATCAGGTTGTCCAGCGCCGTGCCCCAGAGCACCGCCTTCTTGCCACCGGCGTTCATGGCGATGTTGCCGCCGATGCACGAGGCCTCGGCCGAGGTCGGGTCGACCGCGAACACATGGCCCGCGCGCTCGGCCGCGTCGGCCACGCGCTGCGTCACCACGCCGGCTTCGGTCCACACGGTGGGCAGGGGCTGGTCGTGGCCCGGCACCTTCACCCACTCGACTTCGGTCATGGCTTCGAGCTTTTCGGTGTTGATCACCGCGCTCTTCCAGGTCAGCGGGATGGCGCCGCCGGTGTAGCCGGTGCCGCCCCCGCGCGGAATGATGGTCAGGCCGAGCTCGTAGCAGCCCTTGACCAGCAAGGCCATCTCGGCCTCGGTGTCGGGCGTGAGCACCACGAAGGGGTATTCGACGCGCCAGTCGGTCGCGTCGGTCACGTGCGAGACGCGCGACAGGCCGTCGAACTTGATGTTGTCCTTGGCGGTCAGCTTGCGCAGGGCCCTGGTGGCGCGCTGGCGCAGCACGGCCATCTCCTCAAACGAATGCGCGAAGCGATCGACCGCCCCGCGGGCCGCCGCGAGCAACTCGGCCACCAGGCCGTCGCGCGCGGCGTCGTCGTTCGGCGTGCGCCGCTTCTGCACTTCGCCCAGGCGGTGGTGCAGGGCCTCCACCAGCTGCTGGCGGCGCTTGGGCGTGTCAAGCAGGTCGTCCTGCAGGTAGGGGTTGCGCTGCACCACCCAGATGTCGCCCAGCACCTCGTACAACATGCGGGCCGAACGGCCGGTGCGGCGCTCGCCACGCAACCCGTCCAGCAGGGACCAGGCGCGCTCGCCCAGCAGGCGCAGCACGATTTCACGGTCCGAGAAGGAGGTGTAGTTGTAGGGAATCTCGCGCAAACGCGGCGCATCGTCGGTGGCGGTGGCGAGCAGCGAGAGCGGTGTGGGAGCGTTCATGTGTGTGGCAGTCGCCAGCATGACAGTGAAGAACCCAGGATGGTACCGCAGCGCAACATACACCCACCCCCCTTATGGAAACCCCTGTTGTCATGCCCGGGAAACGCCTGTGCAATCGTTTCGTCACACAAAGACCCTACGCTACCGCGTCCAGACAACCCATACAAGGAGCATCCATGCGCAAGCATTTCATCCCCCTGACCAGCGCCCTGGCGCTGGCCGCCGCCATGAGCGGCCCGGCCCATGCCCAGACCGAGATCCAGTGGTGGCATTCCATGACCGGTGGCCTGAACGACTGGGTGCTCGACCTCGCCAATGGCTTCAACGCCAGCCAGAAGGAATACAAGATCGTGCCGACCTACAAGGGCACCTACGACGAGACCATGCCGGCCGCCGTGGCGGCCTTCCGCGCCGGCAATGCACCGCACATCCTGCAGGTGTATGAAGTCGGCACCGCGACCATGATGGCCGCCAAGGGCGCGATCGTGCCGGTGGGCAAGGTGCTCGCCGATGCCGGCTACAAGTTCGACGCCAAGGCGTATATCCCCGCGGTGGTGGGCTACTACACCGCCCCCAACGGCCAGATGCTCAGCTTCCCGCTCAACAGCTCGACCACCGTCTTCAACTACAACAAGGACCTGTTCAAGAAAGCCGGCCTGGACCCGAACAGCCCGCCCAAGACCTGGCCCGAGGTGGTGCTGGCCGCCGCCAAGCTCAAGGCCTCTGGCGTGAGCTGCCCCTTCACCACCAGCTGGCAGGGCTGGACCCAGCTCGAGAGCTTCTCGACCTGGCACAACACCGAGTTCGCCACCAAGGGCAACGGCTTTGGCGGCACCAGCGCGCGGCTGACCTTCAACAGCCCGCTGCATGTGCGCCACATCGAGAACCTGGCCAACATGGCCAAGCAGGGCCTGTTCGTCTACCGCGGCCGCGGCAACGCCGCCGACGCACCGTTCTACTCGGGCGAATGCGCGATGGCCACCGCCTCGTCGTCGACCTACGCCAGCATCAAGAAGAACGCCAAGTTCGACTTCGGCATTGCCCCGCTGCCCTACTACCCCGACGTGGCCGGCGCGCCGCAGAACACCGTGATCGGCGGCGCTTCGCTGTGGGTCATGGCAGGCAAGAAGGCACCTGAGTACAAGGGTGTGGCCGAATTCTTCAACTACCTGACCAACGTTGAAATCCAGGCCAAGAGCCACCAGCGCACCGGCTACCTGCCGATCACGCTGGCCTCGTTCGAAGCCACCGAGAAGGCCGGCTTCTACAAGCAGAACCCCGGCACCGACGTGGCCGTGAACCAGATGATCCGCAAGACCACCGAGAAGTCGCGCGGCATCCGTCTGGGCAACTTCGTGCAGATCCGCGCGATCGAGGACGAAGAACTCGAGCAGGTCTGGGCTGGCAAGAAGAGCGCCAAGGACGCGCTGGACAGCGCGGTCAAGCGCGGCAACGAGCTGCTGGTGCGCTTCGAGGCAGCCAACAAGAACTGAGCCCCCGGGGCGGCACCGAGAGCCGCCCCGCTCCTCAAGCCTGTGTACAGTGCGACAGGTTGATCCGACAAACCTACCGTAACGGCCCGCATGGCTTCTGAAAAACGCGTCGTTTTCCGCTCCAGCTGGCTGCCCTGGGTGCTGCTGGCGCCCCAGGTGGCCGTCATCCTGGTGTTCTTCTTCTGGCCGGCAGCGCAGGCGCTGCTGCAGTCGTTCCAGCAGTCCGACGCCTTCGGCATCTCGACCGAGTGGGTCGGCCTGCAGAACTTCGAAAACCTGCTCAAGGACGACACCTACCTCGCATCGTTCAAGACCACTGCGGTGTTCTCGGTGCTGGTCGCCGGCCTGGGCATCGGCATCTCGCTGGTGCTCGCGGTGTTCGCCGACCGTGTGGTCAAGGCCACCCTGATCTACCGCACGCTGCTGATCTGGCCCTATGCGGTGGCACCGGCCGTGGCCGGTGTGCTGTGGCTGTTCATGCTCGCGCCCTCCATCGGTGTCGTGTCCTACGCGCTGCGTGCCGTCGGCATCGAATGGAACAGCCTGCTCAACAGCACCCACGCCATGACGCTGATCGTGATGGCCTCGGTGTGGAAGCAGATTTCCTACAACTTCCTGTTCTTCCTCGCCGGACTGCAAAGCATCCCGAAGTCGCTGATCGAGGCCGCGGCCATCGACGGCGCACACCCCTGGCGGCGTTTCTGGACCATCCAGTTCCCGCTGCTCTCGCCCACCACGTTCTTCCTGTTCGTGATCAACGTGGTCTACGCCTTCTTCGACACCTTCGCCATCGTGGACGCGGCCACCCAGGGCGGTCCGGGCAAGGACACGGCGATCCTGGTCTACAAGGTCTACTACGACGGCTTCAAGGCGCTGGACCTCGGGGGTTCGGCGGCCCAGTCGGTGGTGCTGATGGTGATCGTCATTGCGCTCACGGTGGTGCAGTTCCGCTTCGTCGAGAAGAAAGTGCAGTACTGACATGATCGAACGCCGCCCCGGCCTGACCCTTCTCTCCCACGCCGTACTGATCCTCGGCGTGCTGGTGGTCGGCTTCCCGCTCTACCTGACCTTCGTGGCCTCCACCCAGACCGCGGAAGCCATCGTGCAGGCGCCCATGTCGCTGCTGCCGGGCAACCAGTTGATCGAGAACTACACCGCCGCGCTGCAGGGCACCGGCATGGGCGCCGCCTCCAACGCGCCAGTGGGCCGGATGATGATGGTCAGCCTGATCACCGCGCTGGTGATCGCCATCGGCAAGATCGCGATCTCGCTGCTGTCCGCATTTGCCATCGTCTACTTCCGCTTCCCGTTCCGCATGCTGTTCTTCTGGGCCATCTTCGTCACGCTGATGCTGCCGGTGGAGGTGCGCATCGGTCCGACCTACGCGGTGGTGGCGAACCTGGGCATGCTCAACACCTACGCCGGCCTCACGGTGCCGCTGATCGCGTCCGCCACCGCCACCTTCCTGTTCCGCCAGTTCTTCCTGACCGTGCCCGACGAGCTGGTGGAAGCCGCGCGCATGGACGGCGCGGGCCCGATGCGCTTTTTCAAGGACGTGCTGCTGCCGCTGTCGGTCACTTCGATCGCGGCGCTGTTCGTCATCCAGTTCATCTACGGCTGGAACCAGTACCTCTGGCCGCTGCTGGTGACCACCGAGGAAAGCATGTACCCGGTGGTGATCGGCATCAAGCGCATGATCAGCGGCGGCGACGCAGCCACCGACTGGAACATCGTGATGGCCACCGCGGTGCTGGCCATGATCCCACCCGCGCTGGTCGTGATCCTGATGCAGCGCTGGTTCGTCAAGGGCCTGGTGGACACAGAAAAATAGGCCCCCGCTTCAACGAACAACAACAGAGATTTCCATGGCTTCCATTTCCCTGCGCAACGTCGTCAAACGCTACCGCACCGGCAAGACCGAGCTGCAGGTGATCCACGGCGTCAACGCCGAGATCGCCAACGGCGAGTTCATCGTCATCGTCGGTCCCTCGGGTTGCGGCAAGTCCACGCTGCTGCGCATGGTCGCCGGCCTGGAAGACATCAGCGGCGGCGACATCTGCATCGGCGAGCGCGTGGTCAACCAGCTGGAACCGGCCGAGCGCGACATCGCCATGGTGTTCCAGAACTACGCGCTCTACCCGCACATGACCGTGTTCGACAACATGGCCTACGGCCTGAAGATCAAGAAGGTGCCGATCGCCGAGATCAAGCAGCGCGTGGACAAGGCCGCGGGCATCCTGGAGCTGGGCCACCTGCTGGCCCGCAAGCCGCGCGAACTCTCGGGTGGCCAGCGCCAGCGCGTGGCCATGGGCCGCGCCATCGTGCGCCAGCCGCAGGTCTTCCTGTTCGACGAGCCGCTGTCCAACCTGGACGCCAAGCTGCGCGCCCAGACCCGCCTGGAGATCCAGAAACTGCACCGCGAGCTGGGCATCACCTCGCTGTTCGTCACGCACGACCAGGTCGAGGCCATGACGCTGGCCGAACGCATGATCGTCATGAACGCCGGCAGGATGGAACAGTTCGGCACGCCCGAAGAGGTCTATTCGCGCCCGGCCACCACCTTCGTGGCGAGCTTCATCGGTTCGCCGCCGATGAACCTGCTGAAGAACGCGCCGGGTGGGCGCCCCGGCAGCATCCTGGGTATCCGCCCCGAGCACCTGGACATCGGCACCGGCGGCTGGGCCCTGCAGGTCGAGACGGTGGAACTGCTGGGCGCCGAGCGTCTGGTGCACGCGCGCCTGGGCGACGAAATGCTGATCATCCGCACCCACGAAGACCAGGGCGCGCCCGCCATTGGCAGCACCATCCACGCCCAGCCGCGCGAAGAGCGCGTGCACTGGTTCGACGCGCAGACCGGCCAGCGCCAATGAGCGTCGGGCCAACACCGGGCCTGTGGCCTTACCCGCGCTGGGTCGCCCACCGCGGCGCCGGCAAGCTCGCCCCCGAAAACACCCTGGCCGCGTTCCGCCTGGGCGCCTCGCACGGCTACTGCATGTACGAATGCGACGCCAAGCTCAGCGCCGATGGCGTGGTCTTCCTGCTGCACGACGACACGCTGGAGCGCACCACGGATGGCGCGGGCGTGGCAGGCGAACAGGCATGGAGCGCGCTGAGCCAGCTCGACGCCGGGGGCTGGCATTCGCGCGCCTACGCCGGCGAGCCGCTGGCCACGCTGCAAGCCGTGGCGCACCACTGCCAGGCGCAAGGCCACTGGCTCAACATCGAGATCAAACCCACGCCAGGCACCGAGCTGGCCACCGGCCGCGCCGTGGCCGAGGCCGCCGCGCGGCTCTGGGCGAACGACGCCGCACGCACGCCCCTGCTCACGTCGTTCCAGCCCGAGGCGCTCAAGGGCGCACTGGAAACCGCCCCGCAGCTGCCGCGCGGCCTGCTGCTCGACACGCTCTGGACGGGATGGCTGGATGCGGCCCGCGCACTCGGCTGCGTGGCGGTGGTGTGCAACCACCGGCTGTGGGACGCCGCCACCGTGGCCCAGGCCCGGGGCGCCGGCCTGCGCACCCTGGCCTACACGGTCAACGACGCACCCGCCGCGCAGCGGCTGCTGGATCTGGGCCTGGACGGCATCATCACCGACCGGCTCGACCTGTTCCCGCCCGGCCGCTGAGGCCGCGGCGCACTCAGCGCTTGCGGTGCAACCACCAGGCCAGCGTGCCCTGCACCAGCACCAGGGCCGCGTAGGTAGCCATCTTGCCGTCGCGGCCGAAGACCACCAGCCCGGCCAGCAACACCGCCACCCCCGCCACCACGAGCATGAAGGCTTCCAGGCCGGCGCCTCGCCCGGCGCGGCCCGCGCGCCGCAGGCGGGGAACCGTCCAAAGCACCCCGGCCATGAACAGAGCCGGCGCGACAAAGCCGGCGAGGTGCCCCAGGAAGGCCCAAGGTGTCATTTGAAGTTGACAGTGACATGCATAAGGGATCAATTTTATAATCAGCGCATGTCTGTCTGGGCTCTCGGCATCAACCACCACACGGCTCCGCTCGATTTGCGGGGCCGCTTTGCGTTTGCGCTGGACCAGATTCAGCCCACGCTCGACGGCTACCGCCAGAGCCTGGCGCGCCAGCCCGAGGCCACGCTGCTGTCCACCTGCAACCGCACCGAGCTCTATGGCGCGGGCGACCAGTCGGCCGTGGACCCCACGCTGGACTGGCTGGCCCAGACCGGTGGCGTGAGCAGCCATGTGCTGCGCGACCACGCCTACGTGCTGCGCGACGACCAGGCCGCGCGCCACGCTTTCCGGGTGGCCAGCGGACTGGACAGCATGGTGCTCGGCGAGGCCCAGATCCTGGGCCAGATGAAGGATGCCGTGCGCGCCGCCAGCGACGCCGGCGCCCTGGGCACCACGCTGCACCAGTTGTTCCAGCGCTCGTTCGCGGTGGCCAAGGAAGTGCGCAGCTCCACCGAAATCGGCGCGCATTCCATCAGCATGACCGCCGCCGCGGTGCGCCTGGCCTCGCAGCTGTTCGAAGACCTGCGCGACATCAAGGTGCTGTTCGTCGGCGCGGGCGAGATGATCGAACTGGCCGCCACCCATTTCGCGGCCAGGACACCCAAGGGCATGGCAATCGCCAACCGCACGCTGGAGCGGGGCGAGAAGCTCGCCAGCCGCTTCGGCGCCCAGGTGATGCGCCTGGCAGACGTGCCCGACCGCCTGCACGAGTTCGACGCGGTGATCAGCTGCACCGCCAGCACCCTGCCGATCATCGGCCTGGGTGCCGTCGAGCGCGCGTTGAAGAAGCGCCGCCACCGCCCCATGTTCATGGTCGACCTGGCCGTGCCGCGCGACATCGAGGTGGAGGTCAAGGCGCTGCACGACGTGTACCTCTACACCGTGGACGACCTGGCCGCCGTGGTGCAGACCGGCAAGGACAACCGCCAGGCCGCCGTGGCCCAGGCCGAGGCCATCATCGACGCGGGCGTGCTCAGCTTCATGCACTGGATGGAGCAGCGCGACCCGGCCCATGGCGTGGTGCCGCTGATCCAGCAGATCAACGCCCAGGCGGACGAGTGGCGCGCGATCGAGCTCGCGCGCGCACGACGCCTGCTGGCCAAGGGCGAACCGGTGGAAGCCGTGCTGGAAGCGCTCTCTCGCGGCCTCACGCAGAAGATGCTGCACGGCACGCTGGCCGAACTGCACACCGGCGACAGCGCCGCGCGCGCCGCCACCGCGCAGACCGTCTCGCGGCTGTTCCTGCGCGACGACCCCATCAAGACCCCGCGCGGCGACGCACACAACTAGCTGGCCTGGCGCGCGTCCGGCGCCGGCGGGTCCTCGCCTGTGCCGGCCATGCCCGGCCGATACCCAATCCCATGAAAACCTTCGTCCGCGACACCCTGCTGCGCCAGCGCGCGCGCCTGCACGAACTGGACGCCCTGCTCTCGGCGCCCGACGTGGTCGACCAGATGGAGCGTTTCCGCGCGCTCAGCCGCGAGCACGCCGAGGCCTCCACCGTGGTCGAGGTGTTCAACCGCTACCTGCAGCGCGAAGCCGACCTCGCCTCGGCCCGCGAGATGCTCGACGACCCCGACATGGCCGAGATGGCGCAGGACGAAATCCGCGGCGCCGAAGCCGACCTGGAGCGGCTCGACGCGGAGCTGCAGCAGCTGCTGCTGCCCAAAGACCCGGACGACGAACGCAACGCCTTCGTGGAAATCCGCGCCGGCACCGGTGGCGACGAGTCGGCGCTGTTCGCTGGCGACCTCGCGCGCCTGTACACGCGCTATGCCGAAAAACAGCGCTGGCAGGTCGAGACCGTGAGCGAGTCACCCAGCGAGCTCGGCGGCTACAAGGAAGTGGTGCTGCGCGTGGCCGGCCCCGGGGCCTATGGCCGGCTGCGCTTCGAGTCGGGCGGCCACCGCGTGCAGCGCGTGCCCGCCACCGAAACGCAGGGCCGCATCCACACCAGCGCGGCCACCGTGGCGGTGATGCCCGAGCCCGACGAAACGCAAGCCGTTCAACTCAACCCGAGCGAGCTGCGCATCGACACCTACCGCGCCAGCGGCGCCGGTGGTCAGCACATCAACAAGACCGACTCCGCTGTGCGCGTGACCCACCTGCCCACCGGCATCACCGCCGAATGCCAGGACGGCCGCTCGCAGCACAGCAACAAGGCCAAGGCCTTGCAGGTGCTCACCGCGCGCCTGCAGGAAAAGGACCGCAGCGAACGCGCCGCCAGGGAAGCCGCCACGCGCAAGGGCCTGATCGGCAGCGGCGACCGCAGCGACCGCATCCGCACCTACAACTTTCCCCAGGGCCGCATCACCGACCACCGCATCAACCTCACGCTCTACAAGGTGCTGCAGGTGATGGAGGGCGACCTGGACGAGGTGATCCACGCCCTGCAGGTGGCGCGCGGCACCGAGCTGCTGGCCGAGCTCGAACAGCGCAACGGCGCGTGATGAACGCCACCCTGCGCGAGACCCTGGCGCGGCTGCAGTGCGACGGCCTGGAGCGCATCGATGCGCAGATGCTGCTGCTGCTCGCGTTGCAGCGCAGCCCGCACGACCGCGCCTGGCTGCTGGCGCACGACGGGGATGCGCTGGACACCGACGCGGCGCTGCGCCTGGATGCCCTGGTGCAGCGCCGCCAGCGCGGCGAGCCCATGGCCTACCTGCGCGGCGACCAGGAGTTCTTCGGCCTCACGCTGCAGGTGGACGCGCGCGTGCTGGTGCCTCGGCCCGACACCGAAACCCTGGTGGTCTGGGCGCTGGACGTGCTGGATGCCATGCCCGCCCCGGCCCGCGTGCTCGACCTGGGCACGGGCAGCGGTGCGATCGCGCTGGCCATCCAGGCCCGGCGCCCGGCCACCGCGGTGACCGCCACCGACGCCAGCGAGGCGGCCCTGGCTGTCGCGCAGGGCAACGCAGAGCGGCTCGGGCTCGAGGTGAACTTTCACGCCGGCCACTGGTTCGCGGCCGTGCCCGGCGAGCGCTTCGACCTGGTCGTGAGCAACCCGCCCTACATCGCCGAGGGCGACCCGCACCTGCCCGCCCTCGGTCACGAGCCGGGCACGGCCCTGACCGCCGGCGCGGACGGCCTGGACGACATCCGCGCGATCACCACCGGCGCGCCGCAGGCGCTTCGGCCCGGCGGCTGGCTGTTGCTGGAACACGGGCACGACCAGGCCAGCGCCGTGCGCGCCCTGCTCCGGGGCGCGGGCTTCGGGCAGGTCACCAGCCGCACCGACCTCGCGGGCATTGCGCGCTGCAGCGGCGGCCAATGGCCACACGCGCGATAATGCCCACCGCACCCGGGTCAACCCGGACCCCTCCGCAGAAGGACCTTTCAGCCATGAGCGACGCCCAAACCCGAATCGACCAACTGGTCAAATCCCACGACATCGTGCTGTTCATGAAGGGCAACGCGAGTTTTCCCATGTGCGGCTTCTCCGGTCGCGCGATCCAGATCCTCAAGGCCTGTGGCGTCGAGACCAAGACCCTGACCACCGTCAACGTGCTCGAGGACGAAGGCATCCGCCAGGGCATCAAGGAATACAGCAACTGGCCCACGATCCCGCAGCTCTACGTCAAGGGCGAGTTCGTCGGTGGCTCGGACATCATGATGGAGATGTACCAGTCCGGCGAGCTGCAACAGGTCATCAACGGCCAGGCCTGAGCGCCCCCTCGTTCACGCTGCAAAGCCACCTTCGGGTGGCTTTGCGCATTCTGGTTTGCGTCTTTTCACACACACCGGGTCGATGCTCCGGTATGCGGTCGGTTTGTGGCGCTTTTCGGCTTGGAGATCGGGCACGTCTTGTGCTTGAATGAAATCGTCGCCGAACCCCACAGGAGAACCGCATGAGCTCACGCAGCCTGGTCGCTTCACCCTCCCTCGGTCTGCCCATCGCCCAGATGCGCAGCGTGTTCAGCGCCGACGATGTCGAGCGCAAGCTGGCCCAACTGCAGGCCAGCGGCAACGAGCGCGACTACGAAAACCTCCGCAACACCTGGCAACGCATGCTGGAGCGCGGTCCGCAGCGTTTTGCCGTCAAGCCCTCCGGCGTGCCCGACATGGCACCGCTCTACGACCTGCTGCCCAACTTTGGTGAGGTGCTCGACGACGTGAAGCGCCACGTGGCGCTCAGCCAGGACAGCCGCGACAGCCTGGAGGTCACGCCCATCCTGTTGCTCGGCCCGCCCGGCGTGGGCAAGACCCACTTCGCGCGCCAGCTCGCCGACCTGCTGGGCACCAGCATGAGCCTGGTGCCCATGAGCTCCATGACGGCCGGCTGGCTGCTCTCGGGTTCGTCCTCGCAATGGAAAGGCGCCAAACCCGGCAAGGTGTTCGAGGCGCTGATCGACGGGCAGTACGCCAACCCGGTGATCGTGGTGGACGAAATCGACAAGGCCAGCGCCGACGCACAGTACGACCCGCTGGGCGCGCTCTACAGCCTGCTGGAGCACGACACCGCGCAAAACTTCGTGGACGAGTTCGCCGAGGTGGCGATCGATGCCAGCCAGGTGATCTGGGTCACCACCGCCAACGACGAACGCAGCATCCCCGAGCCCATCATGAACCGCATGAACGTGTACGAGATCGCGCCACCCTCGCTGGAGGCCGCGCGCAAGATCGCGGGGCACCTGTACCGCAGCATCCTGGGCGAACACGACTGGGGTCAACGATTCGACCCGGAACCGGCCGAGGACGTGCTGGACCAGCTGGCCATGCTCGCACCGCGGGAAATGCGGCGCGCGCTGGTCACGGCGTTCGGCAACGCGCGGCTGGACAACCGCTACCGCGTCGAGCCCGACGACCTGCCGCGGGCCGGTACGGGCAAGGGCCGCATCGGCTTCCTGCAGTAGAGCCGGCGCCCGACGCCTTCAAGCGTCGGGGTGCGTCCAGTTCTTCGCCGCCGCGTATACCGCGTTCGGGTACTCGGCACGACCACGGCTGCCGTTGTAGCGGCCCAGCGCCAGAAAGGTGTCGCCACGTTCGCGGTCAAGGTAGTGGCGCAGGATCACACAACCGAAGCGCAGGTTGGTCTGCATGTTGAACAGCCGGCTCGCATCGCCGTCACCGATCAGGCGCGACCAGAACGGCATGATCTGCATGTAGCCCCGTGCACCCACGCGAGAAATGGCGAACTTGCGGAACGCGCTCTCCACCTGAATGAGGCCGAGCACCATGGTGGTGTCGAGCCCGGCGCGGCGCGTTTCGTACCAGACGGTTTGCAGGAATTCGATGCGGGTCTGGAAATCGGCCTTGCGGCGCTGCAACCGGTCGCTGGTGGTGCCCAGCCAGCGCAGATAGGCCAGGCGCTTGTCCAGGTCGGTGAACTCGGGCACCGGCGGCGCGGTGTTGGCAATGGCCGCACTGAGCGCACCGCGCACCGAGTCGGCCAGCGGTTCTTCGAGTTGCCCGCCTGCGCGAACCGGCCCGGGCAGCCAGGGGAGGCCCAGCGCGCCTGCGGCGAGCAGGCAGTGGCGACGCGTCCAGGCGGGCGGCTTCATGCCCCGAGCTTGCCTTTCAGGAACGCGAGGATCTCCCCCACGGCCACCTGGGTCGCGGCGGCATCGCGGCGGTGCTGGTATTCGACCTGACCGGCTTTCAAACCCCGGTCGCCGATGGTCACGCGGTGCGGCACGCCAATCAGTTCCCAGTCGGCAAACATCGCCCCCGGACGCTCGCCCCGGTCGTCCAGCATCACGTCCACACCGGCCGCGAGCAGCTCGGCATGCAGCTGCTCGGCGGCGGCCTTCACCTCGGGGCTGCGGTCCATGCCGATGGGGCAGACCACGACGGTGAAGGGCGCGAGCGCGTCGGGCCAGATGATGCCGCGCTCGTCGTGGTTCTGCTCGATGGCGGCGGCCGGCAGGCGCGTGATGCCGATGCCGTAGCAGCCCATCTCGAAGTGCGCGGGCTTGCCGTCTTCGCCCAGGAAGGTGGCGCTCATGGCCTTGCTGTACTTGGTGCCGAGGTAAAACACATGGCCCACCTCGATGCCGCGCTCGATCGCCAGCGGGCCCTTGCCATCGGGCGAGGCGTCGCCCTCGACCACGTTGCGCAGATCGGCCACGAGCGCAGGCTCGGGCAGGTCGCGGCCCCAGTTCACGCCGGTCATGTGGAAGTCCGGCTCGTTGGCGCCGCAGATCCAGTCGGCCATCACCGCCACCTCGCGGTCGACCACCAGGTTCACTGGTTTCTTCAGGCCGATCGGGCCGAGGTAGCCCGGCTTGCAGCCAAAGTGCGCGTCGATCTCCGCCGCGGTGGCGAAACGGAAGCCGGCGTTGAGACCCGGCACCTTGGCCACCTTGACCTCGTTCATGTCGTGGTCGCCGCGCAGCAGCAACAGCCACACCTGGCTCCTGGCGATTTCGCCGGCTTCGTTGAGTTCGTCGGTGGCCATCACCAGCGACTTCACCGTGGTGGCCAGCGGCACGCCCAGCAGCGCGGCGACGTCGGCGCAGGTGCTTTTGCCCGGTGTCGGGGTCTTCGCCATCGGGTTGGTCGCGCCCGGGCGCGGGCCGGCAGGCGCCATGGCCTCGGCCTTCTCCATGTTGGCCGCGTAGTCGCTGGCAGGGCAATAGACGATGGCGTCTTCGCCGGTCGCGGCGATCACCTGGAACTCCTCGCTCAGGTCGCCACCAATGGCGCCGCTGTCGGCCGCCACCGCACGGTAGCGCAGGCCGAAGCGGTCGAAGATGCGCCGGTACGCGGCGGCCATCACCTGGTAGCTCGCCTTGGCGGCCACCTCGTCCCGGTCGAAGCTGTAGGCGTCCTTCATGATGAATTCGCGGCCCCGCATGAGGCCGAAACGCGGACGGCGTTCGTCGCGGAACTTGGTCTGGATCTGGTACAGGTTTTTCGGCAGCTGCTTGTAACTGCGAAAGTCCTGGCGCGCGATGTCGGTGACCACTTCTTCGCTGGTGGGCTGCACCACGAAGTCGCGGTCGTGCCGGTCCTTGATGCGCAACAGCTCGGCGCCCATCTTGTCAAAGCGGCCTGTTTCCTGCCAGAACTCGGCGGGCTGGATCACCGGCATGCTGAGCTCCACCGCGCCGGCCCGGTTCATCTCCTCGCGCACGATGGCCTCCACCTTGTGGATCACGCGCAAGCCCATGGGCATGTAGCTGTAGATGCCGGCGCCGAGCTTCTTGATCATGCCGGCGCGCGTCATGAGCTGGTGGCTGACCACTTCGGCGTCGGCCGGGGCTTCCTTCTGGGTCGAGATGAAGAACTGGGAGGCTTTCATGGGCGAGCTGGGTTCTGCCTGCAGGCAGTGGTTGGGGAAACCGTGGGTGGGATCCGGAGAACGGAACGTCCCCGAAACCGGGACGGCCCACCTGCGCCCGGAGATGCAACAGGTGTGTGATCACTTCGCAACTTGCACGGCGCGATGCATAATGAACACAGTTTAAAAATTTGGGGTTGATTATGCTTGACAGAGAAGGCTTCAGGCCCAATGTCGGCATCATTCTGCTCAACCAGCGAAACCAGGTGTTCTGGGGCAAACGCATCCGCTCACACTCCTGGCAGTTTCCGCAAGGTGGCATCGACAGAGGCGAGACACCTGAGCAGGCGATGTACCGCGAGCTGCACGAGGAAGTGGGCCTCATGCCCGAGCACGTGAGCATCGTGGCCCGCACGCGAGACTGGTTGCGCTACGAAGTGCCGGACCGCTTCATCCGCCGGGATGCCCGCGGCCACTACAAGGGACAGAAACAGATCTGGTACCTGCTGCGCCTCGTCGCGCAAGACTGGAACCTGAACCTGCGCGCAACGAGCCACCCCGAGTTCGATGCCTGGCGCTGGCACGACTACTGGGTCCCGCTGGACGTGGTGGTGGAGTTCAAGCGAGGCGTCTATGAAATGGCCCTCACCGAGCTGGCCCGCTACCTGCCCAAGAACGAAAGCCGCAACCGCTACCTGCGCGGTGGCTCGCGCCACCGCCAGGACGAAGGCATGGAGAACCACCCACTGCCCTCATTGACAGGCACGCCGCCGGGGCTGGAATTGCCTCCCGGCGCCAGCTTTGATCCCGACCCGCAAAGCGACAGCCGCTCTGCGCACTTTGAACACAAATGACCTTTGCCCCCTGCCGCGTATCGCGATGCCTGGCCATTGCTGGCGCGTCCCTCTCTCTCCTGGGCTGGAGTCCCGGCGCGCAAGCGCAGCTCCAGAGTCCTGACGCCGAACCCTGGCAGGAAGCCCAGACGGCGCCGCCAGCGGTGTTCAGCACCGATCAGCTGCAAGCCTTCGAGGTATCGAAGGACACTGCGCTGAGCTATGGCATCGATCCCAAGACCCTGACGGTTGGCAACGATGGGGTGGTGCGCTACGTGCTGGTCGCCCGCAGCGCCAACGGAGCGCTCAACGTGCTGTACCAGGGCATTCGTTGCCAGACCGCCCAGGTCAAGACGTATGGGCGCTGGAACAACCAGTCCAGCTGGAACACCAGTCCCAGGGACGACTGGCAGGAACTGTCTTTCAGGGGCGCCAGCCGGCCCGCGATGTTGCTGGCCCGAGGGGGCGTCTGCGAAGGACGCACCATCACCGGCAATCCACAAAAGATCCTGAACACGCTGAAGAACGGCCGGCCTGACAGCGCGCGCTGACAGCCAGCACGCCGATGTGCGGTCTCAGCCGCGCGCCAGCACCAGGTTGTCGCGGTGGATCATTTCGGGTTCGGCGACGTAGCCCAGCAGGCGTTCGAAGTCGCCCGACGATTTGCGGCAGATCAGGCGGGCTTCGCTGCTCGCGTAGTTGGCCAGGCCACGCGCCACCTCCAGGCCGCGCGCATCGCGCACCGCGATCACGTCGCCACGGGAAAACTCGCCTTCGACGGTCGTCATGCCGATGGGCAGCAGGCTCTTGCCTTCGCCCACGATCTTGCCCACGGCACCATCGTCCACCACCACCGCGCCCCGCAACTGCAGATGATCGGAAATCCAGCGCTTGCGCGCCTGGTTCTTCGGCGTTTGCGCCACCAGACAGGTACCGATCGCCTCCCCCTCGGCCAGGCGCAGCAGCACATCGGGTTCGCGCCCCCACGCGATCACGGTCGAAGCGCCCGAACCCGCTGCCCGCTTGGCGGCCAGAATCTTGGTGATCATGCCGCCCTTGCCGATGCCGCTGCCCGCGCCACCCGCCATGGCCTCCAGCCGCAGATCGCCAGCCCGCGCGACATGCACGAACTGTGCCGCAGGGTCTCGCCGCGGGTCGGCGGTGTACAACCCCCGCTGATCGGTGAGGATCACCAGCACATCGGCTTCCACCAGATTGGCCACGAGGGCGCCCAGCGTGTCGTTGTCGCCAAACTTGATCTCGTCGTTGACCACCGTGTCGTTTTCGTTGATCACCGGCACCACGCCCAGCTGCAACAGCGTCAGCAGCGTCGAACGGGCGTTGAGGTAGCGCTCGCGATCGGCCAGATCGGCATGCGTCAGCAGCACCTGGGCACTGCCGACGCCACAGCCGCGCAGCTTGGTCTCGTACATCTGCACAAGACCCATCTGCCCCACCGCCGCGGCCGCCTGCAACTCATTGATCTCCTTGGGCCGAACGGTCCACCCCAGGCGCTTCATGCCCTCGGCCACCGCGCCACTGCTGACCATGATGACCTCGCGCCCCTGCTGCACCAGAGCGGCGAGTTGCTGGCTCCACTGGCCGATGGCCTCTTCATCGAGGCCGCGTCCGTCGTTGGTCACGAGGCTGGAGCCCACCTTGACCACAATGCGGCGCGCTGTCTTGAACACGGCCGCCGGGGCCATGCCGTTCACATTCATCGAATCGTCGGGCTGTATGGAGGAGGCGATGTCCATGGTCAAGGAGCGTCGGAATCAGGGGGTATCGGGGCCGTTCACGAAGCGCGGGTCCACATCGACCGGCGCCTGTTGCGACTGGTGCACCTGCGCAATGTGCTGGTACACCTTCTGCACCAGCAACTCGCAACCTTCGCGCGTGAGCGCGGAGATCTCGAATACCGGGCCTTTGTATTTCAAGCGCTTCACGATGTCCTTGACCCGGGCTTCACGCTCTTCGGTTGGCACCATGTCGAGCTTGTTGAGCACGAGCCAGCGCGGCTTCTCGTAGAGCTTCTGGTCGAACTTCTTCAGCTCGGCCACGATGGCCTTGGCCTGCGCGACGGGGTCGACCCCTTCATCGAACGGGGCGACATCCACCATGTGCAGCAACAGGCGTGTGCGCTGCAGATGCCGCAGAAACTGGTGTCCCAGCCCCGCGCCTTCCGAGGCGCCTTCGATCAAACCGGGCACATCGGCGACCACGAAGCTCTTTTCCGGCGCCACACGGACCACGCCCAGGTTGGGGTGCAACGTGGTGAAGGGGTAGTCGGCAATCTTGGGCCGCGCGTTGGATATGGCCGAAATCAACGTCGACTTGCCCGCGTTGGGCATGCCGAGAAGACCCACATCGGCCAGTACCTTGAGTTCAAGCTTCAAAGTGCGCTTTTCACCCGCCCACCCCGGTGTCTTCTGGCGCGGCGCGCGGTTGGTCGAGCTCTTGTAATGCATGTTGCCGAAGCCACCGTCGCCCCCTTTGGCGATCGTCACCTGCTCGCCAGGTTGCAGCAGTTCGAACAGCACTTCGCCAGTCTCGGCGTCGGCAATGATGGTGCCCACCGGCATCTTGAGCACGACGTCGTCGCCTTTGACGCCAAACATGTCCGAGCCCTTGCCGTGTTCACCGCGGTGCGCCTCGAAGCGGCGGGTGAAGCGGAAATCCACGAGGGTGTTCAGGCTCGCGTCGGCCACCGCGTACACGTGTCCTCCACGTCCGCCATCTCCGCCGTCGGGTCCGCCGAACTCCTTGTACTTCTCATGCCGGAAAGATGCGCAGCCGTTGCCGCCGTCGCCCGCGGCGACCTCGATCGTGGCTTCGTCCACAAATTTCATGACAGGCTTTCCAGGGAGCGATCCCAACAACACAAGGCAAAACAAAAAGCCCGCACAGGCGGGCCTTTTGCGTTCGACACATCACTTGTGCCCATGGCGCTGCGCAGATCTTTCAATCCCGTAGCGCCAGGAGCGCCCGATCAAACCGGGGTGATGCTGACGACCTGGCGGTTCAGTGCGCCTTTGATGGCGAACGTGACGTGGCCATCGGCCGTCGCAAAAATGGTGTGGTCCTTGCCCAGGCCCACATTCAGACCGGGGTGGAACTTGGTGCCACGCTGACGCACGATGATCGAGCCTGCGCTGACCAGTTCGCCACCAAACGCTTTCACGCCAAGCATCTTGGGCTGTGAATCACGCCCGTTTCGCGTTGAGCCGCCGCCTTTTTTCTGTGCCATTTTGACTTACTCCTCAGGCTGCGATCGACGCAATCTGCAGCTCGGTGAAATTTTGACGGTGCCCCTGGCGCTTCTGGTAGTGCTTGCGACGGCGCATCTTGAAGATGCTGACCTTCTCATGCCTGCCATGGGCCAACACCGTGACCGTGACCGTTGCGCCGGAAACCAAGGGAGTGCCGACCTTGATTTCGGTGCCGTTGCCGACAGCCAGAACCTGGTCAAACACGATCTCTTGGCCCACATCCGCAGCAATCTGTTCTACTTTAATTTTTTCGCCAGCAGCAACACGATACTGTTTGCCACCGGTTTTTATGACCGCGTACATATGAACCTCTTGTAAAAATTCCACGAATGGAAGCCCGGAGGACCAAATTCCACCGAGCCGGAGATTTTAGCATGCACCGCTCAAACGCGGCAAGCCTGCCATTTCGGCCGACCTCCCAAGCCGTCACGGGGCTTGAAGATGCGGGAGAGCCAGGCCAAGGCCCGCTTTCTATAATCGCAACCCTGCCCGATACCCCCACCTGCACCTGCCCTTCATCTTGACCACCTCCCCCACCCCAACAGCCAGCCCTCTGGAGCTGATCCAGCCCGACATGCTGCGGGTTGATCAGGTCATCAGCGAACGCCTGACCACCGAGGTGCCCCTGGTTCGGGAGGTGGCTCAATACATTATTTCGGCCGGTGGCAAGCGCCTGCGCCCTGCCCTCCTGCTGCTGGTCAGCGGCGCGATCAACAGCCAGCACCCACAGCGCCACGCACTGGCCGCCGTGGTGGAGTTCATCCATACGGCCACTCTGCTGCACGACGATGTAGTGGACGAGTCCACCCTGCGCCGCGGCCGCGAAACCGCCAACGAGAAGTTCGGAAATGCCGCCAGTGTGCTGGTCGGCGACTTCCTCTACTCGCGGGCCTTCCAGATGATGGTGGACGTCAACGACATGCGCGTGATGCAGGTGCTGTCGGATGCCACCAATGTGATTGCCGAAGGCGAGGTGCTGCAGCTGATGAACATGCACGACGCCGCCATCGACGAAGCGGCCTACCTGCGCGTGATCCGCTCCAAGACCGCCAAGCTGTTCGAGGCGAGCGCCCGACTCGCGCCCATCCTCGCGGGGTCGGACGCCCGCACAGAGGCGCTTTGCGCACAGTATGGCCAAGCGCTGGGAACCGCCTTTCAGGTGATCGACGACGTGCTGGACTATGAGGGCAGCGCGGAGGAGCTGGGTAAAAACCTGGGAGACGACTTGCGAGAGGGCAAGGTTACGCTGCCCATCATCTGCGCCTTGCGTGCCGGCTCCGAGCCGCAGAAGGCGCTGCTCCGACAGGCCATCGAGCAAGGTGACGTGGCCCATCTGGACGACATCCGCGACATCATCCTTCAAACGGGTGCACTGGACGCTGCGCGGTCCAGCGCACAAGCCGAGGCTCATCGGGCAATCGATGCGGCCCGGGAGCTGCCGATCAATGCCTACAGCGCAGCTTTGCTACAATTGGCAGCTGGCCTGCTTGAGCGACGCTCTTGACAAGCCGGAGGTGGTCAACGACCGCCAGACGATCGACCTCCGGGTCCATCGGGGTGTAGCTTAGCCAGGTAGAGCGCTACGTTCGGGACGTAGAGGCCGGAGGTTCGAATCCTCTCACCCCGACCAGATTCCCACTTCAAAGCACAACCGTTCAGGCCAGTACCAAGCCCGCCTGTAGCGTTTCGCGTCCTTGATACAACGCCCGACGCGGGGGAAACCGCGTTTTCGACACAAGTTGCCTCAATAGTGACGGGCAAGTCCTTGATTTACGATAGATTACAGGCCTATGGCGTCTGTCGAAACCGCCCTCCAGGATACCCCCTCCATGGCATTGCCAGGCTTGGGGCGCGCGCTCGTGTCCGCCGGAAAGCTGGGGCAGAAGGCCGCTGAGGATCTCTACCGCAAGGCGCAGAGCGGACGCACGAGCTTCATCGCCGAATTGACCGGCTCGGGGGCGGTATCCCCATCGGATCTTGCGCACACCATGTCGGTGGCATTCGCTGCACCGCTGCTGGACCTTGACGCAATCGATGTCCAGCGGTTGCCCAGCGGCCTGCTCGATGCAAAGATTTGCGCGGACTACCGCATCGTGGTCTTGAGCAAGCGCAACAACAGGCTGATGGTGGCCACCGCCGACCCGGCAGACCAGCAAGCCGCGGAAAAGATCAAGTTCGCGACCCAGATGGGTGTGGACTGGGTCATCGCCGAATACGACAAGCTGAGCAAGCTGGTCGAGACGCAAACCGCCAGCGTCAACGACACGATGGACAACATCATCGGTGGCGACTTCGAGTTTGATGAGGTGGCCACTGAAACGGTGGTGACCGATACAAACGACAAGGCCTCCGAAGTCGATGACGCGCCGGTGGTCAAGTTCCTTCACAAGATGCTCATCGACGCATTCAACATGCGCGCGTCCGACCTTCACTTCGAGCCCTACGAGCACCAATACCGGGTGCGCTTCCGCGTGGACGGCGAGTTGCGCGAAATTGCGTCGCCTCCGATTGCGATCAAGGACAAGCTGGCCTCCCGCATCAAGGTGATTTCCCGCATGGACATCTCCGAGAAGCGGGTGCCCCAGGACGGTCGCATGAAGCTCAAGATCGGTCCTGATCGGGTGATCGACTTCCGGGTGAGCACACTGCCCACGCTGTTCGGCGAAAAGATCGTGATCCGTATTCTGGATCCGAGCAGTGCCAAGGTGGGCATCGACGCGCTGGGCTACGAGCCGGAAGAAAAAGAACGGCTCATGAATGCCATCGTCCGGCCCTACGGCATGGTGCTGGTGACGGGTCCCACGGGCTCGGGCAAGACCGTGTCGCTCTACACCTGTCTGAACATCCTGAACAAGCCAGGGATCAACATCTCCACCGCGGAAGATCCTTCGGAAATCAACCTGCCCGGTGTCAATCAGGTCAACGTCAACGAAAAGGCAGGCCTCACCTTCGCGGCGGCACTCAAGGCATTTCTGCGCCAGGATCCCGACGTGATCATGGTCGGTGAGATTCGTGACCTGGAAACGGCCGACATCTCGATCAAGGCCGCTCAAACCGGCCACATGGTGCTGTCGACCTTGCACACCAACGACGCGCCCACCACGCTGACACGGATGATGAACATGGGCATACCCACGTTCAACATTGCCTCCAGTGTGATCCTGATCACTGCGCAACGGCTGGCCCGGCGCCTGTGCGCCACCTGCAAGGCGCCATTGGACGTGCCTCGCAAGGCACTGGTCGATGCGGGCTACAAGGCCGAGGATCTCGACGGCACTTGGACGCCTTACAAACCGGTGGGCTGCTCCGCTTGCAACAACGGTTACAAAGGCCGCGTCGGCATCTACCAGGTCATGCCCATTTCGGAAGAGATCCAGCGCATCATCCTGCGCGGCGGCAGTGCGCTGGACATCGCCCAGCAAGCCAGCAAGGAAGGGGTTCGCACGTTGCGCGAATCGGGGCTGCTCAAGGTCAAGCTGGGCATGACTTCGCTGGAAGAAGTGCTCAGCGTGACCAACGAGTGACGCAGCCCTAGACACAAGCCTTAGAGGACACCATGGCAACCGCAGTATCCAAAAGCATCAAGGACGTGGTCTTCGAGTGGGAAGGCAAGGACCGCAATGGCAAGACCGTGCGCGGCGAGACTCGGGCCGCTGGGGAGAATCAGGTGCTGGCGGCGTTGAGGCGCCAGGGCATCGTCCCGAGCAAGGTGAAGAAGCGCCGCATGAGCGCGGGCAAGCGGATCAAGCCGAAGGACATTGCGATCTTCACGCGCCAGTTGGCCACCATGATGAAAGCCGGTGTGCCGCTGTTGCAGGCTTTCGACATCGTGGGCCGTGGCAACCCCAATCCGAGCGTGACCAAGCTGCTCAACGACATCCGGACGGACGTGGAGACTGGTACGTCCCTGAGCGCTGCGTTCCGCAAGAACCCGCTGTACTTCGACAGCCTGTACTGCAACCTGGTGGAAGCGGGTGAAGCCGCCGGTATTCTGGAGGAGTTGCTCGACCGCCTGGCGACCTACATGGAAAAGACCGAGGCGCTCAAGTCCAAGATCAAGTCGGCCCTGATGTACCCGATCGCGGTGGTCATCGTGGCCTTCGTGGTGGTGGCGGTGATCATGATCTTCGTGATCCCGTCTTTCAAAGAGGTCTTCAGATCGTTCGGTGCGGATCTGCCGGCCCCCACGCTGTTCGTGATCGCGATGAGCGAGTTCTTCACCGAGTACTGGTGGCTGATCTTTGGCGGCCTGGGTGGGGGATTCTATTTTTTCATGCAGGCCTGGCGGCGCAACGAAAAGGTTCAGCGCTTCATGGACCGGCTGCTGCTCAAGTTGCCCATCTTCGGTGTGCTGATTGAAAAATCGGTCATCGCCCGCTGGACACGCACGCTCGCAACCATGTTTGCCGCGGGTGTGCCTCTGGTGGAAGCGCTCGACTCGGTGGGCGGCGCATCGGGCAATTCGGTCTACTCGATCGCCACCGAGCGCATCCAGCAGGAGGTCTCCACGGGTACCAGCCTGACCAACGCCATGACCAATGCCAACATCTTCCCCTCCATGGTGCTGCAGATGTGCGCCATCGGTGAAGAATCGGGGTCGATCGACCACATGCTGGGCAAGGCGGCCGACTTCTACGAGGCCGAGGTCGATGACATGGTCGCAGGCATCTCCAGCCTGATGGAACCCATCATCATCGTGGTGTTGGGCACCGTCATCGGCGGCATTGTGGTGTCGATGTACCTCCCCATCTTCAAACTGGGTCAGGTGGTTTGATGCTCGAGGCGGGAGCGCCGGGCGCGGCGCTGTTGGGCTTGCTCGGTTTGCTGGTGGGCAGCTTCCTCAATGTGGTGATCCACCGCTTGCCCAAGATGATGGAGTTGCGCTGGGCGGCCGAATGTGCCGATCTGCACGGCGACGAAAAAGCAGCACCCGCAACTGCACAGGCGGCGCCGTTCAATCTGATGGTCCCGCGGTCGCGCTGTCCGCATTGCGGCCATGAGATCCGCTGGTTCGAAAACATCCCCGTGTTCAGCTATCTGGCCCTGCGGGGCAAGTGCAGTCAATGCGCTGCACCGATCAGCTTGCGCTACCCGGCGGTGGAGCTGACCAGCGCCGCCCTGTTTGCCTGGTGCGGATGGCAGTGGGGCCTGGGCTGGGAAGCGCTGGCCTGGTGCGGCTTTTCGGCCGCGGTGCTGGCGCTGGCGTGCATCGATTGGGACACCACGCTGCTGCCCGATGACATCACCCTGCCCTTGCTGTGGGCGGGCCTGTGCGCGGCCGCATTGCGCCTGACCGACACCGCCCTGCCCGACGCCCTTTGGGGTGCGGTGGCGGGCTATCTCTCGCTGTGGCTGGTCTACTGGGCGTTCAAGCTGGTCACTGGTAAGGAAGGCATGGGCTACGGTGACTTCAAGCTCTTCGCTGCATTCGGCGCCTGGTTCGGCTGGCAGGCGCTGATCCCGGTGATCCTGATGGCCTCGGTCATTGGTGCGGTGATCGGCATCGCCATCAAACTCAAAGGCGAGCTGCGCGATGGGGGGTACGTGCCCTTCGGCCCGTTCCTCGCACTCGCCGGGCTGACCTCGATGATCTTCGGCCCCACGGCCATTCTGGCCGCCATCGGCCTGTGAGCCTGCCTGCGCGCCCTCCCTTGCGGCTGGGCCTCACCGGGGGCATCGGCAGTGGCAAGAGCACGCTGGCGCGCCTGCTGCAAGCACATGGTGCAGGCGTGATCGATGCCGACGCGATTGCCCGCCGCTGCACCGAAGCGGGCGGCGCTGCGATCCCCGCCATCGAACAGACCTTCGGCCCCGGCTTCCTCGACGCGGAAGGCGCGCTCGACAGGCAGCGCATGCGCGAGCACGTGTTCGCACAACCGGAAGCGCGTCGCACCCTGGAGCGCATCGTCCATCCCCTGGTCGCGACCGAGATTCGGCGCCAGGCGCAAGCGTCCACCGCAGCCTGCCTGGTGTTTGACGTCCCCTTGCTGGTAGAGTCGCCGCGCTGGCGACCCCAGCTGGACCGCGTGCTGGTGGTCGACTGTTCTCCGGCCACGCAGGTGCGGCGCGTGAACGCACGCAGCGGCTGGGACGCCGCCACCACCGAGGCGGTGATGCGCAACCAGAGCCCCCGCACGCTGCGCTTGGCCGCGGCCGATCTGGTGGTGTTCAACGACACGGACGACCTCGACAGCCTTGAGCACGCTGCACAGGCGCTCGCCGATCGGTTCGGGCTATGATGAAGCCCCACCCGCTGCCCCGCCTTGCGACCTCCCGCTGCCGTGATCCTGTACGACTACCCATTCAACGAACGCATTCGCACCTACCTGCGGCTTGAACAGTTGTTCCGCCGCATGGTGGAACTGGTGCCACGCAGCCACCCACTGGACCATCACTACGCGATCCAGACCATCTTCGAGATCATGGATGTCGCGGCGCGCGCCGACATGAAGTCGGATGTGCTCAAGGACCTCGACCGGCACAAGCAGCAACTCATCGGCTTCCGCGGCAATCCGATGATTTCAGAACAGGCGCTTGACGAGGTCATTCAGAAGCTTGAGGACTGCTTTACCCAGTTGAACCAGATGACCGGCAAGACCGGCCAGGCACTGACCGAAAACGACTGGCTCATGAGCATCCGCAGCCGCATCGGCATTCCGGGCGGCACCTGCGAATTCGATCTGCCCGCGTACTATCACTGGCAGCATCGCAGTGCCGAGGAACGCAGGGCCGACCTGCATCGCTGGTCGGTGCCGCTCGCGCCGCTGGCCGAATCCATCGTGCAGTTGCTCAAGATGCTGCGCGAGTCGGGCTCGGCACAGAAGGTGGTGGCGCCGGGTGGGCAGTTTCAGCTGACGCTGCCCCAGGGCCGCAGCTTCCAGCTGCTGCGCCTGCGCATCGACCCTGCACTGGGCCTCATGCCCGAAATCAGCGGCAACCGGCTGATGCTCTCGGTGCGCCTGATGCGCCACGGCGAAGACGACCGCCTGCACCCGGCACAGGAAGATGCCGCGTTCGAGTTGACCCTCTGCGCCTGAGGTCGGACATGGACGCGAGCGCCGCGGACACCCCCGTCAAGACCGTGCGTTGCCCCACGTGCGGCGGCCCCAGCGTATACGCGCCGAGCAACGTCTACCGGCCGTTCTGCAGCGAGCGCTGCAAGCTCACGGACCTGGGCGCATGGGCGAGTGAAAGCTTCAAGCTGCCGGAAAAGGAAGGCCAGAGCGATCCTGACTTCGAGCAGAGCTGAGGCGCTGGTTGCTGCGGCCCGGCAAGCCCTTACCCAGCCTGCTCGGCCGCCAGCCAATCCAGCACTGGCACGGTGCCCGCCAGCACCGGAGCGCAGGTCACCGGCAGCGTCTGCCAGCCGAAGTGCTGCCCCTCCCGCATCTGCAATTCGCCGGTCCAGTGGTAGACCTTGCAGAAATGCAGCCGCACCAAGGCGTGCGGATAGTCCACGAGCGTGACTTTCCAGGCGTGCGCGGCGCCGATGGTCAGGCCGATTTCCTCGTGCAGTTCGCGTCGCAGCGCCTGCTCCACCGTTTCACCGGCTTCCAGCTTGCCGCCCGGAAACTCCCAGTAGCCCGCATAGACCTTGCCCTCGGGGCGCGAGGTCAGCAGGAACCTGCCATCGGGCGCGATCAGCACACCCACGGCCACGTCGACCACCGGCCGGTCGCTCGGCCGGGGATCGCCGTGATCGGCATCGACCACCAGCACCGGCTTGTTCATGCCCGGGTCGCGTGGGTGCCCGCGTAGTCGCGCGCGAACTGGTAGGCCACGCGGCCGCTGCGCGATCCGCGCTCCAGCGCCCACACCAGCGCGAGCGGGCGCGCCGCTTCAATGTCGGCACGGCCAACCCCGAACGAGGACAGCCACTGGGCCACGATGGTGAGGTACTCGTCCTGGCTGAAGGGATAGAAGCTCACCCACAGGCCAAAGCGTTCCGACAGGGAAATCTTCTCTTCGACCACCTCGCCCGGGTGGACCTCACCTTCGGCGGTGTGCGTGTAGCTGAGGTTTTCCTTCATGTACTCGGGCAACAGGTGGCGGCGGTTGCTGGTGGCGTAGATCAGCACGTTGGGGCTTGCGGCCGAGACCGAGCCATCCAGGATGGACTTCAACGCCTTGTAGCCCGGCTCACCGTCTTCAAAGCTCAGGTCGTCGCAAAACACGATGAAACGCTCGGGCCGCTCGGCCACCACGTCCACGATGTCGGGCAGGTCGACGAGATCGGACTTGTCCACCTCGATCAGGCGCAGGCCCTGTGGCGCGAACTCGTTGAGACAGGCGCGCACCAGCGAGGACTTCCCGGTGCCGCGCGCGCCGGTCAGCAACACGTTGTTAGCTGGTAAGCCCTGCACGAACTGCAGGGTGTTGCGCTGGATCTTGTCTTTCTGCCCCTCGATCTCCTGCAGATCCGCCAGGCGCATCGCACCCACGTGGCGCACCGGCTCCAGCACGCCGTGGCCGCTGCTGCGCTTGCGGTAGCGCCAGGCCACGGCAGCGGACCAGTCGGGCGCGGACATCGGCTGCGGCAGCACCGCCTCGATGCGGCTGATGAGCTGTTCGGCCCGCTGCAGAAGCCGTTCAAAGTGCTCGTTCATGCGCGGCCTCCCGCAGGGCCACCCCTAGGGAAGGCCAGCCCCCTCGAGGGGCAGTGACCCGCGCAGCGGTGGAGCGTGGGGTCATGATCTGTAGTCGGCGTTGATGGTCACGTACTCGTGGCTGAAGTCGCAGGTCCACACGGTCTCGGTGGCCTGGCCCCGGCCCAGCCCGATGCGCACCAGGATCTCGGCCTGCTTCATCACGCGCTGGCCGTCTTCTTCCCGGTACTCGGGATGCCGGCCACCGGCGCTGACCACATGCACGTCGCCCAGGTGCAGGTCGATGGTGTTCACATCGAGATCGCCGATGCCGGCATAACCCACGGCCGCGAGGATGCGGCCCAGATTGGGGTCGCTCGCGAAGAATGCCGTCTTCACCAGCGGCGAGTGCGCGACGGCATAGGCGGCCTGCAGGCACTCGGCACTGCTGCGCCCGCCCTCGACCTGGATGGTGATGAACTTCGTGGCACCCTCACCGTCGCGCACGATGGCATGTGCGAGGTGGCGGGCCACGGGCGTGAGCGCGGCCAGCAGCGCGCGCCCCGCCGGGCTGTCCAGGTCGGTAACGGGTGCGTTGCCGGCCCGGCCGGTGGCGACCACCACAAAGGAATCGTTGGTGCTGGTGTCACCGTCCACCGTCACGCGGTTGAACGACGCGTCCGCGAGGCGGCGCGCGAGGGGGTTCATCAACGCCGGCGCCACGCAGGCATCGGTGGCGAGGAAGCCGAGCATGGTGGCCATGTTGGGCCGGATCATGCCCGCACCCTTGGCGATGCCGGTGGCGCTGACGGCGTGGCCCTCGAGCTCGAAGCGCTGGCTGAACGCCTTGGGCAAGGTGTCGGTGGTCATGATGCCCTGGGCGGCCGATAGCCATTGATCACCGCTGTCGGTCTGCGGCTGGGCCGCGTCGGCCAGCGCCAGGGGCAGCCCCGCGAGCAGGCGGTCCAGGGGCAGCGGCTCCATGATCACGCCGGTGGAGAACGGCAGCACCTGCTCGTGGTGCAGGCCCAGCGAGCGCGCCAGCGCGTTGCAGGTCTGGCGCGCATGGGCCAGGCCGGGCTCGCCGGTGCCGGCGTTGGCGTTGCCGGTATTGATCACCAGCGCGCGGATCGCCTGCCCGGAGGCCAAGTGGTCGCGGCACACCTGCACCGGGGCCGCGGCGTAGCGGTTCTGCGTGAACACCGCGCCGACCGCAGAGCCCTCATCGAGCAGGAAGACCGTGAGGTCCTTGCGGTTGGCCTTGCGGATGCCCGCCTGCGCGACGCCGATGCGCACACCCGCAATGGGCAGCAGATCCGTGGCCAGGGGTGCGTTGAGTTGAACAGGCATGTGAACTCCGTGGATGACCCGTGATGCCCGGCGGCGGTGTGACGGCGGGCACCCCTAGCGGCGTGCCACTGCGCCGTCAGTCCAGCTTGCCGTGACAGTGCTTGTATTTCTTGCCGCTGCCGCAGGGGCAGGGCTCGTTGCGACCCACGCGCGGCACTTCACCCGCCGGGCGAGCGGCAGCGGCGATCGCGGCTTCGGCAATGGTTTCAGCTTCACCGGTCTCGGTGGGTGCGGTGTAGGTCACGTTGGCGATCTGCTCGGCGCGCTCTTCGAGTTGCTCAGCGGCCTCGGCCATCTGCTCGGCCGACTGCACGCGCACGTTCATGAGCACGCGCGACACGTCGTTCTTGACGCTGTCGAGCAGTTGTCCAAAGAGCATGAAGGCTTCGCGCTTGTATTCCTGCTTGGGTTGCTTTTGCGCATAGCCGCGCAGGTGGATGCCCTGGCGCAGATAGTCCAGCGCCGACAGGTGCTCGCGCCACTGGCCGTCGATGGTCTGCAGCAGCACCACGCGCTCGAACTGGGTGAAGTTCTCCTCGCCCACAATCTCGACCTTGCCATCGAACACGGTCTTGGCAGCAGCCAGCACGCGCTCGACGATCTCCTCGACGTCGATCGCCTCGGCGTCCGACACCCAGGTGGTCACCGGGGCGTCCACCGCCCATTCCTCGCGCAGCACGCGCTCCAGCGTGGGCAGGTCCCACTGCTCTTCCACGCTGCCTTCGGGCACGTACTGGTGCACCAAGTCGGTGAAACAGCCGTCGCGCAGGGAATCGATCTGCGCGCGCAGCGAGGTGGCATCCAGGATGTCGTTGCGCTGCTGGTAGATCACCTTGCGCTGGTCGTTGGAGACGTCGTCGTATTCGAGCAATTGCTTGCGGATGTCGAAGTTGCGTGCCTCGACCTTGCGCTGCGCGCTCTCGATGCTGCGCGTGACGATGCCGGCCTCGATGGCTTCGCCCTCGGGCATCTTCAGGCGGTCCATGATCGCGCGCACCCGGTCACCCGCGAAGATGCGCATCAGCGCGTCATCCAGGCTCAGGTAGAAGCGCGAAGACCCCGGGTCGCCCTGGCGGCCCGAGCGGCCGCGCAACTGGTTGTCGATGCGGCGCGACTCGTGGCGCTCGGTCGCGATGATGCGCAAGCCGCCGAGCGACTTCACCTTTTCGTGGTCCTGCTGCCATTGCTGGCGGATCGTTTCGATGCGCGCGGCCTTGGTCGCGTCGTCGAGCGCTTCGTCGTTCTGCACCGCGTCGACCATCTTCTCCAGGTTGCCACCGAGCACGATGTCGGTGCCGCGACCGGCCATGTTGGTGGCGATGGTGATGGCGCCCGGGCGTCCGGCCTGGATGATGATGTCGGCCTCGCGCGCATGCTGCTTGGCGTTGAGCACCTCGTGCGGCAGCTTCTCGGCCTGCAGCAGGCCGGCGATGATCTCGGAGTTCTCGATCGACGAAGTGCCCACCAGCACCGGCTGGCCGCGCTCGTGGCATTCGCGGATGTCTTCGATGGCGGCGACGTATTTTTCCTTCGTCGTCTTGTACACGCGGTCGAGCTGGTCGGTGCGCTTACTCGGCCGGTTGGGCGGGATCACCACGGTTTCCAGACCGTAGATTTCCTGGAATTCGTAGGCCTCGGTGTCGGCCGTGCCGGTCATGCCCGAGAGCTTGCCGTAGAGGCGGAAGTAGTTCTGGAAGGTGATGGAGGCCAGCGTCTGGTTTTCCGGCTGGATCGCCACGCCCTCTTTCGCTTCCACCGCCTGGTGCAGGCCGTCGCTCCAACGGCGGCCCGACATCAGCCGGCCGGTGAATTCGTCGACGATCACGATCTCGCCGTTCTGGTTCACGTAATGCTGGTCGCGGTGGTAGAGGTGGTGGGCCTTCAGCGAGGTCACCAGGTGGTGCAGCAACGCGATGTTGGCCGGGTCGTACAGCGAAGCACCTTCGGGCAACAAACCCGCCCGACTCAGCAGGCCTTCGGCGTTCTCGTGGCCCTGCTCGGTCATGTGGATCGAGTGCGCCTTTTCATCCACCGTGAAATCGCCCGGCTTGATCACGCCTTCGCCGGTGCGCACGTCGGCCTCGCCTTCCTGTCGCACCAGGTGGGGCACCAGCTGCTTGATGGCCAGGTACACCTGTGTCTGGTCTTCGGCCTGGCCGCTGATGATCAGCGGCGTGCGGGCCTCGTCGATCAGGATCGAGTCGACTTCGTCGACGATGGCGAAATGCAGACCGCGCTGCACACGGTCGGCGGCTTCGTACACCATGTTGTCGCGCAAGTAGTCGAAGCCGTACTCGTTGTTGGTGCCGTAGGTGATGTCGGCGCGGTAGGCCGCCTGCTTCTCGTCCCGCGGCGCCTGGGGCAGGTTGATGCCCACGCTCAGGCCGAGAAAGTTGTACAGGCGCCCCATCCACTGCGCGTCGCGGCTGGCCAGGTAGTCGTTGACCGTGACCACGTGTACGCCCTTGCCGGTCAGCGCGTTCAGGTACACGGGCAGCGTGGCGGTCAGCGTCTTGCCCTCGCCGGTGCGCATCTCGGCCACCTTGCCATGGTGCAGGGCCAGGCCACCCACCAGCTGCACGTCGAAGTGGCGCATCTTCATCACGCGCTTGCTGGCCTCGCGCACCACGGCAAAGGCTTCGGGCAGCAAGGCTTCAAGGGCCTCGCCCTGTGCAATGCGCTGTTTGAAGGACTCGGTCTGCGCCTTGAGCTCGTCGTCGCTGAGCTGCTCAAACTTCGGCTCCAGGCCGTTGATGCGCTCCACCGTCTTGCGATAGGTCTTCAGCAGGCGGTCGTTGCGGCTACCAAATATTTTGGTGAGGAAGTTTGTGGCCATACGTGCGGGCCTGCGCCGGACACCCTGTGGATTCCGGGCAGGCAAATGAAAGTAGGAGGGCTCTCGCGAACCCGGGAGAGCAAACGACGGGAAACTACCCGTGATGTGCCGACGAACGCAGGGCTTTCAAGAGCAAAGCGCGCATTTTACCCGCCGCTCCCGCGGCCGGTTCAGGGCCTGCGGGGACCGGGGGCAACGGGCTTGGCCGCCGCCACATTTTCGCCAGCGGCGAGAAACCGTTGGGGGTCCTGAGGCACACCCGATACCCAGACCTCGAAGTGCAGATGCGGCCCGGTCGAGCGACCCGTGGACCCCACCTCGGCGATCTTCTGACCGCGTTTCACGATGTCGCCCTTCTTCACCAGCAAGCGCGAGGCGTGGGCATAGCGGGTGATCAAGTCGTTGCCATGGTCGATCTCGACCATGTTGCCGTAGGCCAGGTGGTATTCCTGCACCACCACCACCCCGCCCGCGGCCGCCAGGATGGGTGTGCCCGGATCGGCGGGAAAGTCCAGCCCGGTGTGCAGCGCCGAGCGCCCGGTGATCGGGTCGATGCGGAAGCCGAACGGGGAGCCCACCTGCACACCGACGACCGGCTTTTCGGTCGGAACCATGGTGCGCTGGATCTTCTGGTCAAACAGGCGCGACTCCACCACCGTCAACCAATCGACCCGCGAACCGCTGGTCTGGTCGATCTTGTCCAGCGCGCCCATCAGCTCCTCCATGCTCAGGTCGCGGCCGCCCACGAGCGCGCCACCTGCGCCCTGGGGCACCTTGAACTCGGCCGGGTTCAATCCGGCCAGACCGGCCACGCGCTCGCCCAGCGAATCGATCTGCACCATGCGGGCCTGCATCTCGCCGAGCTTGCGGGCCATGGCATCCAGGTTGGCGCGCATGTAGGCGTTCTGGGAGTTGGCTTCGTCCTGGTGCACCAGCCGCGCCACCGAGGCGAACCCGGGCCAGCCCTGGCGCACACCCTCGAGAAACACCCAGTGGTAGGTGGCGATCGAGCCCAGCATCAACAGCACCGAGGCGAGCGCGCCGACACCGACGAGCCTGAGTCCGTTGAGGTGCATGGCCCGGCTCTTCGCCAACCAGGCATCCGTGATAATGATGTGCACTGTTCTACCTTTCCTGGGCCGCCCGGACCCAACCGGACATCCCCCATCGCATGTCTACCGCCCAACGACCCCATACCATGCTCAGCCTTGAGCAGGCCGTGGGAGCAGAGCCCACGCTCGCCGCGTTGCAGGAACGCATCCGCGAATCCCGGTGGTGCCTGGACCAGGTGCAGCACCTGATACCCGCCACCCTGCGACCCCATGTGCTGCCCGGGCCTTTGCAGGACCAGGAGTGGTGCCTGCTGGTGGCCAGCGCCGCCGCCTCGACCAAACTGCGTCAACTGCTGCCTTCGCTGCAACTGACTTTGACCCAAAGGGGTGCGCAGGTTAACGCAATCCGGATCAAAGTCCAAACGCCGGGACGATGAGCGCGCCCCGAGAGGGCGTCGGCGGTTCGTGGTGCCGCTTGTCTGACTCGAACAGACGACCTATCGCTTACAAGGCGATTGCTCTACCAACTGAGCTAAAGCGGCGGGACCAAAATTTTACTTGACCCGCTTGAGCTGAGGCCTGCCGCCGGGTCGCCCAGGGCCGGTGGGTGTAGGGTCTGGCTGTTCGCCCGGCTCGGCAGGCGGGCCATCGCTGGGCACGGCCCGCAGCGGTCCGCGTGCGGGGTTGTCCGGCGTGTTGGTTTCCGAGGCGACGTCGGGCACCACGGCGGCGTCCAACGTCGGCCCCGCCACCGTCGAAACGGGTGGCGCGGGAAACGCCATGCCCTGGCCGTTCTCACGCGCGTAGATCGCGATCACATGGCTCACCGGCACGACGATCTCGCGCGCCACGCCGCCAAAACGGGCCTTGAACTCGATGAACTCGTTGCCGAGCTTGAGCGAACTGGTGGCGTCCATGCTCACGTTGAGCACGATCTCACCGTTCTTCACGAACTCCATCGGCACACGCACCGAGGCATCGACCTGCACCGCGATGTAGGGCGAAAACCCGTTGTCGGCACACCACTCGTGCAGCGCCCGGATCAGGTACGGCCGGGTGGAGGGGGCTTCCGTTTCGAAGGCGCTCATGGGCGTTCGGGGACCCGGCTCCGTGGAGCCGGGGAGCCACTTACTTGCGCATCACCTTTTCGGATGGTGTGAGCGCTTCGATGTAGGCCGGGCGCGAGAAGATGCGCTCGGCGTACTTGAGCAGGGGCGCCGCGTTCTTGCTGAGCTCGATGCCGTAGAAATCAAGACGCCAGAGCAGCGGCGCGATCGCCACGTCCAGCATGGAGAAGTTGTCGCCCAGCATGAACTTGTTCTTCAGGAACACCGGTGCGAGCTGGGTCAAGCGGTCGCGGATGTGCGAACGGGCCTTCTCCAGCGCCTTTTCGTTGCCCTTGGTGCTGCGCGATTCGAGCATGGACACGTGGGTGAACAGCTCCTTCTCGAAGTTCAACAGGAACAGCCGCACGCGCGCGCGGTCCACCGGGTCACCAGGCATCAGCTGTGGATGCGGGAAGCGCTCGTCGATGTACTCGTTGATGATGTTCGATTCGTACAGGATCAGGTCGCGCTCGACCAGGATCGGCACCTGGCCATACGGGTTCATGACACTGATGTCTTCCGGCTTGTTGTACAGGTCGACGTCCCGGATCTCGAAGTCCATGCCTTTTTCAAACAGCACGAAACGGCAGCGGTGGGAGTAAGGGCAGGTGGTGCCCGAATACAAGACCATCATGAGGGAGTCTCCTTAAAGCAAAAAACAGTGGTTTGCACGGGTACCCTGTGGGCACTGCAAACCACTGTGGAACGGACGGGACGGCCTGGAGCCCAGGCCCTCCCCACCGGATCGGATTATTTGATGTCTTTCCAGAACGCTGCGTTCAGGCGCCAGGCCACCACGGTGAAGGCGGCCAGGAACAGCATCACCCACACGCCGATGCGCACGCGGGAGTTCTGGGCAGGCTCGGCCATCCACTGCAGGTAGGCCACCAGGTCGCCCACGTTGTTGTCGTACTCGGCGTCGCTCAGCGTGCCGGCCTTGACGGGCGTCCAACCCTTGACGCGCTCGACTTCGTGGCCATGGCTCATCACCTTTTCGTACACCGGGCGGCGCTCGCCCTGCAGTTCCCACAGGGGGTTGGGCATGCCGATGTTGGGGAACGCGAGGTTGTTCCAGCCGGTGGGCTTGGTGTCGTCACGGTAGTAGGTGCGCAGCAGGGTGTAGACGTAGTCGGCACCGGTGCCAGCTGAGCTGGAGCGCGAGCGGGCGATCAGGGTGAGGTCGGGCGGGTTCGCGCCAAACCAGGCCTTGGCCTGGCGCGGATCGATCGCGGCCTTCATGGTGTCGCCGATCTTGTCGGTGGCGAAGGTCAGATTTTCAGCGATCTGCTTGTCGTTCAGGCCGATGTCGCGCAGGCGGTTGTAGCGCATGAAGGCCGCCGAGTGGCAGCTCAGGCAGTAGTTGACGAACAGCTTGGCGCCGTTTTGCAGGGCGGCCATGTCATTGGTGCGCTGAGGGGCCTTGTCCAGGGGAATGCTTCCGCCGGCGGCCATGGCCGCGCCCGACAAGCCCAGGGCCAGCATGAAGCCCAAGAGGATTTTTTTCATTTGCTTGACTCTCCGGATTGGCTCTGTGGGTTCAGTGGGGCTGGAAGGTGACACGGCTGGGCACCGGCTTGAATTCGCCGATGCGGCTCCACCACGGCATCAGCAGGAAGAAGCCGAAGTAGAACAGCGTGCCAACCTGGGAAACGCGCTCGCCGACCGGCGACGGCGGTTGCACCCCGAGGTAACCCAGGATCAGGAAGTTGATCACGAACACCGTGTAGAGCCACTTGTTCCAGCTCGGGCGGTAGCGGATCGACTTGACCGGGCTGTGGTCCAGCCACGGCAGGAAGAACAGGATGACGACCGCGCCACCCATGGCCACCACGCCCCAGAACTTGGCGTCGATCGCCAGCATGAGCGCCACCAGAACAATGGCGCCACCGACGATCACGCCCTTGAAGAGACCGCTGATCTTCGCCTTCAGCACGCCCAGCACGGCGCCCAGCAGCACGCAGGCGATCAGCGCATACATCATCTCGCTGGTGATGGCGCGCAGCATCGAGTAGTAAGGCGTGAAGTACCAGACCGGTGCGATGTGCAGCGGGGTCACCAGCGGGTCGGCCGGGATGAAGTTGTTGTACTCAAGGAAGTAGCCGCCGAACTCGGGCGCGAAGAAGATGATCGCCGAGAACACCATCAGAAAGACGGACACGCCGAGCACGTCGTGCACGGTGTAGTACGGATGGAAGGGAATGCCATCGAGCGGCTTGCCGGTCGCGTCCTTGGTGGCCTTGATCTCAACGCCATCGGGGTTGTTGGAGCCCACTTCGTGCAGCGCGATGATGTGCGCCACCACCAGGCCGAGCAGAACCAGCGGCACGGCGATGACGTGGAAGCTGAAGAAGCGGTTCAGCGTGGCGTCGCCGACCACGAAGTCACCGCGGATCAGCAGCGCCAGGTCGGGGCCCACGAAGGGAATGGCGGCAAACAGGTTCACGATCACCTGGGCGCCCCAGTAAGACATCTGGCCCCAGGGCAGCAGATAGCCCATGAAGGCCTCGGCCATCAGGCACAGGAAGATCGCGCAACCGAACACCCAGACCAGCTCGCGCGGCTTGCGGTAGCTGCCGTAGATCAGGCCGCGGAACATGTGCATGTAGACCACCACGAAGAACGCCGAGGCGCCGGTGGAGTGCATGTAGCGGATCAGCCAGCCCCAGGGCACGTCGCGCATGATGTACTCGACCGATGCGAACGCGAGGTTGGCGTCGGGCTTGTAGTGCATCACCAGGAAGATGCCGGTGACGATCTGGATCACCAGCACCAGCAACGCCAGCGAGCCGAAGAAGTACCAGAAGTTGAAGTTCTTGGGCGCGTAGTACTCGGCCAGGTGCTCGTTGTAGAGCTTGGACAGCGGGAACCGGTTGTCGACCCAGTTCAGGGCCTTCTGACCGATCGGTGCGTCGGGGGAAATCTCTTTGAATTCAGCCATGGGATGCCTCTGTGATCCGTTGTCTGCCAGCGCCGCGGGGCTCAGGCCTGTTTCTCTTCACCCACCAGCAGGGTGGTGTCGGACAGGTAGTAGTGCGGCGGCACTTCCAGGTTGTCGGGTGCGGGCTTGTTCTTGAACACGCGGCCCGCGACGTCGAAAGTGGAACCGTGGCATGCACACAGAAAACCACCCTTCCAGTTGTCGGGCAGCGAAGGCTGCGGGCCGGGGGTGAGCTTGTCACCAGGCGAGCAGCCCAGGTGGGTGCAGATGCCCACAGTCACCAGGAACTCGGGCTTGATCGAGCGGTGGCGGTTCTTCGCGTATTCGGGCGTGGGGTAAGCCGTGCGGTCCGAGTTGGGATCGGCCAGATCGCCTTCGATGGTTTCCAGCGCAGCGAGCTGCTCGGGCGTGCGGCGCAGGATCCACACCGGCTTGCCGCGCCATTCGACGACGATCTTTTCACCCGGCTGGATGCCGGAAATGTCCACCTCGACGGCAGCGCCCGCGGCCTTGGCGCGCTCGGACGGCTGGAAGGTGCTCACGAAGGGAACGGCGACGGCGGCTGCGCCCACGCCACCCATGGCGCAGGAGGTGATCAGCCAGGTTCTGCGGCTGCGATCAACAGTCGCACCGGCGGTTGCTTCACTCATGGGGATCTTTCAATGAGGGTCGAGACGGGACATTGGGGACAACCCGGCATTGTACTGGAGCGCTTGCGGGCCTCTCCCGCTTGCCGGGGTGAAGGACTGGGCTATTGACCCGCCTCGATCCATCAATCGGGGCAGGGGCGTGCCGGCGGCCCCGCACGGCGGGTGCCTGTGTGAGAATGCCCGGCGGAACACAGTGCCAGCGCCCGCATCGACGGGCATACCAACACACCACGTCTGGAGGACCCCATGGGCATGATGCAAGAGTTCAAGGAATTCGCCGTCAAGGGCAACGTCATCGATCTCGCCGTGGGCGTGATCATCGGCGGTGCCTTCGGCAAGATCGTCACGTCCATGGTAGACGACGTGATCATGCCCATCGTCGGCTCGATTTTCGGCAACCTCGACTTCACCAACCTCTATATCGCCCTGGGCAAGGTGCCCGAGGGCACGGCCCCGACGCTGGCGGCCCTGAAGACGGCCGGCGTGCCCACCCTGGCCTACGGCAACTTCATCACCGTGGCCATCAACTTCACCATCCTGGCGTTCATCATCTTCATCATGGTCAAGCAGGTGAACCGGCTCAAGCGCGAGGCGCCCGCCGCCCCGGCGGAGCCGCCGGCCACGCCGGAAGACATCGCGCTGCTGCGCGAGATCCGCGACAGCCTCAGGAAGTAGGCGCAGCCGCCAGCGCCGCGTCGATCGCCGCCAGCAGGCTCGCCGCGCTGGCGCGGCCGGTGCCGGCGAGGTCGAAGGCTGTGCCATGGTCCGGGCTGGTGCGCACGAAGGGCAGGCCCAGCGTGGTGTTCACGCCATGCTCCAGCCCCAGCAGCTTGACCGGGATCAGGCCCTGGTCGTGGTACATCGCCACCACCACATCGAAGGCACCCTGGCGCGCGCGCATGAACACCGTGTCGGGCGCATGCGGCCCGCTGGCCTGCACGCCTTCGCGCTGCGCCTGCTGGATGGCGGGCGCGATGGTCTCGATCTCCTCCCGGCCGAACAGGCCACCTTCCCCGGCGTGCGGGTTCAGCCCCGCCACGGCAATGCGCGGTTCGGCGACACCGGTGCGACGGAAATGCGCGTGCGTGATGCGGATCGTCTGCAGCACCTGCTCGTGCGTCACGGCCCGCAGCGCCTGCCGCAGCGACACGTGAATGCTGACCAGCACCGTGCTCAGGCCCGGACAGCTGAGCATCATGCGCACCGGCAGCGCCGACACCGGCACTCCGGCATGCGCCGCCGCGAGCGACTGCAGCAATTCGGTGTGTCCGGGGTGGTCCACGCCCGCCGCGGACAAGGCCTCCTTGTGGATCGGTGCCGTCACCACGGCGCGGGCCTGGCCCGACAGTGCGGCCTGCGCGGCCCAGCGGATACAGTCCGCCGCGACACGGCCCGCCTCGGCGCTGACCTGCCCGAAGGCGACCGGGCGCGGCAGCGCGCAGGCCTGCACCACCGCCATGCAGCCCGGCGGCACGGCAGGCGCGTCGGACAGCCCGCGGATTTCAGCCAGCATCAGGGCCGCCGCGGCCGAACCGGCCTCGGGCGCCGTGAGGCGCAGCGCCCGCTGCAGCGTGGCCACATCGCCGGCCACCACGACCTGGCGCAGCAGCCCGGGCCGCTCGCGAAAGGCGCGGGCGATGATTTCCGGGCCGATACCGGCCGGGTCGCCCATGCTCAGGACGAGGGGAAGCGCAGGCGGTGACGGCATCGTGTGGCTCAGGCAGGGTTGGGAATGTCGATGAACACGTGCTCGAGCCCCAGCTGCGCGGCCACATGGGCGCCCACGGCTGGCGCGCCGTAGCGTTCGGAGGCGTGGTGCCCGCAAGCGATGTAGGCCACGCCGCATTCGCGCGCGTAGTGCGCCTGCGGCTCGGAGATTTCACCCGTGATGAACACGTCGGCACCGGCCGCGATGGCCGATTCGAAGTAGCCCTGCGCCCCACCGGTGCACAGGGCCACCTGCCGGATCGGACGGTCAGGCTCGGCCACCAGCGTGACCGCGCGGCCCAGCCGCCGGGCGATGTGGTCAGCCAGCGCCGATGCCGAATCGCAGTTGCGTTCGCCCATGAAGCCCAGCGCCTGCTCGCCGAAGCGGCCGCGCCCGTCGGGGTGGATCACCACGCCCAGGTGCCGCGCCAGCTGCGCGTTGTTGCCCAGTTCGGGGTGCGCGTCCAGCGGCAGGTGGTAGGCCAGCAGGTTGATGTCGTGCGCCAGCAGCAGCGCCAGGCGCTGCTTCATCCAGCCGGTCACGCGCCCGTCCTGTCCGCGCCAGAACAGGCCGTGGTGCACCAGGATGGCGTCGGCCCCCTCGGCGATGGCCGCCTCGATCAGCGCGCGGCTCGCGGTCACGCCGCTGACGAGCTTGCGGATGCCGTCCCGTCCCTCGACCTGCAGACCATTGGGGCCGTAGTCCTTGAACTGCGCGGGCTGCAGCAGCTGGTCCAGCGACTCGGCGAGCATCGCGCGGGAAACGGCTGGGCGGTCGATGAGCGGGTCGGGCATGGGGCGATCGGGTGAGGTGAAAGGCTCGGACAGGCCCCTCCATTCTGACACCCGGCCCCGCCAGCCCGCGGGCGCCAGGCTTGCACTTGAAGCCGCCGCCGACCCGCCCATATGCGGGACAATATCGACCGTGAGACGGACCCGTCCATTGCCGTCTCCCCCAACCCGCCCACATTCCCATGAAACGTCTCTGGCTCCTGTTTGCCCAAACCGTCACCGTGCTGGTGGCCGCCCTGTTCGTGGTCGGCACCCTGCAACCCCAATGGCTGGGTCGCCAGGCGGCGGTGGTGCCGGTGTTCGAGGCGCCCTCGGGTGCCGCACCGGCCGTGGTCGAGGGCACGGGCAGTTTCCGGGCCGCCGCGCGCACCGCATCGGCCGCCGTGGTGAGCATCAACACCAGCAAGGCGCAGCTGACCAACCCGCAGAGCGCGGACCCCTGGTTCCGCTTCTTCTTCGGCGACCAGGCGCCTTCGCAGCAGCAAAGCGGCCTCGGCTCGGGCGTGATCGTGAGCCCGGCGGGCTATGTGCTGACCAACAACCACGTGATCGAGGAAGCCGACGAGATCGAGGTCATCCTCAACGATGGCCGCAAGAGCGCGGCGCAGGTCATCGGCACCGACCCCGAAACCGACCTGGCGATCCTGAAGATCAACCTGACCGACCTGCCCGTGATCACGCTGGGCAACTCGGACGCACTGGAAATCGGCGACCAGGTGCTGGCCATCGGCAACCCTTTCGGCGTCGGCCAGACCGTCACCAGCGGCATCGTGAGCGCGCTCGGCCGCACCCAGCTGGGCATCAACACCTTCGAGAACTTCATCCAGACCGATGCCGCGATCAACCCGGGCAACTCCGGCGGCGCGCTGGTCGACGTGAAGGGCCAGCTGATGGGCATCAACACCGCCATCTACTCGCGCTCGGGCGGCTCCATGGGCATCGGCTTCGCCATCCCCACGTCCACCGCGCGCAGCGTGATGGAAGCGATCGTGAAAGACGGCCAGGTCACGCGCGGCTGGATCGGCGTCGAGCCGCAAGACCTGAGCCCCGAGCTGGCCGAGAGTTTCGGCATGCAGCCGGGCACCGGGGTCATCATCAGCGGCGTGCTGCAGAACGGCCCCGCCGCGCAGGCCGGCATTCGCCCGGGCGACGTGATCACTGCGGTGGCGGGCCGCCAGGTGACGAATGTGGCGCAGTTGCTGTCTGCCGTGGCGGCACTGCCACCGGGCACGCCGGCGGCACTCGATGTGGTGCGCCGCGACGGCAAGACGAAGATCGACGTCACACCCGGACGGCGCAACCTGCCGCGCCAGCAAGCCGCACCACGCTGAGGCCGGGCCTCAGGAAGCGGCTTCTTCTTCCTTCGCCTCTTCCTCGGTCTTCGCGGTGGACCGGATGAACCATTGCGAGCCCCAGATGCCGACTTCGTACAGCAGGCACATGGGCACAGCCAGCGCGAGCTGGGAAATCACATCGGGTGGCGTGACCACCGCCGCGATGACGAAGGCCACCACGATGAAGTAGCCACGGAACTCCTTGAGCTTCTGCACCGTCACCATGTTCATCTTGACCAGCAGCACCACCACGATGGGCACCTGGAAGGCCAGGCCGAAGGCGAGGTAGAGCGACAGGATGGCCTCCACATAGGACGCGATGTCGGGTGTCGCCGCCACGCTGGCCGGCGTGAACTGCTGGATGAAGCCGAACATCTTGTCCAGCACGAAGAACTGCACGAAGGCGATGCCCACATAGGCCAGCAGGCTGCCGAGCACGATCAGCGGAATGGCAAAACGCTTCTCGTGGCTGTAGAGGCCTGGCGCCACGAAGGCCCACACCTGGTACATCCACCAGGGCAGCGACAGCAGCAGCGCGGCCATGGCCAGCACCTTGATGGGCACGAAGAAGGGCGAGAAGACACCCACCGCGATCAGCTTGGCATCGGGTGGCATGTGGGCCCGGATCGGCACCGCGATCAGGTCGATCAGGCCACTGGGCCCGGGCCAGAAGGCCAGCAAGGCCATGCAGATGGCCAGGCCGATGATGCCGTACAGGAGCCGGTCCCGCAGCTCCATCAGGTGCTGGACGAACGGCTGCTCGGAACCGGCGAGCTCGTCGGTGGAATCTTTGGGGTCGGACATCAACGGGGGGCGGAAGAGGAGCGGGGCCGGAAACGGGCCACGCGGGCCGCACCGGACTGGGTGCGGGTGCGCACGCCGGTGCGGGCCTTGAACCACTGGGGCATCGCCTTCTGCTTCAGGCGCCAGTTCTTCTTGGGGTGTTTGTAAACCGGGACGTCGAGCGAGCCCATCGGGGCGCTGGCGTCGTACGAGGTCGAGCTGCCGTCCAGCCCGGCGGTGGCGTCCGACCACGATTTCTCGAAATCGCTGGCACCGCTCTGCACCGAGGACTCGACGTCGCGCGCCGCATCGGTCACCGTGTCCTTCATCTTCTTGAGCTCTTCGAGCTCCATGGAACGGCTGACCTCGGCCTTGACGTCCGACACGTAGCGCTGCGCCTTGCCCAGCAAGGCGCCAACGGTGCGGGCCACGCGGGGCAGTTTTTCGGGTCCGATGACGATCAACGCCACCGCCCCGATGAGGGCGAGCTTGGAAATGCCCAGATCAATCATGTGTCGGCCATCCTGCGGGCAGTGTCGGGTGGGTGGTCAACCCGGGAGAAGCCGCCGCGGAGCGGGTGCGCGCCCCGGGCAGCAGGGCATCAGCTCTTCTGCTTGGCTTCGACGTCGATGGCGTTCTTGTCGGCGCGGGTTTCCTGCGTCACTTGACCGGCCGGTGTGGCTGCCGTGTCGGCGGGGTTCTGCCCACCTTCCTTGATGCCGTCCTTGAAGCCCTTGACCGCGCCGCCGAGGTCCGAGCCGATGTTCTTGAGCTTCTTCGTGCCGAACACCATCACCACGATCAGCAGCACGATCAGCCAGTGCCAGATGGAAAAGGAACCCATGAGTTTCTCCAGATAGGGAATGAAGCGACAGCCGCTATGGGTGGGATTCTAAGCCCGGGTAGGAGTTCAGCCCCCGGTCGCGCCGCAATACCAGCACCACCCGGCGGGGGGCGCGCCTGGCTTCAACCGCGCAGCCAGGGCCGGGGACCGCCCATCACATGCACATGCAGGTGGTGCACTTCCTGCCCGCCCTCGGCGCCGTTGTTGCACACGATGCGAAATCCGCCTTCGGGGTACGGATTGCAGCCTTGCTCCCGGGCCAGCCGGGGCGCCAGCGTCATGATGCGCCCCATCAGCCGTTCGTGTTCGGGGCCGAGCTGGGCCATGGACGGGATGTGGGCCTTGGGCACCATGAGGAAATGCACCGGCGCCCAGGGGTGGATGTCGTGAAAGACGAAGATGTCCTCGTCCTCGTAGACCTTCTTCGAGGGAATCTGGCCGGCAATGATCTTGCAGAAGATGCAGTTGGGGTCGTGAGCGCTCATGGGAACAGGGTGTCAGTCGGGCATGGGCTGGCTGGCGTTCATGCGCACCATGCCCTTGACGATGCGGTAGAGGAACCAGATGGAGATGAGGCACCAGGCGATCCAGCCCGGCGCCACGAAGAGCAACCACAGCGGCAGGGTCACCAGGTAGAGCACCGCAGCCCAGATCACGGTGCGGATGCGCCACGAGAAGTGGCTGGCCTGCCAGGTGCCCTCGGCGTCGCCCTTCTTCACCAGGTCGATGACCAGCGCCACGATCAGCAGCACCGGACTGGCCTGGGCGCCGGGCAGCACCGCGGCCACAGCCACGATCAGGTGCAGGATGTAGCTGACCCAGCCCACGGTCTTGAGGGACTGGGCCTTTTCGCTGTCCACGGGATTGACGTCGATGATGTCGCTCATGAAAGGCTCCTTTCAGCCAGCATCCGGGCCAGCGGCAGCTTCGCGCTCCCGCACCTTGCGCATCGCCTTTTCTTCCAGGCCACTGAGGCCCTCGCGGCGAACCAGCTCGGCCACCACGTCGGCCGGGCCCAGGTTGTAGTGGGCCAGCGCGATCATGCAGTGGAACCAGAGGTCCGCTGTTTCGTTCACCAGCTTCTGCGGGTCGCCGCCATGGTCCAGGTCCTTGGCCGCCATCACGGCCTCGGTGGCTTCCTCGCCGATCTTCTTCAAGAAGCTGTCGGGACCCTTGTGCAGCAGGCGCGCGACGTAGCTCTGCTCCGGGTCGCCGCCGTTGGCCGGCTTGCGGCTTTCGATCACGGCGGCCAGGCGCGCCAGGTCATCGGTGGTGGACATGTTCGTTTACTTGTAGATCGACTCGGGGTCTTTGAGCACCGGCTCGACCGCATGCCAGCGCTCGCTCTCGAGCCGCTGGAAGAAACAGCTGTGGCGGCCGGTGTGGCAGGCAATGCCGGGTTCGTGGCCCAGCTGCGTGACCTTGAGCAGCACCACGTCGTTGTCGCAGTCCATGCGGATGTCGTGCACGGTCTGCACATGGCCCGATTCTTCGCCCTTGAACCAGAGCCGCTCGCGCGAGCGGCTGAAATACACGGCACGGCCCAGCTCGGCGGTCTTCTGCAGCGCCTCGCGGTTCATCCAGGCGAACATCAGCACGTCGCCCGTGGCGGCCTCCTGCGCGATCACAGGCACCAGGCCTTGCGCGTCCCACTTCACTTCGTCGAGCCAGTTCATGGCAGGAATCTACCATGGGCCCGCGCCCGGTTCACTTCCCTCGACGCAGGCCGTTAGCATGGTCCAGGTTCCGGACAGCAGGCCGCTGCCCGAGTCCGCTCACCGCCCAAGGAACCCCATGAAAATCCGCACCCTGCTTCTGGTCCTCTTCATCCTGTTCATCGCGGGCTTCGTGGCCCTGAACTTCGAACAGATCCTGCAACCCACCGCGCTCAACTTCGGTTTCACCGAGGTGCTGGCGCCGCTGGGTCTGGTGTTGCTGGGCATGCTGGCCCTGGTGCTGGTGGTGTTTCTGGCCGCGCTGGTGTACTACCAGACCCTGCACCTGATGGAGGTGCGGCGTATCACCCGCGAGGCGACCGAGCAGCGCCACCTGGCCGACAAGGCCGAGGCCTCGCGCTTCACCGAGCTGCGCCAGTACCTGCAGACCGAGCAACTGGCCACGGTGGCCCGCGAACGGGAGCTGGCGGACAAGCTGCAGCTGAAGATGGACCAGATGCAGGCGGCGCTGACCCAGGTGATCGAGCAGACCGGCAACGGCCTGAACGCGAGCGTCGGTGAACTGGAAGACCGGCTGGAGCGGCAGTTCCAGCCGCGCAACGACCGCCTCTGAAGCGGTTTCTCAGAGCCGGACCGGGATGCCGCGTTCGGCCATGCGCGCCTTGGCCTGCGCCACGGTGAATTCGCCGTAGTGGAAGATGCTGGCGGCCAGCACCGCATCCGCCCCGCCCTGCTGCACGCCATCGGCCAGGTGGTCCAGCGTGCCCACGCCGCCCGAGGCGATCACCGGCACGTCCACCGCATCGGCCACCGCACGCGTGAGCGCCAGGTCGAAGCCGGACTTGGTGCCATCGCGGTCCATGCTGGTGAGCAGGATCTCGCCGGCGCCGAAGTCGGCCATCTGGCGCGCCCAGGCCACCGCATCCAGCCCGGTGTTCTTGCGCCCACCGTGGCTGTAGACGTCCCAGCCTTCGCCGCGCCGGGTCAGGTCGTCGCCCTGGCGGCGCTTGGCGTCGATCGCCACCACGATGCACTGCGCGCCGTATTTGTCGGACGCGTCGCGAATCACCTGGGGGTTGGCGATGGCCGCGGAATTGAAGCTGGTCTTGTCGGCGCCGGCGTTGAGCAGGCGCCGCACGTCTTCCACCGTGCGCACGCCGCCACCCACGGTGAGCGGGATGAACACCTGGGACGCCACCGCCTCGATGATGTGCAGGATCAGGTCGCGCCCGTCGGAGGTGGCCGTGATGTCGAGAAAGGTCAGCTCGTCGGCGCCCTGTTCGTTGTAGCGCGCGGCGATCTCCACCGGGTCGCCCGCGTCGCGCAATTCCACGAAGTTGACGCCCTTGACGACACGGCCGCCGGTCACGTCCAGGCAGGGAATGATGCGCTTGGCGAGCATGGGCGGCGTTATCCGTTCAGTTCGTCGGCCAGCTGCTGCGCGGCTTCGAAGTCGAGGTCGCCGCTGTAGATCGATCGACCGCAGATCACGCCTTCGACGCCCTCGTCTTCCACCGCGCACAGGGCGCGGATGTCTTCCAGGTTGGACAGGCCGCCCGAGGCGATGACGGGGATCGACAGCGCTTGCGCCAGCTTGACGGTGGCCTCGATGTTGATGCCCGAGAGCATGCCGTCGCGGCCGATGTCGGTGTAGATGATGCCTTCGACGCCGTAGTCCTCGAACTTCTTGCCCAGGTCGACCACCTCGTGGCCGGTGAGCTTGCTCCAGCCGTCGGTGGCGACCTTGCCGTCCTTGGCGTCGAGGCCGACGATGATGTGGCCACCGAACGCAGTGCACGCGTCCTGCAGGAAACCGGGGTTCTTCACCGCGGCGGTGCCGATGATCACGTAGCGCAGGCCGGCGTCGAGGTAGCGCTCGATGGTGTCGAGGTCGCGGATGCCGCCGCCGAGCTGCACGTCCACCTCGGAGCCCACTTCCTTCAGGATGGCGCGGATCGCCTGCTCGTTCTTCGGTTTGCCGGCGAAGGCGCCGTTGAGGTCCACCAGGTGAACGCGGCGCGCGCCCTTGTTGACCCAGCTGCGGGCGATGGCCGCCGGGTCTTCCCCGAACACCGTGGATTGGTCCATGTCGCCCTGTTTGAGGCGAACGCACTGGCCGTCTTTCAGATCAATGGCAGGAATCAGCAGCATGATGGTGTGAATGGAAGGCAGGTGGACTCAGGGATTCCAGGACAGGAAGTTGCGGTAGAGCGCCAGCCCCTGATCGGCGCTCTTTTCCGGGTGAAACTGGGTGGCAAAAATATTATCGCGAGCGATCGCCGCCGCAAAGCGGCCACCATAGTCGGCCTCGCCCACGCAGTGCGTGGGGTTCGCTGGCCGAGCATAGAAGCTGTGCACGAAATAGAAATAGGCGCCTTCCCCGATGCCGGCCCACAAGGGGTGCGCCGGGCCGCGGCCCAGGTCGTGAAACACCGGGTTCCAGCCCATCTGGGGCACCTTGAAGCGGCTGCCATCGGCCTGCAGCCGGCCTTCCAAGCGGAAACGCACCACCTCGCCGGGGATCAGGCCCAGGCCTTCGGTCGGGCCTTCCTCGCTGCGGTCGAGCAGCATTTGCATGCCCACGCAGACACCGAACAGGGGCTTGTTCGCGGCGGCGTGCAGCACGGCATTCAACAGACCGGAGGCGGCGAGTTCGCGCATGCAGTCGCCCATGTGGCCCTGCCCGGGCAACACCACGCGCTCGGCATCGAACACCTCCTGCGCGTTCGACGTGACGCGCACGTCCACATCTTCCACGCGAGCCACGTGTTGCACCGCCTGCGACACCGAGCGCAGGTTCCCGCTGCCGTAGTCCACCACGGCGACTGTCTTGCGTTTCATGGCCGGGAAGGGGTTACAGCGAACCTTTGGTCGAGGGAATCACGTCGCCCATGCGCGGGTCGCGCTCCAGGGCCATGCGCAGGGCGCGGGCGAAGGCCTTGAACACCGTCTCGGCCTGGTGGTGGGCGTTCTCGCCGTGCAGGTTGTCGATGTGCAGGGTGACGCCGGCGTGGTTCACGAAGCCCTGGAAGAACTCGAAGGCGAGCTGGGTGTCGAAGCCGCCGACCATGCCGCTCTTGAACGGCACGCGCATGTGCAGGCCCGGACGGCCCGAGAAGTCGATGACGACGCGCGACAGCGCCTCGTCCAGCGGCACGTAGGCGTGGCCGTAGCGGCGGATGCCCTTCTTGTCGCCCACGGCCTGCGCAAACGCCTGGCCGAGCGTGATGCCCACGTCTTCCACCGTGTGGTGGCCGTCGATGTGCAGGTCGCCCTTGGCCTGGATGTCGAGGTCGATCAACCCGTGGCGGGCGATCTGGTCGAGCATGTGGTCGAAGAAACCGATGCCGGTGGACAGGCTGGCCGCGCCCGTGCCGTCCAGGTTCACGCGCACGCCGATCTGCGTTTCCGTGGTGTTGCGCTGCACGTGTGCCACGCGGTCGGACACGGAGGGGGCGGAAGGCGTCTGGGTCATAGGGAAGTCTGGAGGGCGCGGATCAGCTGGGCGTTTTCCGACGGTGTTCCCACCGTCAGGCGCAGACAGTGGGTCAGCAGTGGGTGCATTTTAGAAACATTCTTCACCAGAATGCCCTGCGCCTTGAGGCCATCGAAGCAGCGTTGTGCATCGGGCACACGCACCAGCACCATGTTGGCCTCGCTCGGGAAGGGCGTGACGCCCGGCAAACGGGCCAGTGCGTCGAGCAGCAGCGCGCGCTGTTCGCGGATCTGCTGCGCCTGCTGCGCGAACACCCCGGCGTGCTCCAGCGCGAACAGCGCGCACTCGGCGTTGAGCACGCTCACGTTGTACGGCGGGCGCAGCTTGTCGATTTCCTGCACCAGCGCCCGGGCACCCACCATGTAGCCGATGCGCACGCCGGCCAGGCCGAACTTGGAGAGCGTGCGCATGAGCAGCACGTGGGCGTTGGCCGCCGGGTGGGCGCGGATCTCGTCGAGCCAGCTGCGGCTGGAAAACGGCTGGTAGGCCTCGTCCATCACCACCAGTCCGCCAAAACCGGCGGCCTCGACGATCAGGCGGCGGATGGTGTCCGCGTTCCAGAGGTTGGCCGTGGGGTTGTTGGGGTAGGCGATGTAGGTGATGGCGGGCTGGTGCTCGCGCATCGCCGCCAGCATGGCGGGCTCGTCGAGTTCGAATTCGGCCGTGAGCGGCACGCCGACGAACTGCAGGCCCTGCAGCTGCGCGCTCATGGCGTACATCACGAAGCCGGGCAGCGGCGCCAGGATGGAAGCGCCGGGCCGGTCGCAGGCCAGGGCCAGCAGCGAGATGAGTTCGTCCGAGCCATTGCCCAGCATCAGGCTGCAGCCGGCGGGCAGGTCCACATAGCGCGACAGGGCGGCCTTGAGGTCGTCGATGCGCGGGCCGGGGTAGCGGTTCACGGCCACCGCGCCCAGCCGTGCGCCGAGCGCGGCCTGCAGCTCGGGGGGCAACGCGAACGGGTTCTCCATCGCGTCGAGCTTGACCATGCCGGCGGCGTCCTGCACGGCGTAGGCGTGCATGGACTGCACGTCCTGGCGGATCACGTCCAGCGGGTTGCGGCTCATCGGGAGCCTCGCATCGGCGGCACATCCTGGAGCCGCAATTCGGCGGCGCGGGCGTGGGCCTGCAGGCCTTCGCCATAGGCCAGCTCGGCGGCAATGAGGCCCAGGCTCTGCGCGCCGGTCTGGCTGACCTCGATCAGGCTGCTGCGCTTCTGGAAGTCGTAGACACCCAGCGGCGAGGAAAAGCGCGCGGTGCCACTGGTGGGCAGCACGTGGTTGGGGCCGGCGCAGTAGTCGCCCAGGCTTTCGCTGGTGTACGCGCCGAGGAAGATGGCGCCGGCGTGCTTGAGCAGCGGCTCCCAGCGGTGCGGGTCGCTGCTGGAGACCTCCAGGTGCTCGGGCGCGATGCGGTTGCTGATCGAGCAGGCCTCTTCCATGCTGCGCGTGTGGATCAGCGCGCCCCGGTCGTTCAGGCTTTTGGCGATGATGGCCGCGCGCGGCATGGTGTTGAGCAGGCGGTCGATCGCGGCCTGCACCGCATCGATGTAGGTCGCGTCCGGGCACAGCAGGATGCTTTGCGCGAGCTCGTCGTGCTCGGCCTGGCTGAACAGGTCCATCGCCACCCACTCGGCCGGCGTGCTGCCGTCGGCCAGCACCAGGATTTCGCTCGGACCGGCAATCATGTCGATGCCCACGGTGCCGAACACGCGCTTCTTGGCGCTGGCCACGTAGGCGTTGCCCGGGCCGGTGATCTTGTCCACCTTGGGCACGGTGGCGGTTCCGTAGGCCAGCGCGGCCACGGCCTGCGCGCCACCGATGGTGAAGGCGCGCGTGACACCCGCCACAAAGGCGGCCGCCAGCACCAGGTCGTTGCGCTCGCCGCGCGCCGCCGTGGCCGCGCCACTGCCGCCGGTGGCCACGCTGCCACGCACCGGCGTGGGCACCACCATGATGATGTCCTGCACGCCGGCCACGTGCGCGGGCACGGCGTTCATGATCAGGCTGGACGGGTACGCTGCCTTGCCGCCGGGCACGTAGATGCCCACGCGGTCCAGCGGCGTGACCTTCTGGCCCAGCAGCGTGCCGTCTTCGTCGCGGTAGCTCCAGCTCTCGCCGCCGGCCTTTTTCTGGGCCTCGTGGTAGCTGCGCACGCGACGCGTGGCGGCCTGCAGGGCCTCGCGCTGGGCGGCGGGCAGGCCGTCGAACGCCGCCTTGAAGTCGGCCTGGGTAAGTTCGAGATCGGCCATGCCGCTGGCGGCCAGGCCGTCGAAGCGCGCGGTGTACTCGAGCACCGCGGCGTCGCCGCGCGCGCGCACATCGGCCAGGATGTCGGCCACGCGCTGTTCGATCGCGCCGTCGGTCTCGGCCGACCAGTGCAGGCGGGCCGCGAACCGCGCCTCGAAATCTGCGGCGGTGGTGGACAGGCGGGCGGGTCGGGCGGTCAGGCTCATGGGGTCACGGGGCTTTTGACGATGGCTTGCGCGAAGGCGTCGATGATGGGGCGGATGCTCGCCTGCTTGAGCTTGAGCGAGGCCTGGTTGACCACCAGGCGCGCGCTGATGTCCATGATGCGTTCGACCTCGACCAGGTGGTTGGCCTTGAGCGTGTTGCCGGTGGACACGAGGTCCACGATGGCGTCGGCCAGGCCGGTCAGCGGGGCGAGTTCCATGCTGCCGTAGAGCTTGATCAGGTCCACGTGCACGCCCTTGCTGGCGAAGAACTCGCGCGCGATGGCGGTGTACTTGGTGGCCACCTTCAGGCGCGAACCCTGCCGCACCGCCGAGGCGTAGTCGAAGTCGGCGCGCACCGCCACGCTCACGCGGCAGCGCGAAATGTTCAGGTCCAGCGGCTGGTACAGCCCCTGGCCGCCGTGCTCGATCAGCGTGTCCTTGCCGGTCACGCCGAGGTCCGCGCCACCGTGCTCCACGTAGGTCGGCACGTCGCTGGCGCGCACCAGCACCACGCGCACATCGGGGTTGCTGGTCGGCAGGATCAGCTTGCGCGACTTCTCGGGGTCTTCCAGCACCTCGATGCCCGCGGCCTTGAGCAGCGGCAGGGTCTCGTCGAAGATGCGGCCTTTGGACAATGCCAGCGTGATCATTTGACTCTCTCGATGTCGGCGCCGATGCCGCGCAGTTTGGCTTCCATCTGGTCGTAGCCGCGGTCCAGGTGGTAGATGCGGTCGACGATGGTCTCGCCCTCGGCGACCAGGCCGGCGATCACCAGGCTGGCCGAGGCGCGCAGGTCGGTCGCCATGACGGTGGCGCCCGAGAGGCGCGGGATGCCCTCGATCACCGCGACCTTGCCATCGGTCTGGATGCGCGCGCCCAGGCGCACCAGCTCGTTGACGTGCATGAAGCGGTTTTCGAAGATGGTCTCGGTGACCTTGCTCGCGCCTTCGGCGATGCAGTTGAGCGCCATGAACTGGGCCTGCATGTCGGTCGGGAAGCCCGGGTACTCGGTGGTGCGGAAACTCTGGGCCTTGAGGCGGCCCGAGGCGCGCACGCGGATGAAGTCGCCGTCCGCATCCTTGCCGGCCTCGATCTCGGCGCCGGCCTCGTGCAGCTTGTCGATCACGGCGTCGAGGTGATCGGCGCGGCCGTGGCGCAGCACCACGTCACCGCCCGTGGCGGCCACGGCGCACAGGAACGTGCCGGCCTCGATGCGGTCAGCCACCACCTGATGGGTGCAGCCATGCAGGCGCTCCACACCCTGGATGTGGATGCGGCTGGTGCCATGGCCCTCGATCTTCGCGCCCATGGCGATCAGCATCTCGGCCAGGTCGCCGATCTCGGGCTCCTGCGCGGCGTTCTCCAGCAGCGTCTCGCCCTCGGCCAGCGCGGCGGCCATCAGGAAGTTCTCGGTGCCGGTGACGGTGACCATGTCGGTGGCGATGCGCGCGCCGTGCAGGCGCGTCTTGCCCGCGGGCAACCGGGCGACCATGTAGCCATGTTCGACCACGATCTCGGCACCCATGGCCTGCATGCCCTTGATGTGCTGGTCCACCGGGCGCGAGCCGATGGCGCAGCCGCCGGGCAGCGACACGCGGGCATGGCCGAAGCGCGCCAGCAGCGGCCCGAGCACCAGCACCGAGGCGCGCATGGTCTTGACCAGCTCGTAGGGCGCCTCGGCCTGGATCGGGTCGGCCGCCTGCAGCGTGATGCCGCCGCGCTCGCCATGGGTCTGTGTCTGCACGCCCATGTTGTCGAGCAGCTGGCGCATGGTGGCCACGTCGCGCAGGCGCGGCACATTGATCAGGGTCACCGGCTCGGCGGTTAGCAGCGCGGCGCACAGCTCGGGCAGCGCGGCGTTCTTGGCACCCGAGATGGTCACCTCGCCTTGCAGGGTCCGGCCGCCGGTGATTCGCAGTTTGTCCATGGAACGCTATCGGTTCAGGGTTGGGCCGCCCATTCGGCGGGGGTGTAGGTCTTCATCGACAGGGCATGCACCTCGTCGTTCTGGATGCGCGCGCCCAGCGTGCCGTAGACGGCCTGGTGGCGCTTGATCAGGCGCAGGCCTTCGAACGCGGGCGAGACGATCACCGCCGCCCAGTGGCGGCCATCGCCGGTGACTTCGATGTGCTCGCACGGCAGGCCGGCGGCGATCAGGGTTTGCAGTTGTTCAGCGGTCATGGTGTGGGGGGACTTCTAGTGCCGGATCTTGTAGCCGGTCTTGAGCAGGTGCAGCGCCACCGCGCTCACGACCGCCAGCGCACCGCCCACCAGCGCCAGGCTGATCCAGGGCGACACGTCGCTCACGCCGAAAAAGCCATAGCGGAAGCCGTCGATCATGTAGAAGAACGGGTTGAGGTGGCTCACGCGCTGCCAGAACTCGGGCAGGGAATGGATGGAGTAGAACACGCCCGAGAGGAAGGTCATGGGCACGATGATGAAGTTCTGGAACGCGGCCATCTGGTCGAACTTCTCGGCCCAGAGCCCCGCGATCAGGCCCAGCGCACCCAGCAGGGCCGCGCCCATGAAGCCGAACGCGAGGATCCACAACGGCGCCACCAGCGAAGGCTGCGCGAACCACCAGGTGACCGCCATCACGCCCAGGCCCACCGCCAGGCCCCGCACGATGGACGAGCCCACGTAGGCCACGAACCAGGCGCGGTGCGACAGCGGTGTGAGCAGCAGGAACACCAGGTTGCCCATGATCTTGCTCTGGATCAGCGAGGACGAGCTGTTGGCGAAGGCGTTCTGCAACACGCTCATCATCACCAGGCCGGGCAGCAGGAAGGCGGTGTAGCTCACCGAGTCGTAGACCTGCACGCGGTCTTCCAGCACATGGCCGAAGATCATGAGGTACAGGATGGCGGTGATCACCGGCGCGGCCACAGTCTGGAAGCCGACCTTCCAGAAGCGCAGCACTTCCTTGTAAAACAGGGTCTGCCAGCCGGTCATGCGGGCACCTCCACGGGCGCGACCGGCCGGGGCTGTGCGCCGGTGAGGTCCAGGAACACGTCTTCCAGATCGGCCTTGCGGATCTCGATGTCCTCGGGCAGCACGCCCACCTCGCGCAGGCGCGCCAGGATGCGCTCGACCGCGAGCGCGTCGTTGGCCGGCAGCTGCACCACGCGACCGGTGACGCGCGCCTGCACGGCCAGATCGGTCGGCAGCGCGGCGTCGGTCTTGAAGCGCAGCACGTTGGACGCGGCGCGCGCGAGCAGTGCCGAGGTGGTTTCGAGCGCCACCACCCTGCCCTGCTTGAGCATGGCGATGCGCCCGCACAGGGCCTCGGCTTCTTCGAGGTAGTGCGTGGTCAGCAGCACGGTGCTGCCCAGGCGCTTGTTGAGGTCGGAGACGAACTGCCACAGCGTCTGGCGCAACTCCACGTCCACGCCCGCGGTGGGTTCGTCGAGCACGATCACCGGCGGCTTGTGCACCAGCGCCTGCGCAATCAGCACGCGGCGCTTCATGCCGCCCGAAAGCTGGCGCATGTTGGCATTGGCCTTGTCGGCCAGGCCCAGGCCTTCGAGCAGTTCGTCGATCCAGGCGTCGTTGCGCTGGATGCCGAAGTAGCCGGACTGGATGCGCAAGGCCTCGCGCACGTTGAAGAAGGGGTCGAACACCAGCTCCTGCGGCACCACGCCGAGCTGGCGGCGAGCGGCGGCGTAGTCGGCCTGCACGTCGCTGCCGTGCACCAGCACCCGGCCGGTGGTCGCGCGTGCGAGACCGGCGAGGATGCTGATCAGGGTGGTCTTGCCTGCACCGTTGGGGCCGAGCAGGCCGAAGAATTCGCCGGGCTCGATGTCGAACGACACCGACTGCAGCGCGTGCAGGTCGCCGCGCGAGGTCGAATAGGTCTTGGAAACGTTCTGGAAGGAGACGGCTGGCATGCGCGGGCGGGACCCAAGGGGACCGGCCGCGGGCCAGGACATCTGGCGGCCGCCGGTGAACCGGGTATTTTATGCGCGGCCCCGCAGCCGCGCTGGCGGCGGGTCGATGCGCCGACGCCCTTCAGGCGGCCAGCAACTCGCGCACGCCGTAGAGCGAGGCGAGGTCTTCCAAGCGACGGGGCCAGCCGCTCACGCGCAGGGTCTTGCCCTGGGCGAGCAGCCGGCGGCGCAATTCCAGCAGCACCGCGAGCGCCGAGGAGTCGAACACCTTGAGCACACCCGCGTTCACCACCACCACCGCACCGGGCTGTTGCGCCAGTTCGCCGCCCAGGCGCACCAGGGTCTGGTCCGCCTCGGCGAGCGTCAGGCGCTCGGGCAGCGCGAGGGTGGTGGTCTGGTCCGCCATGGCGCTTCAGCTGGCCTTGGCCGTGTTGCTCTTGTTGCGCTGGGCCAGCGAAGCGATCAGGCCGTCGATGCCCTTGCTGCCGATTTCCTGCGCAAACTGGGTGCGGTAGGTTTCCACCAGCCACACGCCCAGCACGTTCAGGTCATAGATCTTCCAGCCGGTGGGCGTCTTCTCCATGCGGTAGTCGAGCTGGATCGGGTCGCCCTTGCCCTTCACCTCGGAGCGCACCACCACCTCGGTGTCCTCGGGCTTGGCGCGCATGGGGCGGAAGCTCAGGGTCTGGTCCTTGACTTCGCCGAGTGCGCCCGAGTAGGTGCGTACCAGCAGCGTCTTGAACTCGTCCTGCAGCTGCTTCTGCTGCTCGGGCGTGGCCTGGCGCCAGTAGCGGCCCACCGCCGACGAGGTCATGCGCGTGAAGTTCACGTTGGGCATGATCTTGCTGTCCACCAGGGCGATGATGCGGTTCACGTCGCCGGCCTGGATGGCCGGGTCGGCCTTGACGGCGGCCAGCACGTCGGAGGAAATGCGCTTGACCAGGGCATCGGGCGCCTCGTCCTGCGCCAGGGCGGGAATGGCAAACGCCCCCGCGGTGGTCATCATCAGGGCGGCGAGCCAGGAGCGGCGTTTCATCATGGTTTTCCTTTCGAGGCCATCGGCCTTGCTGCAGACATCGCAGCGTAGTTCATCGGAGCGCCTGGATTGTGAAGGGGTTCCCCCTCAATCGTTGCGATTCGTATCTTTCCCGGCGTCCTGTCCATCGCCCAGGCCAATGCCCTTGTCGATCATGTCGTCCACCTGGCTTTGCCGGCGGTTGAGGTAGAGATCGCGTGTGAAGCTGTATTTGTCGAGTGCAGCGCCTTCCAGCACCGAACTCGCGCGCAGCAGGCTGGCGCGCGTGTCGACCACGCGCAGCGCATACAGCGAGTTGCGCGTGGGAATGTGGTCGATGCCCGACGTGAGATCACCCTGCACGTCGACCAGAAGCCCGGTGGTGTCGCGCACCGACGAGGGGCCCAGGATCGGCAGCACAAGGTAGGGGCCTGCCGGCGCGCCCCAGCGGCCAAGCGTGTGACCGAAATCCAGCCGGGTGCGCGGAATGCCCATCTCGGAGGCGATGTCGAGCACGCCGGCCAGGCCGAAGACCGTGTTCACGCTGAAGCGCATCAGGTTCTCGGTCGCCTCGCGCGGGCGCAACTGCAGGCCGGCGTTCACCGACGACCAGAGGTCACCGAGGTTGCTGAAGAAGTTGCCCACACCGGTGCGCACCGGGCTGGGCGTGACCTGCTGGTAGGCGGTGGCGACCGGCTTGAGCACCGCCTCGTCCACCGCGTCGTTGAACTTGTACACGCCGCGGTTGAAGGGTTCGAGCGGGTCGCGCGGGTTGGCGTCCGGTCCGGTGGCGCAGGCCGACAGCAGGGCCATGGACATGGCCAGCCCGGCGCCTTTCAATGCAATCACACGGCCTCTGTGGCGTTTGGACATGGTGGGTTCCCCTGGGTTGTGCACCCGGTCGTTTTTTCTGCGAACAACCTGCATTCTCGGCAGCCTGGGAGCGGCAGGGAGCGACCCCGCGCAAAGCCCCCACACGCCCTGACCTACTTGGCTTCTTCGCCCTTGCTCCCGTCGGCCGCCTTGCTGAACAGGAACTGGCTGATCAGGTTTTCCAGGATCACCGCCGACTGCGTCTGCGTGATCACGTCGCCATTGGCAAAGTTGCGTTCGTCGCCGCCCGGCTCGATGCCGATGTACTGCTCGCCGAGCAGGCCGCTGGTGAGGATCTTGAGCGAACTGTCCTTGGGAAAAGCGTAGCGCGATTCCAGCTCGAGCCGGATGTTGGCCTGGAAGGTTTTGTCATCAAACGTAATGGATTCCACGCGACCGACCACCACGCCGGCGCTGCGCACCGCCGCCTTGGGCTTGAGGCCGCCTGCGTTGTCGAAGCGGCCGACCACGTGGTAGGTCTTCTCGAAACTCAGGCTCAGCAGGTTGGCCGACTGCAGCGCCAGAAACAGGATGGCCGCCGCGCCGATCAGCACGAACAGGCCCACCCAGACGTCGTTCTTGGAAGTTTGCATGTCCATCTCCACTTCTATCAGATGCTGAACATCATGGCGGTGAGGACGAAGTCCAGCGCCAGCACGCTCAGCGAAGCGACCACCACCGTGCGGGTGGTGGCGCGCGAAACCCCTTCGGGCGTGGGATGCGCCTCGAAGCCCTGCAGCAAGGCCACGAAGGTCACGGCAAAACCGAACACCACGCTCTTGATGAATCCATTGCCCACGTCGGCCCACACATCCACACCGCCCTGCATCTGGCTCCAGAAGGCCCCACCGTCCAGGCCGATGAGCCCCACGCCCACCACCCAGCCACCCAGGATGCCGACCGCGCTGAACACCGCCGCGAGCAGCGGCATGGCGACCACGCCGGCCCAGAAGCGCGGCGCGAGCACGCGGCGCACCGGGTCCACCGCCATCATCTCCATGGCGCTGAGTTGCTCGCCCGCCTTCATGAGACCAATCTCGGCCGTGAGCGCGGTACCTGCGCGCCCCGCAAACAACAGGGCCGTGACCACCGGCCCGAGTTCGCGCACCAGCGACAGCGCCACCAGCAGGCCCAGGGCCTCGGTGGCCCCGTAGATGCGCAGGGTGTAGTAGCCCTGCAGGCCGAGCACGAAGCCGACGAAGAGGCCCGAGACGCCGATGATGGCCAGCGAATAGTTGCCCAGGAAATGGATCTGGTCGCGCAGCAGCGCCGGGCGGCGCAGCGCGGCGCCCAACAGCCACAGCAGGCGACCGAGCAGGCGGGTGCCGTGGCCGATCGAGACCAGCTGGCAGCGCACAGCACGGCCGATGCGGGCGGGATGCAGTATGTTCATGGACGTACACCCTTGCGCTGGGCGCCGAAGTCGTCGGCGAGATCGGGACCCGGGTGGTGAAAGTGCACCGGCCCATCGGGCAAGGCGTTCACGAACTGTTTGACCAGCGGGTCCTCGCTGTGACGCACCTCGTCGGGCGTGCCCTGAGCGGCGATCTTGCCGTTGGCCAGCACAATCACCTGATCGGCGATGTGGAAGGTTTCGTCCAGGTCGTGCGAGACCACGATGCTGGTCAGGCCCATGGCGTCGTTGAGCTGGCGGATCAGGCGCGCGGCGGTGCCGAGCGAAATCGGGTCCAGGCCGGCGAAGGGCTCGTCGTACATCACCAGTTCGGGGTCGAGCGCGATCGCCCGGGCCAGCGCCACGCGCCGCGCCATGCCGCCCGAGAGCTCGTTGGGCATCAGGTCGCGCGCGCCGCGCAGGCCGACTGCGTTGAGCTTCATCAGCACGATGTCGCGCACCAGGGCCGCGGGCAGTTGCGTGTGCTCGCGCAGCGGAAAGGCCACGTTGTCGAACACGCTCATGTCGGTGAACAGGGCGCCGAACTGGAACAGCATGCCCATGCGGCGGCGCGCTTCGTAGAGCGCGCTGGCGTTCATGGTGGTGACATCCCGCCCGTCGAACAGGGTCTGGCCCGACTGGCCCCGGATCTGCCCGCCGATGAGGCGCAGCACCGTGGTCTTGCCGCCGCCGGACGCGCCCATGAGCGCCGTGACCTTGCCGCGGGGCACGGTCAGCGTGACGTTGTCGAGGATGGCGCGCTCGCCGTACCCGAAGGTAAGGTTGCGCAGTTCGACCAGAGGGGTGTGGGAGTCGGTGGGCATCAAACAAAAACCGGGCAGTTCAGAGCCCGGTTTTTGGATGATACGGGATTCGGGGTAAACCCGAGTCCGTTGCGCTTTCAGCGCGGCAGGTCGGAGAAGCCCATCAGGAACTCGTCCACCGAGCGCGCGGCCTGGCGGCCTTCGCGGATCGCCCAGACCACCAGGCTCTGGCCACGGCGCATGTCGCCGGCCGCGAACACCTTGGGCACGTTGGTGGCGTAGCCGCCGGTGAACTCGGTGCTGGCCCTGGCGTTGCCACGGCCGTCCTTGTCCACGCCGAAGCCGTCGAGGATGCTGGCGACCGGGTTCACGAAGCCCATGGCCAGCAGCACCAGGTCGGCCTTGTAGGTCTTTTCGGTGCCTGCAACCTCGACCAGTTTGCCGTCCTTCATTTCGACGTGCACCGTCGTCAGGCCCGTGACCTTGCCCTTTTCGCCGATGAATTCCTTGGTGGAAATGGCGAACTCGCGCACGCAGCCTTCTTCGTGGCTGGAGCTGGTGCGCAGCTTGAGCGGCCAGTAGGGCCACACCAGGGGCTTGTTTTCCTCTTCGGGTGGCTGGGGCATGACCTCGAACTGGGTCACGCTGACGGCGCCGTGGCGGTTGCTGGTGCCCACGCAGTCGCTGCCGGTGTCGCCGCCGCCGATCACGATCACGTGTTTGCCGTCGGCGCGCAGCTGGCCCTTGACCTTGTCGCCCGCGTTGACCTTGTTCTGCTGCGGCAGGAATTCCATCGCGAAGTGGATGCCGTCCAGGTCGCGGCCGGGCACCGGGAGGTCACGGCTCTGCTCTGCCCCGCCGGTGAGCAGCACGGCGTCGAAGTCCTTCTGCAACTGTTGGGGCGTGATGGTTTCCCTGGCCCAGTTGGTGACCTTGCTGTCCTTGGGCAGGCTGCCGATCATCACGCCGGTGCGGAACACCACGCCCTCGGCCTCCATCTGCGCGACGCGGCGGTCGATGTGGCTCTTCTCCATCTTGAAGTCGGGAATGCCGTAGCGCAGCAGGCCGCCCACGCGGTCGTTCTTCTCGAACAGGGTCACGTCGTGGCCGGCGCGTGCAAGCTGCTGCGCCGCGGCCATGCCGGCCGGGCCGGAACCCACCACGGCGACCTTCTTGCCGGTCTTGTGCCGCGGTGGCTGCGGCTGCACCCAGCCTTCGGCCCAGGCGCGGTCGATGATGGCGTGCTCGATCGACTTGATGCCGACGGCGTCGTCGTTCACGTTGAGCGTGCAGGCGGCTTCGCAGGGCGCGGGGCAGATGCGGCCGGTGAACTCGGGGAAGTTGTTGGTGCTGTGCAGCACGGTGATCGCGTTCTTCCAGTCGCCCTGGTACACCAGGTCGTTGAAGTCCGGGATGATGTTGTTGACCGGGCAGCCGCTGTTGCAAAACGGCGTGCCGCAATCCATGCAGCGCGCGGCCTGCAGCTTGGCCTGCGGCTCATTGAGGCCGACCACGAATTCCTTGTAGTGCTTCACGCGCTCCGGCACGGGCTTGTAGCCCTCTTCCAGACGCTCGTATTCCATGAAGCCGGTGACTTTTCCCATGATGCGTGTCCTTCGTTTGCGTTCGGTGCGGCGGGCTTACTTGGCGGGCGCCGTGGCTTTTTTCGCCGTGACCTGGGCCTTGGTGGTGACGGCGGTGGCGGCCTTGCGGGCGTGGATCTCGCCCAGGGCGCGCTTGTATTCGTTGGGGAACACCTTCACGAACTTGCCGCGCGACTGCGCCCAGGTGTCGAGCAGCTCGCGCGCGCGCTTGCTGCCGGTCCAGCGGTTGTGCTCTTCCAGCAGCTTCTTGAGCTGCGCCTCGTCGCTCAGGCCGTTGTGCCAGACGGCACGGTCCAGCGTGGCCTCCTGCTCGGCGATGGGCAACACCTTCTCCAGGCTGACCATCGCGGTGTTGCAGCGCTTGGCGAACTCGCCGTCCTCGTCGTAGACGTAGGCGATGCCGCCGCTCATGCCGGCGGCGAAGTTGCGCCCGGTCTTGCCCAGGACCACCACGGTGCCGCCGGTCATGTACTCGCAGCCATGGTCGCCCGTGCCTTCCACCACCGCGGTGGCGCCCGAGAGGCGCACCGCGAAGCGCTCACCGGCCACGCCGCTGAAGAAGGCCTCGCCGGTGGTCGCGCCGTACATCACCGTGTTGCCCACGATGATGTTGCGCGCGGCCTCGCCGCGGAAGTCGATGCTGGGTCGCACCACCACGCGGCCGCCCGACAGGCCCTTGCCGGTGTAGTCGTTGGCGTCGCCGATCAGGTAGAGCGTGATGCCCTTGGCCAGGAAGGCGCCGAACGACTGGCCGCCCGTACCTTCGAGCTGGATGCGGATCGAATCGTCCGGCAGGCCCTCGGGGTGCAGCTTGGTCAGCGCGCCCGACAGCATGGCGCCGACCGAGCGGTTGACGTTGCGCGCCACTTCGATGAACTGCACGCGCTCACCCTTGTCGAGCGCCGCGCGCGACTTCTCGATCAGGATGTTGTCCAGCGCCTTGTGCAGGCCGTGTTCCTGGTTCTGCGTGTGCATGCGGGGCACGTCGGCCGGTACCGCCGGCAGCGCCAGCAGGCGACCGAAGTCCAGGCCACGTGCCTTCCAGTGTTCGATGCCCTGCTTCATGTCGAGCAGGTCGGCGCGGCCGATCAGGTCGTCGAACTTGCGGATCCCCAGCTGCGCCATGATCTGGCGCGCTTCTTCGGCGATGAAGAAGAAGTAGTTCACCACGTGCTCGGGCTTGCCGCTGAATTTCTTGCGCAGCACCGGGTCTTGCGTGGCCACGCCGACCGGGCAGGTGTTGAGGTGGCACTTGCGCATCATGATGCAGCCCTCGACCACCAGCGGCGCGGTGGCGAAGCCGAACTCGTCGGCGCCCAGCAGCGCGCCGATGACGACGTCGCGGCCGGTCTTCATCTGGCCGTCGGCCTGCACGCGGATGCGGCTGCGCAGGCGGTTGAGCACCAGCGTCTGCTGCGTTTCGGCCAGGCCGATTTCCCACGGGCTGCCCGCGTGCTTGATGGAGGACCAGGGCGAGGCGCCGGTGCCGCCGTCGTGGCCCGCGATCACCACGTGGTCGGCCTTGCACTTGGCCACGCCCGCAGCGATGGTGCCCACGCCGATCTCGGACACCAGCTTGACGCTGATGCTGGAGTGCGGCGCGACGTTCTTCAGGTCGTGGATCAGCTGCGCCAGGTCCTCGATGGAATAGATGTCGTGGTGCGGCGGCGGGCTGATGAGACCCACACCCGGCACGCTGTGGCGCAGCTTGCCGATGTAGTCGCTGACCTTGCCACCGGGCAGCTGGCCGCCCTCGCCGGGCTTGGCGCCCTGCGCCATCTTGATCTGGATCTGGTCGGCGCTGTTGAGGTACTCGGCCGTGACGCCGAAGCGGCCCGAGGCCACCTGCTTGATCTTCGAGCGCATGGAATCACCGGCCTGCAGCTCGTAGTCGACCTCGAAGGTGTCCTTGCCCAGCAGGTCGGACATGGTCTGGCCCTGCTTGATCGGGATGCCCTTGAGTTCGTTGCGGTAGCGCAGCGCGTCTTCACCGCCTTCGCCGGTGTTGCTCTTGCCACCGATGCGGTTCATGGCCACGGCCAGCGTGGCGTGCGCCTCGGTGGAAATGGAGCCCAGCGACATGGCGCCGGTGGCGAAGCGCTTGACGATCTCCGCCGCGGGCTCGACCTCGTCGATGGCGATCGCGGTGCTCGGGTCGATCTTGAACTCGAACAGGCCGCGCAGCGTCATGTGGCGGCGGCTCTGGTCGTTGATGATCTGCGCGTATTCCTTGTAGGTGTTCCAGTTGTTGGCACGCGTGCTGTGCTGCAGCTTGGCAATGGCGTCGGGCGTCCACATGTGCTCTTCGCCGCGGACGCGCCAGGCGTATTCGCCACCCGCTTCCAGCATCGTGGCGAGCACCGGGTCGTCGCCGAAGGCGGCCTTGTGCATGCGGATGCTCTCTTCGGCGATCTCGAACACGCCGATGCCGCCCACGCGGCTGGCCGTGCCGGTGAAGTACTTGTTGACGGTGTCCGTGTTGAGGCCGATCGCTTCGAACAGCTGGGCACCGCAGTACGACATGTAGGTCGACACGCCCATCTTGGACATGATCTTGGACAGGCCCTTGCCGATCGCCTTGACGTACTGGTAGATCGCCTTGTCGGCGCTCAGGTCGCCCGGCAAGCCCTTGTGGATGGCTTCCAGCGTTTCCATGGCCAGGTAGGGGTGCACCGCCTCGGCGCCGTAGCCCGCGAGCACGGCGAAGTGATGCACCTCGCGCGCCGTGCCCGTCTCCACCACCAGGCCGGCCGTGGTGCGCAGGCCCTCGCGCACCAGGTGCTGGTGGATCGCCGAGAGCGCCAGCAGCGCGGGAATGGCGATCTGCGTGGCGCTGATCGCGCGGTCGCTGATGATCAGGATGTTCTTGCCGCCCTTGATCGCGTCCACCGCGCTGGCGCACAGCGAGGCCAGCTTGGCCTCCACGCCCGCGCGGCCCCAGGCGGCCGGGTAGGTGATGTCCAGCGTGTGGCTGCGGAACTTGCCCTGCGTCACCGCGTCGATGTCGCGCAGCTTGGCCATGTCGGCAAAGTCCAGCACGGGCTGGCTCACTTCCAGCCGCATCGGCGGGTTGACCTGGTTGATGTCGAGCAGGTTGGGTTTCGGCCCGATGAAGGACACCAGCGACATCACGATCGCTTCGCGGATCGGGTCGATCGGTGGGTTGGTCACCTGCGCGAACAGCTGCTTGAAGTAGTTGTAGAGCGGCTTGTTCTTGTCGGAGAGCACGGCCAGCGGGCTGTCGTTGCCCATGGAGCCGATGCCCTCTTCCCCGTTGGCGGCCATCGGGCTCATCAGGAACTTGATGTCTTCCTGCGTGTAGCCAAATGCCTGCTGGCGGTCCAGCAGCTCGGGTGTGACACTTTCGAGGCCTCCGGTCTGCGGCTCGGTGGCGCCGATGCGCTGCTCCATCGCCGATTCACCGGCCACGGGCGTCTCCACATCGTCCAGGCGGATGCGCAGGTTGTCGATCCACTGCTTGTACGGCTTGTTGTTGGCGAGGTTGGCCTTGAGCTCCTCGTCGTCGATCATGCGGCCCTGCTCCAGGTCGATCAGGAACATCTTGCCGGGCTGCAGGCGCCACTTGCGCACGATCTTGTTTTCCGGCACGGGCAACACGCCCGATTCGGAACCCATGATGACGAAGTCGTCGTCGGTGATGCAGTAGCGCGAGGGGCGCAGGCCGTTGCGGTCCAGCGTGGCGCCGATCTGGCGGCCGTCGGTGAACACGATGGAGGCCGGGCCGTCCCATGGCTCCATCATGGCGGCGTGGTACTCGTAGAAGGCCTTGCGGCGCGCATCCATGGTGGTGTGCTGCTCCCAGGGCTCGGGGATCATCATCATCACGGCCTGGGCCAGCGGGTAGCCCGCCATGGTCAGCAGTTCAAGGCAGTTGTCGAAGGTGGCGGTGTCGGACTGGCCAGCAAAGCTGATCGGGTACAGCTTCTGCAGGTCGGCGCCCAGCACCGGGGACGACATCACGCCCTCGCGCGCCTTCATCCAGTTGTAGTTGCCCTTGACGGTGTTGATCTCGCCGTTGTGCGCGACGTAGCGGTACGGGTGGGCCAGCGGCCACTCGGGGAAGGTGTTGGTCGAGAAGCGCTGGTGCACCAGACCCAGGGCCGAAACGCAGCGCTCGTCCTGCAGATCACGGAAGTAAGTGCCCACCTGGTCGGCCAGCAGCAGGCCCTTGTAGACCACGGTGCGGCTGCTCATGCTGACCACGTAATACTCCTTGCTGTGGGTCAGCTTGAGGCGCTGGATCGCCGCGCTCGCCGTCTTGCGGATCACATAGAGCTTGCGCTCGAGCGCGTCCTGCACGATCACGTCGTTGCCGCGGCCGATGAAGACCTGGCGGATGATCGGCTCCTTCTCGCGCACCGTGGGCGACATCGGCATGTCGCGGTTGACCGGCACGTCGCGCCAGCCCAGCAGCACCTGGCCCTCGGCCGCGATCGCGCGTTCCATTTCCTGCTCGCAGGCCAGGCGGCTGGCGTGCTCCTTGGGCATGAAGATCATGCCGACGCCGTACTCGCCGAAAGGCGGCAGCGCCACGCCCTGGGCGGCCATCTCTTCCCGGTACAGCGCATCGGGCAACTGGATCAGCAGACCCGCCCCGTCGCCCATCAGCTTGTCGGCGCCGACCGCGCCCCGGTGGTCCAGGTTCTCGAGAATTTTCAGGCCCTGCTTCACGATGGCATGGCTCTTCTCACCCTTGATGTGGGCCACGAAGCCCACGCCACAGGCGTCGTGCTCGTTGGCCGGGTCGTACAGACCGTGTTGCTGGAGGTGCTGCTGCTCGGCTGCCGTGGTCATGGCGCTTCCTTCTCGGTTCGGGGGGCGTGAATGCAAAAACGGGAATGCGAGCATATTGCATTGCAACAACAATGCCAAGCACATTAAATGGGGTCAGATTCTAATTTCACGCAGACGATTCGGTCATCAATTTTATTGGGGACAGATCAATGGGGCGCTGGCGAAACACCCGGGATGGGTGCGCGTCAAGCCGTATCGCTGGGTCTAGACACAGGGCGGCCCGGTCGGGCGCGCGCGATCCGGCGGACCGTGCGCTTTTGCAGATCCGCCGCAAACGCCGCGTCGCCCAGGGCCCAGCCGTGCAGCGTCGCGTCGGTGATGGCGCCCTGCTGCTCCGCCGACAGACCGGCGCGCACCATTTCGGTGTACGCCGCCTCGCGGGCGAACGGCGTGTTGCCCAGACTCCAGTAGAGCGGATGTGGCGTGATGCGCCGGTCCTGCGTTTGTCCGATGTGGTGGCGATGGCTGGACCAGGGGTGGTTTTTCGGGTCCGCCACCATGCCGGCTCGCACCGGGTTCAGGTCCATGTAAACCATGCAGGCCAGCAGATAGCGCTCGGTCTGGATCAGCGTGGACCTGTAGCGGCCCTCCCAGAGCGTGCCGGTCCGCTGGTAGCGGTCGTTGAAGTGGCGCACATAGCGCCGCCCCACCGCCTGCATCATCAGCGGCACACCCTCAGCCGTCTCGGGTGTGAGCAAGAGGTGGAAGTGGTTGTCCATGAGCACATAGGCGTTCATGGCCACCTGGTGCTTGCGTGCGCTCTCGCCCAGCAGGTCGAGCAGGAACTCACGGTCCGCGTCGCTCCTGACAATGTCCTGGCGGTTGTTGCCGCGCTGGATGATGTGATGGGGATAACCGGCAACGGTGAGGCGGGGCAAGCGGGCCATGGTGCGGGGGGATTGAATGGAGTCTGATTGAATGGAATCTGACCCCGATTATCCGGCTCCAGCTATGGCCTGGCGCGCCAGGCCGCCTGAAGCCGCCCCGCCAGCAGCAAGCCAAGCGCCGAGGAAACCCCGGTGACGATCCAGGTCCAGTGCCAGCCCCCGGCCAGCGTCGCCACCCAGGCCACCAGGGGCGGGCCGAGAAACTGGCCCAAAGCGGAAAACTGCTGCATCCAGCCGACGGTGGTGGACACCGTGTCGTCGTCGGGCGCCAGCTTGACCGCCAGGCCGAACAAGGTGCCCGGGATCAGGCCCCCCACCCCGGAAAACACCAACACCGCCAGGTACTGCAAGACGGGGTGCCCCTGCGCGCCGAAGGCCACCCCAGCACCGGCACCCATGGCCCCGTATGCGAGCGCGAGCACGGTGCCCGGTCGCGCGCCGCGGGCGAGCCACCAGCCCGCACCGATGTTGCCGGCCATGTTGACGCCCGCCGCCACCGCACTGAGCAGGGCGACGGCCGCGCCCGTGTACCCCGCCTGGTGGTAGACGGTGGGCAGGAAACCCACCACGGCGAGCCATTGGCCGGAGTACAGGAAAAAGGCCAGGGCCACCCACCAGGGGCCCGGCGCGCGCAAGGTGCGCTTCAACCGGGGGCCGAGCTGCGTGGCGGCCGGGCGCGCTGCGAGGCCGGACGGCAGGGCCTGGGCATCCGGTGTCACCCATCGGCTCAGGCCGACCGCAGCGAGCAGCGACAACAAGGCCAGCAGCAACCAGGCCCAGCGCCAGCCCACCGCCGACAGCAGCGGCACACCGAGCAACAAGGCCAGCGCCGTGCCCAGCGGCATGTAGGCACCCCACCAGCCCAGCGAACGGGCAAGCGTGGGTGCGTGCTGCACGCGTTGACGCAGCAGCCCGGGCGCCGGCAACACCGCCAGCAGGAATCCCATTCCCTCGAGCACACGCGTGGCCAGAAGCATGGTCACATGGGGTGCCAGCGCGCCCAGAGCGCTGCCCGCGGCCAACAGACACAGCCCGGCCAGCATGACGCGGCGCGGACCGAGCCGATCGGCCATGAGGCCCACCAGCAGACCCAGCGTCATGCCCGCGAGTTGCACCAGTGACAGCAGAAAGCCGGCCTGCACGAGGCTCAGGCCAAGACTCTCGCGCAACACCGGGATGGCCACGGGCAGCTTGCCCACGTGCAGCGCACACGTGACACCCACGGCCACCACCAGCGCGGCCAGGCGGCGCGGGTCGGGCGGGGTCGCCGGGGTCACGGGAACAGCACCGCGCCGAACAGGCGCTCGTGCTCCCGGATCGCGAAGCGGTCGGTCATGCCGGCAATGTAGTCGGCCACCGCGCGGGCGGTGTCTCGCCGGCGCCCATGCGCTTCGGGCAACTCTTCGGGCGAATGCAGGTAGCGCTCGAACAGGTCGGCCACCACGCGACGGGCCCGGTCTGTGGTCTCCATCACCTGCGGATGGCGGTACAGGTTGCGAAACAGGAAGGTCTTCAGGACCTGCGAACGCTCGCGCATTGCATCCGAAAAGGCGACCAGTGGCGGGCTGTTGCGCACCGCGTCGGCGCTGTCCACACCCGCCACGTGCAGGCGCGAGCGCGTGGTGTCGATCACGTCGTAGACCTGATCGCTGAGCATGAGCCGGATAGACTCGAACAGCAGGCGTCGCCCGTTGAGCCGCGGATATGCGTCGAGCGCCGTGCGGCGGTAGTGGTCGAACAGTTCGACTTCTCCCAGTTGCTCGATCGTGAGCAGACCCGAGCGCACGCCGTCGTCGATGTCGTGTGCGTTGTAGGCGATCTCATCGGCCAGGTTGCACAGCTGGGCCTCCAGCGAGGGAGAACCCTCGTTCAGGAAACGGGCCGCCACGCCGCCAGGTTCCCGCTGCTCCAGCCGCAAGGCATTGGCCCTGGAGCAGTGTTTGAGGATGCCCTCACGGGTCTCGAAACACAGGTTCAGGCCGTCGAACGCCGGGTAGCGCTCTTCCAGTTCGTCGACCACACGCAGGCTCTGCAGGTTGTGCTCGAAACCCCAGCTGTCGCCGTCGCCGGGCGTGGTCTGCGCCGACAGGGCCTTGAGGCAGGCGTTGAGCGCGTCCTGCCCTGCGTGGCCAAAAGGCGTATGGCCGAGGTCGTGCGCCAGGGCGATCGCCTCCACCAGGTCCTCGTTGAGCTGCAGGGAGCGCGCGATGCTGCGCCCGAGCTGCGCGACCTCCAGCGAATGCGTCAGGCGCGTGCGGAACAGGTCGCCCTCGTGGTTCAGGAACACCTGGGTCTTGTAGACCAGGCGCCGGAAAGCGGTGGAGTGGATCACGCGGTCCCTGTCGCGCTGGAACGCCGTGCGGGTCGGCGCCTCGGCCTCGGGATGGCGCCGACCCCGGCTGCGCGCGGGGTCGCTGGCAAAAGGCGCGAGAGGCCCCGCCGGCAAAGGAAGCACTGGCTGTGTCATCCCGCCTGGCAACTGGTTTCGATCACGCGGCGCACCACATCGTCGGGCGCGCTGCGCATCGAGGCGTGGCCGGGGGTGTCGATCACCACGAACCTGATCGCCCCGGCTTCGGACTTCTTGTCCACGCGCATGAGTGCAAGGTAGCGGCCCACGTTGTCGCCGGCATCCAGCACCGGAGCAACCGTGGGCAGGCCTGCGCGGTGCACCAGTTGTGTCAGACGCTCCACAAAGGACTTTTCCACCAGGCCCAGGGCGGCCGACAGCCGCGCGGCCATGACCATGCCGCAGCCCACCGCCTCGCCATGCAGCCAGGCGCCATAGCCCATGCCTGCCTCGATCGCATGGCCGAAGGTGTGGCCGAAGTTCAGGATCGCGCGCATGCCGGACTCCCGCTCGTCCTGGCCCACCACCCAGGCCTTGATTTCGCAACTGCGGCGCACAGCGAAGGCCAGCGCCTTCGGGTCGCGCGCGATCAAGGGGTCCATGTTGGTTTCGATCCAGTCCAGAAACGCCATGTCGGCGATCGGCCCGTACTTGATGACCTCGGCCAGACCGGCGCTGAGTTCGCGCGCAGGCAAGGTCCTGAGCACATCGAGATCGCACAGCACACGCTGAGGCTGGTAGAAGGCGCCGATCATGTTCTTGCCCAGCGGATGGTTGATCGCGGTCTTGCCACCCACCGACGAATCCACTTGCGCGAGCAAGGTGGTGGGCACCTGTACAAAGGGCACGCCGCGCATGTAGCTGGCGGCCGCAAATCCGGTCATGTCGCCCACCACGCCACCGCCCAGAGCGAACAGCACGGTCTTGCGGTCACAGCCGTGAGACAGCAGGGCATCGAAGATGAGGTTGAGCGATTCCCAGGTCTTGTACGACTCGCCGTCGGGCAAGGAGACCGTGTGGATCGTCGGATATAGCCCCGCCAGCGCCAGCGCCAACCGGTCACGGTAGAGCGGCGCCACCGTGTCGTTGGTGACGATCATCGCGGCGGCGGCGGCAGGCAGGCCTGCATAACTGCCGGGAGCATCCAGCGTGCCTGCCCCGATCACGATGCCGTAGCTGCGATCGCCAAGTTCGATGTCGACCCGTTCGATGGGGGAATCCGGTTTCTGTGTCGTCATGGACACCGAGTTTATGCCGTGTCCACCCGGCGCCTGCGCTCAGGTCTCAGCGCTGGGCAGGGTCGGGGCCGGACTTTCGAGGCGCCGGCGTCATGCCGCCGAGCTCAAGTTGCATCACGATCATGTTGACCAGCGTTGCCACCGAGGGCCGACCGGTTTCGATGACGAAATGCGCCACCTCGCGGTACAGGGGGTCGCGCACGTCGAACAGGTCACGCAAACGCTGCAGTGGATCCTCCACCTGCAACAGCGGCCGATTTCGGTCGTGTCGCAGTCGGCGAAACACCTCTTCCGGCGTGGACTTCAGGTAGAACACCGTGCCGCGGTCGCGCAGGTGGCGTCTGTTTTCAGACCGCAGCACCGCACCTCCCCCTGTGGACACGACAGAGGCCGCGCCGCCTGTCAGTTCATCAATGACCGCCACTTCAAGGTCACGAAAGCGCTCTTCGCCTTCCCGCTCGAAGAACTCACGGATCGAGCAGCCCAGACGCTGCTCGATGACGTGGTCGGAGTCAAAAAAGGGGAGGGAGAGGCGCCGGGCGAGCTGCCGCCCTACGGTGGACTTGCCGGACCCCGGCAAGCCGATCAGGAAACTGGATGCGACGCTCAATTGATCGCCGCGCGCCCCAGAACACGAGGTGTGATGAAGATCAGCAGTTCCGACTTGTTCGCGATGCGGTTGCGCGACTTGAACAGATTGCCCACGCCGGGCAGGTCGCCCAACAAGGGAACCTTGTTGACCTCGTCTCGCTCGGTTTGTTCAAAAATGCCACCAATCACCACCGTCCCGCCGTTCTCCACCAGCACCTGGGTTTGCACGTGCTTGGTGTTGATGGCGATACCGTCGGGCGTCGACTCACCACGGCTGTCCTTGTTGATGTCCAGATCCAGAATGATGTTGCCTTCGGGCGTGATCTGGGGCGTCACCTCCAGCTTCAGGTTGGCCTTGCGGAAAGCAATGGCCGTCGCACCACTGGAGGTGGCCGTCTGGTAAGGAAACTCGGTACCTTGCTCGATCAAGGCCTTGACCTGATCGGCCGTCACAACACGGGGGCTGGACACGATGCGACCCTTGCCATCCGACTCCAGCGCAGAGATCTCAAGACTCAGGAAGCGCGAGGCGTTGGGGCTGAAGAGCGACAGGGCATAAGAGGCTGCTTGCGCAGTGCTCGGGTTGGCCGGCAGGTTCACGAACGGGGCCGAGGTCAATGTGGGTCCGGTCGTCACCGCGCCGTAGTTGGAACCGAAGTTGCCCTGGACCTGGTTGCCGTTGACAGAACCTACATTGAAACCACGCACCCCGCCACCCAGACGAACACCCAGCGACTTGCCGAAGGTGTCATCAGCCTCGACGATCCGGGCTTCGATCATCACTTGCCGGATGGGTATGTCGAGCTTGCCGATCAGGTCCTGCACCTGCTCCAGACGGGACGGGATGTCGGTGACGAACAACTGGTTGGTGCGTGGCTCGGAAATCACGCTGCCACGACTCGACAGGATGCGGGCATTGCTGCCCCCAGCCCCACTCCCGCCGCCAGAGCCCGTGGCCACCAGCTGAGCCGCAATGTCGGCCGCCTTTGCATAGTTCATCTGGAACCCTTGCGTCCTGAGGGTCTCCAGACTCTCGATGGACACTTTGGACTCGAGCTCCTGCTTCTCCCGCGCGGAGATCTCGTCCTTGGGTGCGATCCAGAGCACATTGCCGGACTTGCGCATGCCCAGACCCTTGGCTTGCAGGATGATGTCCAGCGCTTGGTCCCAGGGCACGTCCTTGAGACGCAAGGTCACGGAACCTGTCACGGAGTCCGATGTCACGATGTTGAAATTCGTGAAGTCCGCGATCACCTGCAACAGGGAACGCACTTCAATATTCTGGAAGTTCAGCGAAAGCTTTTCGCCGTTGTAACCGGGCCCTTGCGTGAGCTTGGACGCGTCAATCTTCTGTTCGCGCACCTCAAGAACGAACTGGTTGTCGCTCTGATAGGCCGAATGCTCCCAGTTGCCTCGGGGCGAGACAACCATGCGCACGCGGTCGCCAGTCTGAGAGGTGGTCACGCTCTGGACGGGTGTACCGAAATCGCTGACATCGAGGCGCCTGCGCAACCCTTCCGGGAGCGATGTCTTGAGGAATTCGACCACCAGGTTCTGCCCCTGCTGGCGAATGTCCACACCAACCTGGTTGTTGGCAAGCTCGACCACCACGCGACCCGCATTGCCCACCCCACGGCGGAAGTCGATGTCGCGCAAGGCGGTGACGTCGCGGTTGCGGTTTTCGGCAAATGCAGCCGGGGCCGTGGTCGGCGCCGTGACCGGTTGAGCACGTTCCAACACCACCACCAGGGACTTGCCGTCGATCTTCGCCTCGTAGGCGGCGGCCTGTTTCAGGTTGATGACCACGCGAGTCCGGTCACCCGCCTGCACAACGTTCGCCGAGCGCAGATTGCCTTCATTGATTTCCACTGCGTTGCGACCAATCGCATTGGCCACACCCGGAAAATCCAGCGCGATGCGGGCAGGCGCCTGGATCGTGAACCCCGTGGGAATGGCCGTCAGCGGCTCCGAGGTGTTGATGCGAATCACCTCCACACCACCCTGGACTCCACCGGTGATGGACTGGATCGCGTTTTGGGCCTGCGCCCACACCGATGTCAAAGCCATGCACGCGAATATGGCTCCTCTGAGCACCCCCCGCTCCACGGCTGCGAATCCCGTTGCCTTGTTTGGCTTGTTCATTTAGAAGCGTCCTCTTGTAACTGCAGCGCCGCAGCGCGCTCGGTCCATTCCCCAGCAGAATCCTGCACGATCTCGCGCATCACCACCTCGGTCTCGGTAATCCGGGTGACACGTCCAAAGTTTTGACCCAGATAGTTGCCGGGCCTGACCTGGTACAACAGCTTGTCAACCTTGACCAACGCCACCAGTTGGCCTTCGCGGTTCAAACTGCCCACCATGGACATGGTGTCCAGCGGATAGGCCTCCAACGGTTGCTTGCGCCGATTGAGCTCGGGCTCTATCAACGCCGCATTGGCGACAGGCGCCACCTGGCTACCTCGCAACACGCTCGCAAGCTTCTCCGTGCTGAATGGCGGCGTGAGCCGCTCGCCGCCATAGGCTTGTGGAACAAACCTGGTCGGCTCCGGAATGGGCTGGACGGAGGGTTTTATCGAATTGCGCTCACTCAGCATCCAAGCCTGCAATTCGTCCTGCCCCGAAGAAGTGCAAGCAGCCAAAGCCAACGTCAATACCAAGCAGGCGCCCAGCGGTTTCCTACGGTAGTGCATCACTTCTTGGCTCCCTGTGCCGCCTTCTGTTGCGCAGCGACCTCTTCCTGATCAAGGTACCGGAAGGTCTTGGCGGTGCAATCCATCGTCAGAACGCCGTCGCGCCCCCTCACTGGCGTCAAGCTGAGGTTGTTGAGCGTGACGATGCGCGAGAGGTTGGCAATGTCGGCCGCGAACAAGCCTATATCGTGATACGTACCCGTCACGCGAACGGCGATCGGCAACTCTGCGTAGTATTCCTTCACGCTCACTTGGCCCGGGCGAAACAGTTCGAACTGCAGACTGCGCCCCAGGCCAGCCTGGTTGATGTCGGACAACAGCGCATCCATCTCGGCCTTGCTGGGCAGCTGCTTTTCCAGCTGGGTCACATACTGTTGCACCTGCTCCAACTGCTTTCGCAGTGCGTCCAGATTAACCGCTTGTACCAGCTTCTTGCGATAGTCTTCCCGAAGCTGCTCCTCGCGAACCTTTTCCGCGATCAGTTCTTCGTCCGAGGCCTTCAACCATGCAAACCACAAGCCTGCGATCACCGCCACGCAGACCGCTACAAACAGCAAATTGCGAGGCAACCCCGGCCACTGGGACGGGTCGTTGGGATCAAGCCCGGAGAATTGCGACTTGAGTTTTTCCTGGATTCCCTTGAAATCCACGTTGATTTTGGGTGCTTGGGCCATGTCGTGCGATCCCTTGGTCAGACTTTGCCCGGCACAGCGGCCGCTGGCACCGCGGACCCAGACGCTGCCGGTGCCGCAACCGAGGGACGCTTGAGAGAGACCCGCAGAGAAAAATTGGACACCCGCCGCTGATCACGGCCTGTAGCACCGGTGCTGGCCGCAACGATTTCCACAAGATCGGGCCGAACCAGCCAACTGCTGTTGTTCGACAGGTTGCGCAACAGCTCGGATACGCGCTCCTGCGACTGTGCCACCCCTACCAGAAGAACACTCTGGTTCTCCTGCTTCATGCTGCTCAAATACACACCATCGGGCAGGTGCGCCGCCAGTTCGTCAAGCAGATGAACCGGCAGGTTGCGATCCCCTTGCAGGTTTTCAACCGCAGCCTGGCGTGCGCGCAAAGAGGCAATCTCTCTTTGCAAATTCGCGATGTCCTTGATCTCGGCATCGAGTTTGGCGATTTCGGTCTGGAGAAACCGGTTGCGATCCTGCTGGGAAGCGATCTGCCCTTGATACCAGGTGAACACCGCTCCGGAAATCACACCGCCGAGCAATACGGAGAGACCGAGCTGAGTAAAGAACTGGTCTTTCTGCCGCTTGCGGGCCGCCTCTCGGTGGGGCAGTAGGTTGATCAGGATCATTGGTAGAACCTCCGCAGGGCCAGGCCGGTGGAGGTGAGGTAGGAAGGCGCCTCGCGAGAAATCTTGCGGGCCTGCACCGAGGCCGCCATTTCCATGGCATCAAAAGGATTGATCACCATGCAGGCAAACGAGGTCTGGTGGGTCACCGCTTCGGTCAACCCGGGGAGCGCCGCGCTACCGCCAGCCAACAGAATGTGATCCACCTTGTTGTGAGGCGTGCTGGTGAAGAAAAACTGCAGGGCACGGCCGATTTCCTGGGCCATGCTCTCGATGAAGGGATCCAGCACCGCAGAGCGATAGTCGTCCGGCAGGTCGCCCGAGCGCTTCTTGGCCTCGGCTTCGTCCGAGGAAAATCCGTACTGCCGCACAATCAACTGAGTCAACTGGGCGCCGCCGAACGCTTGATCCCGCTCGTACAGCACGTCGTCGTTGCGCATGACCTGCATGCTGGTGGTCAGAGCGCCGACTTCAAACAAAGCCACCAGGGAATCCACGCCCTGGTTGGGCAGGGTCTCGATAACGCGGCCTGCCGCCATCCGAGAAGCGTACGACTCCACATCCATGACCACAGGCTTCAGGCCTGCTGCCTCGGCAAGACCTTGCCGGTCCGACACCTTTTCCTTGCGCGAGGCGGCAATCAACACCTCCACATCGCCGACCGAGTTCGAACTCGGGCCGATGACGCAGAAGTCCAGGCTCACTTCGTCCAGCGAAAAGGGAATGTACTGATTGGCTTCAGACTCTACCTGGGCCTCCAACTCCTTGTCGGACAGGCCCCCGGGAAGAATGATCTTTTTGGTGATCACGGCTGAGGCCGGCAGTGCAAGAGCCACATTTTTGGTCTTGCTGCCGCTCTTGCGGACCACGCGGCGCACCGCTTCGGCCACCTCGTCGAATTTTTCGATGTTGCCGTCGGTGATCCAGCCTCGCTCCAAGGGCTCCATGGCGCAACGCTCCAGCACCAGATCGCCAGAATGGTTGCGTCCAAGCTCAACCAGTTTGACGCTGGAAGAGCTGACATCGATGCCCAGCAAGGGCGCCGGTTCCCGGCTGAATAACGACCCCAATGAGATCAAGGTGACCCCCAAAAATGGTGGCAATGTGTATCGCCAGACTTAAGAATTCACTTGAATGCTAGCAGTAAGCCCCTTGTCCAGCAAAGATTTTTTGCCTTTGAGACAAAGTGAAACGTTGTCAAAAGCATACGCATCCTGGACCGGTTGTGACCTGCTTCATCGGCCGCTTGGCCGGGAAATACACAACAACTCACAATATGCAGAACCAGCCCTTCTTCGCTCGACATCTCGATTTTTATAATCAAGGGCTCCGGCTCTGAACGACTGCATGCCCAAGAACGACACTTCTTCGACCCACTCCTCCGAAACATCAGTATTGACCGGGCGCACCGCACTGATCTGGGCCGGTCGCTTGGTGGTGGGTCTGGCCGGACTGGCGGTGGCGGGTGTTGCGTGCGTGCTGATGGCCGTCGGCATCGCCCTGGCGGTGGCGTATCCCAATTTGCCGGAAGTGGCGGGACTGGCCGACTACCGCCCGAAGCTGCCGTTGCGAGTGATCACCTCCGATGGCGAACTGATCGGTGAGTTCGGGGAAGAACGGCGCAACCTGCTCACCATCAACGAAATCCCCGCGGTGATGAAAAACGCCGTGCTCGCGATCGAGGATGCGCGGTTCTTCGAGCACAACGGCGTCGACTACCGCGGGATGATCCGCGCCGCTTTGGCCAACCTGCGGCAGGCGAAAAGCCAGGGCGCCTCCACCATCACCATGCAGGTGGCCCGCAACGTCTACCTCTCGGCCGAAAAGAGCTACACCCGCAAGATCTACGAGGTGCTGCTGACCTTCAAGCTCGAGCACATGCTGACCAAGGAACAGATCCTCGAGATTTACATGAACCAGATATTCCTGGGTCAGCGGGCCTACGGTTTTTCTGCTGCGGCACAGATCTACTATGGCAAGGCCCTGAAAGACGTGACGATCGCGGAGGCGGCCATGCTCGCGGGCTTGCCCCAGGCCCCGTCGGCGTACAACCCCATCAAGAACCCCCGTCGCGCACGAAGCCGACAGTTGCACATCATCGACCGCATGGTGGAAAACGGCTTCATCACGGCTCAAGAAGCGGAAGTGGCCAAGGCCGAAGAACTCAAACTGCGACCGGTCGGCAACTCGGACAAGCCACACGCCGAGTTCGTGGCGGAAATGGTTCGCCAGTCCATCGTCACCCAATACGGTGAAGAGGCGTATACACGGGGTCTGGTGGTGACCACCACGCTCAAGGCCAATGAGCAGCACGCCGCCTACCGGGCCGTGCGACAGGGCGTACTCGACTACGAACGCCGTCAGTTCTACCGCGGCCCCGAACTGTTCATCGACCTGCCGGCCGACAAAGCCGCGCGCGATGACGCCATCGACGAAGCGCTCACCGATCGCCCGGACAACGACGACCTGCTCTCCGCGGTGGTGCTCGAGGCCAACGCGCGCCGTGTGCTGGCCGTGCGCCAGGACGGCGAGCCATTCGAAATCACCGGCGAGGGCCTCAAGCCCGTGCAGTCCGGCCTTTCAGACAAGGCCGGCCCCAACGTCAAGATCCGGCCGGGGGCCTTGATCCGCGTGGTGCAGACCGCGCCCAGGACCTGGCGCATCACGCAGTTGCCTGAAGTGGAGTCGGCGTTCGTGGCGCTGGACCCGCGCACCGGGAAGGTGATCGCGCTGGTGGGTGGATTCGATTTTCAGAAGAGCAAGTTCAACCACGTGACGCAGGCCTGGCGCCAGCCCGGGTCGAGCTTCAAGCCGTTCATTTACTCAGCGGCGCTGGAGAAGGGCCTCACGCCCATGACCGTGGTCAACGACGCGCCGCTGTTCTACTCCGCCGGTGAAACCGGGGGCAAGCCGTGGGAGCCCAAGAACTACGACGGCCAGTTCGAAGGGCCCATGTCGGTCCGGCGCGCACTCGCCAAGTCGAAGAACATGGTCTCCATTCGCGTGCTGCAACTGGTGGGTACGCAGAGCGCCCAGGAGTGGGTGTCCCGTTTCGGCTTTGACGCAGACAAGCACCCGCCCTACCTGACCATGGCACTCGGTGCGGGCTCGGTGACGCCGATGCAGATGGCCACCGGTTACTCGGTGTTCGCCAACGGCGGCTACCGCATCTCGCCCATATTGATCACGCGCGTGACCGACCACAAGGGCAAGGTGCTCTATGAGACGCCTGAGCCCACCTTGAGCGATGCGGAGCGCGCCATCGAGCCGCGCAACGCCTTCATCATGAACAGCCTGCTGCAGGAAATCACCCGCTCGGGCACCGCCGCGCGTGCACAAGCCACCTTGAAGAGGCCCGACCTGTATGGCAAGACCGGCACCACCAACGACTCGGTGGACGCCTGGTTCGTCGGGTACCAGCCCACGCTGGTGGCCGCGGCCTGGGTCGGCTACGACGCGCCGCGCAACCTCGGCAGCCGCGAAACCGGCGGGGGCCTGAGCCTGCCGATATGGATCTCCTTCATGTCGGAGGCGCTCAAGGGCGTCCCTGTAGCGCCCTATACCCCGCCGCCGGGCGTGATCAATGTGGGCGGCGAGTGGTACTACGAGGAGTTCGGACCCGGGCGCGGCGTGCACGGCCTGGGTCTGCAGGACCCCTGGCCCGGCGCCACGGTGCCCCCGGCGGAACTGGATGCCAACGGGGTCCCGCTGGCGAAGCCGCCAGCGCCGACCGAGGAGCGCCGCAGCATCCTCGACCTGTTCAGGAACTGAACGTCAGCGCCTGACCAGCCTGCTCCGACGCATAGCGGGACAGGTGGGCGAAAAACTCGCCTTGCCCCTTGGTGTCCATCCAGGCGCTGCCATCGTGCTTGTAGTGGAAACCGCCGGCGCGCGCCGCCATCCATACCTCGTGCAGCGGCTTCTGCAGGTTGATGATGATCTGGCTGCCGCTGGCAAAGGTCAGGGTGATCATGCCGCCCACGCGCTGGTTGTCGACGTCGGCATCGGTCTGGTCGTTGATGCGGTCGCAGGCCAGTTCGATCGAACGCAGCAGCGCTTCTGCGCGGTCCTGGTACTCGGTGTCGGTCATTACAATGCGTCGATGATGTTGGGTTTGAAACGCATTCTAGGTGGGGCCCCCGGCCACGCGCGAGGCATGGCTATCGCGGCTGCCGCCTTGGGCGCCCTGATGCTGGCGGCTTGCGGTCAGAAAGGCCCGCTGTTTCTGGCCGAGCCGACACCCGCAGCGGCCAGGAAACCGGCCAGCACGACGACGCCCGACACGCCACCAGCCGCGCCCGCTCAGCGCTGAAGCGCTTTTCTCTCCTTCTCTGCTCTTGCGCATGACCACTCTCTCAGGCCTGCCCGACGCCACGTTGCCACCCGGCTTCGGGTACCGCCACGACCAGCTCATGGTCGAAGACGTATCGCTGGGCCAGCTGGCCAGCGAGCACGGCACCCCTTTGTTCGTGTACAGCCGCGCGGCCATGCTCGGTGCGCTCGCGGCCTACCAACGTGGACTCGCGGGCCGGCAGCACCTGATCTGCTACGCCATGAAGGCCAACTCGTCGCTGGCCATCCTGCAGACCCTGGTGCGCGCGGGCTGCGGGCTGGACATCGTCTCGGGCGGCGAGCTTGAACGCGCCTTGGCGGCCGGCGTGGACCCGGCCAAGGTGATCTTCTCCGGCGTGGGCAAGACCCGCGCCGAGATGCGCCAGGCGCTGACGGTCGGCATCGGCTGCTTCAACGTGGAGAGCCGCGCCGAGCTGGACGTGCTCGACGAAGTGGCACGCGGCATGGGTCGGCGCGCGCCGGTGAGCGTGCGCGTCAACCCCAACGTGGACGCCCAGACCCACCCCTACATCTCCACCGGCCTGAAGGGCAACAAGTTCGGCATTGCGCACGAAGACGTGATTGCCACCTACCGCCATGCCGCGACCTGCGAGGGCCTGCGCGTGGTCGGCATCGACTGCCACATCGGCTCGCAGATCACGCAGACCGGGCCTTACCTCGACGCCATGGACCGCATCCTGGACCTGGTGGAAGGCATCGAGGCCGCGGGTGTGCCGATCGGGCACATCGATTTCGGTGGTGGCCTGGGCATCGACTACCAGGGCGACGCGCCGCCCGAGGCCGATGCGTTGTGGAAGCACCTGCTGCAGCGGCTCGACGCGCGCGGCTTCGGTGACCGCAAGATCTACATTGAGCCGGGTCGTTCGCTGGTGGGCAACGCCGGCGTGTGCCTCACCGAGGTGCTGTACCTCAAGCCCGGTGAACACAAGAACTTCCTGATTGTGGACGCGGCCATGAACGACCTGCCGCGTCCGGCCATGTACCAGGCGTTTCACCGCATCGTGCCGCTGTCCCCGCGCACGGGGCTGGCCACCACCACCTGGGACGTGGTCGGCCCGGTGTGCGAGAGCGGCGACTGGATCGGGCGCGACCGTGCGCTGGCGGTGCAGGCCGGCGACCTGCTGGCGGTCATGTCGGCCGGCGCCTATTGCATGAGCATGGCGAGCAACTACAACACCCGGGGCCGCGCGGCCGAGGTGCTGGTGGACGGAGAGACCGCCACCCTCATCCGAGCGCGAGAAACCGCAGCCGACCAGTTTCGCTCCGAGCGCCCCTTGCCGGCGGCCTGAGCGATCGGCGAGAGCGGCTCACGTCGGCGAGATCCGCGTGAGCCGGCGCCACAGGCGCCAACCCAGCAGCAGCGCGAAGAGGGCCGCGTACACCGCCACCTCGGCAAAGTCGTTCTTGCCGCTGCGCATCCAGAAAAAGTGCAACACCCCCAGCCCGGCGATCGCGTACACCGCGCGGTGCAGCAGTTGCCAGCGCTGGGCGCCCATGGCGCGGATGGCGCGGTTGAACGAGGTGGCGGCCAGCGCCAGCAGCAGCAGCCAGCTCAGGAAGCCCACCAGGATGAACGGGCGCTTGATCACGTCGGCCACGATGCCGGGCAGATCGAACTCCATGTCGAACCAGGCGTAGGCCAGCAGGTGCATGCAGGCGTAGAAGAACACGAACAGCCCCACCATGCGCCGCAGCCGCGCCAGTGCGGGCCAGCCGAAGCCCACACGCAGCGGCGTGACCGCCAGCACCAGCACCAGAAAGCGCAGCGTCCAGTCGCCCAGCGACCGGATCAGCGCCTCGGCCGGGTTGGCGCCGAGCTGGTTGTTGAACGCGGCCCAGACAAGCCAGCAGAAGGGCAGGCAGGCCAGCACGAAGCCCACGGGTTTGGCATGGCGGTGGCCGAGCCAGCGGTTCACGCGCGAGCCACCAGGACGGGTGGCGCGGGGCGCGGACACGCCCTTTCTGGCGGTGGATGTCGTCACACAGCGGCCCGGCTCAGAACAGCTTGCGCAGGTCCATGCCGGCGTAGAGCTGCCCCACCTGCGGTTCGTAGCCGTTGAACATCTGCGTCTGGCGGCGTTTGGCGAACAGACCGCCCTCCTCGCCGATGCGCCGCTCGGTGGCCTGGCTCCAGCGCGGGTGCGAGACCTGCGGGTTGACGTTGGAATAGAAGCCGTATTCCTGCGGCGCGGCCACGTTCCAGGCGGTGCGCGGCTCCTTGTCGGTGAATCGGATCTTCACCAGCGACTTGCCGCTCTTGAAGCCGTACTTCCAGGGCACCACCAGGCGCAGCGGCGCGCCATTCTGGTTGGGCAGCACCTCGCCATACATGCCGAAGGCCAGCAGGGTCAGCGGGTGCATGGCCTCGTCCATGCGCAGGCCTTCCACGTACGGCCAGTCGAGCACATTGGCGTTCAAGCCGGGCATCTGCTTGTTGTCGGCCAGGGTCACGAACTCCACGTACTTGGCACCACCCTGAGGTTGCACCTGCTTGATCAACTCGGCCAGCGAATAGCCCACCCAGGGAATCACCATCGACCAGCCTTCAACACACCGTAGGCGGTAGATGCGCTCCTCCATCGGACTGAGCTTGAGCAGCGCATCCAGGTCGAAGTTGCCCGGCTTGTTCACCAGGCCTTCGACTGCGACGGTCCAGGGCCGCGGCTTGAGCGTCTTGGCTGTGGCGACCGGGTCGGACTTGTCGGTGCCGAACTCGTAGTAGTTGTTGTAGCTGCTGGCATCGCTGTACGACGTGGGCTTTTCCACCGTGGTGGCGCCCGCCACGCTGGACGTGCGACCCGGCAGGGCTGCGAGCTTGCCCGGCCTGGTCGTGCCGGTCTGGGCCCAGGCCTCGCGGCCTGCCCAGGAAGCGGCACCGCCAAGGGCTGCCGCCGAAAGCAGCCATTGCCGGCGGTTCTGGTAGGCCGCCTGCGGAGTGATCTCGCTGCCCAGCGGGTGGTTGAAGCCGTTGTCGTGCGTGCGGATGAGCATGGGGGCCGTCCTTGCTGAATGCCACCCGGCCACGGAAGATGCCGCGCGGGTTGTTCGTCGGTCGTGGGACCGCAACGATTCTTACAAAGTTCCGGCGCTGGCCGCGCACACCGGAGCCTTGCCCCCGCGCCGCGATCAGAGTTCGCCGTAGCTGTGCAGGCCCGAGAGGAACATGTTCACGCCGAGGAACGCGAAGGTGGTGACCGCCAGGCCAACCAGCGCCCACCAGGCCGCCACGGTGCCGCGCAGGCCCTTCATGAGGCGCATGTGCAGCCAGGCCGCGTAGTTCAGCCAGACGATCAGCGCCCAGGTTTCCTTCGGGTCCCAGCTCCAGTAGCCACCCCAGGCCTCGGCAGCCCACAGCGCGCCGAGCACGGTGGCGATGGTGAAGAACGCAAAGCCCACCGCGATGGCCTTGTACATCACGTCGTCCAGCACCTCGAAGCTGGGCAGGCGCTCGGCGATGCGGCGGCGGCCGAACAGGATGGTGCCGACGATCAGCGCCGAGATGCCGAAATAAACGAACCAGTAGCTGCCACCGTTCTCGGCCGCCGACTGCCGGAACACGATGGGCTCGAAGCACAGCACCACGCCCAGCAGCCACAGCGGCGCCAGCTTGTACCAGCGGCTCTCGCTGGCGCTCTGCTTGATCAGGTAGGCAAAGGCCAGCATGGCCGCGATCGCGAAGGTGCCGTAGCCGATGAAGTTGGCCGGCACGTGCAGCTTCATCCACCAGCTCTGCAGCGCAGGCACCAGCGGCTGGATGGCGTGCGCCTCGCGCACCACGGTGTACCAGAGCAGGAAGCCCACGGCGGCGCTGACCACCAGCATCACGAAAGCGCCCATGCCGCGCGTCTTGTACTGGTCTTCGTAGTACAGGTAGAAGGCGGCGGTCATCCAGCAGAACAGCACGAACACCTCGTAGAGGTTGCTCACCGGGATGTGGCCGATGTCGGGGCCGATCTGGTGGCTCTCGTACCAGCGCACCATGGTGCCCACCAGCGCCAGCGTGACGGCCACCCAGGCCAGGCGCGAGCCCAGGAGCTCGAACGCAGTGCCGCCCCGCGTGAACATGCCCGCCCAGTAGAACGCGGTGCTCATGAAGAACAGCACGCTCATCCACAGAATGGCCGACTGGCTGGAGATGAAGTACTTGAGCAGGAACACCTGGTCGGCGCGCGCCAGGTCGGCGGAGCCTGCGGGCGTCTGGTACAGCCAGATCGCGAGCAGCGACGCCGCGGCCACCACCACCGCCAGCGCGCGCAGCGGCCGCCAGAACCAGCCCAGCCAGACCATGGCCGGCACCGCGCCCACGAGGATGGCCTTTTCGTAGCCGTCCATGGCGGCGCTGTAGCGCGTGAAGGCCCAGGCGGCGCCCGCGATCACGAGCACGGCAAACAGCCAGTCCCACACATTGCGCCGGGCGAAGTACCCGGGCTCCAGGCCCTGGCCACCGCGGCCCTTCTTCAGCTCGATGGTCTGTGACGTGGCGGCAGCGGTATTCATGGATGCACCTTCAGCAATTGGGTCTTCAACAGGTCGAATTCGCGGTCGGCTTCCATCGTCTTGCGGTTCGACGACAAGGCCATGCTGGCCTGCGAAGCGTGGTCCCCCGAGGGCGAGAGCCACACCCACAGGCGGCGCTCGCGGACATAGAGCATGGCAAAAACACCCAGGATGAGCAACAGGCAACCGAGGTAGACGATGTTCTGGCCCGGCGCGCGCGCCACCTGGAACACGCTGGCCTGTACGTGGGTGAAGTCCTTGAGCTGGAAGGTCATGGGCGCGGGGTAGAAGAAGGTGTCGCTCAGGCTGATCACCGCCTGCGTCATGAACTTCTGCGTGGCCTCGTCGCGCTCCAGCGGCGCCAGCCCGGCGCGCTCGCGGCTGAGCTGCATCAGCTCGAACAGCGTGCCATTGAGGATGCGCACCAGCACGTCGCTGGCGCGCTCGCGCTCGGCCTCCGGCACGTTGTCCTCCAGAAAGGCCGAGACGGCCTGCAGGCCGCCGACGATCTCGCGGGGCCGGGCCGCCACGCCGTCGGTCACCGGCTGCAGCGCCTTCGCGCTCACCGACTCGGCACCGGCAAACAGGCCCAGCGCGCGGGTGGCCGACGCGGCCAGCGCTTCGGCCAGCTCGGGCCGGCCGTCCTCCACCGCCGAACTCGCGTAGCGGCGCACCGCCTGCTCGCGCAGCTGCGGGTCGTCGAGCGCGGCGCGCAGGCGCACGAAGCCGTCCAGCCCGTCCTTGTCGTCCACCGGGATGCGCAGGTAGCGGAACGGTTCGGCCGGCGTCTCGCGCAGCCCCAGCAGGAACACACGCGCGCCGTCGATCTCCACCGGCAGCATGTAGTTGTGGTACTCCACCGCCTGGCCGGCGCCATCGCGCAGCTTGTAGGTGATGCTGGGTCCCACGTTGCGCAGCGTCTTCTCGGTCGTGGTCTTGTGGCCGGCCCCCAGGCGGCTCTCGATCGAGCCACGCAGATCGACCTTGCGCACGTCCACGCCCGCCGCGGCGTTGTTGGTGGCGGCGAAGTTCTCCACGTTGATCACGCGCAGGCCGGTGTACTCGAGCGTGAGCTGGTTGTCGCCGTTGCTCAGCGAGGTCGAGCCACCGATGGTGCCTTCGACCTCGAACGGCCGGGTGGGCCGGTTCAGCGGCACGGCCTGCAGTTTCACGCGGGAACCGCCATCGTCGAAGCTGGACTGGTAGATGTTGACGCCGCGGTGGCTGGCGGGGTGGTTCACCTCGACACGGGCCTCCTTGCGCTCACCGGTCTCGAGGTCCTGGATCACGATCTCGCTGGCGAACAGCTTGGGCATGCCGGTGTCGTAGTACTCGATGATGAACTTCTTGAGTTCGACCGAGAACGGCAGGTCCTGCAGCAGCACGCCGTTCGGCTGGGCCAGGATCGCGGTGCCGGAGGTCGTGCCCTCGGTCACCAGCAGGTTGCCGCGGAACGTGGGGTTGCTGGCCGAGAGTCGGTGCTGGGCCGGCACGTCGGCGATCAGGCCACCACCGGCGAACGGCGTCTTGCCGTTGAACCACATCTGCGCGCGCACCACCAGATCGCCGTCGAGCAGTCCACCGATGCAGACCAGCACGATGGCGCTGTGCGCCGCGAGGTAGCCGATCTTGTTGGCTGCGCCGGTCTTGGCCGCCACCATCCAGCCGGTGCCCGTCGGCGTCTGGCGCGACTGCAGCTTGACCTTCCAGCCCGAACCCAGCAGGGTCTGGCCGATGCGGTGGGCCGCGGCCTCGGGCGCCTCGCCCAACGCGCCTTCAGCCCGGTGCGGAAACGCCTTGAGGCTTTGCTCGCGGATGTTTTCCTTGTAGGCCTTGAAGTCGGCCAGGATCTTGGGTGTATTGCGGGCAATGCACAGGCTGGTGCTGGTCACCAGGAACGCCAGGATCAGCAGGAACCACCAGGCGCTGTAGACCGAGAACAGGCTGGCGCTGGCGAACACATCGGCCCAGAACGGACCGAACTGGTTGACGTAGTTGATGGCCGGCTCGTGCTGCTTGACCACCGTGCCGATCACCGAGGCGATGCAGATCACGGTGAGCAGCGAGATCGAGAACCGCATCGACGAAAGCAGCTCCACCGTCTCGCCGACGATGCGCGAGCCGGTGCGGATGCGCAGGCCTTGGGTGGAAACGGTCATGTCGAAAGGGAAGAGATCAGGTGGAGGCGGTCCAGCAAAAAAGGGCGGTTCCGGTGATCCCGGAACGCGCCCTGATGTGATGTGAATTCCGGCTGGCGGTTCAACGCCGGGTGGCTTTATGGCATTGTGCCGGCAAATATTACTACCTGCTTATATCCCGGCCCGCCACCAAGGGCATGGACGCCCGCGGCGCCGGCTCAGCGCAGGCCGGCGATGTAGTCCGACACCGCCTGGATTTCGCGGTCGTTCATCTTGGCGGCCACACCGGCCATCTGCGCGTTGTTCTTGCGCGTGCCGTCGCGGAAATGCTTGAGCTGTGTGGCCGTGTACTCGGCATGCTGGCCCGAGATGCGCGGGTACTGCGAGGGAATGCCGGCGCCGTTGGGGCTGTGGCAGCCGGCGCAGGCCGCGATCTGGCGGTCGGCGATGCCACCGCGGTAGATGCGCTCGCCCAGGCGCACCAGGTCCTTGTCGGTGGCCGCACCGGTCTTGGCCTTCTGATCGGCCAGCCAGTAGGCGATGTTGCGCATGTCGTCATCGGACAGGCCGGAGGCGAAGCCCTTCATGATGGCGTTGTCGCGCTTGCCGGACTTGTATTCCTGCAACTGCTTGATCAGGTACTCGGGATGCTGCTGGGCCAGTTTTGGGTTGGCCGGGGTGGTCGAGTTGCCGTCGGCGGCATGGCAGGCCACGCACACCTGACCGAACGAGGCGGCACCCTTGGCCAGGTCGGGCTTGGCCGATTGCGCCTGGGCGCTGAACGACAGGGCTGCGAAGGCAGCGGCGCAAAGAAGTGAAACGGGCAATTTCATGACGGGGCGGGCGTCGGATGCGACGGGTTCGGTTTATGGAAATTCGCGGTTTGTCTGGACAAAGCCAATCGATTTTACAATGTCCCACCGGGAAAACCCCCAAATGACCCATCACCCCACTCCAGCCCCCTCCAACGATTCGCCGTCGCACGACGCCCCGGGCCTCAAAAGCCCGACACCCCACGCTGGAAAAACCCCGGATTCCCTCAAGCCCGATCCCAAGATCGCGCACGGCTGGCTGCACACCGCCCGCTTCCTCACCACCGCGCCGCAACTCGAACACCTGCCCGCCCTGGATGTGCCCGAAGTGGCCTTCGTGGGCCGTTCCAACGCCGGAAAATCCACCTGCATCAACACCCTGACGCAGCAGAAGCGGCTGGCCTTTGCCTCCAAGACCCCGGGGCGCACCCAGAGCATCAACCTGTTCTCGCTCGGCAAGCAGGGCGTCACCGACGCGGTGCTGGCCGACCTGCCCGGCTACGGCTACGCCGCCGTGCCGCGCGAGGCCAAGCTGCGCTGGCAGCGCGTGATGGGCAACTACCTGCTCACGCGCGAAAACCTCCGGGGCGTGGTGCTGCTGATCGACCCGCGCCTGGGCCTGACCGAGCTCGACGAGATCCTGCTCGAGGTGATCCGCCCGCGGGTCGAGGAAGGCCTGAAGTTCCTGGTGCTGCTCACCAAGTCGGACAAGCTCAACCACGCCGAATCGCAAAAGGCGCTGTCGATTGCGCGACTGCAGTCCGGCGGGGGCGAGGCGAGACTCTTCTCGGCCCTGAAGAAGAAGGGGCTGGACGAGGTGGCGCTGCTGCTCTGGAAGTGGACGCACGAAGCCGGCACGCCCTCCGCCAGGCCGATCACACCCGTCCCCGACGACGAGCCCCCCGCGCTGGACTGAACCCGTGCGGGCCCACCGGAATGCCCGCATGATCCAGACCTTTCAACAAGCCCTGCCCCACGGCATCACGCTGAGCTGCCGCGCTGCGGGCATGCCCGGTCGTCCGGTGCTGCTGTTCCTGCACGGCTTTCCCGAAGCCGCCTTCGTGTGGGACGGGCTGCTCGAACACTTCGCCCAGCCCGAGCACGGTGGCTACCGGTGCGTGGCGCCCAACCTGCGGGGGTATGAACACTCCAGCGCGCCCACCGAGGCAGCGGCCTACCGCGCCAAGCCCTTGGTGCAGGACCTCACCGCGCTGATCGAGGCCGTCACCCGGGACAGCCCGACACCCGGGCAACTGGCCTGCCTGGTGGCCCACGACTGGGGCGGCGCGCTGGCCTGGAGCGTGGCCGCGCAGTGTCCGGCCGCGATGCGCCAGCTCGCCATCGTGAACGCACCCCACCCCGCCACCTTCCAGCGCGAGCTGGCGCACTCGCCGGCGCAGCAGGCCTCGAGCGCCTACATGGGCTTCCTCGCGCGCCCGGATGCGCCCGCGCTGCTGGCAGAAAACGATTTCGCGCGCCTGTGGCCCTTCTTCACCAACATGGCGGCCGACAGCGGCCCCCTGGCCTGGCTGGACGACGCCACCCGCGCCCGCTACCGCGAGGTCTGGAGCCTGGGTCTGCAGGGCCCATGTGCCTACTACGCGGCCTCGCCGTTGCGCCCGCCCACACCCTCTGACCCTGGCGCGGCGGCGGTGCAGTTGCCGCGCGGGCGCGTCGCGGTGCAGGTGCCCACGCTGGTCATCTGGGGCCTGGGCGACACCGCCTTGCCCGAGGCCCTGCTCGACGGGCTGGACGGCTACGTGGACGACCTGCGCATCGAGCGCGTGCCCGGTGCCACGCACTGGATCGTGCACGAGCAGCCGCAGCGGGTGGCGGCGCTGATCGGGGATTTCCTGAAAGCCTGAGCGGGCGCGCTCAGAGGTGGGCGTAGAACGACGGCTCGCCGTCGGGCCGTGTCTTGAAGCGCTTGTGCACCCAGTAGTACTGCTCGGGCGTGGCGCGGATGAAGCCCTCGAGGTGGGTGTTCATCGTGGCCGTGTCGGCCTCCACGTCACCGGTGGGGTAGTCGGCCCACGGTGAGAGCACGGTCACCTCGTACCCCTGCGGCGTGAGGCGGCTGATCACCGGCACCACGCGCGCCCTGGCCATGCGGGCAAAGCGCGAGAGCGAGGTGATGGTGGCGGTCTGCACACCGAAGAAGGGCACGAACACCGAGTCGCGCGTGCCGTAATCCATGTCGGGCAGCAGGTACAGCGGCAAGCCCTGGCGCAGCGCGGCCACCAGCGGCTTCAGGCCCTGGCGCATGGCCACGATGTGCGGCTCGCCGAAACGCTGCCGGCCCTGCGCCATCCAGCGGTCCACATCGGCGTTGAGCTGCTCGGCGTAGATGCCGCAGAAGCGGCGTTCGAGGTGGGCGGTGAGCGCGGTCCAGCCCGCGTCCATGCCCACGAAATGCGGGGCGAACAGCACCGTGGGCTCGTTGCCGGCGAGCGCTTGCAGGTCGCCGGTGAGGGTCAGCCGCCGGCGCACCGTGGCGTCCGACGCCTCCCAGAGCCAGCTGCGGTCCAGCCAGGCCTGCGCGAAGTACACGAAGTGGCGGCGCACCGCGCGGTCGCGCTCGTCGGCGCCCTGTTCCGGGAAACACAGGGCCCAGTTGGTGCGCGCGATGCGCCGGCGCCGCCGCGCCACCGTATGCAGCGCGTGGCCCAGCAGCCAGCCCATGGCCCGCACCCACGACAGCGGCAACGCGGCGAGCAGGCGCATGAACCCCAGGCCCAGCCGGTTGGACAGGCCGCCGGGCGGGAGCTGGTGGGCAGAGGTCGGGAGCGGAGAGGGCATCAGCGCGCGGGCGGAGGGGTCTTGTACCGGTCATACGACCAGAGGTATTGGGCCGGGCATTCTCGCACCAGCGCCTCCATGGCCCGGTTGATCTGCCCCGCCGCCGCGCTGGCGTCGGCCGACAGCGGCCCGCCGTTGAGGGGTTCGAAGGGGCACACATGCACCCGGTAGCCGCGGCCCCAGCTCAGCCGCTCACCCCAGCTCAGCAGGATGCGGACGCCGCCGGCCTGGGCCAGGCGGGCCGACAGCGTCATGGTGTAGGCGTCGCGGCCGAAGAAAGGGGCCCAGACGCCCTGGCCGTTGGGCGGCACCTGGTCGGGCAGCAGGCCCACCGCCTGCCCGGCCCTGAGCGCCTTGATGAGCTGCTTCACACCGGCCAGGGTGGTCGGTGCGGTGAGCAGGCCGGGGCGCTCGCGCGCACCGGCCACCAGATCGCGCAGCCAGGGCTTGCGCGCCGGGCGGAACAGCACGGTCATCGGGTGGGTGGCGCCGAAACGCTGCGCGTAGGCCTGGGCGGTGATCTCGAAACAGCCCAGGTGCGGCGTCAGGAACAGCACGCCCGAGCCCTGGGTCTGCTGCGCCTCGATGTGCCCGGCGCCCTGCCAGTCCACCCGCACCGGGCGCCCCAGCCACAGACGGGGCAGCTCGGCCACCAGCTTGCCCGATTCACCCACCGAGGCCAGCGCCACGCGGCGCGACACCCCGGCCTGAGCGGCGTGGGCAAACAGGCGGCGGCGGTACCGGCCCGAGAGCGCGAAGCTCAACCAGCCCAGCAACCAGCCCGCCGCGTGCAACAGGGGCAGCGGCATCCAGCTCAGGACGCGAAAGAGACAACGGATCAGCAGGGCCACGGGGTGAGGGGGACAAGCGTGCGCGCCGGCTTGATTTAGAATCGCGCCATCGCCGAGTTACGAACTAATTGCGGGGCGATTCACAAATTCCGCTAAAGCGTTCGCCGAACTCTGACAGACCGGCAACGCCGATCAACCAACGTGGAGTTTATACATGGCGAACGATTTCCTTTTCACCTCCGAATCCGTCTCTGAAGGCCACCCCGACAAGGTCGCCGACCAGATTTCCGACGCGATCCTCGACGCGATCTTCACCCAGGACCCGCGCAGCCGCGTGGCCGCCGAGACCCTGTGCAACACCGGTCTGGTGGTGCTGGCCGGCGAGATCACGACCAACGCGCACGTCGACTACATCCAGGTCGCGCGCGACACCTTGAAGCGCATCGGCTACGACAACACCGAGTACGGCATCGACTACAAGGGTTGCGCGGTGCTGGTCGCCTACGACAAGCAGTCCAACGACATCGCCCAGGGCGTGGATCACGCGTCAGACGACCACCTCAACATCGGCGCCGGCGACCAGGGCCTGATGTTCGGCTACGCCTGCGACGAGACGCCCGAGCTCATGCCCGCGCCGATCTACTACGCGCACCGCCTCGTGGAGCGCCAGGCCCAGCTGCGCAAGGACGGCCGCCTGCCTTTCCTGCGCCCCGACGCCAAGAGCCAGGTGACCATGCGCTATGTCGACGGCAAGCCGCACAGCATCGACACCGTGGTGCTCTCGACCCAGCACAGCCCCGACCAGAGCGAGACGCCCACCAAGATGAAGGCCTCGTTCAATGAAGCCATCATTGAAGAGATCATCAAGCCGGTGCTGCCGAAAGAGTGGCTCAAGGACACCCGGTACCTGATCAACCCGACCGGGCGTTTCGTCATCGGCGGCCCGCAGGGCGACTGCGGCCTGACCGGCCGCAAGATCATCGTCGACACCTACGGCGGCGCCTGCCCGCACGGCGGTGGCGCATTCTCCGGCAAGGACCCGTCCAAGGTGGACCGCTCGGCCGCCTACGCCGCGCGCTACGTGGCCAAGAACATCGTGGCCGCCGGCCTGGCCAAGCAGTGCCAGATCCAGGTGGCTTACGCCATCGGCGTGGCGCGCCCGATGAACGTGACCGTCTACACCGAAGGCACCGGCGTGATCTCCGACGAGCAGATCGCCGCCCTGGTCAACGAGCACTTCGACCTGCGCCCCAAGGGCATCATCCAGATGCTGGACCTGCTGCGCCCGATCTACACCAAGACCGCGGCCTACGGCCATTTCGGCCGCGAAGAGCCCGAATTCACCTGGGAGCGCACCGACAAGGCCGCTGCCCTGCGCAAGGCCGCCGGCCTGTAAACAACCACAGCACACGCCATCAAGGCCCCGGGGCGCGAGCCCCGGGGCCTTTTTTGTGCACTTTTGCCCAAGAAGGG
>QZKF01000018.1 GCA_003599455.1 Comamonadaceae bacterium
CCTCCAGCCGCGCGGCCTTCAGCGGCTTGAAGCTGAACACGTTGCCGATCAGGCTCGCCGTCATGTTGGCAATCGAGCCTTCCTCGAACAGGATCAGGTCGTAGGCCACGTAGGCGAAGTACTGGCCCGGGTTGTTCGGCACCGGGATGACCTTGTAGGCCTTGGCGCGGTAGCTGTCGCAGGCGGTCAGGCGGTCGGTCCACACCACCGTCCAGGTGGCGGTGCTCGATTCGCCGGCCACGGCGGCGGCGGCCTCTTCCGGGTCCACGCCGTCCTGCGGCGTGATGCGGAACAGGCACAGGGTGTCGGTGTCCTTGGGCACGTAGTCGGGCATCCAGTAGCCCATCTGCTTGTACTTGAGCACGCCAGCGCTGTAGCGCTTTTTGGCATCGGTGATCTCGGTCGAACCAGAGGGGGCGTCGCTCATCGGGGGCTCCAAAAAAAGAGGGATCGGTGGTGTGAGGTGGACTGTAGAATTCGCCGAAAACAAAGTAAATTCATAAGTAATCGATCTTCAGTTAAGTGATGTCTTAATGAAAAACGCCACCTTCAGGCAGTTGCGCGTGTTCAGCGAGGTGGCCCGCCACCTCAGCTTCGCGCGCGCGGCGCAGGCGCTGCACCTCACGCCACCGGCGGTGACCATGCAGGTCAAGGAGCTCGAAGGCCATGTGGGCATGCCGCTGTTCGAGCGCAGCGGCCGCAAGGTCGCGCTCACCACGGTGGGCGAGTACATGCTGGTCTACGCGCGCAAGATGCTGGCCACGCTCAAGGACGCCGAGGACGCGGCGGCGCGGCTGCAGAAGCTGGAGACCGGCACGCTGGTGATCGGCATGGTCAGCACCGCCGAGTACTTCCTGCCGCACCTGCTGGCGGAGTTCCGGCGCGAGCACGAAGGCCTCGACATCCGGCTCGCGGTGAGCAACCGCGAACAGCTCGTCAAGATGCTGCACGCCAACGAGGTGGACATCGCCATCATGGGCCGGCCGCCCAAGGAACTCGCCACGCGGGTGGAGCCCTTCGCGGCCCATCCGCATGTCTGGGTGGCGCCGGTCAACCACCCGCTGGCGCTCGCGGGCCATGTGCCCGCCACCCTGCTGCAGGACTACGGCTGCATCGTGCGCGAGCAGGGCTCAGGCACGCGCGCCGCGCTGGAGAAATTTTTGCTCGACGAGCATGTCGAGCTGCGCGTGATCATGGAAATGGCGAGCAACGAAACCATCAAGCAGGCCGTGATGGCGGGCATGGGCCTGAGCTTCCTGTCGCTGCACACCATCGGGCTGGAATTGCGCCACCGGCTGATCGCGGTGCTGGACGTGCAGGGCGCGCCGGTGGTGCGCGCCTGGAACGTGGTGCACACCCTGTCCAAGCTGCTGTCGCCCGCAGCCGAAGCGTTCCGCTACTTCGTGCTGGAGCGCGGCGAGTCCTGGCTGGCTGAAAATTTTCCGCCGCACTTCATGGCGCCGGAACGCGGCACGGCCGACACCTGAAGCCGGCGCCGCGCCGGGGCGTTCAGGCGCCCTGCATGCGGTAGCGGTACACGCCGTCCGCACCCGTCTCGCGCACCGCTTCGCCGCGCACCAGCAGGTGGTTCAGGTGGGCCACGCCTTCGCCGGTGGCCATGCCCAGCAGCTCGCCGTTGCTGTCGATCGAGCGCGCGAACAGCGCGCCGAACACGTCGACCGTGCGCTTGGGCGACTCGGCCAGGCTGCGCCGCAGGCGCTGCAGGCCGCGCTCGTGGCCGTGGGCCAGGCGGTCCAGGCGCGCGTGCAGACCCTTGAAGGGCTCGCCGTGCGCCGGCAGCACCAGCAGCCCGTCGCTCAGCGTGGCGCGCAGGTGCTCGATGCTGGCGATCCAGTCGCCCAGCGGGTCGGCGTCGGGCTCGGTGGGGAACACGCTCACGTTCGACGAGATGCGCGGCAGCACCTGGTCGCCCGAGACCAGCACGCCCAGCTCGTCGCTGGCCAGGCAGGCGTGTTCGGGCGAGTGGCCGCGCCCCACGATCACGCGCCAGTCGTGCGCGCCGATGCGCACCGTCTCGCCGTCGCTGAGGCGGCGAAAGCTGTCGGGCAGCGCGTGCATGTACTTGCCGTAGCCGCCGAAGCGGGTGCGGTAGATGTCCAGCGATTCCTCGTTCCAGCCCATCCGGCGGTAGAAGTCGATGGCCTCGTCGGGCGCCTCGCGGCCGGTGTCGGCCACCAGGGTGCGGCAGGTGAGGTATTCGAGCCGCGTCATCCACAGCCGGCACTGGAACTTGCGCGTGAGCCAGCCCGCCATGCCGACGTGGTCGGGGTGCATGTGGGTGCAGAAGATGCGCGTGATGCGCGCGCCCTGGGGCGTGGCGGCCAGCGGGCCTTCCGGCGAAATCAGCTGGCGCCAGGCGGCCAGCGCTTCGGGTGTCTTGGTGCCGGTGTCGATGACGGCCCAGCCCGGGCCCTGCGCGTCCTCGTCGGCCACGGCCCACAGGTTGATGTGGTTGAGCGCGAACGGCAGCGGCATGCGCAGCCACAGCACACCGGGCGCGACCTCGCGCACCTCGCCCGGCGCGGGCGGTTCGCCGCAGGGGTATTGCAGCGCGTAGGGGGTGTCGGGAGCGGCGGCCGGATCGTCCGGTCGACCATCGGGGGTGGGGGCATCGGTCATGGGGTCATTATTTCAGACGGGTGCGCCGCGCGAGTTCGTCGATTCAGACGATGCTTCGGTCCGACCTCGGCGCCGCGCAGGGCGAAGCGCTGGCGAAAGAACTCGGCGCCATCGTCAACACGGCGTCCGTGGCCGCGCAGGACGGCCAGATGGGCCAGGCCAGCTACGCCGCGAGCAAGGCCGCCATCGTCGGCATGACACTGCCCATTGCCCGCGACCTCATGGGCGAAGGCATCCGCGTCAACACCATCCTGCCTGGCATCTTCAACACGCCTTCGCTGCAAGGCGCGTCCGACAACGTGAAGGCCGCGCTCGCCGCATCCGTGCCCTTCCCCAAGCGCCTGGGCGAACCCGACGAATACGCCCACATCGTCGAGACCATGGTGACCAATGGCTACTTCAACGGGGAGAGCGTGCGGTTGGATGGGGCGATACGGATGGCGCCGAGGTGATGTTGCTGGCGGCACTTCCGACCGTTCGCGGTAGTTCGAGGGACACGGTCCATTTGCCAGAGCCCACAACTCCACGATCACATGGACCACGCGTCGTGTAGGTCGCCTTGAACGTCTTGCTGAAGGTCAAGCGGCCCAGCGTCGTGGCAACTTGGTTGCTGAGAAAACTTGCGATGGCCTTGTGAGAGCCTTCGACTAGTTCGTGAAGCTCCACGCCTTTAGCTATTTTTTCGATCTAAGCCTCCAGGGCCAACAGTTCAGTTGCACTGACGCCCGCCGCCACTCGCGTGAGCATCTGCGGCAACTGAGCCGCTACGTGGACGAGATGATGGTTCATGTCGACCTCGACCCAAGTTCCCAAATTCCCGCTACTCACTTCCAAGTTCGCACAGCGCCACGTGTAGTCGTCGCCGAAAGAATAGTCGCGACCGAGGTACACCGGCGAGTCCACAACGCGCTGCGCTAACTGGTGATACTGCTTGTACTTCATTCCCTCCTTCAAACTGTAGCCACGGAAGACGTGATGATGCAAGCCCTTGGTGTACCGGATCTTCGCGTTCGCGTTCGTGGCAATGATCTTGTCTGAGAAGTTGGGGTGAACGATGCCGTAGTCTCCGAACGCGATCCCCTCGGACGGGACGCCTGTTGCGACGTTGAGCCAAATGGGCATCTCTTGCCGGAAGAACGATAGGGAGCCTTCCTTTGCGACGCTACCAACATCCTTCGGCATGCTGGACGCGACTACAGAGATGAGCCCAAAGTTCGCGGCGGTCAAGGCGGTGTCAACAAAATCTTGTGTGATTCCGCGCAAGCGAACAAGTGAGACCTTGTCCAGTCCCCCAACGGATTCAAGGTCGATCAAGATTTTTGTGGCACCTGCGGAAATGTCTGCATAACGCAGGCGGTCGATGAGTTCAGCAATCGTGTCTTCTGCGGCTTCAAGGTCGTCGATCTTGAGCCGGAACGTCAGACCGTGCCCCTGCCGGACGGCGATATGAGCGATACGTTCCCACAATTCCGGTTCGTGGTCGAAGCCAAACACGGGTGTGAACATGATTCCAAGTCCGCGCAAGCTCGCACACAAAGCTTCGAGTGCCGGGCTGCCAGCGTCGGTCTTGTGCTCGGGCGCGATGGAATGCAGGTCCACGCTGACCGCTTGCAGAGGGCAATGCTTTCGTAGCTGATGTGCAAACCGAACGCACGAGGTTTCAATGGATTCACCTTCGTTAGGCGACAGAAGCTCCACGAGAGGATGGACGTGACGGGCCAACGGGCGCGGGAGCTTGCCAAGCGCCTTGAGGTCGTTGGCTTTGCCTTTGAGAATCGGCGTATATAGAGTCTTTGCGTCCACTGGCTACCTCACTCAAATGAGACTTCCGGAAACTGGGTGCGAACCTCGTTCGCGCCCAACAAATCTCCGAAAACACGGAAATTTCCACTCTCTCGACGTACACGCCCTGCAATGATTGCAGGATGCACCATTTGTTCTTTTGCAAACCGAACAATGCGCTCTCGACTTGGTGATGAAAGGACTTCACTCCGTCGCCAAGCAGCTCTTGAAACCAATGCGTCACGCGCGATACGGTTCGCTTCAATCTCCAGCATTTCCGTAGCGTCGCTATCTTCCAGTCGATCCAAAAATGCGTCACCTGGATTGCTCAAGTGCTTCATTACGTGGGCGAGCTCGTGGAGTAGCGTAAACCAAAAATGATCTATGCGATCAAAGCGGAGCGTCAGTCCAATAACAGGCACGCCATCTTGATCGAGAAATGCAGCGCCATCTAGCTGTGTTCCAGCAAGGTGAGGCTCAATCACGACCGGAATTCCCTTTCCTTCGATCACCTCGCAAGCCAAACGAATACCGTTTTGATGCCAGCTAAGATGAACGACTTGGGTCAAGAATGCATTATCGATGGCCTCGGGCTGGTAAGTTGGCAAACGCTGATTGACTTTCCGCTTTCTCGCTACGTCCAAAACCCGAGCCTTCCAGGCCAACAGACCATAGCGAGACTTTGGATTCACAGCATCTCCGCGAAGTCCCTGCCGAGCCAAGATCGGAGAGCCGCCACCAGCCGGAAGGATGCTGGTCACAAAATCACGCGCCAATTCTCTTAAGGCGCGAGTATTTCGTTGAGGTACCTCGTTGAAGTAGCCATGACGATCCATCTCCTTAAACGGGAAGCGATTCCAGTCAACATCTGCGTCAACAATGTCTTTGTTCGGTTCCTCTGTCGCTGGATTTGGATCGGAGACGAGGACATCCGCTGAAATTCCCAATCCTATTGAAATCTCACGGATCATTTGCACCGTAAGCGGGCGCTTTCCAGCCAACACCTCGGATACACGACTCCTTGAGCCGAAGTAGGGCACTAGGTCAGTCTGGCGAAGCCCTTGTTCGTGCATTCGAAACTGGATAGCCTCTATCGGGCTTGGAGTCTCGAACTTGAATCGCGTCTTCTCATACTCCTCGACAAGGAGAGAGAGTAGTTCCAGACGAGCACCAGCTGGTGATTCCGGCGAAGGGTCTGCAAGGGCAAGACGCTCCACCTCACTCAGGTACGAGCGATAGTCGATTTCTGTCTTGATGATCTTCGGTTCCATTAGTATTTCTTCGAATATTCGGCGTGGGTTCCGATCCACTCCACGACTACCACACCTGTCTGATATGCAACGACTGTCACGAGCCTGTACTCGTTACCTCTAACATTGAATATCACTGTGTTCCTTTCAAGCATGCTGGCCGATGCGTATTTGTCCTTTATGTCTTGAGGCGTGCGCCATCGACTTCCGCCAACGTCCACAACCCACGCGCCGATCCACTTTCGACAATCGGCATGTGCAGCGCAGAACTGGTCAAGTTTTTCTCGTCCAACGATTCGCATGGGTGTTCTTGGTCTTGTTCATCGCCGCGAGCATACCATGCAGTTCCCTATTTGGGAACATTTTTCCGGTTCCCGATATGGTATCAGGCAGTCGCCTTTGTGCAGACGCCCGCTGACGCTCGCGACCAGTCGGCTACTGGCCGAGAGCAGACAGTTCCCTGAGATCTCCCGGAAGCGTGTGCGCTCAACCCACCACGGCTCGCCCTCGCTGCAGTACTGCTTCGAATAGCCGCGCCTATGGCGCCATCGTGTCGCCCATGGGCAGATCAAACCCTTCGCCGATCAGCCGCCTTTTTGGCATGCAGCGTGCCGGGCTCAGCGCTGGTCGTATTTGCCGCTTTGGCGCGGGCTTTGTTCACAAATTCAGCACCCCAAAAAATCAGGCGTGGTTTTTGCAGGCCCCGGGGCTAGAGTGCCCACAGCATTCGCGTCCACCATCCACCTGAACGGGCCACCCGATGTTCGACCTCCCGATGCTCACCCTCATCCACGTCCTCATCAGCGTGCTCGGCATCGTCGCCGGGCTCGTGGTCATCGGGGGCCTCATGGGTGGCGCCCGGCTCGACGGCTGGACGGCGTTCTTTCTGCTCACCACCATCCTCACCAGCGCCACCGGCTTCTTCTTCCCGGCCGACAAGGTCACGCCCGCGCATGCGGTGGGTGCCATCTCTCTGGTGGTGCTGGCGGTCTGCCTGCTGGCGCGCTACGTGAAGCAGCTGGCGGGCACCTGGCGCAGCACCTACGTGGTGACAGCGGTGGTGGCGGTGTACCTCAACGTGTTCGTGCTGGTGGTGCAGCTCTTCGTGAAGACGCCGCCGCTGGCGCAGCTCGCGCCCACCCAGGCCGAGCCGCCGTTTGCCGTCACGCAGGGGCTGGTGCTGCTGGTGTTCGTGGTGCTGGGTTGGGCGGCGCTGCGCGGGTTTCGCAACGCGCGCTGATCGGCGGGCAGGCCGGGGCTTCTCGCCTCAGGGGATCGGATATGGCCGCTCATCCGGCGTGTTGAGCGCGATGGCGCGGTAGTGCGCGTGCCAGGTGTCGGGCGGGTAGCTCGCCGGGTCGCGCGGGGCCAGGTGGTTGACGATGTCGAAGTGGTTGAGCTTGTGGCCCATCGCCACCTCGTCCAGCCGCGCCTTGCCCTGGATGTGCGACATGATGGTGCGGCACAGCAGCGAGTAGGCCCACGGGGACGAGCCAATGCCGTCCAGGCCGACGCCGGGGAAATACAGGTTGCTGGCGTCCAGGCTGCGAAAGATGCAGCCGCAGCGCGCGGCCAGCTCGTCCAGCGTGCGGATCGACGCGATTTTTTCTGACGCGAAGTACGACAGGTCGATGCCGTAGCCGGTGCCCCAGAGCAGCAGCTCGGCCTGCACGCGCTGCCCGTTCGACAGCGCCACCGTGTCGCCGGTGATGCTGTCCACGCTGGCGTGGTGGCGTTCGATCTCCGCATAGTGTTCGAGCATGCCGGGGCGCCCGGGAATGAGCTGGTCGCGCAGCACGTCGAAGGGCTGCGTGGGCATGATGTCGGTGATGCCGAACTTTTCGTAGCGGTCGCGCATGTCGGCGCCGATGGTGGCGCTCTGCTGCTCGGCCGTCATGCCGCTGGCCTGCAGGCGGGCAAAGCCGCGCACGCTGCCTGCGACGTGCTTGGGCTTGCGCGTGGGCACAAACCAGCGCGTGCCGCGAAAGGCCCAGGCCACGCGCCGCGCGCCCTGCTGAAAACACAGCTCCAGCAGGTCGAAGGCCGAGGCACCGCCGCCCACCACCAGCACGCTGCGGCCGGTCAGCAGGCTTGGGTCGCGCAGGGCGCTTGAGTGGAACTCGCGCACCGTGCTGCCGGTGCGCGGGCACGCGGGAATCACCGGCGTGTTGTGCGCGCCCGTGGCCGCCACCAGGTGCCGTGCGTGCACCGGGCCGTTGGGCGTGGCCAGCTCCCAGCCGGCTGCGTCCTCGCGCGCCGACTGCACGGGCGTGTTCAGCCGGATGCCGTCGGCCAGGCCGAAGTGCTCGACCCAGGCTTCGATGTTGGCCAGGATGTGCGGCTGGGTCGCGCCCTGCAGCGGCAGCTCGCCGAGCTGCCAGTCGGCGGGGCTGATCTGGATGTCCTGCCACGCGGGGAGGTCGCGCCACAGCCCGCCCACGCGGCCCTGGCGCTCCAGCACCACGGCGTCCAGCCCGGCCCGGCGCGCGTAGGCCAGGGCCACCACGCCGGCCAGGCCGCCGCCCACGATGGCCACGTCGAATCGCTTGCCGGTGTTTTGCATGGGGGGCTCCTGCGACAGGGGGTGACCACATCATGGCCCAAAAGGGCCCCGGAACGGCGGCCGTTCGGGTGACTTCACCCGGGGGTGGCCGTGTCCGGCACAATTTGTGCCATACCCCACCCCCTACCTATCCATTCGAGCGCGCATGGCCGAAGCTGTTTCCGGTTCTTCCCCTTCTGCTGAAGGCGCCGCCATGCCGGCCTCCACGGCGCCCGCTCTTCCCTATGAGGCCCTGTTTCTGGCGCTGCCGTTCGCGGCGTCCATCACGCGCCAGCGCGACGGCTGCCTGCTGGCGGTCAACGACGCCTGGACGGTGCTCACCGGCCTGAGCCGCGAGGCCGCCATCGGGCGCACCACGGTCGAGCTGGGCCACTGGACCGACCCCGCGCTGCGGCAGCGCTATGTGTCGGAGCCGCAACAGAACGATTCGCAGGTGCTGCACCTGTGCGACGGCGTGGCGCACCGCGTGCGCATGCGCACCACCGTGCTGCCGGCGCAGCCCGAGCCGCTGTTGCTGGTCTGCATCGTCGAGGCCACGCGCGAGTTCGAGGCGCAGGCCGCCAACGAGCAGACCCGCCAGGAGCTGCGCGCCACCAACCTCGAGCTGCAGCAACAGGTGGAGCTGCACGCCGCGATCGAGAAGATGGCCCGCGCGGGCCACTGGACCAACGCGGAGAACGACGACGACGTGATCTGGTCGCTCGGCCTGTACGAGATCGCCGGCCTGGAGCCGAGCGAGCGCATCCAGCGCTCGGCCGGGCGCTCGGGCATCCACCCCGACGACATGCCCGCCTGGCGTGCGGCGCGTGCGGCGCTGGACGGGCGCGAGGTGGAATTCCGCTGGCAGCGCCCGGACGGCGCGCTGCGCTGGTTCCGCACCCGCATCGGCCAGACCATGGTGGCGGGCAACCCGCAGACCGATTTCGGCGTGGTGCAGGACATCACCGCCGAACGCGAGGCCACCGAACGCCTGGCCGAGCAGCTCAAGCTGTTGCAGAACATCGCGGCCCGCGTTCCCGGCATGATGTACCAGGCGCGCCTGCGTCCCGATGGCACGAGCGTCATCTCGTACGTGAACGACGCGGCGCGCGACATGCTGGAGGTGGACCCGGCCGCGCTGCAGAAGGACGCCCGCGTGCTGTTCGATCGGGTGCATCCCGACGACCGGGCATCGGTGATCGCTTCGCTGGCGGCTTCGGCGCGCGACCTGCGTTTCTGGCGCCAGACCTACCGCGTGCGCCTGCCCACGCGCGGCACGCGCTGGTACAACGTGGAGGCGGTGCCGCAGCGCGAGCCCGACGGCTCGGTGGTCTGGCACGGCTTCTCCACCGACGTGACCGACGCCCGCCTGGCCGCGCACAAGCTGGAGCGCCAGCACCGCATGCTGGAAGCGGTGCGCCTGGCGCAGGGCGTGTTCATCGAGGCCGAGGACAAGCGCAAGGCCTTCGAGGGCCTGCTCGAGGCCTTCATCACGGTCACCCACAGCGGCTACGGCTTCGTGGGCGAGGTCCACTACGATGAGGACGACCAGCCCTACCTGCGCACGCACGCCATCACCAACATCTCGTGGGACGAAATGTCGCGGCGCATGTACGAGGAGCAGCTGGACGCGGGCATGGCGTTTCGCAACCTCAGGAGCCTGTTCGGTGTTGCCATGTCCACCGGCCAGCCTGTGATTGCCAACGCCCCGGCCAGCGACAGCCGCTCGGGTGGCATGCCACCCGGGCACCCGCCCATGGACGCCTTTCTCGGCATTCCACTCGCGGTGGGCGACCGGCTGGTGGCCATGGTCGGGCTGGCCAACCAGCCCGAGGGCTACAGCGAGGACGACATCGAGTTCCTGCAGCCCCTGCTGGGCGCGGTGCGCCAGCTGGTGCTGGCCTGGCGCGGCCACGGCGAGCAGCAGCGCACCCGCGCGCAGCTGGAAGCCACCAGCGCCCTGCTGGCGGAGAAGAGCGCGGCCCTGCAGGACACGCTCGACAGCATCGGCCAGGGCCTGAGCCGGGTCGATGCGCAGGGGCGCGTGACGGCCTACAACCACCGCATGCTCGAGCTGCTCGACCTGCCGGAGCACCTGTTCCAGGGCCTGCCCATGGTGGCCGACCTGATCCAGTACCAGCGCGACCGCGGCGACTTCGGGCCGGACCTGCGGTGGGTGGACCCGGAGGCGCGGGATTTTGTCGGCCACGACCCCGAGCGCATGCCGCCCTCGCACTACTGGCGCCGCACGCGCGAAGGCCGCACGCTGGAGATCCGCTCGCGCTCGCTGCCCGATGGCGGCATGGTGCGCACCTACACCGACGTCACCACCTACATCGAGGCGCAGGAAGCCCTGCGCGAGGAGCGCCAGCGCCTGGCCTGGGTGCTGGAGGCCACGCGCCCCGGCATCTGGGAAACCAACCTGGTCGAGCACACGCTCACGGTGAACGACCGCTGGGCCGAGATGCTGGGCTATTCGCTCAAGGAGCTGCTGCCCATGCGCTACGAGACCTGGGAAGCCCTTGTGCACCCGGACGACCTCAGGCGCGCCGACGAGATCCGCGACCGGCACCTGGAGGGCGCCTTGCCCTACTACGAGTGCGACATCCGCATGCGCCACAAGGCGGGCCACTGGATCTGGGTCAACACGCGCGGGCGGGTGCACAAGCGCGACGCCCAGGACCGCGCGCTGTTCATGTCGGGCACGCACCTGGACATCACCGAGCGCGTGGCCGCGCAGGAGCAGGTGAGGGCGCTCAACGCCAGCCTGGAGCAGCGCGTGGGCGAGCGCACCGCCGAGCTCGAGCGCTCCATGCGCGACATGGAGGCGATCTCGTACTCCATCGCGCACGACCTGCGCGCGCCGCTGCGCTCGGTCAATGGCTTCGCCGCCATCGTGCTCGACGAGGAGGCCGCCCGCCTGAGCCCGACCGGGCGCGAGATGTTCGAGCGCATCGCGCGCTCGTCGCGCAACATGGGCCAGATGATCACCGACATGCTGGAGCTGCTGCGCGTGGTGCGGGTGGAACTCGACGCCGTGCCGGTGGACATGCAGGCGCTGGCGCAGTCGGTGGCGGAGTCGCTGGCGCCCCAGTCGGCGCACGCGCGCATCGGGATCCAGACCCTGCCGCAGGCGCTGGGCGATGCGACGCTGCTGCGCCAGGTGCTCTCCAACCTGATGGACAACGCGCTCAAGTACTCGCGCCACCTGGCCAGCCCCGAGCTGCAGGTGGGCTTCGAGTCGGCGCGGCGCGCCTACTTCGTGCGCGACAACGGCATGGGCTTCGACATGGCCCACGCGGACAAGCTGTTCGGCCTGTTCCAGCGCCTGCACGCCGGCAGCGACGTGCCCGGCATGGGCGTGGGGCTGGCGATCGTGGCGCGCATCGTGGAGCGCCACGGCGGGCGCATCTGGGCCGAGTCGGCCCCCGGTGAGGGCGCCACCTTCTGGCTGAAGTTGCCGCTGGCCTGAGCGGCGCGGGTCAGAACGGCGCTGCGTCCGGCGCTTCGTCGCCGGCACCGTCCTGGGCCAGCGGGGCGGGTGCGGCGGCCGTGCGGGCCTGGCGCAGCGCGGCCTTCTCGCCGGCGCTGGCGAACTTGCTGTACTTGCCGGTCAGGCCGACCAGCTGGCCGTAGATCTTGGGGTTGGCGGCCAGGCATTCCTTCTGTTCGAGGAAGTCGGCCTCGCCGGTGAAGTTGCCCACCAGGCCACCGGCCTCGGTGACCAGCAGCGCGCCCGCGGCCACGTCCCAGGGCGAGAGGCCCATTTCGAAGAAGCCGTCGGTGAAGCCCGCGGCCACATAGGCCAGGTCGAGCGCGGCGGAGCCGGGGCGGCGCACGCCGGCCACGCGCGGCATCACGTCGCCGAACATCTGCAGGTAGGTCTGGAAGGAGTCGCCCGGGCGGAACGGGAAGCCGGTGGAGAGCAGGCAGTCGCGCAGCGTGGTGCGCTTGGCCACGCGGATGCGGCGGTCGTTCATGTAGGCGCCGCGCCCGCGCGTGGCGCAGAACAGGTCGTTGCGGCTGGGGTCGTAGATGACGGCTTGTTCGAGCCGGTTGCCGACCATGAGCGCGATGCTCACGCAGTAGACCGGGAAGCCGTGGATGAAGTTGGTGGTGCCGTCCAGCGGGTCGATGATCCAGACATGGTCTGCGCCGCCGTGTTTGCCCGGGCGTTTGCCCGATTCCTCGGCCCAGATGGCGTGGTCGGGATAAGCGGTGAGCAGGGTGTCGATGATGGCGGCTTCAGCGGCCTGGTCGACTTCGGTCACGAAGTCGTTGGTCTGCTTGACCGAGACCCGGACCGACTCCACGTCCAGCGCGGCGCGGTTGATGAGGGTGCCAGCGGTGCGTGCGGCCTTGATGGCCACGTTGAGCATGGGGTGGAGTGTGGACGACATGAATTGTGAACCTCGGCGCGCTCCGGGGTGGAGGGCGCGACAGTGGATGAGCGGGCGGGGCCGGCCGGCGATGCGGGCGGTGACAATAGCCGGGATTTTACCGTCCCCGCCCATTTCGCCATGCAGACCCGTTTTGTCCTGATCCAGACCAGCCACGCCGGCAATGTGGGCGGCGTGGCCCGTGCCATGAAGGTGATGGGCTTCGACGACCTGGTGCTGGTGCAGCCGCGCTGGGCCAATGTGCTGCGGCGCGAGGAAACCATACAGCGCGCCAGCGGCGCCAACGATGTGCTGGCCAGGGCCCGCATCGTGGACACGCTGGACGAGGCGCTCGACGGCATGAGCCACCTGTGCGCCACCGCCATGACGCCGCGCGACTTCGGCCCGCCCACGCGCTCGCCGCGCGAACACTTCACCGGCTTGCTGGGCGCGGGCGAGCCGCCCGGGGGGGTGGCCTTCCTGTTCGGCAGCGAGCGTTTCGGCATGCGCAACGAGGACGTGTACCGCTGCCATGTGGCGCTGAGCATTCCCACCGCGCCGGGCTTCGGCTCGCTCAACCTGGCCGCCGCGGTGCAGCTGATCGCCTACGACTGGCGCCTGGCGCTGGGCGGTTTCGAGGCACCGCCCGTGGTGGCCGACCGTGCGCAGGCCGATGCGAAGGCCTTGTCGGGCATGCTCGACCACCTGGAGCAGGCGCTGGTGGCGGTGGATTTTCTTGACCCGGCGGCGCCCAAGAAGCTCATGCCGCGCCTCAACCAGCTTTTCAACCGCGCTGCGCCGAGCGACGAGGAAGTCCACATTCTTCGAGGTGTCGCCAAGGCCATGCTGCAAACCGCCGAAAAGGCGAAGCGCTAGACTGCCCCCCATGTTTGACCGCATCCGCTCCGACATCCAGTGCGTCCTGGACCGCGACCCCGCTGCGCGCAGCACCTGGGAGGTGGTCACCTGCTATCCGGGCCTGCACGCCGTCTGGCTGCACCGCCCGGCGCACTGGTGCTGGACCCATGGCTTCAAATGGGCGGGCCGCTTCATCTCGCACCTCTCGCGCTGGTTCACCGGCATCGAGATCCATCCCGGGGCCAAGCTGGGCGAGCGCGTGTTCTTCGACCACGCCATGGGCGTGGTGGTGGGCGAGACCGCCGAGATCGGCGACGGCTGCACGATCTACCAGGGCGTGACGCTGGGCGGCACCTCGCTCTACAAGGGCACCAAGCGCCACCCCACACTGGGCAAGGACGTGGTGGTGAGCGCGGGCGCCAAGGTGCTGGGCGGTTTCCTGGTGGGCGACGGCGCCAAGATCGGCAGCAACGCGGTGGTGATCAAGCCGGTGCCCGCGGGCGCGACGGCGGTGGGCATCCCGGCGCGCATCATCCCGAGCAAGACCGGCGAGAGCGCCGACGTGACCGACCCGAAGTTCCAGGCCTACGGCATCACGCAGGAAGACGACCCGCTGTCGCAGGCCATGCGCGGCCTGATCGACAACGCGGCCGGCCAGGAGCACCAGATCGCGCTGCTGTGGCAGGCCATCGAGACCCTGGCCGAGACGAAGAAGCGCGACTGCGTGCCGCAGGACGCGGCGCGCGAGGAACACTTCGAGGCCGACAAGCTCAACCAGCTCGTCGGCAAGTAGTCCGGCTCAGTGATGATGGCCGTGCGCGCCATGCGCGTGGCCGTGCGAAATCTCTTCCGGCGATGCTGCCTTCACATCGATCACCTTCAGCGTGAAGGTGAGTTCCTGACCGGCCAGCGGGTGGTTGCCGTCGAGGTGGATGGTGTCGCCCTTGATCTTGGTCACGGTGAAGATCTGGCGCTGGCCCTGGTCGTCGCTGCCTTCGAGCTGGCCGCCCACCTTCACGCCGGGCGGGAAGTCCTTTTTCAGGATGGTGGTCACCAGGCTTTCGTCGCGGTCACCGAAAGCCAGCGAGGGCAGCAGCTGGATCGTGGTCGTGAAACCCTTTTCCTGGCCTTCGAGTGCGAGCTCCACGCCGGGCAGGGTGTTGCCGTAGCCACCGTGCAGGTAGGCGCGCGGCTCCTTGCCGTCTTCAAGCACCTTGCCCTTGGCATCGGTGGCGCGGAAGGTGAGGGTGACGATGGTGTCTTTCGTGATCTTCATGGGTGTCTCTTCAAAGGGTTCAGCGGGCGGGGCGCACGGCGGTCTTGGGGCGCCAGGCCTTGATGACCTCGTCGTGGGTTTCCAGGTAGGGGCCACCGATCAGGTCGATGCAGTAGGGCACGGCGGCGAAGATGCCGTTGACGCGCACGCTGCCATCGGCGTTTTTTGCCCCCTCCAGCGTTTCGGCGATCGCCTTGGGCTGGCCGGGCAGGTTGATGATGAGGCTCTTGTCCCTGATGACGGCAACCTGGCGCGAGAGGATGGCGGTGGGCACGAAGGCCAGGCTGATCTGGCGCATCTGCTCGCCGAAGCCGGGCATCTCCTTGTGCGCCACGGCCAGCGTGGCCTCGGGCGTCACGTCGCGCAGCGCCGGGCCGGTGCCGCCGGTGGTGAGCACCAGCGCGCAGCCCGCGTCGACGAGTTCGACCAGCGTGGCGCTGATGCGATCCACCTCGTCGGGGATCAGGCGCGGTTCGAAGGTGATCGGGTTCTTCAGCGCGCGCGTGAGCCAGTCCTGCAGCGCGGGCAGGCCTTTGTCTTCGTAGACGCCGGTGCTGGCGCGGTCGCTGATGGAGACGATGCCGATGCGCACCGGGTCGGCGCTGGCGGGGAGGGTGTCGCTCATGGCTGGTCTTCGTCGGTGGTGGGCTCGCCGCCGTGGTCCTCGCCCTGGTTCAGCGTGGCCTTGACGATCTGGAAAATCTCGCGGTAGGCCTTGCCGTGGCGCACGGCCTCGCCCGGGCGTTCCTGGGGTTCGGTGACCTGCGCGTCCTTGCGCGCCTGGCGGATCAGCGCGCGCAGGTGCTGCACGTCGGCGCTGGCGTCGAGCTGCATCCAGTGCGTGAGCGCCTCGTCGTCGGCGATCAGCCGGTCGCGCCATTGTTCGGCCAGGTGCAGCGACAGCGTGCCCTTGGCCGAGCCCTTGTTCTGCTCGTCGAGCGCGGCTTCCACCGCGGCGAGCGTGGCTTCGTCCACGCCGCGCATGAGCTTGCCGATGAACTGCATCTGGCGGCGGCGGCCTTCGAAGTTGGTGATCTTTCTGGCGTCGTTGACGGCGTCCACCAGTTTCTCGGACAGGTCGAGGCGTTGCATCAGGTCGGCGCGCAGGGTGAGCAGGCTCTCGCCCAGTTGCTGCAGCCGATCGCTGTATTTCTTCAGGTCGGTCTTGCTCATGTCGTCCGAACCCTTGAGCTCGCGCTTGAGTTCCAGGTCCAGCTCGCTGCCCAGGGCGACGAACTGGCCGCGGACGAAATAGCCTTTGGTGGGTTTGCGGGACATGTGGATTCTCGGGAAGGGGCATCTGCGGACGCAGCGGCCACCTGGGTGGGCGGCAAGTATCATAGCCGTCGACATGAAAAAAGCCTCCCACACCCGGCCGCAAGCCCCCGCTCCCCGTCCCACGGCCGATTCCCGCTCCCCCCTTCCCGGATTCCAGTACGCACGCAGCCAGTTCGAGGAACTGGTCGATCTCGCGCTGTCCCACGCGAAGCAGCTGGGTGCCGCCGATGCGGCGGCCGAAGTCTCCGAAGGCGCGGGCCTGAGCGTGTCGGTGCGCAAGGGCGAGCTGGAAAACGTGGAGCGCAACCGCGACAAGTCGCTCGGCGTCACGGTCTACCTCGGCAGCAAGCGCGGCAACGCCTCCACCTCCGATTTTTCGCCGACCGCCATCCGCCAGACGGTGCAGGCCGCGTACGACATCGCGCGCTTCACCGCCGAAGACCCCATGGCCGGTCTGCCCGATGCGGCCGATGTGGCGGAGCACCAGCCCGACCTGGACCTGTTCTATCCGTGGGCGATCGATTCCACGCAGGCGCTGCAGGTGGCGCTGGCCTGCGAAGCCGCGGCCTTCGCCACGAGCAGGAAGATCGCCAACAGCGAGGGCGCGGGCGTGTCGGCCCAGCAGTCGCATTTCTTCACCGCGCACATGCGCGGTGGCGAACGCGGCAAGCCCGGCATCTTCAGCGGCGGCTACGCCAGTTCGCGCCACAGCCTGTCTGTCGCGCCGATCGCGGGCAAGGGCGCGCACATGGAGCGCGACGCCTGGTACAGCTCGATGCGCGACCCGCGCGACCTGGCCAGCCCGGACTCCATCGGTCGCTACGCCGCCGAGCGCGCGCTCGCGCGCCTCAACGGCCGCAAGATCGCCACCACGCAATGCCCGGTGCTGTTCGAGTGCACGCTGGCCGCCGGCCTGCTGGGCGCCTATGTGCAGGCCACCAGCGGCGGCGCGCTGTACCGCCACACCACCTTCCTGCCCGACAGCCTGGGCCAGCGCGTGATGGCGCGCCACCTCGACATCGACGAAGACCCGCACATTCCCAAGGGCAAGGGCAGCTCGCCGTTCGATGACGAAGGCGTGCGCACCGACAAGCGCCGCGTGCTCGACGCCGGCCGGGTGCAGGGCTATTTCCTGGGCAGCTATTCGGCGCGCAAGCTCGGCATGCGCACCACCGGCAACGCGGGCGGCTCGCACAACCTCACCCTCACCAGCCGCCACACGCGCCCGGGCGACGACCTGCGCGCCATGCTCAAGAAGCTCGGCCGCGGCCTGTTCGTCACCGAGCTGATGGGCCAGGGCGTCAACTACGTGACCGGCGACTACTCGCGCGGCGCCTCGGGCTACTGGGTGGAGAACGGCGAGATCGCCTACCCGGTGCACGAAATCACCATCGCTGGCAACCTCAAGGACATGTTCCAGGGCATCGAGGCCGTGGGCGCCGACACCTACAACTTCGGTGCGAAGACGGTGGGCTCGGTGCTGGTGAATCGCATGAAGGTCGCGGGGAGTTGATGGCCCCCACGCGCCGCCGCTGCGACGGCTGATCGCCCATGCGCCCGGAAGCCCTGGCCCTGCTGGCGGCGGCTTGCTGGGCGGTCTCCAGCCTCTTTTCAGCGCCCCCGGCCCAGCGGCTGGGGGCGTTTGCATTCAGCCGCTGGCGCATGCTGTTTGCCAGCGTGCTGCTGTGGGGCCTGGCGCTCGCCGGTGGCGGCTGGCGCAGCCTGGATGGCGCGGCCATGGGCCTGCTGGCGGTCTCGGGCGTGATCGGCATCTTCATCGGCGACACGGCGCTGTTCGGCTGCATGAACCGGCTCGGCCCGCGCCGCTCGGGCGTGCTGTTCGCCTGCCACGCGCTGTTTTCCGGGGTGCTGGCCTGGGCATTCCTGGGCGAGGTGCTCTGGGGCTGGGCGCTGCTGGGCAGCGGTTTGCTGGTGGGTGGCGTGATGCTCGCCATCCTGTGGGGCAAGCGCAGCGACGAGGCCCACGGCTGGGAGCAGACCCGCGGGCCGCTGGTGGTGGGCGTGGCGCTGGGCCTGCTGGCCGCGCTGTGCCAGTCGGTGGCGACCCTGATGCTCAAGCCGCTCATGAGCACCGGCATCGACGCGGTGGCCGCCAGTGCCATGCGCATGAGCATGGCGCTGGCCGCGCACGCGGTGCTGCTGGCGGTGGGCTGGCCCGGTGCGCGCGCCAGGGCGCCGATGCGCTGGAGCGACGCGGGCCTGATCTTCCTGAGCGCCGCCGTCGCCATGGCGCTGGGCATGACGCTGATCCTGGCCGCGATGCGCGACGGTCAGGCTGGCCTCGTCGCGGTGCTGTCGTCCGTCACGCCGATCCTGATCCTGCCGCTGCTGTGGCTGGTCTACCGCCGCCGCCCGGCCGCCGGGGCCTGGCTGGGCGCGGTGCTCGCGGTGGCGGGCACCGCGATGATCCTGTCCTAGCCTGCGAGCGCGGCTTTCACGGCCGCGGAGACCTGGCCCATCTCGGCCTTGCCGGCCAGGCGGGCCTTCACCGCGCCCATGACCTTGCCCATGTCGCCCGGGCCCTTGGCGCCCAGCTCGGCCACGATGGCCTTCACTTCGGCGGCCACCTCGTCGGCCGACAGGCGCGCGGGCAGGTAGGCCTGCAGCACGGCCATCTCGGCGGTTTCCTTGTCCACCAGGTCCTGGCGCGCGGCCTTGGCGAAGGCCTCTATGCTGTCCTTGCGCTGCTTGACCAGCTTGTCCACGATGGCGATCACCATGGCGTCGTCCAGCTCCACGCGGTCGTCCACTTCCTTCTGCTTCATCGCGGCGGTGAGCAGGCGGATGGTGCCCAGGCGCTCGCTGTCCTTGGCGCGCATGGCGGCTTTCATGTCTTCGGTGATGCGTTCTTTCAGGCTCATGGGGGCTCCTGGGTGTGGGTGGTGCGGGGGAAATCGGGCAACAAAAAAGCCCGCCTGAGCGTCCTCCAGCGGGCTTTTGGGCGACCGGGACAGGCCCGGTGGCTCGTGCTCAGTACAGCTTTTTCGGCAGCTGCATCGAGCGCACACGCTTGTAGTGGCGCTTGACGGCAGCGGCCTTCTTGCGCTTGCGCTCGGCGGTGGGCTTTTCGTAGAACTCGCGGGCGCGCAGGTCGGTCAGCAGGCCGAGCTTTTCGATGGTGCGCTTGAAACGGCGCAGGGCGACGTCAAAGGGTTCGTTGTCTTTTACACGGATGGTCGTCATTGGCGAAAGATATCCAGAATGCGCGGAAAGAGGATGACCGGGAAGATCGGGCCCGGGCGTCGTTTCCGCAAAATGTCCCGTCATTAACTAGTATTGGCCGACGGGGATTTGCCAGCAAAGCCTTGGATTATAGCCACTTTGGCGATGTTGGCTACCCGGTGCACCCTCGGTCGGCAGCGTTTCGCCGCCGGGCCGCCCCAAGGCGAAACAGCCCCCTCGGGGGGCAGCGACCCGCGCAGCGGCGGAGCGTGGGGGCTACGCTCACAAGGCCTGTGCGCAGGCGTGGGCGCTGGCCCAGGCCCACTGGAAGTTGTAGCCGCCCAGCCAGCCGGTCACGTCCACCACCTCGCCGATGAAATACAGGCCTGGCTGCTTCGATTCCAGCGTCTGGGACGACAGGTCCCGCGTGTCCACGCCGCCGAGCGTGACCTCGGCCTTGCGGTAGCCCTCGGTGCCGGTCGGGGTGATGTCCCAGCGCGACAGGCGCTCGGCCAGGCGCGCCAGGGCCTTGTCGGAGGCTTCGGACACCGGGCGCTGCCAGTCGGCGTCCTGCAGCACCCAGGCGTCGGCCAGGCGGCTGGGCACCAGGCCGGCGAGTTCGTTGGCGATCAGCTTGCGCGAGGTGGCCTTGGCGCGCGCCAGCGCGGCGGGCAGGTCGGCTTCGGGCGCGAGGTCCAGGCGGATCGGCGTGCCCTCCCGCCAGTAGCTGGAAATCTGCAGCACCGCCGGGCCGGACAGGCCCCGGTGGGTGAACAGCAGGTCTTCGAGGAAGGCCATCCGGGTCTTTTTCTCGCCGGTCTCGATGCGCACCGGCAGCGCCAGGCCGGCCAGCCCGGCATACGGTGCCCAGCCTTCGCCGTCGAAGGTGAGCGGCACCAGGCCGGGGCGCGTCTCCACCAGCCGCAGACCGAACTGTGTCGCGATGCGGTAGCCGAAGTCGGTGGCGCCGATTTTCGGGATGGACAGGCCGCCGGTGGCGATCACCACCGCGCGGCTGCGCACGATGCCGCGCCCGGTGTCCAGTTCGTAGACGCTGTCGCCGCCCTGGCGCACGGCCTTGACGCCGCAGGGCTGCCAGCGCTGCACGCCGCCGGCCTCGCACTCGCGCAGCAGCATCTGGATCAGGTCGTCGGCCGAACGGTCGCAGAACAGCTGGCCCTTGTGTTTTTCGTGGAAGGCGATGCCGTGGCGCTGCACCAGGGCGATGAAATCGGCCGGCGTGTAGCGCGACAGCGCCGAGCGGCAGAAATGCGGGTTGGCGCCCAGGAAGTGCTTGTGCGGCGCCTGCGGGTCCAGCTCGCGGTTGGTGAAGTTGGCGCGCCCGCCGCCCGAGATGCGGATCTTCTCGGCGACCTTGTCGCTGTGGTCCAGTACCAGCACACGCAGGCCGCGCTGGCCCGCGACGCCGGCGCAAAAAAGGCCGGCGGCGCCAGCGCCGATGACGATGGCGTCGAAGTCTTGCATGGCGCGCAGTGTAGGCGCACCCGCTGTCAGCCCGTGCTTCGGCTGCGTTCGGCGAGTACTGCGGCCTTGCGGGTGAGGCGGTCGATTTCGCTGGTGATGTCCGACAGCACGTTGGCCACCACCGCGAATTCGCGGCCGTGCTGGCCGGCCCGCGCGGCCTGCAGGCGTGTCACGTCACCCTGTGCGGCCAGCACCGTCTGCAGGATCATGCGTTGCGACAGCATGCGCTGGCGCGCGGCGAGGTTCACCAGTGAGAGGCCCGCAATGTGGGCAGGAGTGTCGTTGCGCTGAAAGGTGGTGTTGGGGGCAGCGAGTGTGGTCATGCACAACCCCAAGCAATCGCCGGGCCACGGTTGCGCGCGTCTCGCCCGCGCGGTGCGCACCAGCGTGGCGCGCTCAGCCTTTCCAGGTGAACGGAAACGCGAGCTGCTTCAGAAAGCCCTTGGGTACGTAGTCGCCCAGTACGCCGTAGCGTTCGGGCCAGACCTTGTTGCTGTTGACGGCCGTGCCGAATAGGTGGTCAAGAAAGGCGTAGTGCGCGGCGTAGTTCTTGTCCAGCGCGTCGGCGTCCTGGCTGTGGTGCCAGTGGTGGAAGTTGGGCGTGACGATGAGGTAGCGCAGCGGGCCCAGGCGCACGCTCACGTTGGCGTGGTTGAACACGGCCTGGAAGCCCACCACGATGATGTAGGCGTCGATCACTTCCTTGGAAAAACCCAGCAGGTAGATGGGCCCGAGCACCAGCGTGCGCGTGATGATGGTCTCCAGGATGTGCTGGCGCGAGCCGGCCATCCAGTCCATGTGTTTGGTGCTGTGGTGCACCGCGTGCAGGCGCCAGAGCAGAGGCACCTCGTGGTAGGCGCGGTGCGTCCCGTACTGGGCGAGGTCGGCCACCAGAATGATCAGTGGCAGCGCCGCCCAGAACGGCAGGGCCGCGATCCAGCCGCGCACGCCGTCCGCCGGCACCCAGCCGAAGATGTTGTGCACCAGCAGGTTGGTCGCCAGCAGCATGAAGCCGATGACCATGTGGTTGACGATGAAGTGGTGGAAGTCGGTCTGCCACTCGGGGCGAAACACTGGCTGGTCCTTGCGCAGGGCGAAGAGCTTCTCGATGAAGATGAAGATCAGCGCCGAGCCCAGCAGATCGAGGATGAACCAGTCCATGCCGATGTAGGGCGTGTGGTCGGGGAAGTTCGGGTCCACCTCCACCTGGTGCCCACCCAGCAGCGCGCTGAGCGTGACCAGCGCGAACGCAAAGGCCGAGAGCCAGCGCGCGCGGTTGAACAACACGTTCACCAGGCTCAGGCCGCCGGCGATGACCATGCCCCCGAAGAGCAACTGGCGCATGAGGCCCACGTCGTACTGCTGGCGCAGCTGGGGCGTGGTGAGGTACTGCGGGAAGTGAAAGGCCATCACGCCGAGGAAACACAGGATGGCCAGTGACAGCGCGATGGCACCGGTGACGAGGCCACGGCCCGGGCGCAACGCGCCGTGGCCTTCGGTGAACTGGTTGAGTTTCTTGAGCATGCAGAAGGCTCCCGAGCGTCCTGAAGGGGACGCGGCTGCGGCAGTGTAGCGGGGCGCTGGCGCGCGGGCTCAGGCCGTGCGGGCGAGCGGCAGCGGGGCCTGAAGGGCGGCCACGCCGCTCACCACGTCGCCCACCACGATCACCGCCGGGCTGCCCAGGCCTTCGCGCTCGATGGTGGCGCGCAACTGCCCCAGCGTGGTGAGTGCGTGGCGCTGCTGGGGCAGGCTGGCGTACTGGATCACCGCCAGCGGCGTGTGTGCCGGCAGGCCGGTGAGCAGGTCCTGCTCGATCTGCGCGGCGCTGGACACGCCCATGTAGATCACGAGCGTCAACTTCGCGTCGCGCGCGGTGGCGGCCAGGGCCTGCCAGTCGGTGCCGGCGTCGCCCGGCTTGGCATGGCCGGTGACGAAGACCACGCCGTGCGCGTGCTCGCGGTGCGTGAGCGGCACGCCCAGCGAGGTCAGGCCGGCGAGGCCGGCCGTGATGCCGTTGACCACCTGCACCTCGATGCCGGCGGCGCGCAGGTGCTCCACCTCTTCGCCACCGCGCCCGAAGATGAAAGGGTCGCCCCCCTTGAGGCGCACCACGACCTCGCCTTCGCGCGCGGCCATCACCATGAGCTTTTCGATGAAGGCCTGTGGCGTGCTCTTGCATCCGCCGCGCTTGCCCACGTGCACGATGCGCGCGCGCGGCGATGCGTGTGCGAGCACACCTTCGCTCACCAGGTCGTCGACCAGCAGCACGGTGGCGGCGCTGATGGCCTTGACCGCCTTGAGCGTGAGCAGCTCGGGGTCGCCGGGGCCGGCGCCCACCAGGGCCACGGTACCGGGCAGGAACTCAGATGGCGAGGGCATGGGTTGCGGATTCATGGTGGTGAAGCTCTCGCAAGATGTGTTCCACCTGCAGGGCAATCGGCGTGGGAACGGGCTCGGTGCCGTCGAGCACCGCACGGATGTAAGCGGCTGTGTTCAACGCATCCACGTCGGGCAGCGCAGGCAGCTTGGCCAGCGGGCCGTCCTGCTGCGCCTGCACTTCGGTGCGCTCGCCATCGCGGAACACTTCCATGCGCGGCGTGCGGCGTGCGTCGGCCACGGGCTCGCCTTCGGTGCCGCGCAGCAGCAGCGCGTGCGCGCCGGTGAGCGCCCAGGTGGCGGCCATGGAGCTGGCGTACTCGGGGTGGGTGTAGCTGCCGACGATGAAGGCGCGGCCTGCGCAGGGGTTCATCAGTTTCACCAGGCTGTGTGCCGGGTTGCGCAGGCCGACCGCGCGGCGCACGTCGAGCAGGCGCTTGAGGTCGGGGCTGAGCACCTCGGTGGGCACGAATGCGACTTCGCCCGCGCGCAACGCAGGCGCGCTGTGCGCGGGCTCGATGCCGAGCGCCGCGAACACGCTGGCGGACGACACGCGCTTGTCTTCGGTGGCGGTGCCGTGCACCAGCACCGCCGCGCCACGACGCGCCAGCAGCAGCGCGAGCAGCGGCGTGAGCACCGGCAGCTTGCGCGCGCCGTTGTAGCTGGGCAGCACCACGGTGGGGTGGCCGGCGTCGGGCAGCTTGTGCAGGCGCGCGTGCGCGGCGTCCAGGAAGCCCGCCATCTCTTCCGGCGTCTCGCCCTTGATGCGCATGGCCAGGCAGAAGCCGCCCACTTCGAGGTCGGTCACGGCGCCGTCGAGCACCTGGCCCAGCAGGTCGGTGGCCTGGGCGCGCGTGAGCGAGCGGGCGCCGTCCTTGCCGCGGCCGATCTCCTTGATGTAGTGGCTGATGCCCATGGCGCGCGATTGTCCAGCAAGTTTGATGACTTGGCGTTATATGGCCACAGCGCGCGGTCAGGCGGTCTGCAGCGCCGGCGCGCTGCCGCGCACCAGTCGCTTGATTTCGGGCAGGCAGGAGCCGCAGTTGGTGCCGCAGCGCAGGCTGGCCTGCAGCGCGGCCAGGCGTTGCGCCTCGTTGCCTTCGCAGGTCTGCAGCCGGGCCTGGATGGCGTCGTCGGTCACGTTGAAGCAGGTGCAGATCTGCTTGCCCCGGGCCGCGATCGCCACCGGCGCCCGGGCACCGGGCATGAGCAGCAGGCGCCCGTAGGCGGCCGCGGGCAGTTCGTCCTGCAGCAGGGGTTTGATCCAGACCTCGGCGCGCGTGTCGCCCGCGAGCACGAAGGCCTCGAGCCGCGTGGATTCGCCCTCGCGCACCAGGCGCGCGGTGCGGCGCTGGCCCAGGCGTTTGTCGGCGTAGCGCAGCACGTCGGCGGCGTCGAGCCCGAGCAGCGCCTCGATGCGCTCGACCAGCGCGGGCTCGGGCGCCTCGTGCGCGGCGGCGCGGAACAGCACGCCGGTGCGCTCGGTGCCGGCGGCGGCCTCGGCCAGCGGCACGCCGTTGGAGAACGGCACGCAGGAAGCGAACGGAAACTGCGCCATCAGCTCGCGCAGCCCCTCGCGCGCGGCCAGGGCTTTTGCATCGGGCAGCCAGGCCATGGCCAGCAGCGTCCAGGGCAGCTCGGCCTTGAGCACCTTCACCGCCGCGTGCTTGAGCTCGGGCTGTTTTGACGAGGGGCAATAAGCCGAGGTGGTGAGCGCGTTGACGCCGGCGAGCCGCTCGCCGGTGCTGCTCAGGCCGCTGAGGTATTCCGCGCCCCAGTGCATGGCGATGAAGGCCTGCGACAGGCCGATCTCGGGCGAGCCCTGCGCCGGCACCAGGATGGAGCCGCGCTTGCTGGTCACGTGCACCAGGTCACCGTCCTTCAGGCCGCGGCGCTCCATGTCCTGCGGGTGCAGCTGCACGGCGGGCTCGGCCACATGGCCGAACAGGCGGCCCAGCGTGCCGGTGCGTGTCATGCCGTGCCACTGGTCGCGCAGGCGGCCGGTGGTGAGCGAGAACGGGTAGCGCGATTCGCGCGGCTCGGCCAGCGGCACGAAGGGCAGGGCGGCGAAGCGGGCCTTGCCGTCGGGCGTGGGGAAAACGCCGTCTTCGTACAGGCGCTGTTTGCCTTGTGTCTCGCCGGCCTTGATCGGCCACTGCTGCGGCCCCTGCTGCTGCAGCATGGCATAGGACAGGCCGGTGATGTCGAGGTCGCGCCCGCGCGTGGATTCGCGGTGTTCGAGCCAGAGGCTTTCGGCGTCGGGGTAGGGGAACAGCGTGGGCTGGCCGGGGCGCAGGCGGGCTTCGAGCCGCTGCGCGACGTCGACCACGATGCGCCAGTCGTGCCGCGCCTGGCCCGGCGCGGGCACGGCCGGGCGCACGCGGCTGATGCGGCGCTCGCTGTTGGTGACGGTGCCGTCCTTCTCGCCCCAGGTGGTGGCGGGCAGCAGCAGGTCGGCGTAGTCGCAGGTGGCGGCGGTGGCGTAGGCCTCCTGCACCACCACGAACTCGGCTCGCTGCAGGGCGCGGCGCACAGTGGCCTGGTCGGGCATGGACTGGGCGGGGTTGGTGCAGGCGATCCACAGCGCCTTGATCTCACCGTCGGCCGCGGCCTGGAACATCTCCACCGCGCTCTTGCCCGGCTTCTCGGGCACCGAGGGAACGCCCCAGAGCGCGGCCACCTCGGCACGGTGTTGCGGGTTGGCCAGGTCGCGGTGGGCGCTCAGCAGGTTGGCCAGGCCGCCGACCTCGCGCCCGCCCATGGCGTTGGGCTGGCCGGTCAGGCTGAACGGGCCGGCGCCGGGCTTGCCGATCTGGCCGGTAGCCAGGTGCAGGTTGATCAGCGTGGCGTTCTTCGCGGTGCCGCTGCTGCTCTGGTTCAGGCCCTGGCAGTACAGGCTGAGCGTGGCCGGCGAGGTGGCGAACCACTGCGCGGCGGTGAACAGGTCTTCCTTCGGCACGCCGCAGGCCTGGGCCACTCGCTCGGGCGTGTACTCGCGCACCAGCGTTTTCAGGGCCTCGAAGCCGGTGGTGTGCGCGGCCATCCAGGCCGTGTCGAGCCAGCCTTCCCACAGCATGATGTGCAGCAGGCCGTGGAACAGCATCACGTCGCTGCCGGGTTGCAGTGGCAGGAACAGGTCGGCGAAGCCGGCCGTGTCGGTGCGGCGCGGGTCGGCCACGATCACCTTCATGGCCGGGTTGGCCTGCTTCGCTGCTTCGATGCGGCGGAACAGCACCGGGTGTGCGAACGCCGCGTTGCTGCCGACGATGAGCAGGCAGCTGGCGTGGTTCACGTCGTCGTAGCAGGCGGGCGGCGCGTCGGCGCCCAGCGTGAGCTTGTAGCCGGCCACCGCGCTGCTCATGCACAGGCGCGAGTTGGTGTCGACGTTGTTGGTGCCGATCAGGCCCTTGGCCAGCTTGTTGAAGGCATAGTAGTCCTCGGTCAGCAACTGGCCGCTGATGTAGAAGCCCACCGCATCGGGGCCGTGGTTCTCGATGACCGAGGCGAAGCGCTCGGTGGCGAGATCGAGCGCAGCGTCCCAGGCCAGGGGCTGCGCGGGTGCGCCGCGTTGCAGCCGCCGCAGGGGCTGCAGCAGGCGCGTCTGCTGCGCGATCGCGGGCGTGGCGGTGAGGTGCAGCGTCTGGCCCTTGGTGCAGAGCTTGCCGAAATTGGCCGGGTGCAGCGGGTCGCCGCGCACCGCGGTGATCTGGCTGCCCACGCTGTCGATCAGCACCCCACAGCCCACGCCGCAGTAGGGGCAGGTCGAGCGGGTGGTGGTCGGGTTCATGCGGTGGCGGTCTTGCGCTGCGGGCCGGCGACGGGGCGGGTGAGGTCGGTGGCGTGGCTGGCGAGTTCCTGTGCGTCCAGGTGCACCACGCCATCTTCGACCTTCACCGCGAACTTCGGCGTGCAGCCTTCGTCGGGCTCCCTGGCGCAGCCGCTGTCCAGGCCGATGGTCCAGTTGTGCAGCGGGCAGGCCACCTGGGTGCCGAAGACGATGCCCTGGCTCAGCGGGCCGCCCTTGTGCGGGCAGCGGTCCAGCAGGGCGAACACCTCGTCGCGGTCGTTGCGGAACACCGCCACGTCCAGGCCCTGCTCGCGTTGCACGCAACGGGAGCCCAGCACGGGAATGTCGTCCACGCGGGCAATCGGAATCCAGACGCTCATGCTGCGCTCCCTTCAAGAGAAACGGGTTTGATCGGGATGAACTGGCGCGTGTCCACCGAGGCCTGCTTGAAGTCGAACCACGGGTCGGGCTCGCCGTCGAGCGCGAACTGCAGCTCGGCCCACAGGGCCTTGCGGCCCTCGTGGTCGTCGAGGATCTTCTTCTTCACATAGTCCAGGCCCACGCGGTTCACGTAGTGCACGGTCCGCTCCAGGTACCAGCCCTCCAGGCGGTAGAGCTGCATGAAGGCGCCGGTGTACTCCAGCACTTCCTCGGCGGTCTTGAGCTTGGTGAAGAAGTGCGCGACCTCGGTCTTGATGCCGCCGTTGCCGGCCACGTACATCTCCCAGCCCGAGTCCACGCCGATGATGCCCACGTCCTTGATGCCGGCCTCGGCACAGTTGCGCGGGCAGCCACTGACGGCGAACTTCACCTTGTGCGGTGCATACATGCGCCACATCGCGCGCTCCAGGTCCTTGCCCATCTGGGTGCTGTCCTGCGTGCCCATGCGGCACCACTCGCTGCCCACGCAGGTCTTCACCGTGCGCAGGGCCTTCGCATACGCGTGGCCGCTGGGCATGCCGATGTCCTTCCACACCGCCTGCAGGTCTTCCTTCTTCACGCCCAGCAGGTCGATGCGCTGGCCGCCGGTGACCTTTACCGTGGGGATCTTGTACTTGTCCACCGCATCGGCGATGCGGCGCAGCTCGTCGGCCGTGGTCTCGCCGCCCCACATGCGCGGGATCACGCTGTAGGTGCCGTCCTTCTGGATGTTGGCGTGCATGCGCTCGTTGATGAAGCGGCTCTGCGGATCGTCCTTCGCCTCTTTCGGCCAGGTGCTGATCAGGTAGTAGTTGACGGCCGGGCGGCAGGACGAGCAGCCGTTGGGCGTGCGCCAGCCCATGCCGGTGAACACCGCGCTGGTGCTGGTGTACTTGCTGTCGCGGATCGCATCGCGCACCGCCTGGTGGCCGTGGTCGGTGCAGCCGCACATGGCCTTGAGCTTGGGCGTGGCCGAGTAGTCGCCGCCGGCGGTGAACATCAGGATCTGCTCGACCAGGCCGGTGCACGAGCCGCAGCTCGCGCTGGCCTTGGTCTGCTTGCGCACCTCTTCCAGCGTGAACAGGCCCTTGTCCTTGATGGCCTTGCAGATCGCGCCCTTGGTCACGCCGTTGCAGCCACACACTTCGTCGCTGTCGGCCATGGCCGCGGCCTTGCTGTGGCCCTGGTGGCCCACGTCGCCGATGTTGGACTCGCCGAACATCAGCTTGTCGCGGATGTCGGCCACGCTGCGGCCGTCGCGCAGCAGCTTGAAGTACCAGGAGCCGTCGACCGTGTCGCCGTACAGGCAGGCGCCCACCAGCTTGTCGTCCTGGATCACGAGCTTCTTGTAGACGCCGCCCGAGGGGTCGCTCATCACGATCTCTTCGGTGTTGGCGCCGCCCGTGAAGTTGCCGGCGGAAAACAGGTCGATGCCGGTGACCTTGAGCTTGGTCGAGGTGAGCGAGCCGCTGTAGCGGCCGATGCCGAACTCGGCCAGGTGCGTGGCCAGCACCTTGCCCTGCTCGAACAGCGGCGCCACCAGGCCGTAGGCGATGCCGCGGTGCGCCGCGCATTCGCCCACCGCGTAGATGCGCGGGTCGGTCACGGTCTGCAGCGTGTCGCTGACCACGATGCCCTTGTTCACGTGCAGGCGCATGCTCTCGGCCAGCGCGGTGTTGGGGCGGATGCCCACGGCCATCACCACCAGGTCGGCCGGCAGCTCGGTGCCGTCCTTGAAGCGGATCGCCTTCACGCGGCCTTCGTCGTTGCCCACCAGTTCCTGCGTCTGCGCGCCGATCAGGAACTTCATGCCGCGCTGTTCCAGCGAAGCCTGCAGCAGCTTGCCCGCCACGTCGTCGAGCTGGCGTTCCATGAGCCAGGGCGCCACGTGCACCACGCTCACCGTCATGCCGCGCTTCATCAGGCCGTTGGCCGCTTCCAGCCCGAGCAGGCCGCCGCCGATGACGACCGCGTGCTGGTACTTCGTGGCCGCGTCGATCATGGCCTGCGTGTCGGCGATGTCGCGGTAGGCGAGCACGCCTTGCAGGTCCTTGCCGGGGATGGGCAGCATGAAGGGGTTGGAGCCGGTGGCCATGATGAGGCGGTCGTACGGTGCCTCGATCACGCCGCCCTGGCCGTCGCTGGCGCGCACGACGCGCTTGACGCGGTCCACCTCGGTCACGGTCTTGCCCGCGTGCAGCGTGACGCCGTGCTCGCTGTACCAGGCCCAGTCGTTGAGCACGATCTCGTCCAGCGTCTGCTCGCCCGCGAGCACTGGCGAGAGCAGGATGCGGTTGTAGTTCGGGTGCGGCTCGCTGCCGAAGACCGTGATGTCGTAGAGGTCCGGGGCGATCTTGAGCAGCTCTTCGAGCGTGCGCACACCGGCCATGCCGTTGCCGACCATCACCAGTTGGGCTTTTTTCATCGCTGCGACTCCATGTGTGAAAGGCTGTGGGGGCCCAGGCCGCGCGCGAACGGAATCACGCAGGCATGCCTGGACAGGTAGTAACTGGGGAATACGATCAGACCGACACAGATGTCGGTTCCAGACTGGCCATCGGTGCCGTCTGGTCGGGCAGCGCACGTCGCTGTGCGCTGGATCTCCGACGCTGGGTCGGGGATGGGACGCGTCGTTACGTCCGCTCATCACCAAGCAATCGCCGTGCCATGTCGATCGTGGTGGGCCGCCCGCCCGGTTTCAGGCATGCTTGCGGGGCTTGTGCGCGGCGGGCAGTTGCGCCAGAACTTTTCCAAGTCATTGATTCATATGAGCATTTCGGTAGTTTTGTGGTGCGACGAGCCAGCTGGCCAGGCCCTGGTGAAGGACCTGGAAGCGGCCGGTGCCCAGGTGCTGGCGGTGGTCGAGGCCGGGCATCAGCTGGTGCAGGGCGTGGTGCGCCATGCACCAAATCTGGTGGTCGTGCAGGCCGCCGTGGCCGGGGATGCCCTGTTCAAGACCACGCAGACGCTGGCCGAAGCCGCGCCCCTGCCGGTGCTGGTGTTCACCGCCGATGGCGACGCGGCGCACATCGCGCGCGCCACCGAGTCGGGCATCCATGCCTACGTGGTCCAGGGCTACGGCGCGCAGCGCCTGCGGCCCCTCATGCAGCTGGCGCAGGCGCGCTTTCGCCGCGAGCAGGCGCTGCTGGAAGAACTGCGCGATGTCTCCACCCGCTTCGAGGAGCGCAAGACGGTGGAGCGCGCCAAGGGCATCCTGATGCATGCGCGCCAGGTGTCCGACGACGAGGCCTTCCAGATCCTGCGCACCGCGTCCATGCACAGCAACCAGCGCCTGGGCCAGGTGGCGCAGCACATCATCCAGTCGGCGCACTTTGCCGAGGGTGTGAACCGCGCCGGGCAGCTGCGCATGCTCTCGCAACGCCTGGTGAAGCACTGGCTGCTGCGCCTGGCGGGCGTGCAGGTCGCGAAGCACCTGGCGCTGCAGGCCGATTCGATGCAGCGCATCGACGCCAACCTCGCGCTGCTGGGCAAGAACCTGTCGCAACCCACCTTCGGCGACCTGCTGGCGCGGGTGCTGGACACCTGGACCGCGCTGAAGAAGGCGCTGGGCGCCGAGCCGGCGCCCGGGGCGCTGGCATCGATCGACGCCCTGGCCGAGCGCCTGCTGCAGGATGCCGAGCACCTGACCACCAGCCTGGAGAACGCGGGCAGCGTGGTGCAGCTGCGCATGCTCAACATGGCCGGCCGCCAGCGCATGCTGTCGCAGCGTTTTGCCAAGGCGGCGCTGCTGGGCGTGCTCGAGAGCGGCGACACCCGGCCGCAGCACCAGGCCGACATGGAGGCCGCGCGCCAGGCGTTCGAACAGGGCCTGGCCTACCTGAACGGCCTGCCCCTGTCCACGCCCGACATCCGCCGCACGCTGGAGTCGGCCGCCCAGGGCTGGCAACAGCTGCTCATCGGCGCCGACCAGGTGCGCCGGCCGGCCGGGCGCGACCGCCTGCTGCGCCTGGAAAGCCTGGCCGCCGCCAGCGAAAGCCTGCTCGACGATTTCGAGCAGCTCGCGGCCCAGTACGAGCGCAGCATGCAGATGCTGATGGGCTGACGCATGGCCTTTCACGTGGACGTGGGCTTTGTCTGCCAGCCGGGTCGCAAGACGCCGAACGAGGATTTCTGCGCCGCCATGCTGCCGCCCGAGGGGCAGGAAGACATGGGCACCATCGTCGCCGTGGCCGACGGCGTGAGCACCGGTGGCATGGGCGGCGAGGCCGCGCAGACCACCGTCACCAGCCTGGTGCGCAGCTACCACGACACGCCAGAGACCTGGGACACCACGGTCGCGCTGGACCGCATCATCGGCGCGCAGAACGCCTGGCTGGCCGGGGTGAACCGGCGCCGTCAGCCCGCCCTGGGCCTGACCACGCTCACCGCGCTCGTGCTGCGCGGCCAGTCGTACACCGTGGCCCATGTGGGCGACTCGCGCTGTTACCTGCTGCGCGAAGGCCAGACCCTGCTGCTCACGCACGACCACACCGTCAACCACCCCGACATGCGCCACCAGCTGCTGCGCGCCGTGGGCCTGGAAGACCACCTCGTGGTGGACTACCTGCAGGGCGACCTGCAGGTGGGCGACACCTTCGTCATGCTCACCGACGGGGTGCACGGCAAGGTGCCCGAGCGCCGACTGGCCGAGTGGGTGGCCCAGCCCGATGCACAGGCCGCCGCCGAGCGGCTGGCGGCCGAAGCCCTGAGCGCCGGCAGCGACGACAACCTCACCGCCATGGTGGTGCGCGTGCTCGATCTGCAGGGGCCCAACCTGCAGGACGCCAGCCGCACGGCGCAGAGCCTGCCGGTGCCGCACCGGCTCAAGGTGGGCGAGGGCATCGACGGCCTCGTCGTCACCGCCACCGTGGCCGACAACGGCATCAACCTGCTGTACCAGGTGCGCGATCCCCGCAGCCAGGTGCTCTACGCGCTCAAGACCCTGCACCCCGCGCGCGCGCACGACCCCGACGAGCGCGCCATGCTCGCGCACGAGGCCTGGCTGGCCAAGCGCATGCAGTCCTCGCGCGCGGCCGACCACCTGGTGGCTGTGCACGACCACCTGCCCGACCGCCAGCCGCGCAGCGCGTGTTACCTGCTGTACGACTGGCACGGTGGCGAGACCCTGCAGCAGCTGCTGGACCGGCAGCACCGGCTCGGCCCGGTGCAGGCCGTCAGCGCCGCCATGCAGACCTTGCGCGTGCTCGGCCTGCTGCACCGCCAGGGCGTGATCCACCGCGATGTGAAGCCGGCCAACCTGCACCAGGGCGACGACGGCGTGCTGCGCCTGCTCGATCTCGGCGTCGCCCTCAGCGGGCGCGAGCCCGAAAGCATGCGCAGCCTGCACGCGGGCACGCCCAGCTTCGTCAACCCCGAACAATGGGGGCAACACGGCAAGGCTGGTGCCGCCGCCACCGGCGAGCACGCGCCCGAACCGGCCGATGCGCAGAGCGACCTGTTTGCGCTCGGCGTCACGCTCTACCAGCTGCTCACCGGCAAGCTGCCCTATGGCGAGGTGCTGCCCTACCAGGTGGGCCGCTACTTCCGCGACCCCACGCCACCCAGCCGCCACAACCCCGAGGTGCCGATCTGGCTCGACCACGTGGTGCTCAAGGCCGTGGCGCGCGACAAGGGCCTGCGCTTCGAGACCGCCGAAGAATTCCTGCTGGCGCTCGAGCGCGGCGCCTCCCGCCCGCTCACGGTGCCCCCGGCGTCGGCCCTGCTGCAGCGCGACCCGACCATGCTGTGGAAACTGCTGCTCGCCGTGAGCGTGCTGTTCAACCTGTTGCTGGTGTACTGGCTGCTGTTCCTGCCGACGTAGCAGCGATCAGGCGCTGCGCGCGCGCCCACCTTTCTCAGCCCAGGTGCGCGTCCAGCGCATCTGCATCGAGCGCATCATCAGCAGCACCAGCAGCGCAAGCACCGAGAACAGCGCGAAGCCCCAGAAATAGGTGCCGGCGTACTGCCGCGACAGGCCCATGGCATTGGGCACCAGGCCGCCGCCGAGGGCGCCGATCTCGCCGATCATGGAGCCGGCCACGGCGGTCGACAGCGGCCAGCGCAGCGGCACCAGCTGGAACAGGGCGCCATTGCCCGCGCCCAGGGCCGCGAAACACAGCATGAGCAACAGGGTGGTGACGACCAGCGAGCCGCCGGCCAGGCCGCAGGCCATCAGCGAGGCGCTGATGACGAGCAGCACGGCGGTGAGCGTGTTGATGCCGCCCCAGTGGTCGGAGATCCAGCCGCCGAAGATGCGCAGCGCCGCGCCCATGAAGGCCGCCAGCATGGTGAGCTGCCCGGCCTGCACCTTGCTCACGCCGAACTGGTCGTAGTAGTAGCTCGGCAGGAAGGTGGCCAGGCCGATGAAGCCGCCGAAGGTGACGGCGTAGATGACGCTGAAGGCCCAGCCGTCTTTTTCAAACAGGCAGGCGACGTGTTCGCGCAGGCCGGCGTGCTTGTCCACGTCGTCGGGCTCCCGGGCCAGGAAGATCATCACCAGCACCGGCACCATCAGGCCCAGCGCGGCGATGCCGTACACCGCTTTCCAGCCATAGGCCTGCGCCAGCTGCGGCGCCAGCAGGGCCGACAGCGAGGTGCCCACGTTGCCCGCGCCCACCAGGCCCATGGCCAGGCCCTTGTAACGCGCGGGGAAGGAGCCCGAGCCCAGCGACAGGGCCACGCCGAAGCTCGCGCCGGCGATGCCCAGCAGCACGCCCATGGCGATCAGGTGGTGGAAGGTCTCGACGTAGAAGTAGCCGAACAGCAGCGCCAGCGCGATGCCCCCCATCTCCACCAGCGTGGCGTTCTTGCGGCCGATGTACTGCGCCAGCACGCCGAGCGGAAATCGCATGAGGGCGCCGGCGAAGATGGGCACCGACAGCATCACGCCCAGTTGCGCGGGGCTGAGTTGCAGCGAGTCCTTGATGAAGGGCGCCATGGCGCCGTTGGTGACCCAGACACCGCAGCAGTAGGTGAAGTAGATGAAGGAGGCCAGCAGCGTGGGGCTGTGACCGGCTTTCAGGAACGAACGGAAACCCGCCATGGCGTGCACCTTTGAGAGGAGAAGGAAGAGGGGGATGGACGCCCATGCCGCTGGCCACCGGGCCGCTGTGCCGGTGATGTGCATGGGGCGCGACAGCCGGCCACCGGGGCGGTGGTCGGCTGTCGCGGGAAAAGGCCTTCGTCAGCCTGGAAAAAGTCGAGCAAATTCCATGCCCGCCGGCATGTCCCTCTTTGGGTCAGATCGCCTGCCGCGCAGGGTCAGGCGGCCTTCTCCACGTGCGCCTGGCGTGTGTAGAGGAAGTCGATGACCGCCTTGCGGGCCTGCTGGTAGCTCGGGTCGTCGGCCAGCTCCACGCGCTTGCGCGGGCGCGGCAGGTCCACCGTGAGCACCTCGCCGATGGTGGCGGCCGGGCCGTTGGTGAGCATCACGATGCGGTCGCTCAACAGCACGGCCTCGTCCACGTCGTGCGTGACCATGACCACCGTGCTGTGCGTGCGCGCCACGATCTCGAGCAGCTCGTCCTGCAGCTTGGCGCGGGTGAGGGCGTCGAGCGCGCCGAAGGGTTCGTCCATCAGCAAGACCTTGGGTTCCATCGACAGGGCGCGGGCGATGCCCACGCGCTGCTTCATGCCACCGGAGATCTCACCGGGGCGCTTCTGCGCGGCGGGCGTGAGGCCCACCAGGGCCAGCGCTGCCTCGGTGCGGGCCTTGAGTTGCGCCTTGTTCTCAGTGGCCGAGAACACGCGCTCGACCGCGAGGTAGACATTCTCGAAGCAGGTCAGCCAGGGCAGCAGCGAGTGGTTCTGGAACACCACCGCGCGCTCCGGGCCGGGGCCGGCGATCTCCTTGTCGGCGCAGATCAGCACGCCGCTGGTGGGCGTGGTCAGGCCGGCGATGAGGTTGAGCAGCGTGGACTTGCCGCAGCCCGAGTGGCCGATCAGCGTGACGAACTCGCCCTTGGCCACCGTCAGGTTGATGTCGCGCAGCGCGGGGAAATTGCCCTTCTTCGTCTTGAAGGTCTGCTCGACGTTCTGGATCTCGATGTACTTGGATGCGTCGCTCATTGGGAAACCTCCATGCTGTGCATTGCGGTGCGATCGCCTTCGGGAGGCCGGGCGGCGATCATGATTTCACCTCTTCGTATGTGAACAGGGTGGCCAGCTTGATGAGGCCGAATTCGAGCACCAGGCCCACGATGCCGATCACGAAGATGGCGATGATGATGCTGGCCACGTTGAGGTTGTTCCACTCGTCCCAGATCCAGAAGCCGATGCCCACGCCACCGGTCAGCATCTCGGCCGCCACGATCACCAGCCAGGCCGTGCCCACCGCCAGGCGCACGCCGGTCAGCAGGTAGGGCAGCACGGCGGGGAACAGGATCTTGGTGAAGATCTTCCACTCGCTCAGGTTGAGCACGCGCGCCACGTTCATGTAGTCCTGCGGCACGCGCTGCACGCCCACCGCGGTGTTGATGATCATGGGCCAGATGGAGCAGATGAAGATGGTCCAGATGGCGGCCGGGTTGGCGCCCTTGAACACCAGCAGGCCGATCGGCAGCCAGGCCAGCGGCGAGACCGGGCGCAGCAGGCTGATGAGCGGGTTGAACATGCGGCTGAGGAACTCGAAGCGGCCGATGGCGAAACCGGCCGGGATGCCGACCAGCGCGGCCAGGCCGAAGCCGATGGCCACGCGCTGCAGCGACATCAGCACGTTCCAGCCCACGCCCTGGTCGTTAGGGCCGACCTGGTAGAACGGATCGGAGAACACCTCGACCGCCTGCGCCCAGGTCTGCATCGGCGTGGGGATGCCGCTGTTGCTGGTGCTCGCCACCACCGACCACACCGCGATCAGGAACACCAGCCCCAGCACCGGCGGCAGCACGCTGGCCCAGAGGAAGCGCAGGTCCCAGCCGCGCGAGGGCGCCGGGGAGGCCGCCGTGGCGGCGGCAGGTGGATGGAGTTCCGGCATGGTGGCGGTGGGGTAGGTCGGCGCGGCGGACGCCGTGCTGTTGGGGGTGGCCTTCGGGGCGGACATCCCCTCCAGCGGCGAATGGAACACGGCACTGACCATGGTGTTTCTCCGGTGCGGCGGCCTGTTCAGGCCGCGTTGATCTTGAAGCTGTCGGCGTACTTCGCCGGGTCCTTGCCGTCCCACACCACGCCGTCGATGAACTTGGCGCTGCGCATCTCGGACTTGGGCAGCGAGGTCTTGCTGGCCGCCGCGGCCTGCTTGAAGATGTCGATGCGGTTGACCTGTCTGGCCACGGCCAGGTAGTCGGGATGCGACTTGAGCAGGCCCCAGCGCTTGTGCTGCGTCAGGAACCACATGCCGTCGCTCAGGTAGGGGAAGTTGGCCGAGCCGTCGTTGTAGAACTTCATGTGGTTGGGGTCGTCCCAGGTCTTGCCCATGCCGTTCTGGTAGCGGCCCAGGATGCGCTGGTTGATCGCGTCCACGCTGGTGTTCACGTAGGAGCGCTGCGCGATGGTCTCGGCCATCTTGTTCTTGTTCTGCAGGCCGGCGTCGATCCACTTGCCGGCTTCCAGGATGGCGGCCGTCACGGCGCGCGCGGTGTTGGGGTTCTTCTGCACGAACTCGGCCGTGGTGCCCAGCACCTTCTCGGGGTGGTCCTTCCAGATGTCCTGGGTGGTATTGGCCGTGATGCCGATGCCGTCCATGATGGCGCGGTGGTTCCAGGGCTCGCCCACGCAGAAGCCGTCCATGTTGCCCACGCGCATGTTGGCCACCATTTGCGGCGGCGGCACCACGATGGCGCGCGCGTCCTTCATCGGGTCGATGCCGGCGGCGGCCAGCCAGTAGTACAGCCACATGGCGTGCGTGCCGGTGGGGAAGGTCTGGGCGAAGGTGTATTCGCGCTTCTCGGTGGCCATCAGCTTGGCCAGCGAGGGGCCGTCCACCGCGCCTTTTTCGGCCAGCTTCTTCGACAGCGTGATGGCCTGGCCGTTCTGGTTCAGGTTCATCAGCACCGCCATGTCCTTCTTCGGCCCCGAGGTGCCGAGTTGCAGGCCATAGACCAGGCCGTAGAGCACGTGGGCAAAGTCCAGCTCGCCGTTGACCAGCTTGTCGCGCACGCCGGCCCAGCTCGCTTCCTTGGTCGGCACGATCTTCACGCCGTACTTCTTGTCGATGCCGAGCTCGGCGGCCATCACCACGCTGGCGCAGTCGGTCAGCGGGATGAAGCCGATCTTGACCTCGGTCTTTTCCGGTGCGTCGGAGCCGGCGGCCCAGACGCCGTGGTGGCCCAGCGTGGAGAAGAGGGCGGCGGTGCCGATGGCGCTGCCCTTCTTGATGAATTCGCGGCGCGAGGCGGCGGCGGTGTCGGTGCCCGTGGCGGGGGTGAGGCTGTCCGCTGGCTTGGGGGTGTCTGCGTGCATGTCCAACTCCTTGCTGATTGAAAAAACCTGAGAACCAAAGCAGAACGGCGCCCATTTCCGAGCCTGCATCGAGCGGGCGGGAAATGGACGCCGTTGTCCGTGTCTGGGAAGACTGTGAAATGCCTTGCCGCCATTGGCCGGGCGTTCCTGGCGTTCATTGAAGCAGGTACCGTGCCAGCCCGAGGGTTATCCCGCGGTGCGCTGGCAGGTATTTGATTTCAAAGGAAAAAAGGCTCGCCAAGGGGTGGCGACGGGCCGGCCTGGGCGGCCCTGTAGGCGGGCATCAATGTGGTGCGGCGGGCGTGCGCGGCACGGTATTTGTGCGCCGCAGCACTGCTGCCGGTTCAGTGCGGCGGGGGCAGCATGTCGGCCATCGCCAGCACCGCCTCGGCCACTTCGATGAGCCGGCGGTTCTGGTTCATGGCCATCTGGCGCATGGTCTTGTGGGCCGCTTCCTCGCTGAGCTGGCGGTGCGCCATCAGCAGGCCCTTGGCGCGTTCGATCACCTTGCGCTCGTTGAGGCTGGCGCGCACGGTGTCGAGTTCCTCGCTCATGGTCTGCAGGCGCCGCGCCTGCTCCTGCACCAGCTCGAGGATCGACCGCTCCAGCTGCAGGCCATAGCCCTGCGCGTTGGCGCCGAAGCCGGCCGCGCCGGCCTGGGCGGCCTGCGGCGCGGGGTCGGGCACCGGTACGTCGCGGAAGAAGGACAGGGCGTCGGCCTCGCGCGTGGCGGTGCTGCTGAGCGCGTGGTAGGCGTCGAGCTCGGCGCTGGCCGCGCCGATCTTCTCCTCGCAGGCGCGCAGCAGGTCGAGCGCGAGCCGGTCTTCCACCGCCTTCATGCGGTCGATGCGCTGGCTGCAGCAATCGAACCAGACCTGGCTGAGTTGCACGTTGAGCGGCGCGCCGTTCGCGGCGGTGCAGAGCACGCGGCGCAGGCGCTCGATCTCGGCCAGGGTGGAGCTGGCCTGGCTGGCGGCCCACAGATCGACCACCCTGGGGTGGGCGAACTCGGCAAACACCTCCAGGCAGCGCTCCTGCGACTCGATCAGGTGCAGCAGGCGCTGCTGTTCCGAGGTCTCGGCGTGGCCGGAGGCAAACAGGGCCGAGCCGGCCGCGCGCTCCTGGCCGGCGAATTCCTTGCCCTGCATGAAGTTGAACAGGGCCACCAGCAGGCGCGAGATCTCGGGGTCGCTGGCGCTGTCGGCGGCTTCGAACACCACCGCCAGCAGCCCGGCGATCAGGCGCACATAGGCCTCGGTGGCCTGGCGCGGTGTCCATTCCAGCGCATCGATGCGCGCGCGCAGGCCGCCCAGCGCGTCCAGCCCGTGCAGCACGTAGGCGATGCGGCTGAACAGCCGCGCGCCGTGGCCGACCCGGGCCGATTCGGTGTCCAGGCTGTCGAAACAGGCCCGCAGCTCGGCCTCGGTCTGGCGGCATTCCTCGATCTGTTTGGCGCGCATCTCGGTGAAGCGCGCGCCCTGGGAGCCGAGGTGCAGGTTGGACAGGCCGCGCTCGCGCTGCAGGCCGTGCACCAGGCGCCCGGTGACGTTCACCAGCGCGCTGGTGAGCGCGAGCTGCTGGAGCTCGGCGATTTCGCAGCGCTTGGCGGCGACGAGGAAATTCAGGCCCGATTTCATGTGTTCGTGGGGTGGCGTGGCATGACCTGAGTGTCCAGCAACAAACATGCCGCCCGTACACTTCCCGCATGCGGATTTTGGGAATCGAGTCGTCCTGCGACGAAACCGGCGTGGCCCTGGTCGATGCCAGCGGCAGCGCCACGCCCCGGCTGCTGGGGCACGCCCTGCACAGTCAGATCGAAATGCACCAGGCCTATGGCGGCGTGGTGCCCGAGCTCGCCAGCCGCGACCACATCCGCCGCGTCCTGCCCCTGACCGACGCCGTGCTGGCCCAGGCCGGCCTGCCGCTGTCGGCGGTGGACGCGGTGGCCTACACCCGCGGCCCCGGCCTGGCGGGCGCGCTGCTGGTGGGATCGGGCGTGGCCTGCGCCCTGGGTTTTGCCCTGGGCAGGCCGGTGGTCGGCGTGCACCACCTCGAAGGCCATCTGCTGTCGCCCTTCCTGAGCGCCGACCCGCCCGAATTCCCGTTCGTGGCGTTGCTGGTCTCGGGCGGCCACAGCCAGCTGATGCGGGTGGACGGCGTGGGCCGCTACGAGCTGCTGGGCGAAACCATCGACGACGCGGCGGGCGAGGCCTTCGACAAATCGGCCAAGCTGCTTGGCCTGCCGTACCCGGGTGGCCCGGCGCTCGCGCGCCTGGCGCTGCAGGGCGATCCGCTGGCCTACAAGTTTCCACGCCCGCTGCTGCACAGCGGCGACCTCGACTTTTCGTTCGCCGGTCTCAAGACGGCCGTGCTGACCCAGGTCAAGCGGCTCGCCCACGCGCGGCTGGACGGCCCGGCCACGCTGCATCTGGCCGACCCGCTGAGCGCGCAGCAGAAGGCCGACGTGGCGGCCAGCGTGCAGGCCGCCATCGTCGAGGTGCTGGTGAAGAAGTCGATGATGGCGATCCGCCAGACCGGCTTGCGCCGCCTGGTGGTGGCGGGCGGGGTGGGGGCCAACGCGCTGCTGCGTGAGCAGCTCGGCTCGGCCTGTGCGAAGGCCGGCGTGCGCGTGCACTACCCCGAGCTGCACCTGTGCACCGACAACGGCGCCATGATCGCGCTGGCCGGGGGCATGCGGGCGCAGGCCGGGCTGGCCCTGGCGGGCGGCGCCGGCAGCGATGGCTACCGCTTCGATGTCAGGCCGCGCTGGCCGCTGTCCGAGCTGGGGCTGCCCGTAACCGCCGCCTGAATACCGGGCGGGGGCATCTCCATAATTATGAATTAAACTCGCCGGATGCTGTCGCCCAGGCGACTCCGGACCGCGTGCCGCCACGGCCCGCGCCATCGCACCGAGGAGCACTTCCCCATGAAATACCTGCTTGAATCCCTGTTTTCCCCGCGCCGTCGTGCGCTGGTGGCCGCGCTCGCGGGCAGCCTGACCGCCGCCGTGTCCCTGGCCCAGGCGCCGGCGCCGTCCGCAGCCCCGATCCGCATCGGCATGATCGAAGGCCTGTCCGGCCCGTTCGCCAACACCGGCGAGGCGGTGTTCCGCAACCTCGTGTGGGCCACCGAGCGGGTCAATGCCCGCGGCGGCGTCAAGCTGCCCGGCGGCAACCGACCGCTGCTGATCGAGCGCTTCGACAGCAAGGGCCAGACCGAGGAGGCGCTCTCCGCGCTGCGCTCGGCGGTCGACCGCGACGTCACCATCGTCACGCAGGGCAACTCGTCGGCCGCGGCCAGCGCGCTGATCGATGCCATCAACAAGCACAACGAGCGCGAGCCTGCCCGGCAGATGCTGTTCCTGAACTACTCGGCGGTGGACCCGGTGCTGACCAATGAAAAGTGCAGCTTCTGGCATTTCCGCTTCGACGCCCACGCCGACATGCGCATGAGCGCGCTCATGAGCGTGCTGCGGGAAGACAAACAGCTCAAGAGCATCTACCTGATCGGCCAGGACTACAGCTTCGGCCAGTCGGTGCTGCGCGAGGCGCGCAGCCAGCTCGCCGCGCAGCGCCCCGATGTGGCCATCGCCGGCGAAGAGCTGCACCCCATGGCGCGCGTGAAGGACTTCCTGCCCTACGCCGCCAAGATCAAGGCCAGCGGCGCGCAGGCCGTGCTCACCGGCAACTGGGGCAACGACCTCACGCTGCTCGTGAAGGCCGCGCGCGAAGCCGGCTTCGAGGGCAGCTTCTACACCTTCTACGGCAACGCCCTGGGCGCTCCGGCGGCGATGGGCGACGCGGGCATCGGCAAGGTGATCGCCGTGGCCGACTGGTTCCCCAACGTGCCCACGCCCGAGTCCGAGGCCTTCTACAAGGCGTTCCGCCAGCGTTTCCCCAGCCCGGCCGACGACTACGTGCACATGCGCATGCAGCTCATGATCGAGTCGCTGGCCCAGGCGATCGAGCGCGCGGGCGCGGCCGGTCCGGTCAATGCCGCGACCATCGCGGCGCAGATGGAGAAGGGCGAGGTCACGCTGGCCGGCCAGCGCGCGCGCATGCGCGCCGCCGACCACCAGTTCCAGCAGCCGCTGGCTGTGGCCGTGATGGACCGCCAGGGCGCGCCCGGCGTGAAGTTCGACGTGGAAGGCTCGGGCTATGGTTTCCGCGTGATCCGCCACCTCACGCCGCAGCAGGCCGAGAAGCCGCACACCTGTACCATGCAGCGTCCCTGAATTTGCTGGAGCGTTTGTTGATGAGACATGTGGTGGAGAAGCTGGAGGCCTCGCGCATCCGGGAAGTGGCCAACGAAGGCCTGGGCCGCACCGATGTGCTGAAGTTCTGGTTCGGCGAGAGCGACGAGGTCACGCCGGGTTTCATCCGCGACGCGGCCGTGGCCTCGCTGCAGGCGGGCGAGACCTTCTACGCGCACAACCTCGGCCTGCAGGAGCTGCGCGAGGCGCTCTCGATCTACACCGACCGTCTGCACCCCGGGCGCGGCACCGGCCACTGGTTCGACCGGCTGGCCGTCACGTCCGGTGGCGTCAACGGGCTGATGCTGGCCTCGCAGGCGCTGGTCGAGGCGGGCGACGAGGTGGTGGTGGTCACGCCGGCCTGGCCCAACCTGGTGGCACAGCCGCTGATCATGGGCGCGAAAGTCCGCAGCGTGCCGCTGCGGGTGCTGTCCGAGGGGCCGCGGGCCGGCGCCTGGGCGCTGGACATGGACGCCCTGCTGGCCGCCATCACCCCGGCCACGCGCCTGCTGATCGTCAACGCCCCGAACAACCCGACCGGCTGGACGCTCAGTGCCGCCGAGCAGCGCACCATCCTGGCGCACTGCCGCCGCACCGGCACCTGGATCCTGGCCGACGAGGTCTACGAGCGCCTCTACTTCGCGGGCGATGCGCCCAACGGCGCGGCCCCCAGCTTTCTGGATGTGGCCGAACCGGACGACCGCGTGATCGTCGCCCACAGCTTTTCCAAGAGCTTCCTCATGACCGGCTGGCGACTGGGCTGGCTGGTATTGCCCGCCGCGCTCACGGCCGCCGTGGGCAAGCTGATCGAATACAACACCTCGTGCGCGCCGGTCTTCGTGCAGCGCGCCGCCACGGTGGCGCTGCAGCGCGGCGACGAGGTCACGCCTGCGCTGGTGGCCCACCTCCGGTCCTGCCGCGACACCCTGGTGCCCGCGCTGCGCGCCGTGCCCGGCGTGACGCTGGCCGAGCCGCTGGGCGGCATGTATGCCTTCTTCCGGCTGCAGGGGCAGGACGACTGCCTGGCGGTGGCCAAGCGCCTGGTGCGCGAGGCCGGTCTGGGCCTGGCGCCCGGCAGCGCGTTCAGCCCCGAGGCCGCGGGCTGGCTGCGCTGGTGTTTCGCCAGCCGCGACACGGGCCGGCTGCTGCAGGGCGTGGACCAGCTGCGGGCCTGGCTGGCCAGCCAGCCGCACCCCGCCGGCTGATACCTTCTGGTCTATAATCCGCGGTTGCTGTCTTCACGGACGGCAAATTCACGCCCGCTGCGGCCATCGGCTGCGACGGGACGCACGTAATGCCAGGCAACTGGCCAAGGAAACTGCAATGATTGCCCAATCCATCAAAGCCGAAGTGGTCGCGGCCAACGCCCGCGCCGCCAACGACACCGGCAGCCCCGAAGTGCAAGTCGCACTGCTGACCGCCCGCATCAACGAGCTGACCCCCCACTTCAAGACCCATGCCAAGGATCACCACGGTCGCCGTGGCCTGCTGCGCATGGTGAGCCGCCGTCGCAAGCTGCTCGACTACCTGAAGTCCAAGGACGCCGAGCGTTACATCGCCCTGATCCAGAAACTGGGCCTGCGCAAGTAATTGGACCGGCTGTGACGCACAAAACGCCTGAGTTGGTTCGCTGGCTCGGGCGTTTTTTGCTTGTCGTTCCCCTTTTTTGATTCCGGAGCATCGATTACAGAGCGAAGCTGTGTCATTCCAAGCGGGTTGTGCGCCTCGGCCAAGCGCTCTGCCCATCTGGAATGGCATCGTGTTCTGGGTTGTGTTTCCGGGTTTTGTGCAGCCGGGCTGCACGCTGAGTTTCCCGTCATGGACGGGGCTGTTTAACGGAGAGACACCATGAGCATGTTCAACAAAGTCACCAAGAGCTTCCAGTGGGGCCCCCACACGGTCACCATGGAAACCGGCGAAATCGCGCGCCAGGCCACCGGCGCCGTGCTGGTCAACATCGACGACACCGTGGTGCTCGCCACCGTGGTTGCCAAGACCGAAGCCAAGGCCGGCCAGGACTTCTTCCCGCTGACCGTGGACTACACCGAGAAGTCGTACGCCGCCGGCAAGATCCCCGGCAGCTTCTTCAAGCGCGAAGGTCGCCCGAGCGAACTCGAGACGCTGACCTGCCGCCTGATCGACCGCCCGATCCGCCCGCTGTTCCCTGAAGGCTTCTACAACGAGGTGCAGGTGATCGTGCACGTGGTGAGCCTGAACCCCGAAGTGCAGGCCGACATCGCCGCCATGATCGCCACCTCGGCCGCGCTGTCCGTCAGCGGCATCCCGTTCAACGGCCCGATCGGCGCCGCGCGCGTGGGTTATGTCAATGGCGAGTACGTGCTCAACCCGGGTCAGACCCAGTTGAAGGACAGCCAGCTCGACCTGGTGGTCGCTGGCACGCAGTCCGCCGTGCTGATGGTGGAATCCGAAGCCGACCAGCTGTCCGAAGAAGTCATGCTGGGCGCCGTGGTGTTTGGCCACGAGCAGGGCAACATCGCCATTGCCGCCATCAACGAGCTGGTGCGCGACGCCGGCAAGCCGGCCTGGGACTGGCAGCCGCCTGCCAAGGACGAGCCGCTGATCGCCAAGATCGACGAGCTGGCCAAGGCCAAGCTCGAAGCCGCCTACCAGATCCGCAACAAGCAGGCCCGCACCCAGGCCTGCCGTGCGGCGTACGCCGACGTGTTCGCCGCGCTGAAGGCCGAGGGCGTGGCCTTCGACAGCGTGGCCATCGAAGCCCTGCTGTTCGAGATCGAAGCGAAGATCGTGCGTGGCCAGATCCTGGCCGGCGAGCCCCGCATCGACGGCCGCGACACGCGCACCGTGCGCGGCATCGAAATCCGCAACGGCGTGCTGCCTCGCACCCACGGCTCGGCCCTGTTCACCCGTGGTGAAACCCAGGCGCTGGTCGTGGCCACGCTGGGCACCGACCGCGACGCGCAGCGCATCGACGCGCTGGCCGGCGAGTTCGAAGACCGCTTCATGCTGCACTACAACATGCCTCCCTTCGCCACCGGAGAAGCCGGCCGTTTCGGTACGCCCAAGCGCCGCGAGATCGGCCACGGCCGTCTGGCCAAGCGCGCGCTGATCGCCGCGCTGCCGAGCAAGGAAGACTTCCCCTACACCATGCGCGTGGTGTCCGAAATCACCGAGTCCAATGGCTCCTCGTCGATGGCTTCGGTCTGCGGCGGCTGTCTGGCGCTGATGGATGCGGGCGTGCCGATGAAGGCGCACGTGGCCGGCATTGCCATGGGCCTGATCAAGGACGGCAACCGCTTCGCGGTGCTGACCGACATCCTGGGTGACGAAGATCACCTGGGCGACATGGACTTCAAGGTCGCCGGCACCACCAACGGCATCTCGGCGCTGCAGATGGACATCAAGATCCAGGGCATCACCAAGGAGATCATGCAGGTCGCGCTGGCCCAGGCCAAGGAAGCCCGCATGCACATCCTGGGCAAGATGCAGGAAGCCATGGGCGAAGCCAAGACCGAGGTGTCCAACTTCGCGCCCAAGCTCTTCACCATGAAGATCAACCCCGAGAAGATCCGCGACGTGATCGGCAAGGGCGGCGCCGTCATCCGCGCGCTGACCGAAGAGACCGGCACGCAGATCAACATCGACGAAGACGGCACCATCACCATCGCCTCGACCGACGCGGCCAAGGCCGATGAGGCCAAGCGCCGCATCGAGCAGATCACCGCCGAAGTGGAAGTGGGCAAGGTCTACGAAGGCCCGGTCACCAAGATCCTGGACTTCGGTGCCCTGATCAACCTGCTTCCCGGCAAGGACGGCCTGCTGCACATCAGCCAGATCGCGCACGAGCGCGTCGAGCGCGTCACCGACTACCTGACCGAAGGCCAGATCGTTCGCGTGAAGGTGCTCGAGACCGACGAAAAGGGCCGTGTCAAGCTGTCCATGAAGGCGCTGGCCGATCGCAACGCGGTGGAGCCGCAGCAGCAGCCCCAGTCGTGACCCCTTCGGTGATGCAAGCGGTCGAGATCAGCAGCTTCGGCGCACCCGAGGTCCTGCGCCTGGCTGAGCGCCCGGTGCCGGTCGCGGGGGCGGGCGAGGTGTTGATCCGCGTGAGCGCATCGGGCGTGAACCGCCCCGACGTGCTGCAGCGCACCGGCAACTACCCGGTGCCGCCCGGCGCGTCCGACATTCCCGGCCTCGAAGTGGCGGGTGTGATCGCCTCGGGTGATGCGGCTGCCATGGCGGCCGCCGGCCTGAAGGTGGGCGACCGCGTGTGCGCGCTGGTGGCCGGTGGCGGCTATGCGCAGTGGTGCGTGGCGCCCGTGGGCCAGTGCCTGCCGGCGCCCGAGGGCCTGGACGACATCGCCGCCGCTTCGCTGCCCGAGACCTTCTTCACCGTCTGGAGCAACGTGTTCGACCGTGGCCGCCTGCAGGCCGGTGAGACCTTGCTGGTGCAGGGCGGTACCAGCGGTATCGGCGTGACCGCGATCCAGATGGCCAAGGCCCTGGGCGCGCGCGTGATCGCCACCGCAGGCAGCGACGACAAGTGCGCCGCCTGCCTGTCGCTGGGCGCCGACCACGCGATCAACTACAAGACACAGGATTTCGTCGCCGCCGTCGCCGAGCTCACGGGCGGGCAGGGCGTCAACGTCATCCTCGACATGGTGGCCGGTGCTTACGTGGGCCGCGAGATCGAATGCCTGGCCGAAGACGGCCGGCTGGTGATCATCGCGGTGCAGGGTGGCGTCAAGGCCGAGTTCAACGCGGGCCTGGTGCTGCGCCGCCGCCTGACCATCACCGGCTCGACCCTGCGGCCGCGTCCGGAGGCGTTCAAGGCGGCGATCGCGGCCTCGCTGCGCGCGCAGGTCTGGCCGCTGCTGGCCCAGGGCCGCATCAAGCCGGTGATCCACCAGGTGTTCCCCGCCGGCCAGGCCGCGCAGGCGCACACGCTGATGGAATCCAACCAGCACATCGGCAAGCTTGTGCTGAGCTGGTCGTGAACGCGGACGCAGAGAGACTGACATGAGAAAGCTGATCGCAGGCAACTGGAAGATGAACGGCTCGCTGGCCGGCAACGAAGCGTTGGTGAAAGCCATGCTCGCTGGCCTGGGCAATGCCGTGCCCGCCGCCGACATGGCGCTGTGCGCGCCGGCGCCGTACCTGGCCCAGTTGCAAGCGCTCTTGCAAGGCAGCGCCATCGCCTGGGGCGCGCAGGACGTGTCCGGTCACGAGCAGGGCGCCTACACCGGCGAGGTGTCGGTGGCCATGCTCAAGGACTTCGCCTGCCGCTACGTGATCGTGGGTCACTCCGAGCGCCGCCAGTACCACGGCGAGACCGATGTGCTGGTGGCCGCCAAGGCGCAGCGTGCGCTGGCCGGCGGCGTGACGCCCATCGTGTGCGTGGGCGAGACGCTGGCCGAGCGCGAAGCGGGCCAGACCGAGGCGGTGGTCAAGCGCCAGCTAGCGGCGGTGATCCATGCCGTGGCGCATTGCACCAGCGAAATCGTGGTGGCCTACGAACCCGTGTGGGCCATCGGCACCGGCAAGACCGCTTCGCCCGAGCAGGCGCAGCAGGTGCACGCCGTGCTGCGCGCCCAGCTGTCCGCGGCCACGCAACACCCCGAGCGGGTGCACATCCTGTACGGCGGCAGCATGAACGCGGCCAACGCGGCCAGCTTGCTGGCCCAGCCCGACATCGACGGTGGCCTCATCGGCGGCGCGTCGCTCAAGGCGGCCGACTTCCTTCAGATCGTGGCCTCGGCCTCCTAAACCTTTTCGTGTCCCGATGGACACGGCGACAACCGATATTCCGGAGAAAAAGATGAACGTTTTGTTGACCATCCTGCTGGCGGTCCAGATCCTGTCCGCGCTGGGCATGATCGGCCTGATCCTCATGCAGCACGGCAAGGGTGCCGATGCGGGCGCTGCCTTTGGGGGCGGCGCGGGCTCGGCCAGCCTGTTTGGCGCCTCGGGTGGCGCGAACTTCCTCTCGCGCACCACGGCCGTGCTGGCCGCGGTCTTCCTGAGCTGCACCCTGGGCTTGGCCTACTTCGGCAACCTGCGCGCGGCACCGAGCTCGAGCAGCGTGCTCGAGGGTGCCGCCGTGCCGGTCCAGCCGGCCGAGACTGCGCAGCAGATTCCGGGCAACACGCCCGCATCCACCACCGCACCCGCGCCGGCCGCAGCCGGTGCCGCGAGCCAGCCCGCGGGCACCGGCGCCGCGCAAATCCCTGCGAAGTAAGCCCGTCGCCACGTGGCCCGTGACAGCGGCCGTGGCGCGTTGAAAATCCCCTGCTGCGCTGCAAAAAGCGGGGTGGTTTCAGGGTAAACTCCATGGGTTGTCAGCAAGGCTCACACCTTCCCTCGTGAGCCTGAAATTGCAGACCCAGCCGACGTGGTGAAATTGGTAGACACGCTATCTTGAGGGGGTAGTGGCGAAAGCTGTGCGAGTTCGAGTCTCGCCGTCGGCACCAATCTTTGGACAACACGGCCCCACGCCGTGTCAGCGGAATCGACCCAAGATGAGTCTCGAACAATACCTTCCTGTGCTTCTCTTTATCTTGGTGGGTATTGCCGTTGGGATCATCCCGCAGGTGCTCGGCTACATCCTCGGCCCCAACCTGCCGGACGCCGAGAAAAATTCCCCCTACGAATGCGGCTTCGAAGCCTTCGAAGATGCCCGCATGAAGTTCGATGTGCGCTACTACCTCGTGGCCATCCTCTTCATCCTGTTCGATCTCGAAATCGCATTCCTTATCCCCTGGGCCGTGGCCTTTGCCGACATCGGCACCACCGGCTTCATCGCCGGCGTGGTCTTTCTGGCCATCCTCACCGTGGGCTTTGCCTACGAGTGGAAAAAGGGCGCGCTGGACTGGGAATGAGCAAGACACACACAGGCGGATGCACCGGAGCGGTTCATGATTGAAGGCGTATTCAAGGAAGGTTTCGTCACCACGAGCTACGACTCGGTGGTGAATTGGGCCAAGACCGGCTCGCTGTGGCCCATGACCTTCGGTCTGGCCTGCTGCGCGGTCGAGATGATGCACGCGGCCGCCGCGCGTTACGACATCGGCCGCTTTGGCTCCGAGGTGTTTCGCGCCAGCCCGCGCCAGTCCGACCTGATGATCGTGGCCGGCACGCTGTGCAACAAGATGGCGCCCGCCTTGCGCAAGGTCTACGACCAGATGGCCGAGCCGCGCTGGGTGCTGTCCATGGGTTCTTGCGCCAATGGCGGCGGCTACTACCACTACAGCTACTCGGTGGTGCGCGGCTGCGACCGCATCGTGCCGGTGGACGTGTACGTGCCGGGTTGCCCGCCCACGGCCGAAGCCCTGCTGTACGGAATCATCCAGCTGCAGCAGAAGATCCGCCGCACCCACACCATTGCGCGCGCCTGAGCGCCCCGTTTCCGGTATCCGTTGCACGTCACTGGCCCTGAAAGAATGTTCATGACCGACACCGCCATGACACCCCACGCCGTCGAGCCCGAGGCGCTGAAAACCGCATTGGCCGACCTGCTCGGCGAGCAGGCGCTCTCGATCACCGTGGTGCGTGAGGAAGTCACGCTCACCGTGCGGGCCGCCGACTACTTGGCCGTCATGCGGACTCTGCGCGACGCACCACAGGCAGGCTTCGAGCAGCTCATCGACCTCTGCGGCATGGACTACCAGACCTACGGCGATGGCCGCTGGGAAGGCCAGCGTTTCGCGGCCGTGGTCCACCTGCTGTCGGTCACGCACAACCACCGTGTGCGTGTGCGCGTGTTCTGCCCGGAAGATGACTTCCCTGTGCTCGACTCCGTCACCTCCCTGTGGGCGGCGGCCAACTGGTACGAGCGCGAGGCCTTCGACCTCTACGGCATCGTGTTCGAAGGCCACGACGACCTGCGCCGCATCCTCACCGACTACGGCTTCATCGGCCACCCCTTCCGCAAGGATTTCCCGCTGTCGGGCCACGTCGAGATGCGCTACGACGCCGAGCGCCAGCGCGTGATCTACGAGCCGGTGACCATCGAGCCGCGCGAGATCACGCCGCGCATCATCCGCGAAGACAACTACGGCGGTCTGCACTGACATGGCTGAGATCAAGAACTACACCCTGAACTTCGGCCCGCAGCACCCGGCCGCGCACGGCGTGCTGCGCCTGGTGCTCGAGCTCGACGGCGAGGTCGTGCAACGCGCCGACCCGCACATCGGCCTGCTGCACCGCGCCACCGAAAAGCTGGCCGAGCACAAGACCTACATCCAGTCGCTGCCCTACATGGACCGGCTCGATTACGTGTCGATGATGTGCAACGAGCACGCCTACTGCCTGGCGATCGAGAAACTGCTGGGCATCGAGGTGCCCATCCGCGCGCAGTACATCCGCGTGATGTTCAGCGAGATCACGCGCCTGCTCAACCACCTCATGTGGCTGGGCTCGCACGGCAACGACTGCGGCAGCTCCACCATCCTGATCTACGCGTTCCGCGAGCGCGAGGACCTGTTCGACATGTACGAGGCGGTCTCGGGCGCGCGCATGCACGCCGCCTACTTCCGCCCCGGCGGCGTGTACCGCGACCTGCCGGACACCATGCCGCAGTACAAGCACAGCAAGATCCGCAACGCCCGCGCGATGGCGGACATGAACACCAACCGCCAGGGTTCGCTGCTCGACTTCATCGACGACTTCACGAAGCGCTTCCCGACCTACCTGGCCGAGTACCACACGCTGCTGACCGACAACCGCATCTGGAAACAGCGCACCGTGGGCATCGGCGTGGTCACGCCCGAGCGCGCGCTCAACCTGGGCATGACCGGTCCCATGCTGCGCGGCTCCGGCATCGCCTGGGACCTGCGCAAGAAGCAGCCCTACGACGTCTACGGCCAGATGGACTTCGACATTCCGGTGGGCAAGACCGGTGACTGCTACGACCGTTACCTCGTGCGCATGGAAGAGATGAAGCAGTCCAACCGCATCATCGAACAGTGCTCGAAGTGGCTGCGCGCCAACCCAGGCCCGGTGATCACCGACAACCACAAGGTGGCGGCCCCGGCGCGCGAGGCCATGAAGGCCAACATGGAAGAGCTGATCCACCACTTCAAGCTCTTCACCGAAGGTTTCCACGTGCCCGAAGGCGAGGCCTATGCGGCGGTCGAGCACCCCAAGGGCGAGTTCGGCATCTACCTCGTGAGCGATGGCGCCAACAAGCCCTACCGCCTGAAGATCCGCGCCCCTGGATTTGCACACCTGGCCACCATGGACGAGATGGCGCGCGGCCACATGCTGGCCGACGCCGTGGCCATCATCGGCACCATGGACATCGTTTTTGGAGAGATCGACCGATGACCCCGGATCGCCACCACGCCACCGGCGTCTACACGCCGTCCGACGCCACGCTGCAGCGCTTCGCGCGCGAGGTCGCCAAGTACCCGTACGACCAGAAGCAGTCGGCCGTGATGGCCTGCCTGGCCATCGTGCAGCAGGAAGAGGGCCATGTGAGCCTGCAGGCCGAGCAGGCCGTGGCCGCCTACCTCGGCATGGAGCCGATCGCGGTGCACGAGGTCACGACCTTTTACAACATGTACAACCAGCGGCCGACGGGCAAGTTCAAGCTCAACGTCTGCACCAACCTGCCGTGTCAGTTGCGCGACGGCCAGAGCGCGCTGCACCACCTGGAGCACAAGCTCGGCATCGCCATGGGCGAGACCACGGCGGACGGCCTGTTCACGCTGCAGCAGAGCGAATGCCTGGGCGCCTGCGCCGATTCCCCCGTGCTGCTGGTCAACGACCGCCACATGTGCAGCTTCATGAGCAAGGACAAGCTCGATCAGCTGGTTGATGGCCTGCGCGCCGCGGAAGGACAGCCATGAACGCCGAGCAGATCCTTTCCCAGTTCCGCGCCACCGGCGTGCAGACCTGCTTCCATGGCCGGCACATCGAGCCGCAGATCTACGCCGGCCTCGACGGCCACAACTGGTCGCTGAAAGACTACGTGGCCCGTGGCGGCTACCAGGCCCTTCGCAAGGTGCTCGGCCAGGACGGCGCGCCGCCCGCCGGCGATCCGCCGGTCGTGGGTATGACGCAGGACCAGGTCATTGCCACGCTGAAGGAATCGGCTCTGCGCGGCCGCGGCGGCGCGGGTTTCCCGACCGGCCTGAAGTGGAGCTTCATGCCGCGCCAGTTCCCGGGCCAGAAGTACCTGGTGTGCAACTCCGATGAAGGCGAGCCCGGCACCTGCAAGGACCGCGACATCCTGATGTACAACCCGCACATCGTGATCGAGGGCATGGCGATCGCGGCCTATGCCATGGGCATCAGTGTGGGCTACAACTACATCCACGGCGAGATCTTCGAGGCCTACGACCGCTTCGAAGCCGCGCTGGAAGAAGCGCGCGCAGCGGGCTTCCTGGGCGACGGCATCATGGGCAGCGGCTTCAGCTTCCAGCTGCACGCGGCCCACGGCTTCGGTGCCTACATCTGTGGCGAAGAAACCGCGCTGCTCGAATCGCTCGAAGGCAAGAAGGGCCAGCCGCGCTTCAAGCCGCCGTTCCCCGCCAGTTTCGGCCTCTACGGCAAGCCCACCACCATCAACAACACCGAGACCTTCGCCGCGGTGCCCTGGATCATCCGCAACGGTGGCGCAGCCTATCTGGCTTGCGGCAAGCCCAACAACGGCGGCACCAAGATCTACTCGGTGTCGGGCGATGTGGAGCAGCCCGGCAACTACGAGGTGCCCCTGGGCACGCCGTTCAGCAAGCTGCTCGAACTCGCCGGTGGCGTGCGCAAGGGCCGCACGCTCAAGGCTGTGATCCCGGGCGGCTCGTCGGCACCCGTGCTGCCCGCGCACATCATGATGCAGTGCACGATGGACTACGACTCCATCGCCAAGGCCGGCTCCATGCTGGGCTCGGGCGCGGTCATCGTGATGGACGACTCCCGCTGCATGGTCGAGTCGCTCAAGCGCCTGTCCTACTTCTACATGCACGAGTCCTGCGGCCAGTGCACGCCCTGCCGCGAAGGCACGGGCTGGCTCTGGCGCATGGTCGACCGCATCGATCGCGGCCTGGGCAAGCCCGCCGACATGGCGCTGCTCGACAACGTGGCCGAGAACATCATGGGCCGCACCATCTGCGCCCTGGGCGATGCGGCGGCCATGCCGGTGCGCGCCATGATCAAACACTTCCGGCACGAATTCGAGGCCAAGATCGCGGCAGCGAACGCATCGGCCAAGGCCGCCTGACGACAAGAAACACCATGGTTGAAATCGAACTCGACGGCAAAAAGGTGGAAGTGCCCCCGGGCAGCATGGTCATGCATGCGGCCGAAAAGGCCGGCACCTACATCCCGCACTTCTGCTACCACAAGAAGCTGTCCATCGCGGCCAACTGCCGCATGTGCCTGGTCGACGTCGAAAAGGCGCCCAAGCCCATGCCGGCCTGCGCCACGCCAGTCACGCAGGGCATGATCGTTCGCACCAAGAGCGACAAGGCGATCAAGGCCCAGCAATCGGTGATGGAGTTCCTGCTCATCAACCACCCGCTGGACTGCCCCATCTGCGACCAGGGCGGCGAATGCCAGCTGCAGGACCTGGCCGTGGGCTATGGCGGCTCGGGTTCGCGCTACGAAGAAGAAAAGCGCGTGGTCTTCCACAAGGACGTGGGCCCGCTGATCTCCATGGAAGAGATGAGCCGCTGCATCCACTGCACCCGCTGCGTGCGCTTCGGCCAGGAAGTGGCCGGCGTGATGGAGCTCGGCATGTCGCACCGCGGTGAACACGCCGAGATCGAAACCTTCCTCGGCGAGACCGTGGACTCCGAGCTCTCGGGCAACATGATCGACATCTGCCCGGTCGGCGCGCTCACCAGCAAGCCGTTCCGCTACAGCGCCCGCACCTGGGAACTCTCGCGCCGCAAGAGCGTGAGCCCGCACGATTCCACCGGCGCCAACCTGATCGTCCAGGTCAAGAACCACAAGGTCATGCGCGTGGTGCCGCTGGAGAACGAAGCCGTCAACGAATGCTGGATCGCCGACCGCGACCGCTTCTCGTACGAGGCCGTCAACAGCGAAGACCGCCTGACCGCGCCCATGCTCAAGCAGGGTGGCGAGTGGCACACGGTCGACTGGCAGACCGCGCTCGAATACGTGGCCAATGGCCTGAAGCAGGTCAAGGCCGAACACGGCGCTGCCGCCATCGGCGTGCTCGCCAGCCCGCACAGCACGCTTGAAGAACTCGCGCTGGCCGGCGCGCTGGTGCGTGGCCTGGGCAGCCAGAACATCGACACCCGCCTGCGCCACGCCGATTTCGCCAACGCCGCGCCCGCCGGCAGCGCGCGCTGGCTGGGCCTGCCGATCGCCGCGTTGTCCACGCTGCAGCGCGTGCTGGTCGTGGGCGCTAACCTGCGCAAGGACCATCCGCTGTTTGCGCAGCGCATCCGCCAGGCCCAGCGCAAGGGCGCGCAGGTCAACGTGCTCAACGCGGTCGCGCAGGACTGGGCCATGCCGCTGAAGAACGTGGTGCTCGCCGATAGCAGCGTCTGGGTGTCGGCGCTGGCCGGCATCGCGGCCGCCGTGGCCGCCGAAACCGGCGCTGTGGCGCCGGTGGCCGCCGACGTGAACGATGCGCACCGCGCGGTGGCGAAGTCGCTGCTGGGCGGCGAGCACAAGGCCATCCTGCTCGGCAACGCCGCCGCGCACCATGGCAAGGCCGCCAGCCTGCTGTCGCTCGCGAACTGGATCGCACAACAGACCGGCGCCAGCGTGGGCTACCTCAGCGAGGCCGCCAACACCGTGGGCGCCCAGCTGGTGAACGCCGTGCCGGGGCAGGGCGGTTTGAACGCCGGCCAGATGCTCGGTGGTGCACTCAAGGCCACCCTGCTGCTCAATACCGAGCCGGCATACGACACGGCGGCTGGTGCCCAAGGCCTGACCGCGGCCGGCATGGTCGTCACCCTCAGCCCCTTCAAGACCAACCTCGACGTGAGCGACGTGCTGCTGCCGATCGCCCCGTTCACCGAAACCTCGGGCTCCTTCGTGAACGCCGAAGGCCGCCTGCAGGGCTTCCACGCCGTCGTGCGCCCGCTGGGCGAAACCCGCCCGGCCTGGAAAGTGCTGCGCGTGCTGGGCAACCTGCTGGGCCTGCCGGGCTTTGATGCCGACTCGTCGCAGGCCGTGCTGGCCAGCGCGCTGCCCGGCGTCACCACAGGCAGCCTGGTGGATGCCGCGCGCCTGTCCAACGCGGGCAACGCCACGGTCGACACGACACCCGCAGCGGGTACCCCCTGCGTGGCCTCGATCTACCAGCTCGACGGCCTGGTGCGCCGTTCGCCCGCCCTGCAACTGACCGCCGACGCGCGGGCTGCACAAGCCGTGGAAGGAGCCAGCGCGTGATCGATGCGATGTACAACGGCGGCCTGGGCCTGATCGCCGCCCCCTGGTGGACCACGGCCGCCTGGCCCGTGATCTGGAACCTGCTGAAGATCGTGGCCGTGCTCGCACCGCTGATGGGCGCGGTGGCGTACCTCACGCTGTGGGAGCGCAAGCTGCTGGGCTGGATCCAGGTGCGCCACGGACCCAACCGCGTGGGCCCCCTGGGCCTGCTGCAGCCCATCGCCGACGCGGTCAAGCTGCTGACGAAGGAGCTGATCCAGCCGAGCGCCGCGAGCAGCGGCCTGTTCCGGCTCGGTCCCATCATGGCCATCATGCCGGCGCTGGCCGCCTGGGTGGCCGTGCCCTTCGGCCCCGAGGCCGTGCTCGCCAACGTGAACGCCGGTCTTCTGGTGATCCTGGCGATCACCTCGATCGAGGTCTACGGCGTGATCATTGCGGGCTGGGCGTCCAACTCCAAGTACGCCTTCCTGGGCGCGCTGCGCGCCTCGGCCCAGATGGTGAGCTACGAGATCGCCATCGGCTTCTGCTTCCTGGTGGTCGTCATGGTCTCGGGCAGCCTCAACCTGGTCGACATCGTGAACTCGCAGGGCCGCGGCATGGCCGCCTCGCAAGGCCTGAACTTCCTGTCGTGGAACTGGCTGCCGCTGCTGCCGATCTTCTTCGTCTACCTCATCTCGGGCGTGGCCGAAACCAACCGCCACCCCTTCGACGTGGTCGAGGGCGAGGCCGAGATCGTGGCCGGCCACATGGTCGAGTACTCGGGCATGGGCTTTGCCATCTTCTTTCTGGCCGAGTACGCCAGCATGTGGCTGATCTCGGTGCTGGCGGTGCTGATGTTCCTGGGCGGCTGGCTGTCGCCCATCGACGCCGAGTGGCTCAACATGGTGCCGGGCTGGATCTGGCTCGGCCTCAAGACCTTCGTCGTCGTGTCCATGTTCATCTGGATCCGCGCCACTTTTCCCCGCTTCCGCTACGACCAGATCATGCGTCTGGGCTGGAAGATTTTCATTCCTGTCACGCTGATCTGGCTGCTCCTCGTGGGTGCCCTGATGCAGACGCCGTGGAACCTCTGGAAATAAGCAGGGCGAATGACCATGTCCACCACCACCGCTTCCCCCGCCGTTGTCGCGCCGTTCTCCTTCCGCGACTTCCTCAACAGCTTCCTGCTCGTGGAGCTGTTCAAGGGCATGGCCCTGACCGGCCGCTACGCCTTCAAGCGCAAGATCACGGTGCAGTTCCCCGAAGAGAAGACGCCGCTGTCGCCGCGTTTTCGCGGCCTGCATGCGCTGCGCCGCTATGAAAACGGCGAAGAACGCTGCATCGCCTGCAAGCTCTGCGAGGCCGTGTGCCCGGCGATGGCGATCACCATCGAATCCGACGTGCGCGACGACGGCTCGCGCCGCACCACGCGCTACGACATCGACCTGACCAAGTGCATCTTCTGCGGCTTCTGCGAAGAGAGCTGCCCGGTCGACTCCATCGTCGAGACGCACATCTTCGAGTACCACGGCGAGAAGCGCGGCGACCTGTACTTCACCAAGGAAATGCTGCTGGCCGTGGGCGACCGCTACGAAACCGAGATCGCTGCCGCCCGGGCGTCCGACGCCCCCTACCGCTGACCACGGCCGAGCCGATTCGGCCGGACCAGACGACACAAGAACCACGACGCCATGGATTACCAGACCGGCTTTTTCTACCTGTTCGCTGCGGTGCTGCTGTTTGCAGGCTACCGCGTGATCACCGCCCGCAACCCGGTGCATGCCGTGCTGTTCCTCATGCTCGCGTTTTCGCAGGCCGCCGCGCTGTGGCTGCTGCTCAAGGCCGAGTTTCTGGGCATCACGCTGGTGCTGGTCTACCTCGGCGCGGTGATGGTGCTGTTCCTGTTCGTGGTCATGATGCTGGACATCAACATGGACTCGGTGCGCCAGGGTTTCTGGCGGCACTTCCCGCTCGCGGCCCTGCTGGGTGTCTTCGTGGCCGCCGAACTCATTGCCGTGCTGTGGGCCGGCTTCCCTTCGCTCAGCGCCAACCCCGATGCGGCGGGCGCAGGCATCAACGCCGCCAACTACTCCAACACCCGCGAGCTGGGCGTTCTGCTCTACACCGAATACCTGTACCCGATCGAAGTGGCCGCCGTGATCCTGCTGGTGGCGATGATCGCCGCCATCGCGCTGACCCTGCGCCAGCGCAAGGACAGCAAGGCCATCAACCCCGGCCTGCAGGTGCATGTGCGCGCCAGCGACCGCCTGGTGGTGCTGCCGATGAACGCCACGCAGAAAGCCGCACCCGCCGTCGAAGCGGCGACCGCCGAGGAGGGCAAGACATCATGAACGTGACCCTGGGCCATTTCCTCGCCGTCGGCGCGATCCTGTTTGCGATCTCGGTCGTGGGCATCTTCCTGAACCGAAAAAACCTCATCGTGCTGCTCATGGCCATCGAGCTGATGCTGCTGGCGGTGAACATGAACTTCGTGGCCTTCTCGCACTACCTGGGCGACATGCACGGCCAGGTCTTCGTGTTCTTCATCCTGACCGTGGCCGCCGCCGAATCGGCGATCGGCCTGGCCATTCTGGTGCTGCTGTTCCGCAACAAGTCGTCGATCAGCGTCGAAGAGCTCAACACCCTCAAGGGTTGAGGCCAGGGCCACCCCACACGAGAACTCAGGCAAGAACCCCATGAGCACCACCCTCTCTGCAAGCACCCTGCTCGCCGTCCCCCTGGCCCCGCTGGTGGGCGCCGCGCTGGCCGGCATCCTGGGCACCACCTTCGGCGGCAATGTCATTGGTCGCCGAGCCTCGCACACGCTCACCATCCTGGGCGTGCTGATCGCCTTCATCCTCTCGGCCATGACGCTCAAGAGCGTGGCGGTGGACGGCGCGCGCTTCAACGAGACGATCTACACCTGGATGGTGGTGGGCGGCCTGAAGATGGAGATCGGCTTCCTGGTCGACGGCCTGACCGCCATGATGATGGTGGTGGTCACCTTCGTCTCGCTCATGGTGCACCTCTACACCATCGGCTACATGGAAGAGGACGACGGCTACAACCGCTTCTTCGCCTACATCTCGCTGTTCACCTTCTCCATGCTCATGCTGGTCATGAGCAACAACCTGCTGCAGCTGTTCTTCGGCTGGGAGGCGGTGGGCCTGGTGTCCTACCTGCTGATCGGCTTCTGGTTCAACAAGCCGACGGCGATCTTCGCCAACATGAAGGCCTTCCTGGTCAACCGGGTGGGCGACTTCGGCTTCATCCTCGGTATCGGCCTCATCGTGGCCTATGCCGGCAGCATGAACTACACCGAGGTGTTCGCCAAGGCGCCCGAACTCGGCAAGCTTGGCTTCCCCGGCACCGACTGGCTGCTGATCACCGTGATCTGCATCTGCCTGTTCATCGGCGCCATGGGCAAGAGCGCGCAGTTTCCCCTGCACGTCTGGCTGCCCGACTCCATGGAAGGCCCCACGCCGATCTCGGCGCTGATCCACGCCGCGACCATGGTCACGGCCGGCATCTTCATGGTGGCGCGCATGTCGCCGCTGTTCGAGCTGTCCGACACGGCGCTGAACCTCATCATGGTGATCGGTGCCATCACCGCGCTGTTCATGGGCTTCCTGGGCATCATCCAGAACGACATCAAGCGTGTCGTGGCGTACTCCACGCTCTCGCAGCTGGGCTACATGACGGTCGCGCTCGGCGCCTCGGCCTATTCGGTGGCGGTGTTCCACCTCATGACCCACGCCTTCTTCAAGGCGCTGCTGTTCCTCGCGGCCGGCTCGGTCATCATGGGCCTGCACCACAACCAGGACATCCGCTGGATGGGCGCCGTGCGCAAGTACATGCCCATCACCTGGATCACCTCGCTGCTGGGCACGCTGGCGCTGATCGGCACGCCGCTGTTCGCCGGCTTCTATTCCAAGGACAGCATCATCGAGGCGGTGCACTTCAGCAACCTGCCGGCCTCGGGCTTTGCCTACTTCGCCGTGCTCGCCGGCGTGTTCGTCACCTCGTTCTATTCGTTCCGCCTCTACTTCCTGGTGTTCCATGGCAGCGAGCGCTACGACCAGAACCCGGATGCTCACCACGACCACCACGATGACCACGGGCATGACGACGGACACGGGCACGGTCATGACGACGGCAAGCCGCACGAGTCGCCCTGGGTGGTGACGGTGCCGCTGCTCCTGCTGGCCATTCCCTCGGTGGTGATCGGCTTCATGACCATCCAGCCGATGCTGTTTGGCGAATTCCTGAAGGACGCGATCTTCATCAACACCGCGGCCCACCCGGCCATGGCGACCTTTGCCGAAGAGTTCCACGGTGCGCTGTCCATGGCAGGGCATGCTTTCTTCACGCCCCCGCTGTACCTGGCGCTGGCCGGCGCGGTGAGCGCCTGGTACATGTACCTGATCAACCCCGCGGTGCCCGCCGCCATCGGCCGCGCGCTGCGCCCGCTGGTCGTGCTGCTCGAGAACAAGTACTACATGGACTGGTTCAACGAGAACGTGCTCGCCCGGGGCGCGCGCGGCCTGGGTGTCGGCCTGTGGAAGGGCGGCGACCGGGGCGTGATCGAAGCGGGGGTGGTCAACGCCAGCTGGAAGCTGGTGGGTGCGGTGTCCTCGGTGGTGCGCCGCGCCCAGACCGGCTACCTGTACCACTACGCGCTCATGATGATCGTGGGCGTGCTGCTGTTCATGACGTACTTCGTCTGGCTCGCCAAATAAGAAGAGGGATAACAAGATGGGTTTGCTGAGCCTTGCAATCTGGACGCCGATCTTTTTCGGCGTCGTGCTGCTGGCCCTGGGCCGCGACGACCAGGCCCACGTGGTGCGCTGGGTCGCGCTGGTGGGCGCCGTTGCCGGCCTGGCCGTCACCGTGCCGCTCTACAGCGGTTTCGAACTCGGCACCGCCGCGATGCAGTTCGTCGAGAAGGCCGTCTGGATCGAGCACTTCAAGGTCCACTACCACCTGGGCGTGGACGGTATCTCGCTCTGGCTGATCCTGCTGACCGCGTTCATCAACGTGGTGGTCATCGTCGCCAGCTGGGAGTCGATCACGACGCGGGTGAACCAGTACATGGGCGCCTTCCTGATCCTCTCGGGCCTGATGATCGGCGTCTTCAGCGCGCAGGACGCGATGCTGTTCTATGTGTTCTTCGAAGCCACGCTGATCCCGATGTACCTGATCATCGGCATCTGGGGCGGTCCGAACAAGATCTACGCGGCCTTCAAGTTCTTCCTCTACACGCTGCTCGGTTCGCTGCTCATGCTGGTGGCGCTGATCTACCTGTACACCCAGGCCGGCGGCAGCTTCGCGCTGGCCGACTGGTACAAGCTGCCGCTGGGTTCCACGGCGCAGACCCTGCTGTTCTTCGCCTTCTTCGCGGCCTTTGCCGTGAAGGTGCCGATGTGGCCGGTGCACACCTGGCTGCCCGACGTGCACGTGGAAGCGCCCACCGGCGGCTCGGCCGTGCTGGCGGCCATCATGCTCAAGCTCGGGGCCTACGGTTTCCTGCGCTTCTCGCTGCCCATCCTGCCCGACGCCTCGCACGAATGGGCCTGGCTCATGATCGCGCTCTCGCTCGTGGCCGTGATCTACGTGGGCCTGGTGGCCATGGTGCAGCAGGACATGAAGAAGCTCGTGGCCTATTCGTCGGTCGCGCACATGGGCTTTGTCACGCTCGGCTTCTTCGTCTTCAGCGACCTCGGCGTGTCCGGTGCCATCGTGCAGATGATCGCGCACGGCTTCGTCTCGGCCGCCATGTTCCTGGGCATCGGCGTGCTGTACGACCGCGTGCACTCGCGCGAAATTGCTGACTACGGTGGCGTGGTCAACACCATGCCCAACTTCGCCGCTTTCGCGCTGCTGTTCACCATGGCCAACTGCGGCCTGCCGGGTACCGCAGGTTTCGTGGGCGAGTGGATGGTGATCCTCGCCGCGGTCAAGGCCAACTTCTGGATCGGCCTGCTCGCCGCGTCCGCACTGATCTTCGGCGCCGCCTATTCGCTGTGGATGTACAAGCGGGTCTACCTCGGCGCCGTGGGCAACGACAACGTGAAGGCACTGACCGACATCAACTCGCGCGAGTTCCTGGTGCTGGCGGTGCTGGCGCTGGCGGTGCTCTACATGGGCGTCTATCCCAAGCCCTTCACCGACGTGATGGACGCGTCCGTGGCCGAGCTGCTGCGCCACGTGGCCATCTCCAAACTGAACTGAGCCTCCCGGGCACCACGCTACACAAGAGAACGCTCACATGATTGACAAGCTCAGCTGGGTCGCGGCCTACCCAGAAATCCTTCTGCTGACGATGGCCTGCGTGATCGCGCTGGTCGACCTCGCGGTGAAGACGCCGTTGCGCGGTGCCACCTACGGCCTGACGCTGCTCACGCTCGCCGTGGTGGCCCTGCTGCAGGGCACGGCCGCCGCCGCGGGCAACACCATCCTGGGCTTCGGCGGCATGATCGTGAGCGATCCCATGGGCAACTGGCTCAAGTGCTTTGCCGCCATCGCCATGATGGTCACGCTGGTCTATGGCCGTGGCTATGCCGGCCAGCGCGACATGCTGCGCGGCGGCGAGATGTTCACGCTGTCCATGTTCGCGCTGCTGGGCATGTTCGTCATGATCTCCGGCCACAACTTCCTGGTGATCTACCTCGGCCTGGAGTTGCTCACGCTCTCCAGCTACGCGCTGGTGGCCCTGCGCCGCGACGACGTGCAGGCCACCGAAGCGGCCATGAAGTACTTCGTGCTCGGCGCGCTGGCCAGCGGTTTCCTGCTCTATGGCCTGTCCATGGTGTATGGCGCCACCGGTTCGCTGGCCGTGCCCGAGGTGCTCAAGGCCATCGCCGGCGGCGAGGCCACGCTCAAGGGTTCGGCCCAGGTGCTCACGCTCGGCCTGGTGTTCGTGGTCGCCGGACTGGCCTTCAAGCTCGGCGTGGTGCCGTTCCACATGTGGGTGCCCGACGTCTACCACGGCGCGCCCACGGCCATCACGCTCATGATCGGCGGCGCGCCCAAGCTGGCGGCCTTCGCGATCGTGATCCGCCTGCTGGTCGAAGGCCTGCAGCCGCTCGCGGTGGACTGGCAGCAGATGCTGGCGGTGCTGGCCGTCATGTCGCTGCTGGTGGGCAACCTCGCCGCGATCGCGCAGAGCAACCTCAAGCGCATGCTGGCGTTTTCCACCATCGCGCAGATGGGTTTCATGCTGCTCGGCCTGCTGGCCGGGGTGGTGCAGGGCGATGCCGGCAACATGGCCAACGCCTACGGTTCGTCCATGTTCTACGTGATCACCTACGTGCTGACCACGCTGGGCACCTTCGGCGTGATCCTGCTGCTCTCGCGCAGCGGTTTCGAGTCGGAAAACGTGAGCGATCTCGCCGGCCTGAACCAGCGCAGCCCGCTGTACGCCGGCGTGATGGCGATCTGCATGTTCTCGCTGGCCGGTGTGCCGCCGCTGGTGGGCTTCTACGCCAAGCTGTCGGTGCTGCAGGCGCTGCTGGCCTCCAGCGGTGCGTTCTACGTGGGCCTGGCGGTGTTCGCGGTCATCATGTCGCTGATCGGGGCCTTCTACTACCTGCGCCTGGTCAAGATCATGTACTTCGATGCACCGACGCAGACCGCCGAGATCGAAGCCGGCCTGGACGCCCGCTCCGTGCTCTCGCTCAACGGTGCGCTGGTGCTGGTGCTGGGCATCGTGCCCGGCGGCCTCATGACGCTGTGCGCCCAGGCCGTGGCGAAGCTCTTCGCCTGAAGAGCGCTGAGGCGGCGTGCCGGTGAACTTGCCGGTGGCCGCCGGCTCACACACCGTTCCATGACCCACACCTTTTCCGTCTGGCTGGTGCTGATCGCCGCCTTCGTCGCGGCCAACCTGCCGTTCCTCAACGACCGCTGGCTCGCGGTGCTGCCGCGCCGCGCGCCCAAGACCCTGTGGATGCGCGCGGCCGAGCTCGTGCTGCTGTACTTCCTGGTCGGCGCGCTCGGCCTGGCGCTGGAGCAGTACGCCGGGCAGATCGCGCCGCAGCGATGGGAGTTCTACGCCACCACCGGCGCGCTCTTCATCACGCTGGCCTTCCCGGGCTTCGTCTACCGCTACCTCTACCGCCACCGCGGATGAACGACGACAGCCACCTGCGCGAAACCCCGCTGGCGCGCGCCGAGCTGCTGCGCGGCCATTTCCTGCACGTGGTGCGCGACACCGTGCGTCTGCCCGGCGGCCGGGAGGCCACGCGCGAATACGTGCTGCACCCGGGCGCGGTGATGGTGATCGGCCTGCTCGACGATGGCCGCGTGGTGCTCGAGCGCCAGTTCCGCCACCCCATGCAGGCCGTGATGATCGAGTTCCCGGCCGGCAAGCTCGACGCGGGCGAAGGCAGCCTGGCCTGCGCCCAGCGCGAGCTGCTCGAGGAAACCGGCTACCGCGCGCGCGAGTGGGCCTTTGCCGGGCGGCTCGCGCCCACCATCGCGTACTCCGACGAAATCATCGACATCTGGTTCGCGCGCGGCCTCACGCCGGGCGAGCGCCAGCTCGACGAGGGCGAACACCTGGACGTGTTCAGCGCCACGCCGGCCGAGCTGCAGGCCTGGTGCTTCAGTGGTGAGGTGATCGACTGCAAGACCCTGATCGGTTCGATGTGGTTGCAGAACGTGCAACGCGGCGAGTGGGCGCTGGAATGGAGCCCGCGCCAGGCCGCGCCGGATGCGGGACAATCCGCTCCATGAAGGTCCTCAACCTGCAATGCGCCCACCAGCACGAGTTCGAAGGCTGGTTCGGCTCCGAAGACGACTTCGCGAGCCAGCTCGCGCGCGGGCTGGTGAGCTGCCCGCTGTGCGGCGACGCGCGGATCGAGAAGAAGCTCTCGGCGCCGCGCCTGAACCTGCGCACCGGTCGGGGTGAGGAAGCAGCGCCCGCCGCCGGGACCACCGTGGCCCTGAGCAACCACGCGATGAACCCCGAACTGGCCAGCCTGCAGGCGCGCATGCTGCAGGCGCTGCGCGAGGTGGTGGCGAACACCGAAGACGTGGGTGAACGCTTTGCCGACGAAGCCCGCGCCATGCACCATGGCGAGGCGGCGCACCGCCAGATCCGCGGCCAGGCCAGCCCGCAGGAGGCGCTGGAACTGATGGAAGAGGGCATCGACGTGATCGCGCTGCCCATGGTGCCGGCGATCAAGGAAACCCTGCAGTAGCGACCGCCGCACCGCAGCAAAACCCCGCGGCGCGGGGTTTTTTTATGGCCGCGCGTGGTTGGGAAGCGCATCATGCGTTTTGCGCATGAGGGCATGGCATGGGTCCATGCAATCCTTGTCTGGGGCCGTTCCGGGGTGGGGAGCGCTCCTAGAATCGCGCACATCTTCCCCCGCCAACACCCCCCATCTGACCGGACGCCGACCATGAACCCGAGCTTTCAGGACCTGTATTTCGCCGCCGCCGACCCCGAGGAAATGCGCAGCCGCGACCCCGCCTTGCTGCAGACCATGGCCGCCGCGCACCAGGCCCTGCTGGGCGCATCGGCGGCGGGCGAGGTGCGGGTGCAGATCCTGGACCTGCCCCGCGAAAGCGGCACGCATGTGCTGCAGATCGTGCACCCCGACATGCCCTTCCTGGTGGACTCGGTGGGCATGGCGGTCAACCGCAGCGGGCGCACCCTGCACTGGATCGTCCACCCGCTGTTGCGCGTCACACGCGACGCGGCGGGCCATGTCGCACAGATCACCGGGGCCGCGCAGCAAGGCGGCGGCGAGGGCCAGGTGGTCTCGTGCATCCTCGTTGAGTGCGACCGGCTCGCGTCCGACCCGGAGGGCGTGGCGCTGTGCAAGGCCATCGAAGACACCCTGCAGGATGTGCGGCTGGCCGTGCAGGACTGGCGCGCCATGCTCTCGCGCGTGCAGGTGCTCAACGCCAGCTTCACCGCGCTGGATGCATCGGTGGCCGACGAAGCCAAGGCCTTCCTGACCTGGCTCGAACAGGGCCACTTCACCTTCCTGGCGGCCGAAGACTATGAACTCAAGGGCAAGGTGCTGGTGCCCGTGCCGGGCACCGCGCTGGGCCTGCTCAAGGCCCCGGGTACCCGGGTGCTGCCGGCCCAGCCCGCGGACCAGTTCGCGTCCAACCCCGACCTGGTGCTGTCCACCAAGGCCATGAGCCGCTCCACCGTGCACCGCCCCGCCTGGCTCGACGCCATCAGCGTCAAGCGGCTGGACGCCGCCGGCCAGCTGGTGGGCGAAAGCCGGTTCCTGGGGCTCTACACCTCGGCGGCCTATGCCGCGTCGGTGGAACAGATTCCGGTGGTGCGCCAGCATGTGGCGCGGGTCATGGCGAGCGCTGGCGTGGTCACCGGCAGCCATGCGCACAAGGCCCTGCAGGCGATCCTGGAAACCTACCCGCGCGACGAGATGTTGCAGATCGATGCCGCCACGCTGGAGCAGCACGCCATGGGCATCCTGCGCCTGCAGGAACGCCAGCGCGTGCGCCTGTTCGTGCGCCGCGGTGCCTTCGGGCGCCTGGCGTCCTTGCTGGTCTACGTGCCGCGCGACGTCTACACCACCGAGCTGCGCGTGAAGCTCGGTGCCCTGTTCACCGAGGCCTTCGATGCGGCGTCGATCGAATTCACACCCATGCTCACCGACAGCGCGCTCGCGCGCATCCACTACATCGTGCGCGCCAAGGACAAGCTGCCCGCGCAGGTGGACCTGGCCGCACTCGAAGCCCGTGTGGCCCAGGCCTGCAAGCGCTGGGTCGACGGCGTGAACGCCGTGCTGCTGGCCCAGAGCGGCCGCAGCGCCAGTGGCCTGGAGGCCCTGGTGGCCGCATTCCCCACCGCCTACCGCGAGCACTTCGACGCCGACACCGCCGCCAGCGACGCGGCCGTGCTCAGCGGCCTGGGCGAACAGCAGCCGCTCGCGCTCAAGCTCTACAACCGCCAGGGGCAGGTGCGCTTCAAGACCTACGCCACGCAGAAGATCACCCTGTCGGACGCCATGCCGGTGATGGAGTCCATGGGCGCGCGCGTGCTCGACGAGCACCCCTACCACCTGGCCGCGCCGGGCTACTGGATCCACGACTGGGGCCTGCAGTTCGCCCAGCCGCTGGACGTTGAGCGCCTCAAGTTCCGCTTCGAGGAACTGTTCCAGGCGGTCTGGCGCCAGGAAGTGGAGAGCGATGCGCTGAACCGCCTGGTGCTCTCCACCGAGCTCGATGCCCGTGCCATTGCCGTGCTGCGCGCCTACGTGCGCTACTTCAAGCAACTGGGTTTTGCCTTCAGCCAGAGCTACATCGAGGACACGCTGAACAAGAACCCCGCGATCGCGCAGGGCCTGGCCGAGCTGTTCGCGACCCGCTTCGACCCGGCGAAGGCCGACGCGCGCGCCGAGCGCACCGAAGCCCAGGTGCGCGCGCTGGAAGCCCTGCTGGCCGACGTGGCCAGCCTGGAGGAAGACCGCGTGCTGCGCCAGTTCCTCAGCACCATCCAGGCCACGCTGCGCACCAACGCCTACCAGCGCGGCAAGGACTACATAAGCTTCAAGCTCAGCCCGCGCGACATTCCCAACGTGCCCGAACCCAAGCCGCTGTTCGAGATCTGGGTCTATTCACCGCGCGTCGAGGGTCTGCACCTGCGCGGCGGCAAGGTCGCGCGCGGTGGCCTGCGCTGGTCCGACCGGCGCGAGGATTTCCGCACCGAGATCCTGGGCCTGGTGAAGGCGCAGATGGTGAAGAACACGGTGATCGTGCCCGTGGGCTCCAAGGGCGGCTTCGTGCTCAAGAAGGCCCCGCCCGCGAGCGAGCGCGAGGCCTTCCTGGCCGAAGGCGTGGCCTGCTACAAGACCTTCCTCTCGGGACTGCTCGACATCACCGACAACCTGGTCCAGGGCGCGGTGGTGCCACCGCCCGACGTGGTGCGCCACGACGAGGACGACCCCTACCTGGTGGTCGCAGCCGACAAGGGCACGGCCACCTTCAGCGACATCGCCAACAGCGTGAGCGCGGCCTACGGCTTCTGGCTGGGCGACGCGTTTGCCTCCGGCGGCTCGGTCGGCTACGACCACAAGAAGATGGGCATCACCGCGCGCGGCGCCTGGGAATCGGTCAAGCGCCACTTCCGCGGCCTGGGCGTGGACACGCAGACCCAGCCCTTCAGCGTGGCCGGCATCGGCGACATGTCGGGCGACGTGTTCGGCAACGGCATGCTGCTGTCCACCCAGATCCGGCTCGTGCTGGCCTTCGACCACCGCCACATCTTCATCGACCCCAGCCCCGATCGCGCCGCGAGCTACGCCGAGCGCGAGCGCCTGTTCAAGCTGCCGCGCTCGAGCTGGGACGACTACAACAAGGACCTCATCAGCGAGGGTGGCGGCGTCTTCCCGCGCAGCGCCAAGTCCATCCCCCTTAGCGCGCAGGCGCGTGCCGTCATCGGCACCGACGCCACCGAGATGGCGCCCAACGAGCTGCTCAACGCCATCCTCAAGGCGCCGGTGGACCTGCTCTACAACGGCGGCATCGGCACCTATGTGAAGGCCAGCTTCGAGAGCCACGCCCAGGTGGGTGACAAGGCGGGCGACGCCTTCCGGGTCAACGGCAACGAGCTGCGCTGCAAGGTGTTCGGCGAAGGCGGCAACCTGGGCTGCACGCAGAACGGCCGCATCGAGTTCGCCCAGGCCGGCGGCCTGATCTACACCGACGCCATCGACAACTCCGCCGGCGTGGACTGCTCCGACCACGAGGTCAACATCAAGATCCTGCTGGGCGCCGTGCAGGAAGCCGGCGCGCTCACGCTGGAGAGCCGCAACGACCTGCTCGCCAGCATGACCGACGAGGTCGGCCACCTGGTGCTGCAGGACAACTACTACCAGACGCAGCAGATCGAGCTGGCCGCCACCCGGCCCGTGTACCTGCTCGACGGGCAGCAGAACCTGATGCGCTGGCTGGAACACATCGGCCTGCTCAAGCGCGCCATCGAGTTCCTGCCCGCCGACGAGGAACTGGCCAAACGCAAGCGCGAAGGCCGTGGCCTGACCCGCCCGGAAAACGCCGTGCTCATGGCCTACGCCAAGATGAACCTGTTCGACGAGCTGTGCGCCAGCAGCCTGCCCGACGACCCGTTCTACGCCCGCGTGCTCAAGATGTACTTCCCCGCGGTGCTGGGCGAGCGCCATGGCGACTTCATCGCGCAGCACCCGCTCAAGCGCGAGATCATCGCCACCTTCATGACCAACACCGTGGTCAACCGCGTCGGCGCGACCTTCGTCAATTTCCTGGCGAATGAAGCCTCGTGCACCGCGGCCGAGGTGGTCAGCGCCTACACGCTGGCGCGCGAGGTGTTCGCGCTCGAACCGATCTGGGACCAGATCGACGCGCTGGACAACAAGGTCACGACCGAGCTGCAGCTGAGCCTGCTCACCCAGCTGGCCACCATCGCGCAGCGCGCCAGCCGCTGGATGCTGCGCCACCGTGGCCAGGGCGACCTGCCCACGCTGATCGCGAAGTACCGCCCGGCGGCCCGCACGCTGCGCGAGCACGTCGAGCAGTGGCTGCCCGCCGCGGCCCTCGAGCAGTGGAAGGCGGCCAGCGCCCGCCTGGTGCAGGCTGGCGTGGATGCCCGCCTGGCCGACGACCTCACCGTGCTCGATCACCTGTACCCCGTGCTCGATCTGGTGGACGTGGCGGCCAAGGCCGGCAGCACGCTGGAGCAGGCCGCGCGCACCTACTTCGCGATCGAGAACACGCTGGGCCTGGACCACTGGCGCCAGCGCATCGGCCAGCTGCCGACCGACTCGCTGTGGCAGTCGCAGGCCCGCGCCAGCGCGCGCGACGACGTGTATTCCATCGCCGGGCAACTGGTGCTGTCCTTGCTGACGAGCCAGCAGACGCTGGCCGCCTGGCAGGAACGCCACGCCAAGGCGATCGCGCGCGTCAACGCCATGCACGAGAGCATCGCCAACCAGGCGCCCGATCTGGCGCCGGTGTCGGTGGCCTTGCGCGAACTGCGCCAGTTGGCCTGACGCGGCGGCCCGCTCAGGCCTGGAACTGCAGCGCGGCCAGGCCGGCGTACACGCCGCCGTGCGCCACCAGCTCGGTGTGCGTGCCCTGTTCCACCAGCCGGCCGTGGTCCAGCACCACGATCAGGTCGGCCTGCTGCACCGTGGCCAGGCGGTGCGCGATCACCAGCGTGGTGCGGTCCTTCATCGCCGACTCGAGCGCGGCCTGCACCATGCGCTCGCTCTGCGCGTCGAGCGCGCTGGTGGCCTCGTCGAGCAGCAGCAGCGGCGGGTTCTTCAGCATGGCGCGCGCGATCGCGATGCGCTGGCGCTGCCCGCCCGAGAGGCGCACACCGCGCTCGCCCAGGAAGGTGTGGTAGCCCTCGGGCAGCTGGTCGATGAACTCGTCGGCGAACGCGGCCACGGCCGCGGCGCGCACCTCGTCGTCGCTGGCACCGGGCTTGCCGTAGCGGATGTTCTCCATCGCGCTGCTGGAGAAGATCACCGGGTCCTGCGGCACGATGCCGATGCGGTGGCGCAGCTCGTGCAGGTCAAGCTGGTGGATCGGCACGCCGTCCAGCCGTATCGTGCCCCGGGCCGGGTCGTAGTAGCGCAGCAGCAGGCCGAACACCGTGGTCTTGCCCGCGCCGCTGGGCCCCACCAGCGCCACCGTCTGCCCCGGCCGCACCGTCAGCGTGAAACCGCTGAGCGCGGCCTGCGCCGGGCGCGAGGGGTAGTGGAAGCCGATGTCCTCGAACGCCAGCGCGCTGCCACCGGCGGGCGCGGGCGCCTGCAGCGGCTGCGCGGGCGACTGCACCGGCGACTGGCTCGCGAGCAGCTCCATCAGCCGCTCGCTCGCGCCCGCCGCGCGCAGCAGGTCGCCGTACACCTCGCCGAGCACGCCCACCGCGCCCGCGAAGATGATGATGTAGACCACGGTCTGCCCCAGGTGCCCCGGGGTGATGGTGCCCGCCAGCACCGCCTGCGTGCCCTGGTACAGGCCCCACAGCAGCAGTGCCGCGGTGCTGATGATGATGAAGGCCACCAGCCCGGCGCGCGCGCGCGTGCGCCGGATCGCGGTGACGAAGGCGTTCTCGGTCGAGTCGTTGAAGCGCCGCGCCTCGCGGTCTTCGGCGGTGTAGCTCTGCACGATCGGAATCGCGTTGAGCACCTCGGCGGCGATCGCGCTGGAGTCGGCCACGCGGTCCTGGCTGGCGCGCGAGAGCTTGCGCACACGCCGGCCGAACCACATGCTCGGCACCACGACCAGCACCACGATCAGCAGCACCTGCAGCATCACGTAGGGGTTGGTCCACACCAGCATGGCCAGCGCGCCCAGGCCCATCACGCCGTTGCGCAGGCCCAGCGAGAGCGATGAACCCACCACCGTCTGCACCAGCGTGGTGTCGGTGGTCAGGCGCGAAAGCACTTCGCCGGTCTGCGTGGTCTCGAAGAACTGCGGGCTCTGCCGCAGCACATGGCTGTAGACCGCGTTGCGCAGGTCGGCCGTGATGCGCTCGCCCAGCCAGCTCACCAGGTAGAAGCGCGCGGCCGAGAACAGGCCGAGCGCCACCGCCACGCCGAAGAGTTCGAGGAAGTGCCCGCGCAGGCCCATGGCCTGCGCGCTGCGCTCGCCCGCCACCAGGCCGCCATCGATCAGACCCTTGAGCGCTATCGGAAACAGCAGCGTGGCCGCCGCGGCGAGCACCAGGAACAGCACCGCCAGGGCGATCTGCCGGCGGTAGGGCCGCATGAACGGCAGCAGGCCGCCGAGCGAGGTGGGGGTGGTGCCCTTGGGGCGGTCGGAGGGGGAGGGGGTGGCCATGGCGAGAGTGTGCCGGGTTTCAAACGTCCGGGGGGTCACGGTGGTTGACGGGGCGCGGTGCTAGGATGCGCCCAAATTTTTCAACTTTCAGGGAGGATGGAGATGGCACAACAGGACGATTTCGCGCCGACCGTGGCGATGGCAGACGCACCCGGTCCGGTGCAGACACTCGACATCCGGTTCACCGGTTCGGGCAGCGAGTACTTCCGCATATGGATCGTGAACCTGCTGCTCACGCTGGTCACGCTCACGCTGTACGCACCGTTCGCGCGTGCCCGGCGCATCGCCTATTTCCAGAACAACACGCTCGTGGGCGGCGATCCGCTGGGCTTCCACGCCGATCCCTGGAAGATGTTCCGTGGCTACCTGCTGATCCTGCTGCTCGGGGTGGGCTACTGGGCCGTATCGAACTTCCTGCCGGGTTTCACGTGGATGGCGCTGCTGGTCTTCATGGCGCTGTGGCCGGCGCTGTGGCGGGCGTCTCTGCAGTTCCGCTTGCGCAACACGAGCTGGCGCGGCGTGCGTCTGGCGTTCGTCGGTGATCTTCAGGGGGCCTACTTGAGCATGCTGCCCTTTTTCCTGCCGGCGCTGGCTTTTGTGCTGTTCCTGCCCGAGGTGCAGGAGGGCGAGGACATGGCGCCCGAGGTGGCACGGCGGTTCCTGATGGTCCTGGGCGGTGTGATCGTCTCCTTCACGCTCCTCATGCCCTGGCTGATGGCGCGCATCAAGCACTACCAGCATGGTGGCTATGTCTTTGCACAGGAACGCACGCAGCTGCATGCCGGCACGCGCCGTTTCTACGCGCTGTTCCTGAAAGCGGGTGGCGTCAGCCTGGTGGCGGCCGTGGTGGGCGCCGCGCTGATGGCCCTGGTGGTGTTCGTGCTGGCGCGCGGCATGTTCAGTGACCTGGCGGAAGGCCAGCGCCGGGCGATGGTTTCGCTGCTGGTGCCGGTCGGGCTGGGCGTGATCTACCTGCTGATTCCCCTCGTGAGTGCCCCGTACTTCGGCGCGCGTTTCCAGAACCTGTTGTGGGGAGCGACGCGCAGCGACAAGATCCGCTTTTCCAGCGCGCTGCGCTTTCGCAGCCTGTTTCGCGTCACCCTGGTCAACTGGTTGTTGATCGTGGTCACGCTGGGCCTGTACTGGCCGTTCGCCAAGGTGCGCACCGCGCGCCTCAAGCTCGAAGCGCTGTCGATCGACGTGGACGGCCCGGTGGATGGCTGGCTGACGCGGGCGCAGCAGGCGCAGAAGGGGGTGCTGGGCGATGCCGCTGGCGACTTCTTCGGCATGGACATGGGCTTGTGATGGACCAAGCCGCCTCGCTCGACACGCAGTGGTTCGACGGCCAGTCGCCGCGGGCGCGCGCGGTCACGCTGCGCCTGGACAGCGGCGAGCTGGTGATGCGGGTCGATGACGGGGAGCGGCGTTACCCGCTGACCCAGGTGCGGTGGCCGGAACGACGCACCCACGGCCAACGCCAGGCCGAGTTGCCCGATGGCGGCCTCATCCAGCATGCCGATGGCGCCGAATGGGATGCTTGGGCGCAGGCCAGCGGCCTGCACGACAGCACGGTGGTGGGCTGGATGCAGAGCTGGCGCGCGACCGTGATCGCGCTGATCGGTTCGGTGTTGTTCCTGAGCGCCGCCTGGCTCTGGGGCGTGCCCTGGCTGAGCCAGACCCTGGCGCACCAGGTGCCGCAGTCGCTCGAAACCCGCATCGGGCAGCAAAGCCTGCAGCAGCTCGATCGCCTGTTCCTGCAGCCCAGCGGCTTGCCGCAGCAACGGCAGGACGAGCTGCGCGAGCGCTTCGCCTCGGTGGTCGACAGCGCCTATCCACAAGGTGACGCGCCTCGCTGGCAGCTGGCCTTCCATGCCTCGCCCGTGCTGGGCCCCAATGCCTTTGCCTTGCCGGGCGGCTACATCGTGATGACGGACGAGCTGGTGGAGCTGCTGCGCGACCAGCCCGACGCCATCACCGGCGTGCTGGCGCACGAACTGGGCCATGTGCAGCACCGTGACGGGCTCGACCTGATGGTGCGCGCCAGCCTGGTCAGCGCCCTGGTGGGCGTGGTGCTCGGCGACGCCAGCGGCTTCCTCGCCACCGTGCCCGCGACACTGGCCTCGCAGGCCTATTCGCGCGACGCCGAGCGCCGTGCCGACGCGCACGCGGCGCGCATGCTGCACGCGGGCGGCATTCGGCCAACCGTCATGGTCACGTTCTTCGAGCGCATGCTCGAAGAGTCCAAACGGGATGAGGGGCCTGGCGCGGACGACGAGAGCAGCGTCTCGCTGCCCATCGCCATCGCCAGCCACCCGGACCATGGGGAGCGCATCCGGTTTTTCCGTGAGTGGCAGCCGGACGTCCCGCCCTGATGCCGGGTGTGCTGTGGCAACATGCTCCTTCTTCACCGGAGCCCGCACCATGATCACCCTCGAATTCCTGATCACCTCGCTCATCGTCGTGCTCATTCCCGGCACGGGCGTGGTCTTCACCGTCTCGGCCGGGCTGGTGCAGGGCCGCCGCGCCGGCATCTTCGCCTCGCTGGGCTGCACGCTGGGCATCGTGCCCCACCTGCTGGCCACGGTGCTCGGCCTGGCGGCGGTCATGCACACCAGCGCGCTGGCGTTCCAGTTGCTGAAGTACGCGGGCGTGGCCTACCTGCTGTACCTGGCGTATGCCACCTGGAAAGACCGCTCGGCCTTCGTGGTGCAGCAGGGTGGGGCGCCGCGCAGCGCCCTGAGTCTCACGGTCAAGGCCTTCCTGCTCAACATCCTGAACCCCAAGCTCACCATCTTCTTCCTCGCCTTCCTGCCGCAGTTCGTCGACCCGGCGTCGGCCGCGCCGCTGGCGCAGCTGCTGCTGCTCAGCGGTGTCTTCATGGCCATGACCTTCGTGGTCTTCGTGGTCTATGCGCTGCTGGCGCACGCGTTCCGCCGGGCGGTCATCGACTCGCCGCGCGTGCAGGACTGGCTGCGCCGCGGCTTCTCGGCCGCGTTCGCCGGCCTGGGCGCACAACTCGCGTTGAGCGAGCGCTGATTCCGCGCAATGTTCTCCAGCGCACCGACGCGTGCGCCGCCCGTCCCTAACCTGCAGTGAAGCCGCGAGCCGATCGCCGCGCCACGCACACCCACGGTGTGCGGGCCGACCGATCGCCACCGCGACCACACAGCGATGGACTGATCTGCCGATGCTGGCCCTCTCTTCAGAAACTGATCAATTCCTGGCGCCTCCCGCCCACGGGCGGGGCGCGCCAGTCAGTCCATCAAAAGGAATCCTCATGAAAACCACACAACTGCTGCTGGCCGGCGCTCTCTCGGCCGTTCTCGCGGGTTGCATCACCGCGCCTGCGGGCCCTGCGGGTCCTGCCGGCGAAACGGGTGCGCGAGGCAGCCCGGGTTCCACCGGCTACACCGGCGCCACGGGCGGCACGGGTGCCACCGGTGCCACCGGATCGACGGGCTACACGGGCGCCACCGGCGCCACGGGCGGCGCTGGCGCCACCGGTGAGACGGGTGCGACGGGTTACACCGGCGCCACGGGCAGCACGGGCGCTACCGGCAGCACCGGCGCGCGCGGCACCACCGGATCCACCGGCGCCACCACCGTGGCACCGGCCGGCACCGTCATCGTCGTTCCGGCACGCTGAGCCAGCGACCGCGGCGGGCTTTGCAGCCCGCTGCGGTCAACGGGTGCGCCTCGCCGGTGCCCTACAGCACCAGGCGCTGCGCGTACCCCGTCATTTCCAGATACCCGCGCCCCACCGGCCGGCCGTTGCTGTCGATCAGGTCTGACAGACCCTCCCAGTACACCGTGCCGGTGCTCGCGCGGCTGTCGAGTTCCTGCGGGTCGATCACGGCTGCCTCGTCGAGTCGCCCTTCTGATCGAGCATCGTGTCGATGGCGCGAGACAAGCCCGGCAGATCCTGTTCCACGACGCTCCAGACAACAGCCAGATCAAGCCCAAGGTAGCCGTGGGTGATCACGTTGCGAAAGCCGGCGATTTCAGCCCAGGGCACTTGTGGCTGGGAGGCTTTGGCGGTTTCGCTCAGCCGCTGTGTCGATTCGGCCAGGGTTTGCAGGTTGCGAACCACCGCGTCCTGCACGAGTGGGGTTTCGAAAAAGGTGGAGCGACTTGCCTGCGTGTACTCAGCGATGCGCCGCAGGCACTCGTGAATGTGCAACAGAAGCACACGGTCGGATGCCGGACCGCGCTTCATCACAGAGGCTGGGCTTCGCGTAGGACGGCTTCCCGCAGCTCGGGGTGCAGTGCGGCCATCGTGAGCACGTCAACGCGGCGGTGCGTGAGGGCTTGCACGTCGAGCATCAGTCCCGACAGGGCCAGGCCACTGTGGCTTTGCGGCAGCGTCACCAGCAAGTCGATATCGCTTCCCCCCGTCGCATCGCCGCGTGCCATGGAGCCGAACACGCGCACGTCTTCCAGGCCCCGGTTGCGGGCCAGCTGCTTGATTTGCGCACGGTGCTGTTCTATCAGTGGGTGCATGCGTATTCTCTACAGGGGTGGTGAGGCGCGGCCCGCTCTGTGAGCTGCTGAAGTGCTCCATTATTGTGCAAGTGGCACGACTTGAGCCGTTCCGTTGGCGCTCGCTTCACAGCACCAGGCGCTGCGCGTACCCCGTCATTTCCAGATACCCGCGCCCCACTGGCTGGCCGTTGCTGTCGATCAGGTCTGACAGACCCTCCCAGTACACCGTGCCGGTGCTCGCGCGGCTGTCGAGTTCCTGCGGGTCGATCACCGCCTTCACCGTGTAGAAGTCGGCCGGCGTGCGGACCACCCACTCCACCGGGTAGCGCGCGCGCGTGAGCGGGCTGGTCCACCAGCGCTGGGGCTTGAAGTCCACCTCGCCGGGCCGGAAGCGGTAGATGTCGGTGGGGCTTTGTGCACTGCCGGACGCGCGGAACGATCCACCGGCCCAGACCTTGCTGCCGTCCTTGCGGCGCAGCTGGAACGCGGTCAGGCTGTGGCCGTCGAACAGGTTCATGCCGATCCAGTCCCAGCCCACGGCCTCGGGGTGCAGCAGCGCTTCGCTCCACTCGTGGTCCAGCCAGGCCGTGCCCTGCACCTCGAAACGTTCACCCTTCAGACCCAGCGTGCCGCGCACCGCCAGGTGCGGCTGGCTCACGTAGAAGCTCGCCTGTGTTGCATCGGGCCCCTTGCGCGAGAAGCCGTCCTCGCCCTGCAGCAGCCAGGTCTGCGCGGGCGTGGCGCGCAGGTCGATGGTGAGTTCGGCGCCCGCGACGCGCGTGGTGTAGACGCCGTCGCCACCGCGCGTGAGTTGCCAGTCGCGCAGCAGCACCTGCGTGTCCCGCGCGCTCGCGAACACGCCGCGTTCGGCCTGGGCCGGGGGCTCGCCGTTCCAGCGCGCGATGCGCTGGTCGTGCACCAGCGTGCCTCCCTGCACGTCGGTGATGGCGGCGTGCGCGAACAGCAGCTGCTTGGCGGCGAGCCGGCTCTGCAGGTCTTGCGTGCCGTCGACCCGGCTGCGGAAGAAGGTGACCTGGAAACCGAAGTCGCGGCCCTGCGCATTCTTCGCGTGGCCGGTCAGGTACCACCACTCGGTGCGCGTCTCGTTGTGCGTGCCGTGGTCGCGCGGAAACACGAGGGCGCGGGGTTTGAGCGCCTCACCAGGGCGGTGGGGTGCCTGCGCCTGCGCGTGAGGCACGGCGAGCGCCGCGGCCGAGGCGATCAGCAGGCGGCGGCGCAGCGCGCCGTGCAGCGGGTTCATCACCAGTCCTCCTTCACCGCCCGCACCGCGTCGCGGCCCGCGGCCGCCTGGCCGGCGAGCCAGGCGGTGAGCGTGCCGGCCACCACCACCGCGGCGCACAGCGCGAGCAGCCGGGCCCAGGGCAGCACCAGGTCCATGGTCCAGTGAAAGCTCTGCGGGTTCACCACGTGCACCAGCACCAGGCTCACGGCCAGGCCCAGCGCGAGGCCGGCGAGGGCGCCGAGCAGCGTCCAGGCCAGGCCTTCGAGCGCGACCACGCCCAGGATCTGCCGGCGCGTGAGGCCCAGGTGCGCGAGCAGGCCGAACTCGCGCCGCCGCGCCAGCACCTGGGCGCTGAAACTCGCCGCCACGCCGAACAGGCCGATGCCGATCGCCACCGCCTGCAGCCACACGGTGACGGCGAAGCTGCGGTCGAAGATGCGCAGCGAGGTGGCGCGGATCTGGCCGACCGAGGCGAACTCGATCAACCCGCCCGCGCCCTGCGCCTCGGCCAGCGCGCGGATGCGCTCGCGCACCGTGTTCTCGTCGGCACCGTCGGCCAGGTGCAGCGCGAGGTCGTTCACGCGCGCATCGCCCGTCAGGCGCACGAAGTCGGCGCGGTCCATCGCGATGCTGCCGTGCTGGCGCGCGTAGTCGCGCCACACGCCGGCCACGAAGAAGCGCACACCGCGCACCTGCGGCCCGGCAAAGGCCTGCGCCAGGCCGGGCAGCCAGCCACCCGGCGCCGCGCCGTACAGGTCCACCATGGCCTCGCTCACGTACACGCTCACCACGCGCTCGCCTTCGGGCAGGGCCGGCGCGGGCAGGGGGTTGCCCACCAGCGGCAGGCTGAGCGCCGCGCCGGGCGCCATGTTCAGCGGGCGGGTCAGCAGCATCACCGCCGGGCGCACCGGGTCGAGCTGCACTGGCGTGGCGCGCAGCGTGTCCACCCGGGCCACGCCGTCGACGCGTGCCACCGCGGCCACGAAATCCGCCGGCAGGTGGCTGGTGTCGCCACCACCACCGCCGGCGCTGCGCACATAGAGCTGCGCGGGCAGCACCGCGTCGAGCCACTGCGTGACCGAGTCGCGGAAGCTCGCCACCATCACCGTGAGCGCAACCGACAGCGCCAGGCTGGCGACCACGCCGCTGGTGGCCACGGCGGCGGTCTCGCGCAGGCGGCGCGCGCGCTCCACGGCCAGCACCGGCAGCGCGTGCCGCGCGATGTGCGGTGCGATGCGGTCCAGCAGCGCGCCCACGGCCAGCGGCAGCGCCGCGATGCCGCCCACCAGCAGCAGGCCCACCGACACATAGGCCGCGAGCGGGATGCCGCCCACCGGCGGCGCCCAGGCCAGCGCGGCGGCGAGCACCACCAGCGCCAGA